>NZ_CP126084.1:4612500-5289572 GCF_030122845.1 Paenibacillus woosongensis
GGGCATAAAACCGAAGAACGCACCCAGCCCGATAACCAGCAAGCTTTTGATGGCATTGTTCAAGAAAATGAATATAAAGAAGCTTAGCTCCGGCGAGGAAGACTGCGACAAACTGCCGCTCACCTCACGTATTGCATGAATTTGCGGCTTCAGCATGGCGCCGAGAAAATCCGAATATACAGCTCCAAGCACAATTCCGGCAACGAACAGCGTCAGGGAAACAAGCAGCATTTTCCGATAATGGGCCAAATCTTGAATAAAACGACGAAAAGACATAAATACCTCCTAGAGCTGTCTCTGATGATTTCCTCTAAAGCGGACGAGAACGGTTATATTCGCAAAAGGTACGAGCATATATTGTAACAGCGGACAAATTTATTTTGAAACGAGAGGGGCTTAACTTATGAATAACTTCTTCTACGTCCTCAACGGAAAAAAGATCAAACGCTTCATGTTTGTATTTGCCGCGGCCCTGTTTGCAGCCGGTATCATCTATGTAGAGAAAGAAAATATTACGGTATTCTCCGAGGAGAGCAATCATTCGGCCATCTACAGCGTATCTACCGACAAGAAGGTCATTGCTCTCACCTTCGATATCAGCTGGGGGGATACAAGAACAGGGCCAATACTTCAGGTGCTTAAAGATAAGGACGTGAAAAAAGCGACCTTCTTCCTTTCCTCCCCTTGGAGCAAGAGCCATCCCGAGCTCGTCAAGGCCATTCAGCAGCAAGGCTTTGAAATCGGCAGCCATGGCCATAAGCACGTCAACTACAGCGGCCTGGAAGATGAAGAAATTAAGCGGCAGCTTACGACGGCTCATTCTATTTTAACCGATTTGACCGGAAAAGCACCTGCCTTGCTTCGGCTGCCGAATGGGGATTTTGATAAACGCGTGCTGAAAATTGCCGACGAGCTTGGCTATAAAGTGATCCAGTGGGATACCGATTCGCAGGATTGGATGAATAAGGGCGTTCAAACGATCGTAAACCGCGTCGTCAGCAAAGCGCATCCCGGTGATATCGTTCTCTTTCATGCCAGCGATTCCGTTAAACAGACACATGAGGCGCTTCCAATCATTATCGACGAGCTCCGCAAAAAAGGATACGAATTCGTTACCGTCACCGACCTGCTCCAGGAAGCGGGCGTCAAAGGCGCTCAGGTGAGGGATCAGGCCTGGATACAGGAGCAAATCGACATCGCGGCAGGAATGTAAACAGATGCAGATGTAGCGGCACAAGCAGCGGCATAAGGAAGACTTGTTGGCTTCACGGACTTCCGTTTTAACGGAGGTCTTTTTTATGGCTTGGCTAAAACAAAAAGCCCAGTATTCCTACTGAGCTTCTTCGCTTGCTTCTTTTATTACGGGTTTTGTGCAGACCCTGCAGGAGCCGCAGGCTTCAATACTTTATGCAGGATTAGTATCTGATACGCATTGCATGCCAAGAGCGGAGCAACGATCCATGCCGTCGCCGCATTAACGCCGATCTTGAGCACCCCGATCATTTCTACGATCGTCACGGCGATCATGAAGAACAAGGTTGGAATCCATGCTGTGCCATTGGTCAGCTTCGCCTTATAAAAAGCTACGGCACAAGCCACAATAAGTATAACCGCGCTAAGAACGATATCGGAGCCACCGCCTTGCCCTTCTCCTACAAACGTCCGGAAGAACATCAGCTCAAGCAGCGCAAGCGCGGTGAGCACGATTTGTACGTATTGCCAGGTTCTTCTGGTAAAAACGCCTGTGCCCATGTAGTTGATCATCAAATAAGCAAAAAAGCCCATTTGGGAATATACGCTAACCATAATGCCTACCCCGAGCAAAATACCGACATTCACCAAAAAATCCACCGCTCCGTTTAACTGCACGGTATCCGTCCATTGCAGGATTAGGCCTACGGCCAGCGATCCAACTGCTCCAACCAACAAAGTGGTCCAGAACAAATAGAGCCAATTTTTCAAATTCAAAACCTAACACCCCCACTAACGAATTATTTTACCAACGATTCCGGTAAAACACCATGCTTTTCAAGGGGATAATTCCTATTTCACGTCCGCATACTACATACAGCGATGACGATGAAGGAGGAAGGAACCATGAAACGGCTGAACTACCGATGGATACTGTGCCTTATATGTGCTTGTATACTTCCGCTAACGGCTTGCGGTTCTGAACCGAGCTACTCTTCTGCTCAGGGAGGGGGATACAAAGAGACGAAATCCATGATCATTGACATACTTAAAACCGATGAAGGTAAAAAAGCCATTTACGAAGCGCTCAGCTCCCCGCCATCCGAAGGCGGAGGCGGACAATCAGGCGGTGGCGGCGGCTCCGGTTCCGGGGGATCAGGCGGATCTTCTGGCGGAGGTGGCGGGGGCGGGGGCTCTAGTTCCGGTGGTGGCGGCACTATGGGGATCAAAATGATCCTGCCAACCCAAACCTCGGAACAGGTGAAGATGGCCGTCAAGGAAACAATCACCTCCCCGGAATACAAAAAAGAGTTCGAAAAGATTATGACCGACCCCAAATTCGCTGGCGATTTCGCCAAAGCGATCAATTCACAGAACAAAGAGCTGCATATGCAGTTGATCAAGGATCCGCAGTATCAGAAATCTGTCAGCGAAATTATGAAGTCGCCTGAGGTTATGAAAATGTTCCTCGATCTAACCCAAACGCCCGATTTCCGCAAGCAGTCCATGACTGTCATGCAGGAAGCGATGCAAAGCCCGCTCTTCAAAATGGAAGTGATGGATCTGCTCAAAACGGTGGTGCAGGAGCAACTGCAGCCCAAGCTTGAAAAAGAGTCTACTTCCGGCAAAGGCGGCGGTGGCGGTGGCGGCCAAGGTGGCGATGGCGGCGGTGGTGGCGGCTCCTAGACAAATTAAACTTTCCTAACTGTCATAAAAAAAGACTGACCATCCGGTCAGTCTTTTGCGTACTTATTGATAACCTGCAGGGCTATGTCATCATAGATCCGGCCAACTGTGCTGTCCTGCTTATACACGCAAGGCGAAAAGTCCGGTTCGGCCGGATGGTTGTCCGGAGCGCCCAGCGGAATTTGCGCCAGCAATCCAGTGTGCAGCGTCTCGGCAAGCCGCGCTCCGCCTCCCCGGCCAAAAATATAGTCCTTCTGGCCGCAGGCCGAACATTCGTAGTAAGCCATGTTCTCAATTACGCCCAGCACCTCGTGGTTCGTCTTCAGTGCCATCGCTCCGGCACGGGCCGCCACGAAGGCAGCCGTGGCATGAGGCGTCGTCACGATGATTTCGCTGCTATGCGGAATCATTTGATGTACATCAAGCGCCACATCTCCTGTTCCCGGGGGCAGATCAAGCAGCACATAATCGAGCTCCCCCCAATCTACATCGCTAAAGAACTGGCGAAGCATCCTTCCCAGCATAGGTCCCCGCCAAATGACGGGATTATTCTCCTGAATGAAGAAGCCCATCGACATTACCTTTACGCCAAAGCGCTCGACAGGAATAATCGCCCCTTCATCCAAGTTAGGAACTTCTTCAATGCCCATCATATCCGGAACACTGAAGCCGTATATATCCGCATCGATTAAGCCGACACGCTGTCCACGCCGGGCAAGCGCAACGGCCAAATTTACAGTAACGGTAGATTTGCCAACTCCGCCTTTGCCACTGGCAATCGCAATGAACTTCACGCCGGACTTCGGATCCAGAATTGGCAGCTTCTCGAGGCCGGCAGCATGTCCTTTGCGCAGCACCTCCTCATCGGAAGATTCTTTTTCTCCTGCTTCTCCCGGCTGCTCGCCCACAGCCTCTTCGCGCTCCCGCTCGGAAGCTTCCCGGAATCTCAAATGAACATGACTAACGCCAGCATCCGCCAGACGGTCACGAATCTCCCGCTCCAGCAGCTTCTGCGTCTCCTCATCCTTCTCTAGGCAGACTACTGTTAGAGAGACACGATCTTCTTTCACCATCATATCGCGAATCCATTGCAGATCAACCAAACTTCGTTTCAGCTTCGGCTCGGCAATAGGGCGCAAGGCCGCTTGAATATGCTCCTTGGATAACAATGACAGCACCTCGACTTCGTATCATATCGTGTAAATATGTATATTATATCACTCTCCGCTCTTCTTTGCCCTTTTTCCCGTCTCTCCAGCGCTATATCTTAAAATGCCCTGATAAATCGAGGCCGCCACCTTCTGCTGGTACTGTTCACTGCCGAGCATCGCCGCTTCCCCCGGATTGGATAAAAAACCGACTTCCACGAGCGCAGATGGGATTTTCAAAGCTTTCAGCAAATAAACGGATTTATCGTTTTGCTTCGCTACACGATCGCTGTTCTCCAAATTACGTATCAGCTCATCCTGAATCAAGTAGGCCAAATCGTAGCTTTTTTCATCCTCCTTGGTAAAAAACGTCTGTGCTCCGCTCCATTTGCTGGAAGGGACGCTGTTCACATGAATGCTGATCAGCAGTTTGGCCTGCTTCTCTTTAATGAAGCGAACGCGGCGTTTTAGATCCTCGGTTTTGCGTTTGCTGTACCCTTTTGTTTCTGCATCGGCTAAATCTCGATCATCTTCCCGGGTCATGACGACAATTGCCCCAGCCTGCTGCAAATAGTCGCGCAGATAAAGAGCTACAGCCAGATTGATATCCTTCTCGATGAGGCCTTGCCGGTTTACGGCTCCCCCGTCCGGCCCGCCATGTCCGGCATCCAATGCTATAGTCACTCCGGCTAAAGGCAGGCTCCAATAATTCCAGGCATTCCTTGCCGGAACTTCGTATACCGCAATTCCCCATAGTAAGCCCAGCAAAACGAGGCCGAGCATCAGCTTTTTAATATGACCTAATGAAATCCATAGCGTCACCTTATCTCTTGATCCCATAAAAAAGCCACCTCCGAGCCCATATGATTCTAATCATCTATATGGGACGAGGTGGACAAATATACCTCATATTCGATTTATGACATTAAATAACGACCTGGTGGCTCATGCCCTCAATCAATACTTTCGCTACTTCTGGTCTCGTGAACTCTGGCGGCGGGCATACACCATCGCGCAGCAAAGCTCTTACCTTCGTACCCGACAGCGTCAAATGCGCCTCTTTCGGATGCGGGCACGTCTTGCTTGAAGCCATGTTGCCGCAGGTTGTGCAGAAGAAGCTATGCTCGAAGAAGAGCGGAGAAATCCCGAGCTCCTCCGGCGTAAAGTTCAGGAAGATTTCCTGGGCCTCATATGTTCCGTAATAGTCGCCGACACCCGCATGATCACGGCCAACGATGAAATGGGTGCAGCCGTAGTTTTTGCGGACCATAGCATGGAAAATCGCTTCCCGTGGTCCGGCATAACGCATCGCGGCCGGGAACACGCCAAGGAAAGTACGATCCGCGGGATAATAATTTTCCAGCAGCGTAAGGTAGCTCTTCATGCGAACGTCCGCCGGAACGTCATCCGACTTCGTTTCGCCGACCAGCGGATTCAGGAACAATGCGTCAACGATTTCCATCGCGCTCTTCTGGATATATTCATGCGCGCGGTGCACCGGGTTGCGTGTCTGGAATCCGACCACGGTACGCCAGCCCTTCTCGGCAAATAAGCGCCGAGTTTCCGCTGGATCAAAGTAAAACTCGCCGAAGCGCTCCGGCTGCGGACGATTGAGCACCTGCACCGGTCCGCCCACGTAATAAGGTGAACGTTCGAAGAGCTTAGCTACTCCCGGATGCTCCTTATCTTCCGTTTTGAATACATTTCTCGCTTCCTCAGCCTGGTCCACTTTATAGACGCTCTCCACGTCAAGCAAGCCGTAGATGACGCCGTCCTGTTCCCCTACAAGCGCAACACGCTTGGAGATTTCCAGCTGCTGCGCCTGCTCCTCACTCACGGACAAGGTAATCGGAATACTCCACACCGTACCGTCAGCGAGTCTCATCTTCTGAACCACAGATTCGTAATCCTCTTGATTCAAGAATCCTTCCAATGGAGAAAAGGCTCCGACACCGATCAAATCCAAATCCGAAATGGTCCAGGCATTGATCGAAATTACCGGAAGGTCTTTAGCTAGCGCGAGCAATTCTTCTCTTTCCTTACCTGTCACAACCCGATTTACCAGTTTGCCACCATGTGGCAAAATTGCTGTCATCTCCATCTCTCCCTGCATATAAGAATGTATATATTATTATTTATGAAGTCCGCATTCGATTTTATCGGTTCCTGACCAGCGGCCTGCCCGCGGATCTTCTCCCGGCATAACTTGACGAGTACAATACTCACAGCCGATGCTAGGATAATTCTGATCGTGCAGCGGATTGTATACCACATTGTTAGCCCGGATGTAGTCCCATACATCCTCGGAAGTCCAGCTAGCTATCGGATTGAATTTGACCAGCCCGAATTTCGTATCGTATTCCACCTTCTTCGCATTGGCGCGCGTTGGCGCCTGATCGCGCCGGATCCCCGTGATCCAAGCATCATATCCGGACAATACCCGGGTCAAAGGCTCGACCTTGCGAATGTTGCAGCAGGCATTCGGATCGCTCTTCCAGAGCTCTTCGCCGTGCTGAGCGGCTTGCTCCTCCGGCGTAATTAGGGGAGATACCCGCACGAATTCAAGATTGTACTTGGAAGCCATTTTATCGCGTGTTTCATAGGTTTCTTTAAAGTGGAAGTCCGTGTCCAGATAGAAAATATCCGTCGACGGGCTGATCTTCTGCAGCATATCCACCAGCACGACATCCTCTGCACCGAAGCTGCACGCAAATGTAATATTCGGGAATGTCTGAACTGCCCAAGCGATAATCTCTTCAGGAGATGCTTTCTCGAACTCCTCCGCCTTAATCTGAATCAACTGTTCTTTCTCCAATAAATTCATGGTTTTGTCCCCCTCGCAGCAAATTTACATAAACAAGGAAATATTCCTACTAATCAGATTTGAATTATAATTTAAAGTATAGAACTTTTTAACAATAAGTCAATATGAACGCGAGAAAAAAGCCCTTGGCCAATAACGGCCAAGGGCTTTCTTTCCTTGTTCTGCAAGGGAATATTAACGTTTGGAGAATTGTGGCGCACGACGAGCAGCTTTAAGTCCGTATTTCTTACGCTCTTTCATACGTGGGTCACGAGTCAAGAAGCCTGCTTTCTTCAGTGCAGGACGGAATTCTGGATCTGCTTTGAGCAATGCACGGGAAATACCGTGGCGAATTGCTCCTGCTTGACCAGAGATACCTCCGCCGTGAGCGATAACGATCACGTCGTAGTTAGTGCTTGTTTCTGTCAAGTTCAGCGGTTGTTTAACGATCAGTTTGAGTGTTTCCAAACCGAAGTAGTCATTGATATCACGTTTATTGATGACAATGCGTCCTTCACCCGGTACAAGGCGAACACGAGCTACCGAATGTTTACGACGACCTGTCCCATAGTATTGTACTTGTGCCATGAAACTGTCCTCCCTTTTAATTATCCGCGAAGTTCGTAAACTTCTGGTTTTTGTGCTGCATGTGGATGCTCAGTACCCGCATATGCTTTCAATCTCAGCTTCATTTTCTCGCCTTGACGAGTTTTAGGAAGCATGCCGTGAACCGCAGATTCGATCATGCGCTCAGGTTTTGTTCTCAACAGGTCTTGAGCAACCGTCACTTTAAGACCACCTGTGTGCTGGGAGTGACGATAGTATTTCTTGTTTTCCATTTTGTTGCCGCTAAGTCTGATTTTCTCAGCATTGATGACGATAACGAAATCACCGCCGTCAACATGAGGTGTAAATCCTGGTTTGTGTTTGCCGCGAATCAATGCCGCAGCTTCGCTTGCCAAACGGCCCAGCGTTTTGCCTTCGGCATCAATGATGTGCCATTTGCGCTCAACTTCGCTTGGCTTAGCCATATAGGTGGTACGCATGTAAAGATCCTCCTTCATTCTCGTCCGAAATGGTTCATGGTTCATAGATACCAGACATGTTCATGCTCTTTGGGCGCAGAACGAATCTGGTAAATTTATCTTCGTTCCTATGCTTATTCGCATTTAAATTATCATAGATGTATCGTCTTCTTATTGGGGGCTGTGGGATAGCCATAAGAAAACACAACTTATATTTTACAGGATGCACATTTATTACGCAAGTCTTTTTTAGAGCAAATTGAATTAAACTCGGCATTAATCGAACAAGTCTCCAAGAACGTCGAGAACCGACTTTTTCTTCTTATACTTGTAGTGATCCTTATGATATTTACCGCCGCCATAAGGATTGCCGTAACGAGGATCATAGCCCTGCTGTGGAGCCTTGGACCCATACCCAGGCTGACTACCCGGCCGGGGCGCTCCCGGATCGAATCCCGGATTGTAGCTTGACTCAGGCCCTGGCTGGCAATACCGCTCGTCTCCCTGACGATAAGCCTGTCCACCCTCGCGGCTTTCGTACCACTCGTCAAATGCAGGCCGCAGCTCGCGGATTTCTCCAAGCAGCTTCTCCAGCTCGCCGCGGTCCAGCCATACGCCTTTGCAATCCGGGCAAACATCGATCATAACGCCATCCTTCTCTATTTCCCTCATGCGAACGTCATTGCAAACAGGACATTTCATAGTCGTGTACCCCTCCTAGAAACTAGTTGAGTATCATACGTTCCATAGACATGATGGTTTCACTTAAGCTTATGGCCTCTGTCTAGTGCTGTTCGTATTCCACGCTCCACAGCATAAGCCCCTTGCTTTCCGCAGTTGGCCCAGCCGCCTTGCGATCCTTCGCCTCCAGAATCTGCTTCATCTGTTCTGGAGGGCGCTTGCCCTGACCTACCTCAAGCAGGGTTCCCACGATGATCCGCACCATATGCTGCAGGAAGCCATTCCCGCTAATATACAGATGAATCACGCCCTGATCCCTGGTGCCTGGCACAGCCAGCGACATATCTACTTCGATTCTCGTCTCGTCGATCGTCCGGACATGGCTGGCCTTCGTAGAATGACGGGAAGCAAACGATGTATAATCATGCGTTCCCAGGAGGAAGCTCAAGCCCTCGCGCATCGCATCCACATCAAGCTTTCCCGGATGGTGAAGCTGGTAGCTGCGCTGGAATACGTCAGTAAACCGGTTAGCATTAATCGTGTAACGGTACGTCTTCCGTTTGGCTGACCGCCTGGCGTGAAAATCAAGCTCTACCTCCTTAGCAGACGTAACGCGAATATCTGCAGGCAAGCGCCCGTTTAACGCAAGGCACCAGCGTTCTACCGGAATTTGCGACGAGGTCAAGAAATGAAACGGCTGCGCCCGGGCATGAACCCCGGCATCGGTGCGGCCTGAGCCATGGATTTTAACCGTCTCGCCTGTTAAATTCTGAATAGCCGCTTCCAGGCAATCTTGGATCGTATTGCCTCCCGGCTGCGTCTGAAAGCCATAATAATTGCTTCCATCATAACAGACCGTCATCAGTAAATTACGCACGACCTTGCCACCTTCCTGAACGCTTGCTGCATGCTTGTGTTAATAAATGAAAAACTCTCTGAGCGAACTAGCCATATCCAGGCTTGGCGTACAGAGAGTTTGCATCATATATGGCCGAGCCCAGTACGTGCCGCCCAGACACGCAACTGTCCTCTAATAAGAGCAAAGCCCCGCTCAAGCCGCCCATGGCTCGTTCGGGGCTGAAAGCCGCTGAACCGAAAGTCCGGCTCCTTCCGCTGTCGCTCTCCTTATGAATAAGCTATATTTCCCGTGGGAAAATAGAGGCAATTCACGAAGAATATTAAGCCCGGTCTACCAGTTCAAGATAAACCATAGGGGCAGAGTCACCACGACGAGGTCCCAGTTTCAGGATACGAGTGTATCCGCCTGGACGCTCGGAGTAACGAGTTGCGATTTCTGTGAACAGCTTTTGAATTGCATCTTGCTCTCCGTCGATCGATTCGCGGCGAACGAACGCTGCAACTTGACGGCGGGCATGCAAATCACCGCGTTTTGCTTTTGTAATGAGCTTCTCAGCGATAGAACGAACTTCTTTCGCTTTCGCTTCTGTCGTTTGGATGCGCTCATACAAGAACAGGTCTGTTACCAGGTCACGGAACAAAGCTTTACGTGCACTAGAGTTACGTCCCAACTTTTGGTATGCCATGTGTATTCCCTCCTTCGCTAAAACGATTCAAGCAATCTATTCTTCCGTACGAAGTCCGAGTCCAAGCTCTTCCAGCTTCTCTTGGACTTCCTCCAAAGATTTGCGTCCGAGGTTACGAACCTTCATCATATCTTCTTCGGTTTTCGTCGTCAGCTCTTGCACGGTATTGATACCGGCACGTTTGAGGCAGTTGTAGGAACGAACGGAAAGATCGAGCTCTTCGATAGTCATCTCAAGCACTTTCTCCTTCTTGTCCTCTTCCTTCTCCACCATGATTTCCGCGTCCTTCGCTTCGTCTGTGAGACCCACAAACAAGTAAAGATGCTCGGTCAAGATTTTCGCACCGAGGCTTACCGCTTCTTCTGGTTTGATACTGCCATCTGTCCATACTTCAAGCGTGAGCTTGTCGTAGTTGGTCACTTGGCCAACTCGTGTATTCTCTACGACGTAGTTGACACGTGCAATCGGGGTATAGATCGAATCCACAGGAATGACACCGATAGGTTGGTCATCTCGTTTATTCCGATCTGCCTGAACATAACCGCGGCCCCGGCCTGCGAATATGCGCATGTGAAGTCTGGAACCCGGTTCAAGCGTAGCAATATGCAAGTCCGGATTCAGAATTTCGACATCGCTATCCGCACGGATATCACCTGCTGTAATAACTCCTTCGCCTTCCGCATCGATTTCAAGGATTTTCTCCTCGTCCGAATGGATTTTGAGAGAGAGAGCTTTCAGATTCAGAATGATCTCCGTAACGTCTTCCATTACACCCGGAACGGTCGAAAATTCATGCAGAACGCCATCGATCTGGACCGAGGTTACCGCTGCACCCGGTAGAGAAGAGAGCAAAATCCGACGCAGCGAGTTACCCAGAGTGGTGCCATACCCACGCTCAAGTGGTTCTACTACAAATTTCCCATAGGTGCCATCATCGTTAACTTCTACGGTCTCAATTTTCGGCTTTTCGATTTCTATCACGAAATTACCCCTCCTTCAAAACGTCGTTCCTAAAAAACAGCCATGTCTTCTGAAGTGTACCATGTAGTATGCCTAAACAACCATTGTTACCAAGTTGCAATGTTGTTATACACACCTTATGCAACTTCATTAAACACGACGGCGTTTTGGAGGACGGCAACCGTTATGCGGGATTGGAGTCACGTCTTTAATCATGTTGACTTCAAGGCCTGCCGCTTGCAGGGAACGGATAGCGGCTTCACGGCCGGCTCCAGGACCTTTAACCATAACCTCAACGGATTTCATGCCGTGTTCCATTGCAGCTTTAGCAGCTGTTTCAGCAGCCATTTGCGCAGCGAATGGAGTAGATTTACGGGAACCTTTGAACCCTTGGCCGCCGGAGCTTGCCCAAGAGATCGCATTACCGTGCGGATCCGTAATCGTTACAATCGTATTGTTGAATGTGGAACGAATATGTGCCACACCAGATTCGATATTTTTACGGTCACGACGTTTAGTACGTACGACTTTTTTTGGTTTAGCCATTGTCAGTTATCCTCCCTTCTTATTTCTTCTTGTTCGCTACTGTACGACGAGGACCCTTACGAGTACGGGCATTCGTTTTCGTACGTTGTCCGCGAACAGGCAGGCCACGACGATGACGCACACCACGGTAGCAGCCAATTTCGATCAAACGTTTAATATTTAAGGAAATTTCACGACGCAGGTCACCTTCAACCTTAACCTCTTTGTCGATCGTTTCGCGTAGTTTGCTAACCTCATCTTCCGTCAAATCACGAACACGAGTGTCCGGATTGATGCCTGTTGTATTCAGGATTTTCTGAGAAGTCGTTTTACCGATTCCGAAAATGTAAGTCAAGGCGATCTCAACGCGTTTGTCACGTGGCAAATCCACACCAGCTATACGAGCCATTTTACGCTACACCCCCTTCTATTAACCTTGTTTTTGTTTGTGCTTAGGATTCTCACAGATTACCATTACATGGCCTTTGCGACGAATGACTTTGCATTTTTCGCAAATAGGCTTTACAGAAGGTCTTACCTTCATGTTAATTACCTCCCTAAAGTTTTGCGAAGCAAAACTTTCTTCGTAAGGATTAGCCTAGTTTTACATCAAGTAAAACTAACTTTGAAGCACTGACTTCGAGAAAAACTTCGTTTCACAGGCCACCACAAAAAATAAATTTCATGCAGTGACAAACTCAACCCGAATATCATACCACATATTCGCAATAAATGATATGGTATCTATTTACGGTAAGTAATACGACCTTTTGTGAGATCGTACGGTGATAGTTGAACGACCACTTTATCTCCCGTCAGAATACGGATGAAATGCATCCGCAGCTTACCGGAAACATGAGCGAGAATTTGATGACCGTTCTCAAGCTCTACTTTGAAAGTAGCATTCGGCAGCGGCTCAACAACTACACCTTCGACTTCAATGACATCTTCCTTAGCCACAGTCAGTCTCCTTTCTCTTCAGCATTTGGATTGGCGGATTGAACGAATGCGCGCACGGCATGCCGCAGCTTCGCATTAGTCACCCGACCGCTTTCCTGCAAACTATGAACAACCTCGCTGCTAATGATTGGCGAAAGTTCGAGATGCTGTACATTCTTCCGTTTGGGCTGATCAAACTTTCGTTTGTTCCCATCCGCGATCAGTACGAACTTGGTGTCCACAATCGCTACAACAACAGCAACCGACCCGGCTTCTTTGCCCTTCAACACTCTCACCATTTGGCCGATCTTGGCTTCTGAACGGTGCTCCACCTTCATCGCCTATTCGTCCAGCTTTGTAAGAATTTCCATACCGTCCGCAGTAACTGCTACAGTATGCTCGAAATGAGCGCAGAGCGAGCCGTCCACTGTAACGACTGTCCAGTTATCTTCCAGCGTTCTTACATATCGCTTGCCTACGTTGACCATAGGTTCGATAGCCAGAACCATACCTGGCTTCAGACGTGGCCCCCGATCTGGAATGCCGTAATTCGGAATCTGCGGTTCCTCGTGAAGATTCGCGCCGATGCCGTGACCGACATATTCGCGAACGACCGAAAAGCCTGCATCCTCAATGTAACGCTGAATAGCATGCGATATCGTGTATAAGCGAACATCTGGTTTGACGAGCTCCAGTCCGGCAAAGAGAGATCCTTCAGTAACTTCGAGAAGTCTCTTCGCTTCCTCTGAAATCTTGCCAACCGGATAAGTCCATGCCGAGTCGCCATGAAAGCCGCGATACTCCGCACCGATATCAAGACTGATGATGTCGCCTTCATTCAGTTTGCGTTTGCCGGGAAATCCATGTACCAATTCTTCGTTAACCGAAGCGCAAATGCTGTAAGGAAAGCCGTTGTAATTTTTGAAAGACGGCACCGCGCCTTGACTGCGAATGTACTTATCAGCAATTTGATCGAGTTCCCCCGTCGTAATCCCGGGCTCAATCGATTGTGCCATGAGCCTGTGCGTCTCCGCGACGATCCGCCCTGCTTCTCTCATAAAGCCAAGTTCCGTTTCGGATTTACAAATGATCATTACTTAACCTCGCAGTAAAGATACGATTTCTTTCGTTACCGTATCGATTTCCTGTTCTCCATCAATTTCGCGCAGCAGCCCTTTTTCTTCATAGAACTGAAGAAGCGGCGCTGTCTTATTGATGTATTCGTCCAGCCGTGTGCCTACGCTCTCTTCATTATCGTCAGAACGTTGGTACAATTCTCCGCCGCACTTATCGCAAACACCTTCCTGTTTAGGAGGGTTAAAGATCACATGATAAGTAGAGCCGCAAGATTTGCAAATCCGTCGTCCCGTAAGACGAGCCAGCAATTTGTTACGATCCACTTTCAGGTTGATGACGTGCGTAAGCTTGCGATTCAGTTCGCTAAGCAGCTCCTCCAGCGCTTCCGCTTGCGAAAGGGTTCTTGGAAATCCATCCAGTAAGAAACCATTTTCGCAATCGGACTGCTGAAGTCTTTCGCGAACGATACCTACGGTGACATCATCAGGTACCAGCAGGCCTTGATCGATATACTCCTTGGCTTTCAGCCCAACAGGCGTTCCCTGCTTAATCGCCAGACGAAATGCATCGCCTGTCGAAATATGAGGAATGCCAAATTCGTTAACGATCGCCTCTGCTTGTGTTCCTTTTCCCGCTCCAGGAGGTCCCATGAATAGAATGTTCATGTCAAGCACTCCCTTCGAGACTGGTTCACTTCGCTAAGAAAACAGAACAATAGGCGCCAGGAGAGTTCGTTAACCAAGCTCAATCCTGGAACCTATCTCCTATTTATTAATGAAGCCTTTGTAGTGACGTTTAATCAATTGCCCTTCGATCGTCTTCATCGTATCAAGCGCAACACCGATAACGATCAGAATGGAAGTACCTCCGATTTGCACGGTACGCGGCAGTCCTGCCAATGCACCGAGAATAACCGGGAGTACGGAGATAAAGGCGAGGAACAATGCGCCGGTCATCGTCAAACGGGATAGAACCCGAGTCAGATAAGTGGCTGTTGTTTTCCCCGGACGGATCCCCGGAATGTAGCCGCCATTCTTCTTCATGTTATCCGCCATTTGCTGCGGGTTCATCTGTACAAACGTATAGAAGAACGTGAATCCAATAATCATGATTACATACAACACAATACCCAACGGACGGTCAATGTTCATGTTGCTGCTGATCCATTGTGCCCAAGTGTGTGTTGACCAGAAGCTTGCAATGACTATCGGAAACTGCAGCAGGGATGATGCGAAGATAACCGGAATAACACCCGCTGCGTTAATTTTGAGCGGAATGTGCGTGTTCTGCCCGCCATACATTTTGTTTCCGACAACACGCTTAGCGTATTGTACAGGAATTTTACGGATGGCTTGCTGGATGTAAATTACACCGATAACAATCAGCACCAACACAATGACAATCGCAAGCGATTTAACAATATTCATGAACGTTTGCCCAGAAATAATGAAATCGGACATTGCGATATTTTGAATATGAGTTGGTATCGAAGCGACGATACCCGCGAAAATAATCAGCGAAATACCGTTACCGATTCCCTTATCCGTAATTTGCTCACCAAGCCACATCAAGAACGACGTACCCGCGGTCAAAACAATCGCGATCAACATATAATCCCCGAACGTAGCGTTCGGCACCATCTCCGTATAATACAGCCGGTTGAACCCAATCGATGTCGCAAAGGCTTGAATGAGGGCCAAGACCACCGTTAAGTAACGAGTGACTTGGGCCGTCTTCTTCTTGCCATGCTCACCTTGTTTCGCCCATTCTGCCAGCTTTGGAATAACATCCATGGACAGGAGCTGAATAATAATGGAGGCGGTGATATAAGGGAAAATCCCGATTGCAAAAATCGAGAAATTATGCAACGCGCCGCCCGAGAAGATGTTCAATAGCCCGAGCAAATCGCTGCCCGCTACGTTAGTCGTTTTGAACACTTCTTTATTAACCCCCGGAACCGGAACAAATGTACCGATCCGGTAGATAATAAAGATAAAGAGAGTGAACAAAATACGGGTCCGCAGATCCTTAACGTGCCATATGTTCTTCATGGTTTTAAACATTAGATCACCTCGGTTTTACCGCCGGCAGCCTCGATTTTCTCCACCGCGGATTGAGAGAACTTATTCGCTTTAACCGTCAATTTGACAGTCAGTTCACCGTTGCCAAGAATCTTGATGCCGCTTTTTGCGTCTTTCACGATTCCTTGTTCAAACAACAGCTCAGGAGTAACCTCTGTATCCGCCGCAAAGTTGTTCAATTCCTGGGTGTTCACAATCGCATACTCTTTCCGCGTTGGATTCGTAAATCCGCGTTTTGGCAAGCGACGATACAACGGGTTTTGACCGCCTTCGAAGCCCGGACGGACACCGCCGCCGGAACGAGCATTTTGACCTTTGTGACCACGTGTTGATGTTTTACCCATGCCGCTTCCTGTACCGCGTCCTACGCGTTTGCGTTCTTTGCGGGAACCAGGAGCTGGGGAAAGCTCATGTAACTTCATCGTTCGTTGCACCTCCTTATTTATTGTTTCACTTGCGGGTAATGGTAAACCTTAGGTCCACCAATTTTCATTCGTTAGCTAATCCGCTAATACTTGTCAGGGAGTTATCCTTGGATTTCTTCAACGGATACCAGATGGCTTACATGATTGATCATGCCGCGAATGGCAGGATTATCTTGTTGAACCACGGATTGGTTTACTTTACGCAGTCCCAGTGTTTTAACAGTCGTGCGTTGTTTCTCCGATGTGCCGATCAAACTACGTACGAGGGTAATTTGCAGCTTTGCCATGAGATTCCCTCCTTAACCGAGAAGTTCTTCGACGGTTTTACCGCGTAATTTCGCAACATCTTCAGCGCGTTTCAGACGGGACAAGCCCTCCAAAGTCGCGTTAACCATGTTGATGGAATTCGAAGAACCTAAAGATTTTGTTAGAATGTCGCCTACGCCAGCAAGTTCGAGTACCGCACGAACTGGACCGCCTGCGATTACCCCGGTACCTTCGGAAGCCGGTTTAAGAAGAACGCGGCCTGCACCGAAGTGACCGATTACTTGGTGAGGGACTGTCGTTCCTACAAGCGGAACGAATACAAGGTTTTTCTTAGCATCTTCGATTCCTTTGCGAATCGCATCAGGAACCTCGCCTGCCTTACCGATCCCAGCGCCAACCCAGCCTTTGCCGTCCCCGACAACTACGAGCGCACTGAAGCTAAAACGGCGTCCGCCTTTTACTACTTTAGCTACGCGGTTAATATTTACAACTCTTTCAGTCAGTTCTAAAGTATTCGGATCTACACGCAAGTCGTTAACCTCCTTTTAGTGATTATTTTAGAATTCAAGGCCTGCTTCGCGAGCCGCGTCTGCCAGAGCCTGAATACGTCCGTGATACAAGTATCCTCCACGGTCAAACACAACGTTTTTGAAGCCTTTTTCTTGAGCACGTTTTGCGATCAGTTCGCCAACTTTTTTAGCAGACTCCACATTGCCGCCGTTGGTGATTCCGCTCAATTCTTTATCAAGTGTCGATGCCGATGCCAGAGTAACCCCAGCCACATCATCGATCAGCTGTGCATAGATATGTTTGGCAGAACGGAATACGTTCAATCTTGGACGAGCAGCCGTTCCTTGGATTTTTCTCCGTACGCGCAAATGTCTTTTCAGACGAGCTTTGTTCTTATCAGCTTTTGTAATCATGACTTCCATTTCACTCCCTTCGGTTTACCTAAACAACACAAATCGTTCAACTCGCCAGAAGGATTGGTCCGCTAAGAAGAAAGTTATTTCTTCTTACCGGCTTTACCTTCTTTACGGATAATGCGTTCACCTTCGTACTTGATCCCTTTGCCTTTGTATGGCTCAGGCTCGCGTACGGAACGAATTTTAGCAGCATATTCGCCAACACGCTCTTTGTTAATTCCGCTAACGACGATCTTCGTGTTCGAAGGCACTTCAAATGTAATGCCTGGCTCTGGAGTGATTTCTACAGGATGGGAGTACCCTACGTTGAGTACGAGCTTCTCTCCGGATTTGCTTGCGCGGTATCCAACCCCAACCAGCTCAAGATTTCTAGTGAAACCTTCAGTTACTCCACTCACCATGTTGCTCACTACACTGCGCGTTGTACCGTGCAGGGAACGATGCGTTTTATGATCAGAAGGACGTTCTACTGTGATCTCATTGTTCTCAACAGTGATCTTCATGTCCTTGTGAAGTTCACGAGTCAAAGAACCTTTCGGCCCTTTTACTGTAATCACATTATTATCAAGTGTGATATCCACACCACTTGGTACTGTAATTGGTTTGCGACCAATTCGAGACATTTGCTGCACCTCCTTGTTTTGTGACGTTAATTACCAAACGTAGCAGACAACTTCGCCGCCGGCTTTAGACTGACGTGCTTCTTTGTCGGTCATAACACCTTTGGAAGTGGAAATAATCGCGATTCCCAGTCCGCCCAGAACACGAGGAACCTCAGTGCTCTTCGTGTAAACGCGAAGACCTGGTTTACTGATTCTTTTCAAGCCAGTAATAACGCGTTCGTTGTTAGGGCCGTATTTCAGGAAAAGACGGATAATCCCTTGTTTGTTGTCATCAATATATTCTGCATCGCGGATGAAGCCTTCACGCTTCAGAATCTCGGCGATTTGCTTCTTGATCGTTGAGGCAGGCAGTTCCACCGTTTCGTGGCGAACCGTGTTCGCGTTACGAATACGAGTAAGCATATCTGCAATTGGATCTGACATAGTCATACGTGTAAACCTCCTTCCCGTTGTTGATTGTTTACCAGCTTGCTTTTTTCACGCCAGGAATCTGGCCTTTATAAGCTAATTCACGGAAACAAATTCTGCATATTTTAAATTTTTGCAGTACCGAATGTGGACGACCGCAACGCTCACAGCGGGTGTATGCCCGTACTTTAAATTTCGGTGTGCGTTGTTGTTTAACTTTCATCGAAGTTTTTGCCACTTAGCCTGACACCTCCTAAATAGTTTCGGAGAATTCGTTACGACCTACTTATTTTACGAAAGGCATTCCCAGTCCTGTGAGTAATTCACGGGACTCTTCATCCGTCTTAGCCGTTGTTACAATAACAATGTCCATACCGCGAACTTTGTCGACTTGATCGTATTCGATCTCAGGGAAAATCAATTGCTCTTTCAAACCAAGCGTGTAGTTACCGCGTCCGTCAAACGCTTTGTTCGATACGCCGTGGAAGTCACGTACACGCGGAAGCGTTACGTTGAACAATTTGTCGAGGAAATGGTACATGCGCTCACCGCGAAGAGTTACCTTCACGCCGATCGGCATGTTCTCACGAAGCTTAAATCCGGCGATGGATTTCTTAGCACGCGTGATGACCGGCTTTTGACCAGCGATCAGCTGCAAATCGTTAACCGCGGAATCAAGCACTTTCGAGTTTGCTACGGCTTCACCAACACCCATGTTGATAACTACCTTCTCAACTTTAGGTACTTGCATTACCGTTGTATAGTTGAATTTTTGAATCAAAGCAGGCGTTACTTCATTCAAAAAACGTTCTTTCAATCTTGCTGCCATGAATCATGGACCTCCTTTCTTTGCGTTACTGGATTAGTCGATTACTTCACCCGATTTTTTAGCAACACGAACTTTTTTGCCATTGTCCAATACTTTGTAACCGATACGGGTTACGCTTCCGCTCTTAGGATCAACGTGCATAACGTTCGAAACGTGAATCGGAGCTTCCTTCTCAATAATTCCGCCTTGCGGGTTCAGCTGATTTGGTTTTTGGTGTTTCTTAACCATGTTCACGCCTTCCACAAGCACGCGGTTTTCGCGAGGATACGCAGCGATGACGCGGCCTTTTTTGCCTTTGTCTTTACCCGTAATCACGATAACCGTGTCGTCTTTTTTGACATGCAGTTTATTGTTATGGGATTCTAGAACCTTCTTCAGTCTAGGCATTCTTTACACCTCCTGTTTCGTCGAAACTTCATGTTTCACATACGTACTAGATAACTTCCGGAGCCAAGGAAATGATTTTCATGAAATCTCTATCACGAAGTTCACGAGCAACAGGTCCGAAAATACGTGTACCGCGCGGGCTCTTGTCTTCTTTAACAACAACCGCTGCATTTTCGTCAAAAGAAATGTAGGAACCGTCTTTACGGCGAACAGCACGTTTCGTACGAACGATAACTGCCTTAACTACATCTCCCTTTTTGACAACGCCGCCTGGTGTTGCTTGTTTTACGGAACAAACGATCAAATCACCAATTTGTGCCGAACGACGACCCGTACCGCCAAGGACGCGGATACACATCAATTCCTTCGCACCGGAGTTGTCAGCTACATGCAAACGTGAGAATGGTTGGATCATGGTTGTTTCCTCCTTTCGTCTCAAGCTTTCGCGCTATTAGATAATTACTGCTTCTTCGACAATCTCAACAAGTCTCCAACGCTTGTCTTTGGACAGCGGACGAGTCTCAGCGATTCTAACTACGTCACCAATTTTCGCAGAATTATTCTCATCATGCGCTTTGAATTTCTTTGTATATTTGATGCGTTTATGGTACAAATCATGTTTCTTGTAAGTCTCAACAGCTACAACAATAGTTTTATCCATTTTGTCGCTGACAACTTTACCGACCTGCACTTTACGGGCATTGCGTTCGCTCATGGTTAGCCTCCTTCCTGGACTTAGGGCGCTTCGCTTAGTGGAGCGCAAAATTAGCTAGTAATACCAAGTTCTCTTTCATGTAAAATGGTTTTAGCACGAGCTATATCTTTCCGCACGTCACGGATTCGAGTCGGGTTATCGAGCTGGCCGGTGGCCAATTGAAAACGGAGGTTGAAAAGCTCTTCCTTAAAACCCGCAATTTTTTGTTCGATTTCAGCAGTGGTTAAGTTGCGAAGTTCATTAGCTTTCATTTGCTTCACCACCCAATTCTTCACGTTTCACAAACTTTGTTTTGATTGGCAGTTTGTGAGCGGCAAGCCGCATAGCTTCACGAGCAATTTCCTCGGGTACACCAGCAAGCTCAAACAAGATTTTGCCTGGCTTCACAACTGCAACCCATTTCTCAACGTTACCTTTACCGCTACCCATCCGCACTTCAAGAGGCTTTTGAGTAATTGGCTTGTCAGGGAAAATTTTAATCCACACTTTACCGCCCCGTTTGATATAACGAGTCATCGCGATACGCGCAGCCTCGATTTGGCGGTTCGTAATCCATGTAGGCTCAAGAGCTTGCAGGCCGTATTCGCCGAAGTTCAGCTCAGTTCCGCCTTTAGCTTGGCCTCTCAAACTACCGCGCTGCTGCTTGCGGTGTTTTACACGTTTAGGTACCAACATGATTAATTGCCTCCTTCCTGGGCAGCTTGTTGTTTCTTAGCCGTAGGAAGAACCTCTCCACGATAAATCCATACTTTTACGCCAAGACGTCCATAGGTCGTATGAGCTTCAGCCGTACCGTAATCAATATCAGCGCGAAGCGTATGAAGTGGAACAGTTCCTTCACTGTAGCCTTCCGAACGAGCAATCTCAGCACCGCCAAGACGACCGCTGACTGCTGTTTTGATCCCTTTAGCACCTGCGCGCATTGTTCTTTGAATCGCTTGTTTAAGTGCACGACGGAAAGAAACACGACGCTCCAGTTGTTGTGCGATGCTCTCAGCGACAAGAATCGCGTCAAGATCAGGGTTCTTGATTTCAGAGATATTGATGTGAACTTTTTTGCCGCCTGCGATTTTCGTAATTTGATTACGCAGGTTTTCAACTTCCGAACCGCCCTTACCGATAACCATGCCCGGCTTAGCAGTATGGATCGTTACATTCACACGATTAGCCGCTCTCTCGATTTCGATCCGAGATACCGCGGAGTCTTTCAGTTTGTTTTTCAGGTGCTCACGAATTTTAACGTCTTCAAGCAAAAGATCACCGAAATCTTTGCCTGCGTACCATTTGGATTCCCAGTCACGGATAATCCCTACTCGTAGTCCGACCGGATTTACTTTTTGGCCCACGCGTTTTCCCTCCTTATTTTTCGGATACCACCAAAGTAATGTGGCTGGTGCGTTTGTTGATCCGACTTGCACGTCCCATTGCCCGCGGGCGGAAACGTTTCATTGTAGGACCTTGGTTTACGTACGCTTCCGTAACAACCAATTTATTTACATCCAGAGAATAGTTGTGCTCTGCATTAGCAATCGCTGAATTCAAGAGCTTCTCCACGATTGGGGAAGCCGCCTTAGGCGTGTGGCGAAGAATCGCGATAGCATCGCCAACTTGCTTGCCACGGATCAAATCGATAACCAATTTAGCTTTCCGCGGAGCAATACGGATGGACCTTGCATGTGCTTTAGCTTCCATTGTGTGTTACCTCCTCTCAAACGAAGAACTTATCGCTTAACGTCTCGTTTTCTTATCGTCGTCCGTATGACCTTTATAGGTACGGGTTGGAGCAAATTCGCCGAGTTTGTGTCCGACCATATCCTCAGTAACATATACCGGAACATGCTTGCGGCCATCATATACACCGAATGTATGTCCAATGAATTGCGGGAAAATCGTAGAGCGACGGGACCAAGTTTTGATAACTACCTTCTTGTTCGATGCGCTCGCTTCTTCCACTTTCTTCAACAGGTAACCATCAATAAATGGCCCCTTTTTCAGACTGCGACTCATGTATTTTTCCTCCCTTCGCCACTTTGAAAAATGACTTCGCCTTCTTTCAGGCTAAGCCGGCTTATGCCAGCTGTTGATATCTCTCGTTGCCGCAACCAGGAAGTGATCCGCTAGCAGCGGATTACTTCGTACGGCCGCGAACGATATATTTATCAGAAGCTTTGCCTTTTTTACGCGTTTTGTAACCAAGCGTCGGTTTGCCCCATGGAGAAAGCGGAGACTTACGTCCGATTGGTGCACGACCTTCACCACCACCGTGTGGGTGATCGTTCGGGTTCATGACGACACCGCGTACAGATGGACGCTTGCCAAGCCAACGACTGCGGCCAGCTTTACCGATCTTGATCAATTCATGGTCTTGGTTACCTACAGAACCAATCGTTGCGCGGCAAACTTTAAGAATTTTACGCACTTCGCCAGAAGACAGGCGAACGGATACGTACTTATCTTCTTTACCGAGCAATTGTCCTTCTGTACCAGCCGCACGAACGAGCTGTCCGCCTTTGCCTGGTTGAAGTTCAATGTTGTGGATAACTGTACCTACTGGAATGTTCTCCAAAGGAAGAGCATTACCGATTTTGATGTCAGATCCAGGCCCTGACTCGATCATGTCGCCTACTTTCAGTCCTTTCGGAGCCAAAATGTAGCGTTTCTCGCCGTCAACATAGTGGATCAGAGCGATGTTGGAAGTCCGGTTCGGGTCGTACTCGATTGTAGCAACGCGACCTGGAATCCCATCCTTATTACGTTTGAAGTCGATGATCCGGTAGTTACGTTTGTGTCCTCCACCATGGTGGCGAACCGTAATTTTACCGTGGTTGTTACGTCCAGCCGTTTTGCTCAGTGGAGCAAGCAACGATTTCTCCGGACGATCCGTAGTAATTTCTTCAAAAGTGGATACAGACATATTCCGTCTTGCTGGAGATGTCGGTTTATACTTTTTAATTGGCACTGTTTTTCCCTCCTTGCTCTAACGTTCTATTATACCGATTCAAAAAATTCAAGCGGCTTGCTGTCAGCCGTTAGCGTAACGAATGCTTTTTTCCATTCAGGAGTATATCCGAAGTGGCGTCCGTAACGTTTAGGCTTGGCAGGAACACGCAGCGTATTCACATTGCTCACTTTTACATTGAAGATCGCTTCTACAGCTTTTTTGATTTCGGTTTTGTTCGCACGAATGTCTACTTCAAAAACATATTTGTTCTCACCCATGTAGTCAGCCGTACGTTCCGTAATCACCGGACGTTTAATTATATCACGAGGATCTTTCATTACGCGAGCACCTCCTCTACCTTCTGAACTGCTTCTTTCGTAATGATCAGTTTGTCGTGCGTCAGCACGTCAAGAACATTAATGCCGTCAGCTGCAACGAATTTAACACCTGGGATGTTGCGTGCGGACAATGCTACATTGTCATCATAGCTAGGCGCTACGATCAATGCTTTACGGTCTACCTTCAGGTTATTCAGAATCGCTGCGAACTCTTTCGTCTTAGGAGCGTTCAGGCTGAGCGCATCCAATACGATAATGTCTTGGTCGATCACTTTCGAAGAAAGAGCCGATTTGATTGCCAAACGACGAACTTTCTTAGGCAATTTGTACGCATAGCTGCGTGGAGTCGGACCGAACACAATTCCGCCGCCAACCCATTGCGGGGAACGGATCGAACCTTGACGAGCACGACCTGTGCCTTTTTGTTTCCATGGTTTACGGCCACCGCCGCGAACTTCGGAGCGTCCTTTTACTTTATGAGTACCCAAACGCAGGGAAGCACGCTGCATAACAACTGCGTCGTGAAGAACGTGAACGTTCGGTTCGATACCAAATACCGCGTCATTCAGTTCAACTTCGCCCACTTGGCTACCGCTGACATTATATAGTGCTACTTTAGGCATTGCTTGTTCCTCCTTTCCTTAAGGCGATTACTTCTTAACCGCTTGTTTGATTTTAACTACGCTATTTTTAGGACCTGGAATGGATCCTTTAACGAGCAATACGTTACGCTCTGCATCCACACGGATGACTTCAAGGTTCTGGATCGTAATCGTTTCGTTACCCATATGCCCTGGCAATTTTTTGCCTTTAGGAACACGGTTGGCTTGGATGGAACCCATGGAACCTGGACCGCGATGGTAACGGGAACCGTGAGACATAGGCCCGCGACTTTGACCCCAACGTTTGATATTACCTTGGAATCCTTTACCTTTAGAAATACCTGTTACGTCAACAAATTCGCCTTCAGCAAAAATATCAACTTTGACCTCTTGGCCAACTTCATATGCTGCCAAATCAATACCGCGAATTTCACGAACGTAGCGCTTAGGTGCTGTATTCGCCTTCTTAGCGTGACCTAATTCAGGTTTGTTAGCTCTGCTTTCTTTCTTATCAGCATAACCGATTTGGATCGCTTCGTAACCGTCGTTCTCCACATCTTTCTTCTGCAGAACGATGTTAGACTCAGCTTCGATAACCGTTACAGGAATAACAACGCCCTCTGGGGTAAACACTTGAGTCATTCCGAGTTTTTTCCCTAAGATACCTTTCATGTTGACACCTCTTTTCCTTTCCTAATCAACTCACGATTGATATTACAATTTGATTTCGATATCTACACCGGACGGCAGGTCCAAGCGCATCAAGGCATCCACAGTTTGTGGAGTCGGGTTCACAATGTCGATCAGACGTTTGTGAGTACGCATTTCGAATTGCTCCCGGGAATCCTTGTACTTGTGTACCGCACGGAGAATAGTAATAACTTGTTTCTCAGTTGGAAGCGGAATCGGTCCGGATACGCCAGCACCTGAACGTTTTGCCGTTTCAACGATTTTCTCTGCGGATTGATCAAGAATTCTGTGATCATAAGCTTTCAAACGAATACGAATTTTTTGCTTTGCCATTTTAGTCCCTCCTTCTATCGCCCAATTTATTATCGGACATACTCCGTGAAAATTTTCTGACCGCCCTCCCATGGCAAAGGGGCCGGGTGTGTCAGTAACCTCTCACATCATCGCACAGTCACAGAACAACATTCACTATTATATAGAAAAGATAGATGTAATGCAAGCAAAATATTAGACATTTTTATTGGCCATTTCCTCGGCATATATATATAGAAGAAACTGATTTCTCTGTACCCGTAAAACGGCAAATTGCTTATTCGCCTAATGAAGTGCTCTGTGTCCATTCACCCTTATAAACCTTTCATTTTTATTAAAAAAACGGATGAGGGACCGTTCGTCTTACACTCTCTTGGCGCTGCAGCATCACGCTCCAGACGATCTAGCATCACTTTATTTGCATTCTAGACCAGCTATAGGGATCGCTAATACAGCCCACACAAAAAAGCTGCCCTAAGGATCTAATGACCCTCAGGGCAGCTTGGCAATAAGGTTTAAGAAACCTTATTATTTTTGGATGGAAACAACCGCACCGGATCCAACTGTACGGCCACCTTCACGGATAGAGAAGCGAGTTCCTTCTTCAATCGCGATAGGAGCGATCAGTTGTACAGTAACTTCGATGTTGTCACCAGGCATAACCATTTCAGTACCTTCTGGCAGGTTGATGATACCTGTAACGTCAGTTGTACGGAAATAGAATTGTGGACGGTAACCTGTGAAGAAAGGTTTGTGACGTCCGCCCTCTTCTTTAGTCAATACGTATACTTGAGCAGTGAACTCAGTATGCGGATTAACGGAAGCTGGCTTTGCAAGAACTTGACCGCGCTCGATTTGTGTACGGTCTATACCACGGAGCAATGCACCGATGTTGTCGCCCGCTTCAGCGGAATCAAGCAATTTACGGAACATTTCAACGCCCGTAACAACGGATTTCTTAGTTTCTTCAGCAATACCAACGATTTCAACCTCGTCGCCGACTTTAACAGTACCACGCTCAACGCGGCCTGTAGCAACCGTACCACGACCAGTGATGGAGAATACGTCCTCAACTGGCATCAAGAATGGTTTGTCAATCGGACGCTCTGGAAGCGGAATGTACTCGTCGATAATTTCGAACATTTCGATGATTTTCTTAGCGTAGTCGCCATCTGGGTTTTGAAGTGCTTCACGAGCAGATCCACGGATGATTGGAGTGTCATCGCCTGGGAACTCATATTCGTTCAACAGGTCACGAATTTCCATTTCAACCAGTTCCAGAAGCTCTTCATCTTCAACCATGTCGCATTTGTTCAAGAATACAACGATGTAAGGAACGCCTACGTTACGGGACAACAGGATGTGCTCGCGAGTTTGTGGCATTGGGCCGTCAGCTGCGGATACAACCAGGATTGCGCCGTCCATTTGAGCCGCGCCAGTGATCATGTTTTTAACATAGTCGGCGTGACCTGGGCAGTCAACGTGAGCGTAGTGGCGGTTAGCCGACTCATACTCAACGTGGGAAGTGGAAATTGTGATACCGCGTTCGCGCTCTTCTGGAGCTTTGTCGATTTGGTCGTAAGCGATCGCGCTACCTCCACCGTAAGTTTTAGTCAAAACGGTAGTGATTGCTGCAGTCAAAGTAGTTTTACCATGGTCAACGTGACCGATTGTACCGATATTAACGTGCGGTTTTGTACGTTCGTATTTTGCCTTTGCCATTTTAAACAGTTCCTCCTTAAATATGGATTGTTATGTTGGACTGATCGGAGGGGCTCCCATGAAGGAATTCCCTCCGATCAGCAGATACAAAAATTATTCTTCGCCTTTATACTTCGATACGATTTCTTCGGAGATATTCTTAGGAACTTCTTCGTAGTGGGAAAGCTCCATCGAGAATACACCGCGTCCTTGCGTACCGGAACGAAGTGTTGTTGAATATCCGAACATTTCGGAAAGAGGTACTTTGGCACGAATGATTTGCGCGCTACCGCGGGAATCCATACCTTCGATACGTCCGCGACGGGAGTTCAGCATACCCATAACGTCACCCATGTACTCTTCCGGAACCGTAACTTCAACTTTCATGATTGGCTCAAGAAGAACAGCTTGACATTTGTCTTTAGCTGCTTTCAAAGCCATGGAACCAGCGATCTTAAACGCCATTTCACTGGAGTCAACATCGTGGTAAGAACCGTCGACGATTGTAGCTTTAACGTCTACAAGCGGAAAGCCTGCAAGAACACCGTTCTTCATAGCTTCTTCGATACCTTGTTGTGCAGGAGCAATATACTCCCGAGGTACCGCACCACCGACGATTTTGCTGTCGAACTGGTTACCAGAACCAGCTTCCAGCGGTTCGAATTCAACCCAAACGTGACCGTATTGTCCACGACCACCGGATTGACGTACGAACTTACCTTCAACGCGCGCAGGTGCTTTGAAAGTCTCACGGTATGCAACCTGTGGTTTACCCACGTTGGTCTCAACCTTGAATTCGCGGCGCATACGCTCGATGATGATATCAAGGTGAAGCTCACCCATACCAGCAAGGATCGTTTGACCCGTTTCTTCGTCTGTATGAGCACGAAGCGTAGGATCTTCCTCGGTCAATTTGCTGAGGGCAACGCCCATCTTGTCTTGGTCAGCTTTCGTTTTAGGTTCAACTGCGATTTCGATAACCGGATCAGGGAAGTTCATGGACTCCAGGATAACCGGACTCTTCTCATCACACAGTGTATCACCTGTGCCTGTATCTTTCAAACCAACCGCAGAAGCGATATCACCTGCGTAAACTTCAGTGATCTCTTGACGGCTGTTTGCGTGCATTTGCAGGATACGGCCGATCCGCTCACGTTTGCCTTTCGTTGCATTCAGCACGTAAGATCCGGATTGAAGAACACCGGAGTATACGCGGAAGAACGTCAGCTTACCAACGTAAGGGTCTGTCATGATTTTGAACGCCAATGCCGCGAACGGCTCATCATCCGAAGAATGACGCTCTACTTCCGAACCGTCTTCCAGATGACCTTTAATGCTCGGAATATCAATTGGAGCAGGCAGGTAATCTACAACGGCATCCAGCATCAGCTGAACCCCTTTGTTACGGTAGGAAGATCCGCAAATAACTGGGAAGATTTTAACTTCAACAACACCCTTGCGAAGTGCAGCCTTAATTTCATCGACACTGATTTCCTCGCCTTCGAGGTATTTCATTGTCAACTCCTCGTCCAGTTCCGCAACCTTCTCAACTAGTTCAGCACGAAGTTCTTCAACTTGAGCTTTGTAGTCCTCAGGAATTTCGGTCTCTTCGATGTTTTGGCCCAAGTTGTCTTTGTAGATGTACGCTTTCTCAGCAATAATGTCGATGATACCGACAAAATTGTCTTCTGCACCGATCGGCAGTTGAATTGCAACTGCGTTCGCTTGCAGACGCTCGCGCATATCTTTAACAACGTTAAGGTAGTCCGCACCGATGATATCCATTTTGTTGACATAAGCAATACGAGGAACGCTATATTTGTCAGCCTGTCTCCATACGGTTTCCGACTGCGGCTCTACGCCTTCCTTGGCACTGAACACACCAACTGCCCCGTCCAATACACGAAGAGAACGTTCGACTTCAACAGTGAAGTCGACGTGTCCCGGGGTATCAATGATATTGACGCGGTGACCTTTCCAAGAAGCGGTCGTAGCAGCGGAAGTAATCGTAATCCCGCGCTCCTGCTCTTGCTCCATCCAGTCCATCGTTGCGGAACCCTCGTGAGTTTCGCCGATTTTATGCGTGCGGCCTGTGTAGAACAAGATACGCTCCGTGGTCGTCGTCTTACCGGCGTCAATATGCGCCATGATCCCGATATTACGTGTATTCTTCAAGGAGAACTCTCTTGCCATGAAATTTTCTCCCTTCGAATTATAGATTTATGTTGTGAATCAACCGAATCCTACCAGCGGTAGTGTGCGAACGCTTTGTTCGCTTCGGCCATTTTGTGCGTGTCTTCGCGTTTCTTAACGGAAGCACCTGTGTTGTTGGATGCGTCGATAATCTCGGCAGCCAGACGCTCTTCCATAGTCTTCTCTCCGCGGTTGCGGGAGTAGTTTACGAGCCAACGTAGTCCCAGAGCTGTACGTCTCTCTGGTTTTACTTCGATAGGTACTTGGTAGTTGGAGCCGCCCACACGACGAGCTTTAACTTCGAGTACCGGCATGATGTTCTTAAGCGCTGCTTCAAATACTTCCATCGGGTCGTTCCCCGTACGCTCTTGAATAAGTTTAAAAGCGTTATAAAGGATGCTTTGAGCAACACCACGTTTACCGTCGAGCATAATGCGGTTGATCAAGCGAGTAACAAGTTTGCTGTTATACACCGGATCCGGCAATACGTCTCTTTTGGCAACTGGACCTTTGCGTGGCATAGTTATCCCCCTTTCAGTGTTAGTTCAAACATAGAGCTATGACTCTAGCTAATTATTTTTTTGCTTTTGGACGTTTTGCGCCGTATTTGGAACGAGCTTGCATACGGTTGTTCACTCCAGCCGTATCCAGCGCTCCGCGAACGATATGATAACGTACCCCTGGAAGGTCTTTGACCCGGCCACCGCGAATCAGCACGACACTGTGCTCTTGCAGGTTGTGTCCGATACCTGGGATATAAGCAGTCACCTCAACACGGTTCGTCAAGCGAACACGCGCGTATTTACGAAGTGCGGAGTTCGGTTTCTTAGGAGTCATTGTCCCTACCCGAGTGCACACACCACGTTTTTGAGGAGAATTCAATTCGGTAGCTTCGCGTTTGAGAGCGTTAAACCCTCTGTGCAATGCTGGTGATTTGGATTTGTAAATCTTGTCTTGACGACCTTTACGTACCAATTGGTTGATTGTTGGCATGTTGTTGCCACCCCCTTCCTCAGTAATAAATGTTTCTTTACAAACCTTTTGTTAAGCCCACAGACCCAGGCGGTTCATAAAAGAACAAAGGAAAAGTTTTTGCCGAAAGGTTTTCCCTAAAACAGCAAAAACGATTTTCTCAAGCTATCTCTTTACAATCGCAGCCATCGCTGCCCCTACTTCAATCCCGCAAGCAATGCCGAGATTGTGCATCGTATCCACATAAGTCAATTTGACACCATGTTGGTTACACAGAGCGATAATCTTCGATGTAAGGCGCGGATCTGCATCTTCAGCCACATATACTTCTTCGGCACGACCGAGCTCTACTGCCCGCATCGTTTGTTTCGTGCCGATTTTGACATGAGCGTCCTGTAGCCCTCTATCGTTAGACATCATCTAGTCCTCCAATTTACAGGGATTCACCGTACTCACGCACTTTGATATATTAGCATTTTGCTATAGGCGATGTCAAGCAATTTATTTGCAAGAAAATAACCGCCTTATAACCATCCTCGAACCTTAAACAAAGTAACGGTGCAGCCGAGTACATGTTCCATTTTCGGCTGCACCGCTTTTCTGGTTATTTATTCGACCGTTACCGGCTGCTCTTGGCCTTCTTCAGCCTCGGCATTCTCCGGCTCTTCGAACTGTACGCTGCGGTAGCGGTTCATGCCCGTACCGGCAGGGATCAGCTTACCGATAATGACGTTCTCTTTCAGGCCAAGCAGTTTATCTACTTTGCCTTTGATCGCGGCATCGGTAAGTACCCGGGTCGTTTCCTGGAAGGAAGCGGCCGACAGGAAGGAATCCGTCTCAAGCGACGCCTTCGTGATACCAAGGAGAACAGGTTTGGCGACCGCCGGCTCCTGGCCGGACAGAATCGCTTCCTTGTTCGCCATCTCATATTCATAGAGATCAACGAACGCTCCCGGCAGAAGAGGCGTATCCCCAGCATCAACGATGCGGATCTTGCGCAGCATTTGCTTGATCATAACCTCGATGTGCTTATCGTTGATTTCAACGCCCTGGTTACGGTATACGCGCTGAACTTCCTGAAGAATATAGTTCTGAACACCACGAATCCCTTTGATGCGCAGAATTTCTTTCGGGTCAATGGAGCCGTCTGTCAGCTCATCGCCCGCTTCGATTTCCTGTCCTTCGCTGACGCGCAGGCGGGATCCGTAGGTGACGGAATAGACCTTCGTTTCCGCTTCGCCTTGAACCTCGATTTCCCGGCGGTCTTTGGCTTCGCGGATTTCTTTGATTACGCCGTCGATTTCACTGATCGTGGCTTGCCCTTTCGGGTTACGCGCCTCGAACAGCTCCTGTATACGCGGCAAACCTTGGGTAATGTCGTCACCCGCAACGCCCCCGGTATGGAACGTACGCATTGTGAGCTGGGTTCCCGGTTCACCGATGGATTGTGCGGCGATGATACCCACCGCTTCACCGATCTCCACATGTTTGCCTGTCGCCAAGTTGCGCCCGTAGCACTTCTTACATACGCCATGGCGAGCGCGGCAGCTCAACACGGAGCGGATTTGCAGCTTCGTAACGCCTGCGTCCACAACTTCATGCGCTTTATCAGAATCGATCAGTTCATTGCGATGAACGATGATCTCCCCTGTCTCAGGATGCTTGATCGTCTCGAAGGAATAACGTCCTTCAATACGGTCATACAGATCCTCGATGACCTCTTTGCCATCCTGGATGACGCCGACGGTAAAGCCTTTATCCGTACCGCAATCTTCCTCGCGGACGATAACGTCCTGCGCAACGTCAACGAGACGGCGGGTCAGGTAACCCGAGTCAGCGGTCCGCAGCGCGGTATCCGCCAGACCTTTACGCGCACCGTGCGTTGACAGGAAGTACTCGAGAACCGTGAGGCCTTCGCGGAAGTTCGACTTGATTGGGAGCTCGATGATCCGACCGGACGGGTTGGCCATCAGCCCCCGCATACCGCCAAGCTGCGTAATCTGCGATTTGTTACCCCGCGCCTTGGAATCGACCATGAGCATGATGGAATTGAAGCGATCCATCGATTTCATGAGCACGTCGGTAATTTGGTCTTTCGATTTGGACCAGATGTCGATAACCCGGTCGTAACGCTCTTCGTTCGTAATCAGACCACGGCGGTACTGATTCGTAACAACGCGAACCTTCTCATCCGACTCTCGCAGGATCTCTTGCTTGGCATCCGGAACGACAACGTCGGAGACAGCAATACTAACGCCTGCACGAGTAGAGTAGGTGAAGCCGGTTTGCTTGATTTTATCGAGAATAACCGACGTTTCCGTCGTATGGTATATTTCGAAGCAGCGGCCGATAATTTCTCCAAGGTACTCTTTGCCGATTCCCCCGGTTTGCGGCACTGCCATAATGCGTTCAAATACGTTGGCGCCTTTGTCATAAATAAAGTAATGATCCGGCGTTCCTTGGAACAGGTTGCTGCGCGAAGGCTCATTAATGTACGGGAAGCTGGCTGGGAAAATTTCATTGAAAATAATCCGGCCAACCGTCGTCACAAGCAGCGCATTTTGCTGAGCTTCGGTAAATCCTGTTTTACCAAGCGCTTTAGCCGGGATGGCTACACGCGCATGCAGAGATACCGTTCCCCGCTGATAAGCGGAAACTGCTTCGTGAGTGGACCCGAGAATCATTCCTGATCCCTTAGCTTCCTTGTTGTCCATCGTCAGATAGAAGGAGCCCAGAACCATATCCTGTGAAGGAGTAACAACCGGTTTACCGTCTTTCGGGTTCAGGATGTTGCCGGAAGCAAGCATCAGAATCCGGGCTTCCGCTTGCGCTTCTGCGCTGAGCGGTACGTGCACAGCCATTTGGTCACCGTCAAAGTCCGCGTTATATGCAGTACATACGAGCGGGTGCAGACGGATCGCGCGGCCTTCGACCAGAATCGGCTCGAACGCCTGAATTCCCAATCGGTGAAGCGTAGGAGCACGGTTAAGCAGAACCGGATGCTCTTTAATGACTTCTTCAAGCACGTCCCATACCTCTGGGCTGACGCGTTCAACTTTACGTTTCGCGCTCTTGATGTTGTGAGCCAGGCCTTTGTTGACCAGTTCCTTCATCACGAACGGCTTAAACAGTTCCAGCGCCATTTCCTTCGGCAGACCGCATTGGTACATCTTCAAGTAAGGACCTACGACGATAACGGAACGACCGGAGTAGTCAACCCGTTTTCCGAGCAGGTTTTGACGGAAGCGTCCTTGCTTCCCTTTCAGCATGTGGCTGAGGGATTTGAGCGGACGGTTACCAGGGCCCGTCACCGGACGGCCGCGGCGGCCGTTATCGATCAAGGCGTCAACCGCTTCCTGCAGCATGCGCTTCTCGTTCTGCACGATAATATCCGGCGCACCGAGATCGAGCAGACGTTTCAAACGGTTGTTGCGGTTAATAACGCGGCGATACAAGTCATTCAGGTCAGACGTCGCAAAACGGCCGCCATCCAGCTGTACCATCGGACGAAGCTCTGGCGGAATAACTGGAAGCACGTCGAGGATCATCCATTCCGGTTCGTTGCCGGAATTCCGGAAGGCTTCGATGACTTCCAGACGTTTGATCGCACGGTTGCGGCGTTGGCCTTGAGCGGTGCGAAGCTCTTCTTTCAGAAATTCAAGCTCTTTGTCGATATCGAGATCCTGGAGCAGCTTCTTAACCGCTTCAGCGCCCATGCCGGCTTGGAAGCCATAGCCGTATTTTTCACGGTAGCTGCGGTATTCCTTCTCTGACAGGAGCTGTTTTTTCTCCAGCGGCGTCTCGCCTGGATCGGTAACAACATAAGATGCAAAGTAAATAATCTCCTCCAATGAACGAGGCGACATATCGAGCGCCAGACCCATCCGGCTTGGAATCCCTTTAAAGTACCAAATATGGGAGACCGGGGCGGCCAGCTCAATGTGACCCATGCGTTCACGGCGAACTTTAGCTCTAGTTACTTCGACGCCGCAGCGATCGCAGACGACGCCTTTATAACGGACACGCTTATACTTACCGCAATGACATTCCCAGTCTTTGGTCGGGCCGAAGATTTTCTCGCAGAACAGCCCTTCCTTTTCCGGCTTTAACGTACGGTAGTTGATCGTTTCCGGTTTCTTCACTTCTCCGCGGGACCAAGAACGAATTTTGTCTGGGGAAGCAAGCCCAATTTTCATAAACTCGAAGTTGTTGACGTCCAACAAGGAGCATCCCTCCTTAACCAAGTCCTGATTTTAGCATTATACACAGATCAAAATACACTGAATACGTCCGTCTATTCGATCCATCTGTCTAGGGAAATATCGGCCTCCCAAAGGTAGGCCGATCATCCAGGCAGGCAGCTTCCGCTGCGGTTATCATTATCACATGGCGGCAATCGCCAGGTGTTATTCTACGCCGACTTCCGCGCCTTCCAGGTTCAGGCTCAGTTTATCTCCAGTCGCATCGTCTTCGTCGTCGATTTCCTTCATCTCGATCTCTTCTTCGTTCTCAGTCAGGATTTTGACGTCCATACCCAAGCTTTGAAGCTCTTTGATCAAGACTTTGAACGATTCAGGCACGCCCGGCTCTGGCACATTCTCGCCTTTAACGATCGATTCGTAGGTTTTCACCCGACCGACCACGTCATCGGACTTGACGGTAAGGATTTCCTGGAGCGTGTATGCTGCGCCATAGGCCTCGAGCGCCCACACTTCCATCTCCCCGAACCGCTGTCCGCCGAACTGGGCTTTACCGCCGAGCGGCTGCTGTGTAACCAGCGAGTAAGGACCCGTGGAGCGAGCATGGATTTTATCGTCAACCATGTGCGCCAGCTTAATCATGTGCATGACGCCAACGGTAACTTCACGTTCAAATCTTTCACCGGTTCTTCCGTCATACAGCACGGTTTTACCGTTGCGCTGCATACCGGCTTCTTCCATCGTATCGAACACGTCATACTCGTTCGCACCGTCGAAGACCGGTGTTGCCACGTGAATTCCGAGTTGGAGCGCAGCCATGCCAAGGTGAATCTCCAGCACCTGTCCGATGTTCATCCGCGAAGGAACCCCCAGCGGGTTGAGCACGACTTGAACCGGTGTGCCATCTGGCATAAACGGCATATCTTCCTCAGGCAGAATACGGGCTACGACACCTTTGTTACCGTGACGTCCAGCCATTTTGTCCCCCTCGGAAATCTTACGCTTCTGAGCAATGTAGACGCGAACGAGCTGATTAACGCCCGGCGGCAACTCATCGCCATTCTCACGCGTAAACACCTTAACGTCAACGACGATTCCGTCCGTTCCGTGAGGAACACGCAGGGAGGTATCGCGAACTTCGCGTGCCTTCTCGCCAAAGATGGCATGTAGCAGGCGCTCTTCTGCTGTCAGCTCCGTAACACCCTTCGGCGTCACTTTACCAACGAGAATGTCGCCAGCGCTGATTTCCGCACCTACGCGGATAATACCGCGCTCATCCAGGTTGCGGAGCGCCTCTTCCCCTACGTTCGGAATATCGCGGGTAATTTCCTCAGGTCCCAGCTTCGTATCGCGGGCTTCGGACTCATATTCTTCAATGTGAATGGAAGTGTACACATCTTCCTTCACCAGCTTCTCGCTAAGCAGAATCGCGTCCTCGTAGTTGTAGCCTTCCCAAGTCATGAAGGCAACGACAACGTTGCGACCCAATGCCAATTCGCCCATTTCCGTGGACGGTCCGTCAGCCAGAATATCACCTTTCTTGACGACGTCTCCACGCTTAACGATCGGACGCTGGTTAATGCAAGTTCCTTGGTTCGAACGCATAAATTTGTGTAATTTATATTTAACAAGGTCACCGCGTACTTCCTTGCCATCCACAACCTCGACGCGGCGCAGCCAAATTTCGTTCGCTGCGGAACGCTCGATAATTCCATCGTATTTGGACACAATACACACACCGGAATCTTTGGCAGCTTTATGCTCCATACCTGTACCTACGAGAGGAGCTTTAGGAACCAGAAGCGGCACAGCTTGCCGCTGCATGTTCGATCCCATCAGCGCACGGTTGGAGTCATCGTTCTCCAGGAACGGAATTAATGCGGTAGCTACGGATACAACCTGCTTCGGCGATACGTCCATGTAGTCGACACGATCGCTCGGCATCGTCAGAATGTTATCCGATTGCTTGTTGTAACGGACAATGACGTTCTCATCCTGGAACGTATTATCCTCATTGAGGATCGCGTTCGCTTGGGCGATAACGTAGTTGTCTTCCTCGTCAGCCGTCAAATAAGCGATTTGATCGGTAACTTTGCCTGTCTTCGGATCAACCCAACGATACGGCGCCTCGATGAAACCGTACTCGTTAATCCGAGCGAATGTCGAGAGAGAGTTGATCAGACCGATGTTCGGTCCCTCCGGCGTCTCGATCGGACACATCCGGCCATAGTGACTGTGGTGAACGTCCCGAACCTCAAAGCCCGCACGCTCACGAGTCAGACCGCCAGGCCCGAGCGCGGACAGACGGCGTTTATGCGTCAGCTCGGCAAGCGGGTTCGTCTGGTCCATGAACTGGGACAGCTGGGAGCTTCCGAAGAACTCCTTAATGGACGCGATAACCGGACGGATATTGATCAGCGCCTGTGGCGTAATCACGTTCGCATCCTGAATCGACATTCTCTCGCGCACAACGCGTTCCATCCGGGACAAACCGATGCGGAACTGGTTCTGCAGCAGCTCGCCAACAGAACGCAGGCGGCGGTTGCCGAGGTGGTCGATATCATCCGTGTCGCCGATACCGTGCAGCAAATTCAGAAAGTAACTGATCGACGAAATGATGTCGGCCGGCGTAATGTGCTTGACCGATTTGTCGATATTGCGGTTCGCGATAACTTTAACGACCTTGCCATCCTCAATCGGCGAGAAAATATCGACCGTTTGCAGAGGCACGTCGACGGAATCGAGAACGCCGTTAGCTACATGGTAGTTCTTGAAGCCAACGCCCTCTTCCAGGTAAGGAAGGATCTCGTCCAATAGACGGCGGTCAACGATTTGACCCGCTTCCGCGATAATTTCTCCGGTATTCGTATCAATCAAGCTCTCAGCGAGACGCTGATTGAACAGCCGGTTCTTGATATGAAGCTTCTTATTGATTTTGTAACGGCCAACATTGGCCAGATCATAGCGTTTTGGATCAAAGAAACGGGCCACCAGCAAACTCTTCGCATTATCAAGCGTCGGCGGCTCGCCCGGACGGAGGCGTTCATAAATTTCGATCAGCGCCTTCTCCGTGGAGTCCGTGTTATCTTTGTCCAGCGTGTTGCGGATATATTCATCATTGCCCAGCAAATCCAGAATCTCGGCATCCGTACCGAAGCCAAGCGCGCGAAGCAGCACGGTAACCGGAATTTTACGAGTACGGTCGATCCGGACATAGATAATGTCCTTCGCGTCCATCTCCAACTCCAGCCATGCGCCGCGGTTCGGAATCACTGTGGCAGTATACGTCTTCTTGCCATTCTTATCGATTTTCGTACTGAAATAGACGCTAGGAGAGCGCACCAACTGGCTGACAATAACCCGTTCCGCACCGTTAATAATAAAGGTGCCGGTTTCCGTCATCAGCGGGAAATCTCCCATAAACACTTCCTGCTCTTTGACTTCGCCGGTTTCTTTGTTAATCAGCCGGACTTTAACCCTAAGCGGAGCCGCATACGTTACGTCGCGTTCCTTCGCATCGTCAACCGTATACTTCGGTTCGCCGAGGCTGTAATCGATAAATTCCAACACCAAATTCCCGGTAAAATCCTGAATTGGCGAAATGTCCTGGAACATCTCCCGGAGACCTTCCTCCAGGAACCAATCGTAGGATTTCTGTTGGATTTCGATCAGGTTCGGAACTTCGAGTACCTCGTTAATTCGTGCATAACTTCGCCGAGTGCGTCGACCATATTGAACAAGATGTCCTGCCAACTTATACTCACCCCTCATGTCTACTCACTTTAAAAAAATACATTGCGAACCCGTGTTTGCACCTATATAATAGGTTCAAGGCGGGTTGCAGCTGCTGCACAAATAAAGAAAAGCCCTTATCGAATGCTTTCGAAAAAAGAGCACCATTATCCGTGTCGTTTCTGCCTAACTATCCCCCGTATTCAGTAGATTTGCCCAAAATGTACACATTATACGTTAAACAAGATGATTTTATTCATTGTTTCGTAAAAACCCTTGACATTTCAGCAAACTAAAGTCACAAGGGGCATCCTAATACTGACATTTTATAATAATATCACAACCAGGTTTTCAGGTCAACCTTTTTCTACTCTGTTTTCAGAGCCGTTTTTATTTTACCGCTCGATAAACTCTGTACCCCTTGTCCTTCGTCACTTCCTCAACCTGTGCGAACAACGACTCCAGCTTCTGTTTCGCCGATGGCGCCCCTTGCTTCTTTTGTATCACGACCCACAGAGCTCCGCCCTCTCGCAGCCGGTCATAGGCTCCCTCAAAAATGGCATGAACGACTTCCTTGCCAGCCCGAATAGGCGGGTTCGTCAATATCACATCAAATTGTTGTTCTCCTAACGCCGCGAATAGATCACTTTCCACGATCGTTACGTTGGCAACTTTATTGTTCGCCGCATTTTCTTTGGCAAGCTCGACCGCTCTCTGGTTGACGTCAATCATCGTGACATGGCCGCGGCCGGCAAGTCTGGCTGCCGTAAGCCCGATCGGGCCATAACCGCACCCGACGTCAAGCACCTGCGCAGCTTCCGGAATATCCATCGCTTCGATGAGCACTCTGCTCCCGTAATCTACTCCGCCTTTTGCAAAAACCCCCGCATCGCTAATGAAGCGAAATTTCTGTCCGCGCAATTGGGCGTCCCATATTTTCCGGTCATGTGCCGTAGAAGGTTGATTCGTATAATAGTGATCTGCCATCTGGCATACCTCCACCTGATATGTCTCACAGCGAAATCTGATATCATTAAATACGTCTTGTCATTCCATTTTAACCAAGTATCAGCTGTTTATTGCCATTTTCCAACAAACAGTGATTCACGTTACTGCTCATTGCACTTGCAAACAAACCCCCTTGAACTCGGTTCAAGGGGGTTGTCATCAAAGAGGTGTAGAATTATTTGACTTCTACAGTTGCGCCTGCTTCTTCCAATTTTGCTTTTACAGCTTCTGCTTCTTCTTTGCCCACTTTTTCTTTCAGTGGTTTTGGAGCGTTGTCAACGAGTTCTTTCGCTTCTTTCAGGCCAAGACCTGTGATTTCGCGAACAACTTTGATAACGTTGATTTTGGATGCACCAGCGTTAGCCAGGATTACATCGAACTCGGATTGCTCAGCAGCTTCAGCAGCACCGCCGCCACCGCCAGCTACAACAACAGGAGCTGCTGCAGTAACGCCGAATTCTTCTTCGATTGCTTTGACCAGATCGTTCAGTTCAAGAACGGACATGCCTTTAATTGCTTCTAAAATTGTTTCTTTGCTCATGGTAGAACCTCCATTTTATAGTTGATAAGAGTTAAATTCATTTATTAACTGACTGCATGAAAAGCAAGGTTACGCGCTTGCGCTGCCTTCTTCTTTCTCTGCAACGGCTTTGACTGCCAGCGCGAAGTTGCGAACTGGAGCTTGAAGCACGCTGAGGAGCATCGAAAGGAGACCTTCGCGGGAAGGAAGATCCGCGAGCGCTTTGATTTGGTCGACGCCGACTACACGGCCTTCAACCACGCCACCTTTTACTTTAAGCGCATCGTTCTTCTTTGCGAACTCGCTGATGATTTTAGCCGGAGCTACCGCATCGTCAGCACTGAACGCGATTGCTGTAGGACCAGTCAATACTTCGTCCAGTTCAGTCAGTTCCGCAGCCGCAGTTGCGCGGCGAACGAGCGTGTTTTTCAATACTTGGAATTCTACGCCAGCTTCACGAAGCTGTTTACGCAGTTCCGTTACCTGAGTAACGTTCAGTCCACGGTAGTCAGCAACAACAGTTGTTGCGCTCTCGCGAAGCTTAGCTGTTACCACGTCAACGGCTTCCTGCTTTGCTTGAATCACTTTTGCGTTTGCCAAACTGTACACCTCCTGATAGATATGCTGGGCACAAGCCGAGGTGCAAACCTCGCTTGATGTCCCTTTCCGTAGCGGTTCAAAACCTCGCTCTAGAAAGACTTTTAAAGAACCTGACGGCCCGCAAGCCGACCCCAGTCCATTAAAAAAGCCTCCGTAGAATCACGAAGGCCTGATGAATCATCATTCCGCAGTTAATCTGCAGTATGCTGACGTTCTATCACAACACCTCGGTAGGAAATTAAGCCTTGCAAGGGCACCTACTGTCTACGGTAAGCATATTCGAATTTAGTTACTTTTCAAAACAACTCGTTCAGTATACCAAGGGAAAGAACATATGTCAAACCCTTCTCCACGAACCGCGGGAGGTATTATCTGAATGCAGCTGCGTTAACGCGAGCACTTGGTCCCATCGTGGAAGAAATCGCGATGTTCTTCAAGTAAACACCTTTGGCAGCAGCAGGTTTAGCACGGTTCAATGCATCGATGAGAGCTTTCAGGTTCTCGTCAAGCTGTTCGGCACTGAAAGATACTTTGCCGATCGGCGCATGAATTTGGCCTGCTTTATCCAAACGGTATTCGATTTTACCCGCTTTGATTTCTTGAACCGCTTTAGCTACGTCAAACGTAACCGTACCAGCTTTAGGGTTAGGCATAAGGCCTTTACCACCGAGCAAGCGTCCAAGTTTACCAACTTCACTCATCATGTCTGGTGTCGCTACGCAGACGTCGAAGTCGAACCAGCCTTGTTGAATTTTGTTGATCATGTCTTGATCGCCAACAAAGTCCGCTCCAGCCGCTTCCGCTTCCTTCGCTTTCTCACCTTTGGCGAATACCAATACGCGCTGCGTCTTACCCGTGCCGTGAGGCAGGACAACGATACCGCGAACGGCTTGGTCTTGTTTACGTGGGTCTACGCCCAAACGAACCGCTACTTCAACGGTTTCGTCGAATTTAGCACTTGCTGCCTTCTTCACTAATTCAACGGCTTCGGAAGGCTCATAAGTTGCTTCGCTGTCGATCAGCTTGGCAGCTTCAAGGTATTTCTTACCGTGTTTAGCCATGAAAATTTTCCTCCTTGTGTGGTGTTAGCGGAAATTCCTCCCACTGATCTCTAAATTACATAGTTACCCTAAAGGCTAACATGCAATTTAGAGGCAACTTCTGTTGCAATGGCAACATCCGTTGTTCGGTCGCTCCAAGAATTAGTCTTGGATCGCGATACCCATACTGCGAGCAGTACCTTCGACCATACGCATAGCCGCTTCAACGGATGCTGCGTTCAGGTCTTGCATTTTTTGCTCCGCAATTTGACGAACAGCGTCGCGTTTAACGGTAGCTACTTTCTTCTTGTTCGGTTCACCGGATCCCTTCTCAACTTTCGCAGCAACGCGAAGCAGAACGGCAGCTGGTGGAGTCTTGGTGATGAAAGTGAATGAACGGTCTTCAAACACCGAGATTTCAACCGGAATAATCAAACCTGCTTGATCGGCAGTACGTGCGTTAAACTCTTTACAGAATGCCATGATGTTGACACCTGCTTGACCCAGCGCCGGACCTACCGGAGGTGCAGGATTCGCTTTACCTGCAGGAATTTGCAGTTTTACCATTTTGATAACCTTTTTTGCCATGTAAGACACCTCCTTGCCCTAATAGTGGTCGACGGGATTTCTCCCCTCCCACGTAACCTAAGAAACCTATATTTTTTCCACTTGAGTGTAATCCAGTTCAAGCGGGGTTTCTCGTCCAAACATGTTGACGTGAACCTTGAGCTTGCTCTTGTCGACGAGAATTTCTTCGATCGATCCGACAAAATTAGCAAACGGGCCAACCTTGATACGTACGGATTCTTTGACTTCGAAATCGATGACCGGCTTCGGTTCTTCCATGCCCATATGCCGCAAAATCTGATCTACTTCTTCAGGAAGCAGAGGAGTCGGCTTGGAACCGGAGCCTGTCGAGCCAACGAATCCCGTAACCCCTGGCGTATTGCGGACAACGTACCAAGAATCATCGGTCTGGATCATTTCCACCAAGACATAACCGGGGTAAACTTTACGCATGACGGTCTTCTTCTTCCCGTCTTTGTTTACCACTTCTTCCTCCATCGGAACAAGAACGCGGAATATCTTGTCTTCCATGCCCATCGACTCAACGCGTTTCTCCAAATTGGCTTTGACTTTGTTCTCATACCCGGAATAGGTATGTACTACATACCATCTTTTCTCCATATCAAGCCACCTAAGGACCCTTCTTAAATTATCGCTTCGATCACAGCGGAGATGCCGATATCAAGTACCCAAAAATAAATCGCGACTACTACAATTGTACCGAGCACAATCATCGTATAATTGGTCAGCTCTTTACGATTAGGCCAGCGAACCTTTTTAAGCTCAGCCCAGCTTTCAGAGAAAAAAGAGAACAACGATTTGAAACTTCGTTTCATACGCGACTACACCTCCACAGACTATCTGGTTTCGCGATGAGGAACTTGCTCGTTACAAAACTTGCAAAATTTCTTCATCTCCATGCGGTCGGGGTGGTTACGCTTGTTCTTCGTTGTTGTGTAGTTTCTTTGTTTGCAATTCGTACAAGCCAACGTAATAATTACCCGCATGATGTGCACCTCCCGAAGACCTTCATCAAATTTGAGAAGTCTCTTAATTGAGCCCAAACATCCAAAAAACGCAAATTTAGGCCTACCTAAAACACTTTATCATAAGGCCATATCCATGTCAACGAGGCTTCGAGCTTCTCTTTATTCGATTACAAACAGTATAACACATCATTTTACAAGATAAACCCTTGTCTGAACTTATCCTACTAAATGCTCTGGCTATCGTTCGCATACTGGCGGCTTCCGAATTGTAATAAATTACATATATTATTGAATTAATAATTAACCCAATGAAGATTTCATCAATTCTTAAGGCTAAAGAAAAACGACTATAGTCATAGTCGTCTTTGCGCTGGCTATTCTGTTCAAGCGGGCCATGCAACCGGCACAGCCGCCTTACATCGCTCCATCACGAACTTCTAAATATCGTTCCAATTTGCGTTTCACCCGCTGCAGGGCATTGTCGATCGATTTGACATGCCGATCTAAATCCACTGCAATTTCTTGATATGAGCGTCCATCCAGATACAGCATCAACACTTTGCGTTCCAAGTCACTAAGAATTTCCGACATTTTATCTTCCAAACCAATGAACTCTTCCTGGTTAATGATCAATTCTTCCGGATCACATACCTGGGAACCACAAATGACATCCAACAATGTCCGATCCGAATCTTCATCATAGATCGGCTTGTCCAATGATACATACGAATTTAGCGGAATATGCTTCTGCCGCGTTGCCGTCTTGATCGCTGTAATGATTTGCCGCGTTATGCATAACTCGGCGAACGCCTTGAACGAGGCAAGCTTATCACCACGAAAGTCCCGGATCGCCTTATATAGGCCGATCATCCCTTCCTGGATGATATCCTCCCGGTCTGCGCCAATCAGAAAATAGGATCTGGCCTTTGCACGCACGAAGCTCCGGTACTTGTTGATCAAGTACTCCAGCGCTTCACTGTCGCCTTCGCGGACCGCTTCGACAATGTCTTCGTCACTTTGGATCTCATAGTCAAATCTAACCCACGTCGTCTCGAGATTGACACTCACCACAAATCCCTCCGGCTGCAACGCACGGTGCCCCGTCACTTCAGTCAAGTAATACGATCAGTATATATGATGGCATATATTAGCGTCAACTATAAAAGTACCAAAAGATGTAAGGTCGAACTTTGTCAAGAGTATTTGGAAGGATAACGAATGAATGCCCCTTCATTCCCTGCGCCAACGTTCGAACATCATCCGTACTTCTGGGCTAAGCTTGGCATCAATACTATTTCGACTCGATTTGGAGCTGCGTTCGGCAATTTTCGATTGAATCTCTCTCTCACTCTCTTCGACTTGGTTCAGCAATTCCCGCGCTGAGACCCGAAGTGCTCCTTGTCCAAATATAACATGCTGCTCTACAGTATCGTTTGTGGCGACGTAGATTTGCCTGCGCCGATGCGACAGCTCGCGGACCAGGCGCTCAATGCACTCATCTGCCGTTTCTTTCTCTTTCGTAAAATGAACCCCTACCTTGCTCTGATTAAAAGACTTTCCCAGACCGGGCACGCGATAGGCATCAAATACCACGATCACTTTCCTTCCGGAGAAGGCTTGATGATTGGCCAGCCTCTCTAACAGACGGTCGCGGGCCTCTTGCATTCCCACCTTGGACAGTGCGGCAAGCTCGGGCCATCCGCCAATCATGTTATAGCCATCTACCAGAAGGATGTCGCGCATTTCGCGCATGCCGCTTAACCTATGGCGCGGCGTCTGCGCAGCGCTTCGTACATAATAACGCCCGCCGCGACCGAAGCGTTCAGGGAGTTAAGTCTTCCCGCCATGGGCAGCTTAAGCAGGACGTCGCATTTCTCGCGAACGAGCCGCCCCATACCCTTGTTCTCATTGCCGATGACGATAGCAACAGCGCCGGAGAGCACCTGGCCTGCGGCATACATGTCCTCCTTGGCATCCACATCCGTACCGGCAATCCATACTCCTGCTTCCTTCAGCTGCTCCATCGTCTGGGCTAAATTGGTCACCCGGGCTACCGGAACGTACTCCACTGCGCCAGCCGACGTCTTCGACACCGTTGCCGTAATGGATGCAGAGCGGCGTTTGGGGATGATCACCCCATGCACACCGGTGCATTCCGCCGTACGCAAAATCGATCCTAAGTTGTGAGGGTCTTCGATTTCATCCAAGATCAGCAGAAAAGGAGGCTCTCCGCGCTGCTCCGCCCTCTGCAGAAGATCTTCCACTTCCACATAGGCATAAGGGGCAACCTGTGCGACAACCCCCTGGTGCTGAAGGCCAGGCGCCATTTGATCGAGCTTGCGCTTGTCGACAAACTGCACGATAATTCCATGTTGTTTGGCCTCAGCTATAATCGGCTGGGTCAAATGCTTCTGGGCGCCTTCGGCTACCCAAATTTTATTGATCGTCCGTCCGGCGCGCATCGCTTCCAGCAGCGAATGCTTCCCGCCGATCCATTCTTGATCGTCCATACGACATCCTCCCGGGGATTTCGAGCAATTTCGCTTCTTTTCCCTTGTTGTAATTGAATATGATCTTTAACCGTCAGCGCGTTCCAGCAGTTCGAAGCCCTGTAAAATCAGTCCCCGGAGACGATCATGCGCCCCGGTATAGTAGAGGTACCCGACCAAGCTTTCAAAGGCCGTCGCATGACGGTAGTCGAGCACGTCCGCATTTTTGGGAACCGTGCCGGACTTCGCATTCCGCCCTTGCCTCACCACGTCCTGCTCCTGCTCTGTGAGCTGGGGCTCAATAAGCGCGAGCAGCCTGGCCTGGGCCTTGGCGGAGACGAATTTCGTTGACTCGCGGTGCAGGTGATGCGGACGCAGGTTCGGCCGGGCTATGACGTGCTGGCGTACGGCGACCTCGTATACGGCATCTCCGATGTAGGCCAGCGCCAAGGGCGGCAGCAGCCTGGCCGGCTTGGACGGCGGCTCGGGGAACCAGAGGGCTCCCTCGCAAGTTCCATCAGCAGCCCCTTTGCCAGCCGCTTCTCGATCCTCGGCAAGCCCCTCTCTCAACGCCTCGCCGCTCACCGTACCATTCCCTTCCTCGTACTGATGCCCGCTCATTTCCGCCGCCATCTCATGCCCTGCGGCGTATCCTCGAGAACGATGCCTTTATCGTCGAGCAGGTCGCGGATTTCGTCAGCCCGGGCCCAGTTCTTCGCTTTGCGCGCCTCAGCCCGTTCGGCGATCAGCGCCTCCACGTCGCCATCCAGCAATTCCGCCGCTTCCTCCTTGGCGATGCGCAGCACGCCGTTCATCTCGGCGAACAGCTTCTGCGCCGCTTCCAGATCGGCCCGGCTGACAATCGGGCGCTGCAGCAGGGAATTCACTTCGTTCACCCATTCGAATACTGCAGTGATGGCATCCGGTGTATTGAAATCGTCCTGCATCTTTGTATGGAACAGCGTCCCAATTTGGCGCAGCTTCGCTTCCCAGTCCGGCGTAACTTCATCCGTGCCCGCCGCAGCTGTCTGCAGTCGGTGACGCAAATTGCTTACGGTATTGGCGATGCGCTCCACGCTCCGCTCGGCCTGCTCCATAATCTTCTCGGAGAAATTGAGCGGATTGCGGTAATGCGTCGACAACATGAAATAGCGGATGGCCTCGCATTTGTATTCAGCCCGCAGGTCTTTAACAAGCACGCCGTTGCCGAGCGATTTCGACATTTTTTCGCCATCGATATTAATATAACCATTATGCATCCAATAATTTGCAAGCGGCTTGCCAGTTGCCGCTTCCGATTGGGCAATTTCGCATTCGTGATGCGGGAATTGCAAATCCTGGCCGCCGCCGTGAATATCGAGCGTATCACCAAGCAGCTTGCGAGACATCGCGGAGCATTCGATATGCCAACCCGGTCTGCCTTCGCCCCATGGGCTAGGCCAGTGAATTTCTCCCGGCTTCGCCGCCTTCCAGAGCACGAAATCCTCGGGATTCTCTTTGCGTTCATCGACGTCAATCCGGATGCCGAACTGCAGCTCCGAAAGATTCTGACCGGACAGCTTGCCGTAGTCCGGAAATTTCTTCGTCCGGAAGAAGACGTCCCCGCCGCTGGCGTAAGCATATCCTTTGCTCTCCAGATCCTTGATGAAATCAATAATGGTCTCCATGCTGTCCGTTACGCGAGGATTAGCGGTCGCCCGGGGAATGTTCAGTCCGTCCAGGTCCTCGTAATACGCCTTAATGAACATTTCCGCCACTTCAGGCACCGTCGTGTTCATTTCTTCAGCTTTGCGGATCAGCTTGTCGTCGACATCGGTAAAGTTGACAACATAGTTGACCTCATATTTCTGATTCTCCAGATAGCTTCTTACCACATCAAAAAAGATCATCGGACGCGCATTTCCGATATGGATATACCCGTAGACGGTCGGACCGCACACATAAATGTTCGCCTTGCCCGGCTCCCGGCTTACAAAGGTTTCCTTCGTGCGAGTCAATGTATTGTATATTTGCAGTGCCATACTCACGTTCCTTTCGCAAGCTGTTGTTGGTATGATTTACTCTGATGTCACATGCTCCTGGCGCAGCTGCCCCTTCAGATCGGCAATCTCGGACTGCAGTTCTTCGATCTGGCGCTGCAGCGCCTTCATCGAGTCTATGACCGGATCCGGAAGCTGATGGCTAAGCCGGTCGAGCGGCTTTCCGCGAAGACGCACCACTTTGCCGGGAATCCCGACCACCGTGCTCTCGGGCGGCACTTCCTTCAGAACGACGGAATTGGCCCCGATATTCGATTGGTCCCCGATTTTAAAGGAGCCGAGAATTTTGGCACCCGATCCGATGACGACGTTATTGCCAATGGTCGGGTGGCGCTTGCCCTTCTCCTTGCCGCTCCCGCCAAGAGTAACTCCTTGATAGATAACCACGTCATCCCCAATTTCGCAAGTTTCCCCAATAACGACGCCCATGCCATGGTCGATGAACAGCCGATTGCCGATCCGTGCTCCCGGATGAATCTCGATTCCCGTAAAGAAGCGGCTGGTCTGCGAAATGATCCGGGCGATTGTGAACCACCGGCGGCGATAGAAAGCATGCGCCAGCCGATGGCTCCATATGGCATGCAGCCCGGAGTAGGTGAAGATGACCTCGAACCAGCTTCTGGCGGCCGGGTCGTTATCGAAAACGGCTTGAATATCGGATCTCATCCTTTTAAACATCATGCTTCCCTCTTTTCTCTTCCGGTCTCTCGCCTTGCTCTTAACCTTGCTAAGGAGGTCATGCCTCCCATGCTTATCTCTCTAGTGTTTGCTGTCTGCAATAAATATTGCCTTCAAAAAAAGCGCCCCTGCAGCCTTAGCTGCAGAGACGCTTAACGCGCGGTTCCACTCTGCTTCGGACGTAAGGCCGGACTCCCGCTGCCTGCCCGCAGGCAGAACGGTCTTCAGGCTCCCCCATCCCTCTTGGCGTCCTTAACGGGGACGATGCGGCAAAGTCTACCTGCGCCAGGCGCTGCGCATGCGGTTAATGACCGTCATGCCAAGCCAAAAGCGCGCTCAACTCCACTGCTCCCGGGTGCATTTCCGAAGCATGTATTGAGATAACTTTCACCCCGGTGCCGCTTGTCGGCTCCTCGGTTATCCTCTCTGGACAATACAATGGGCTGTCGTACTTCTCCCGATCTATGCATTTCAAGCTATATGGTGGATTCAAAAAAACATCTTTTGATCACGATGTAGCCCTAGAAGCAATTCGACATCGAATCTTGAATTCACCCGGTCCTTCCTGTGCTCACGTAGGCTTTGCCTACGCTGTGCTCCTCTGTCCCTAGCTTCATCCAACCTTCTCGGTGCTGAAAACTTGTCTTTTTGAATCTTCATCTCACTCATCTGTCTATATATTACCCGAAAGGCTCCAAAAATGACAACATTTGATTTGTCGCTAAGCCCCGCGGATTTGCGCCTTCAGCCGGTCGATCGTCCGGTCTCGGCCAAGCAAATAAATCGTCTGGTTCAAGTCGCGGCCGTGTGTCTGGCCGGTCAGGGCTACGCGAATCGGCATGAACAGATTTTTGCCTTTGTGCCCGGTCTCTTTCTGCACCTCTTTGATCAGTGCAGCGATGTTCTCGGCCGTGTAATCGGCGAGCGCCTCAACCTTCGCGAGGAATGCGCTCAGTACTTCCGGCACCTGCTCTCCAGACAGAACGGCTGCTGCCTCCGCATCCAGCTCCAAATGCGTGCGGAAGAACAGATCCGACAGCTCGACGATGTCCGACGCCGCGGTCATCTGCTCCTGATACAGGGCAACCAGCGCCTGGGCCCATGCCTCCTGCTCCGGCGTCAGCTCGGCAGGCAGGCGCGAAGCCTTCTGCAAATGCGGAATCGCAAGCTTAGCAATACGCTCAGGCTCGGCGTTCTTAATGTAGTGGTTGTTCAAGTGGGCCAGCTTGTTCGTATCGAACACTGCAGGGCTGCGGGACAGCCGCTTCGCATCGAAGATCGAGATCAGCTCTTCCTTCGAGAAGATCTCCTCTTCGCCTTCCGGCGACCAGCCAAGCAGCGTGATGAAATTGAACATCGCTTCCGGCAAATATCCCAGATCATCATACTGCTCGATAAACTGGATGACCGATTCGTCGCGTTTACTCAGCTTTTTGTGGTTCTCGCCGACGATCAGCGTCATATGCCCGAACACTGGCGGCTCCCAGCCGAACGCCTCATAAATCATTAACTGGCGCGGCGTGTTGGATACGTGATCCTCGCCGCGAAGCACGTGTGTAATGTTCATCAGGTGATCATCGAGCACGACCGCGAAGTTGTAGGTCGGAATGCCATCCTTCTTGACGATGACGAAATCGCCGCTCGTCTCGGATTGGAACGTGATCTCGCCTTTGACCAGATCGTCGAACGTATACGTGCGTCCCTCCGGCACGCGGAAGCGGATGCTCGCCTGCCGTCCCTCGGCTTCGTAAGCGGCGCACTGCTCCGGCGTCAAATCCCGGTGCTTGCCGGAATAGCGCGGCATCTCTCCGCGGGCCATCTGCTCCTCGCGCTCCTGCTCCAGCTCCTCTTCCGTGCAATAGCAGCGGTAAGCCAGCCCTTTATCGAGAAGCTCCTCCCAATATTTGCGGTAAATATCCAGCCGCTCGGTCTGGCGGTACGGACCGTAGTCCCCGCCGACATCGACGCTCTCATCCCAATCGATGCCAAGCCACTTCAAATAAGTCAGCTGGTTCTCTTCCCCGCCGGCGACGTTGCGCTTCACGTCGGTATCTTCGATCCGGATGATCATTTTGCCTCCGTGATGTCTCGCAAACAGATAGTTAAACAGCGCGGTTCTCGCATTGCCGATATGCAAATGCCCCGTCGGACTCGGAGCATAACGAACGCGAACCTCCGTCATAATGAATCCCCTCCTGGAATAAATAGCGAATCGAATCTTCAAAAATTATTTTAAGATGATAGCATATCTTTCGTCAGGCACACAACACACAAAGCGGTGATGCCTTCTCCCCGCCCGTTGAAGCCAAGCTGCTCCGTCGTGCTGGCCTTTACATTCACCAGCTCCGGCTCCGCCTGCAGTACGCCAGCGATAACCTCGACCATTTGCGGGATGTACGGAGCCATCTTCGGACGTTGGGCAATGATCGTCGCGTCCAGATTTCCAAGGCGATAGCCGCGTTCAACAGCCATGGCCCACACCCGCTCCAGAAGCTTCAAACTGTCCGCATCCTTATAAGCTGGATCCGTATCGGGAAAATGCCTGCCGATATCGCCTAGACCGAGCGCCCCGAGCACCGCATCCGTGATCGCGTGCAGCAGCACATCCGCGTCGGAATGCCCCAGCAGCCCCTTTTCGAAAGGAATCGTTACCCCGCCGATAATGCAAGGCCTGTCTTCCACAAGTTGATGTACGTCAAATCCTTGTCCAATTCTAATCATGCGTTACCTCTCCCTTTAGCTTCCTTCTGCGATTGCACGAACTCGGCGTAGTCCAAATCATCCGGCGTAGTGATTTTAATGTTGCCGTACGCCCCTTCCACTACCCGAACCGGTATTCCCATCCGCTCCACGAGCATCGAATCGTCGGTGCCCACGAACCCCTCCTTAGCGGCCACTTCATGGGCCCGCATAAGATCCGAACGGCGAAAAGCCTGCGGCGTCTGGATGGCCCAAAGGCTGCGCCGATCCGGCGTCGCGGTCACCCAGCCCTGCTCATCCACCTGTTTAACCGTATCCTTCACCGGCACGGCCAGCACGGCCGCCTGATGCTTAACGGCCGCTTCATAACAGGCGGTTACCTGCTCTTCCGTGACAAAAGGGCGGACGCCATCATGCACCAGTACCCAAACTGAGCTCAATTGAAGCAGCCCTTGGTATACGGAGTGCTGACGCTCGGCGCCGCCCGGAATAACTTTGATTGGAGTTGTGATGCCATACTCGTCGATCCACGCCCGAACCCGCTCAACATCCTGCTCACCCGTCACCAGGACGATCTCGGTGATCAGGGGATGGCGGTCAAACACCTCTAACGTGTGAACGACGATTGGCTTGTCCTGCAGCATGAGGTACTGCTTGCTTTCCTTCGTACCCATGCGTGTACCGCGCCCGGCCGCCACAATAATCGCTCCGGCTCCGGCGCTGTTCGCTTGTGCCACCATGCTTCCCTGCCTCATCCGTTGGAATTACGCAGGCTTCTGGTCTGGCCATCCCGCTTAAGGAAAACCGCCAGAACTGCGCAGATACTCCCATCATACCGCTTTTACTGGGCTTTTTCCAACAGTTTTGGTTTGGCAAAAATCATCCGGCCCGCCGAAGTTTGCAGTACGCTGGTGACAAGCACCTCGGTAATGGTTCCGATATAATCCCGGCCTCCTTCAACGACGATCATGGTGCCGTCATCCAGATAGGCCACCCCTTGACCATGCTCCTTACCGTCTTTGATAACCTGCACCATAATCTCTTCACCCGGCAATACGACCGGCTTCACGGCATTCGCCAAATCGTTGATATTAAGGACGGAGACCCCCTGCAGCTCGCACACCTTATTCAGGTTGAAATCATTCGTGACGACCTTCCCCTGCAGCACCTTAGCCAGCTTGACCAGCTTGCTGTCCACTTCGGAGATTTCCTCGAAATCCCCCTCGTAAATCATGACCTTGACGTCCAGCTCTTTCTGGATTTTATTCAAAATATCCAGCCCGCGCCGTCCGCGGTTGCGCTTGAGCAAGTCCGATGAGTCGGCGATATGCTGCAGCTCCTCCAGCACGAACTCAGGAATGACGATCGTTCCTTCGATAAATCCTGTCTTGCAAATATCAGCGATCCGCCCATCGATAATGACGCTGGTGTCGAGAATTTTATGCTCCTCCAACCTGCGTTCTTCGCCCTGCTCTGTGGCTCCCCATTTGCCAGACTTCCAGAACGAGGAGAGCTCTTCCTTCTTCGCCAGCCCCACGGTCAGCCCCATATAACCGAACAGCGCCGATACCGCGAACTGCGCAAAACTCTCCATAGACCCCAGCAAGGACAATACAGGGTAGACCATTAAAGATAGTAGAAGTCCTGCAGTCAATCCGGCCGCGCCGGCCATCATTTCATTCATCGGTATTTCCGTAATCGCTTCGATCCACCGTCTGATTCGTGCAGATGCGATATCCGCAACAAGGGAGAACATGAATGCGCACAAGACTGCTCCTGCAGCCGCAAGCAGCAGATGCGACATCAGAGGACTCATCCCGCCAAGCCATGCGCGCAGCGGCCCCGGAAACAGGCCCGTTAGCTCTTCCATGGTATAACCGAGCCACGCCCCGCACAAAGCGGACAGAATCATGAACCATCTTTTGACCATGTCTCTCTTCACCTCCAAAATTTAGTATGTTCTTTAACCAGTATGATCCAAACTTTGGCGGCGTAATCTTCGTTGGATAAAAATTTCCAGACGAGCTTCTCCTGGTTATTTCTGCTTCCATATTCCGTATCAGCATGCTATTCTTTCATATAAATCTGGACAACCGGCTGTCAGGATGCCGCCACAAATGACTGCTGCACGAAAGGAAGGGGACATATGAGATTCCCTCGATTCCGCTCTTTACGAACGACTATACTGTGGCTGTTTGTGCCAACGATATCCGCATTTATCCTGTTATCGGGGCTCATCTCCTACCAATTGGCCGCGGAGCAGCTAAAGGAAAATGCCTATACGAGCATCAGCAATACGGTGTCTCAAACCAGCCATTTTATTAATGACCGATTAACGGCGCTGTTTACAGAACTCAATATTTTATCCCCAGGACTTCCTGGATGAATGGGCACAGGCGATGGAAGCTGCTTTAGCGGAATACCAGAATAGCTTCAAATAATTCATAGGGAGCACGGACACTTTTCTAAATCTTGTATTTGTCGATGCTCGACATTATGCCTGGCATAAGGGCCAACGATACGGCCACTCTTATGCCAGGCTGTTTTGTATTTGTGATGAGAGACCCGGATACGCGTCAGTTATTTGATGATCGATTACGAAGACAAACTACAAAATTCGAATTTTTTCTGATGAGAAAATGGGACAATCCCCATCATTACGGCAATTCCAGCTTGATATGAGGGGAAATTGTGGCATATAATGAACTCAATTCATAATATTTGAGGTGGATGGAAAAATGAGCGCTCAAAGCCTGCAATCTTTTCAAGAACAAGTTTCTGATTTGTTACTCCGTCACCGCAGTTTGCTAGATGTCCTGTCCAAATTGGGACAAACCAATGCGTCCGTCGTCCGCTCCGTCACTAAATCGGTGACTGAATGCGGTTGCATCGAGCTTCACGCCACAAAACAGCAATTCGAACCCGGCATGGATCTGCAGCATGCCAAGGAAACGATCCGCAAGCATGTTCAAGGAGAACTTTGCGAGAACTGCCGGGATGCCGTTACCAATGAGTTGGGACGTAACCTTTTTTATATGTCAGCTCTCTGTAACTTGCTGGAGATCGACATGGATGAAGTCGTCCGACGGGAATCGCAGAAGTGCGCCACTTTAGGATTGTTTAACTTATCATAGATGTATTTTTTGCACCCACCCCCACCCCTCCCTGCCAAAGGGAGGGCCCAAGGGCTGTGCCTCTGAACTCACCATATGGAAATAGCGTGAGTGATACCGAGGAACTCCTTTGCACTGGATGCGCTTAGGCACTGCCTAGGCACGCTTTTTCCCCATTCAGGTACGTCATGTTTAGGAACGCTTCTACTCCCCCGAACTACTTACTGTATCTCCCTTCCTCGTTCGCTTCACCCGGAAAGCTGCTGCGTGCCATGTTCTGCTTGTCCCTTGCGAGTACGCTCTACTAGAGCAATCCTTCTTAACAGGAATCCCGATCAGGAGCCTACAGGTACTTACGTGAACCTATAAGAGACTACAGGAGCTCACAGGAGCCAACTTAGTACTGCTATGTACCAGGCACACTTCTCCCTTACGAGATGCAATGTAGGACATGAAAATTGCTTCGCCATCTTGCTAGCCAACCAATACTTGCTGCTGATCGCACTTAGCAGACTACAATACCCGGCCTTGAACCTACAAGCTCCCCGTGACCAGGAACACCCGTAACGAGAGTGAGACGTGGTAACGAATTTGGGATGTAAATAACAAACCAGAACGTGATCATGAGTCCAGAGACGTGAGTACGAAATCAGAATTTGAATAATGAAGCCGGAACGCCCAATAGCACATGAGTAACGAATCTCACGATCGCTATTTGTCCAAAAATCACCTCAGTCAAGATGTAACGAAGCTGGGCAACGTTATTTCATCCTTTACCTCCCCCAAACAGAAGATACACTGCAAATAGAGTGGATAAGAATCGTTAGATTTAACCTCATAGCCAATATGCACAAATAACGTGGATGAGATTCGTTAAACTTTTTGCGGCGATGCGGTTTGGCCGTAAAACTTATAAATCCAATAAAGATAAAAAGCATGAACGCCGTGATTTCCGACGCTCATGCTTTTATTTTACATATCAACGATTGTGATAAGCTTCCTCGGCCTCATCGTCATCTACCTGCTTGCCGCGGTGAAGCAATTTGTCGAAGCTCTGCTTCAGGCCATAGGCTGCGTAAACGACAAGCGGGATAAAGATAAGCTTGGATAATTCCTCTGGAAAAAGAACCGCAACCATAACTGCAAGCAGGATAACGAACGGCGCTAAAGCAATTCCCTTTTTAGGAAGGCCGATCTTTTTGAAGTTGGGATACTTTACGGAACTAACCATCAAGTATGATACGAGCAATATGCCGCAAATGAAGTAAGGAGCCGTCATATTCTTGTGAAACAGGGACAATGTGGCAATGACACCGCCCGCGGCTGGGATCGGCAGGCCGATGAAATACCCCGGCACTCCCTTCTGCACATTAAATCGAGCCAATCTCAGCGCGCCGCACATCGGGAAGATGGCCGTAACAGCCCAAGCAATTCCCGGATGAATCCCGCTAAAAGCAATAGAGTACATTAACAGGGCAGGGGCGACGCCAAACGATATAATATCCGATAATGAGTCCAGCTCTTTACCGAATTCGCTTTGAGCGTCAAGCGCCCGGGCAACCCGCCCGTCCAGCCCGTCGAGCAGCATCGCCACAATGACCATGATCGCGGACATGCTGTATTTGCCGTCAAAAGCAAAAATAATGGCTAGCATCCCTAAAAATAAGTTTCCCAGGGTAAATACATTCGGAAGTGATTTTGTAATCATCTCTTCACCTCGTATAGATTTCCAATAATCTTATTATCGGATTATGAAGCAAATTACTTTAATTCCCAAAAGAAAACTCGGCCCGCAGGCATACAGGCTTAAATTTGTCTATCGATAAAAGCCTGTTCCTGCAGCCGCTTAAGACCTTCTTTGATCGTTCTGGCCCGAACCTCGCCAATGCCGTCCACTTCGTCCAGCTCGTCGATCGTTGCCATCAGCACCCCTGGAAGATGCTTGAAGCGCTCGACAAGGTTATGGATGATGACGTTCGGGAGACGCGGGATTTTGTTCAGTACGCGATAACCTCGCGGAGACACTAAGTCTTCGGACATTGCCGCCGAAGCCGGATAACCGAGCAGTCTGGTGATATGGCTCATCTCAAGCAGGTCGTCGTCACTGGATCGCTTCAATCCAAGGATAATTTCCCGAATGGCTTCATCGCTGTCTTCCTTAGCATAGTCTTTGTATAACAGCCACGCTTCTTCCTCCATATTGCTAACCAGCTCTTCCATTTGCATACTAATCAACCGGCCTTCGGAGCCCAGTTCGTTAATGAACCGTTTGATCTCCATTTTGATCCGAATCACCATTTCAACCCGCTGAATCACATTAATGACCTCGGGCATCGTCACCAGCTCTTCGAACTCGGATGCCGTCAAATTCGTAAGCGCCTGATTGAGAACAGCCCTGTATTTCTCCAGGGTCTGGATCGCCTGGTTCGCTTTCGTCAGGATAACCCCAATCTCCTTCAGGGAATAACGAAGCCCGCCTTGATATAACGTGATGATATTGCGGCGCTGGGAGATCGAGACGACCAGCTTGCCCGTCTGCTTCGCCACCCGCTCCGCCGTCCGGTGGCGAATCCCCGTCTCCGACGAGGAGATGGATGAATCGGGAATGAGCTGCGTATTTGCATACAATATTCTCTTAAGATCCTCGCTCATGATGATGGCTCCGTCCATTTTTGCCAGCTCGTATAAGTAGTTCGGCGAGAAGTCGCAGTTAATGGAGAAGCCTCCTTCAACTACTTCCATCACTTCCGGGCTGTATCCCACAACGATCAGCCCGCCGGTCTTGGCCCGGAGCACGTTCTCAAGTCCATCGCGAAAAGCAGTGCCGGGCGCGACGAGTCTGAGTAAATCATTCATTTTCTCCGCATGGGTGTTTTCCTTCATGAACTTAATGCCCCCTAATCTAACGCAACAGCTAGCGCATCTGCAACAGTATTTACGCCAATCAATTGTATTCCTGCGGGACTCTGCCAGCCCTTCATGCTCTTCTCGGGCAGAATAACGCGTTTGAATCCTAACTTCGCTGCCTCCTTCACCCTCTGCTCAGCCCTGGAGACGGCCCGGACTTCACCGGTAAGCCCAACTTCCCCGAAGATGACATCGTCCGGCTTGGTCGGAATATCGCGAAAGCTGGAAGCAATGCTCACAGCAATCGCCAGATCAACGGCCGGCTCATCCAGCTTCACTCCGCCAGCCAGGTTCACGTAAGCATCCTGATTTTGCAGGAACATACCCATCCGCTTCTCCAGTACGGCGATGATCAGTCCCATCCGATGGTGATCTACACCCGTCGCCATCCTTCGCGGGGAAGGAAAATGTGTCGATGCGATCAGAGCCTGCAGTTCTACGAGCATCGGGCGTGTTCCTTCCATACTCGCCACGACGGTGGAGCCTGCGACACCAAGCGGCCTCTCGGAGAGGAACAGCTCCGAAGGGTTAGTTACTTCGGTCAAGCCGGATTCGTTCATTTCAAATATGCCGATTTCATTCGTAGAACCGAAGCGGTTCTTCACCGCCCGAAGCAGGCGGTAAGAGTGATGTCGTTCTCCTTCGAAATACAGCACGCAGTCCACCATATGCTCCAGCAGCCTTGGCCCGGCAATGGCTCCTTCCTTCGTCACATGCCCGACCAGAACCGTGGCAATCCCCTGCCCTTTGGCAATGCGCATGAAGCGCGCCGTACATTCGCGAACCTGGGATACGCTTCCCGGCGCGCTTGTCACTTCCGGCAGATATACGGTTTGGATCGAGTCGATGACGAGGAAATTCGGCTTCAGCTCGTCGATCGCCGATTCAATGGCTTCCATGTCGCTCTCACAGAGGACATACAGCTCTTGCGACAAGGCTCCTAGCCGCTCGGCTCTCAGCTTCGTCTGCCTGATTGACTCCTCCCCGGATATATACAGTACTTTCAATCCGGCCTGAGCCATTTCGTGGGATGTCTGCAGGAGCAGCGTCGATTTGCCGATTCCTGGATCACCGCCGACCAGTACGAGCGAGCCGGGTACGACTCCGCCGCCAAGCACCCGGTTCAGTTCTCCTATGCCAGTGACGATGCGCGGTTCTTTGCCGCTCTCTATGTTTATGATGGGCAGCGGTTTTTCTTTCGTATGAAATAGACCAGAGGACATCCCCTGCGTCTTTACGACTTTCTCCGTTTCTTCGACCATGGAGTTCCATGAACCGCACCCCGGGCATTTCCCGTACCATTTCGGCGATTCATATCCGCACTCCGTGCAAAAAAACTTTGTTTTTACTTTAACCATTTTTCTCTCCTTAAAATATCTGCAAAATTTAACAAACCTTGCAGCCCAAACCACTAAGAGTAACACTCAAAGTTTACCATTGTTTCTGATTTAACGTAAAGGTTTTTCGGGCGCTTTATACAAATATGGGAAATACGAAGAAAAGACAGCCCCGGAAACCGAAATTCCCAGGCTGTCTTGCATGATTCGCTTTGCAATACGATTCAGATCGTTTTGCTCACTATTCATTTACTTGGCGCTTTTGGTAAAAGCCCCCGTCTTCTTCACGGTCAAGCTGCCATCCTCCACATCAATCGTCAGCGAATCGCCTTTCTTGACGTTTCCGGTCAGCAATTCTTCAGACAAGCGATCCTCGATATGCTTCTGGATAGCTCTGCGAAGCGGACGCGCTCCATAAGCTGGATCAAAGCCTTCTTTAGCCAGAAACTCCTTGGCTTGATCGGTCAGAACGAAGTCCACCTCGTATTCATGCAGCCGTTTGCGAAGCTCTTCTGCCATCAGCGTAACGATTTCGCCGATATGCTTCTGCTCCAGCGAGTGGAATACGATAATTTCATCGATCCGGTTAAGGAATTCCGGACGGAAGCTCTTCTTAAGTTCTTCCATCACTTTGCCTTTCATATTGTCATAATCTGCCCCGGAGTCGTCTACGGCAGTAAAGCCAAGCCGCGTATTGCGTCTGATCGCTTCGGCCCCGACGTTCGAGGTGAGAATGATCAGTGTATTGCGGAAGTCTACCACACGTCCTTTGGAGTCCGTCAAACGGCCATCCTCCAGCACTTGCAGCAAAATATTGAATACCTCAGGGTGCGCCTTCTCGATTTCATCCAAGAGTACGACCGAATATGGCTTGCGGCGTACTTTCTCCGTCAGCTGGCCGCCTTCTTCATAACCAACATATCCTGGAGGGGCGCCAACGAGACGAGCCGTGGAGTGCTTCTCCATATATTCGGACATGTCGATGCGGATAACCGCATTTTCGTCGCCGAACATGGCTTCGGCCAGGGCCCGCGCCAGCTCAGTCTTACCTACCCCAGTTGGGCCTAGGAAGATAAAGGAGCCCATCGGACGCTTCGGATCCTTCAGTCCGGCACGCGCCCGGCGAATCGCCCGGCTGACCGCCTTAACGGCTTCGTCCTGCCCGATAACGCGCTCATGCAGGATTTGCTCCATATTGAGCAGTCTTTCCGTTTCCTCTTCCTTCAGCTTATTGACTGGAATACCAGTCCAGCTTGCTACGACCTGTGCAATGTCCTCAGGCGTAACTTCAGAGTCGGTACGGCCCTGTTTCTCTTTCCATTGATTCTTCGTGATGTCGAGCTCCTCGCGGATTTTCTGCTCCGTATCGCGCAGTGCTGCCGCTTTCTCAAACTCCTGGCTCTGTACAGCCGCGTCTTTCTCTTTGCGGATGTCTTCCAGACGGCTCTCCAACTGCTTCAGATTAGGCGGTACCGTGTATGAGTTCAGTCTTACCTTTGAGCCGGCCTCATCGATCAAGTCGATGGCTTTATCCGGCAGAAAGCGGTCCTGGATATAGCGGTCGGACAGCTTAACCGCCTGTTCAATCGCTTCATCGGTAATTTTAACGCGGTGATGGGCCTCATAGCGGTCGCGAAGTCCATGCAGGATTTGAATGGCTTCGTCAACGGAAGGCTGATCAACCGTTATCGGTTGGAAACGGCGCTCAAGCGCAGCATCCTTCTCGATATACTTGCGGTATTCATCCAGCGTCGTTGCCCCGATGCATTGCAGCTCGCCGCGGGCCAGCGCCGGCTTCAGGATGTTCGAGGCATCGATGGCACCTTCCGCACCGCCTGCGCCAATCAGGGTATGCAATTCATCAATGAACAGGATGATATTCCCGGCTTGACGGATTTCATCCATGATTTTCTTCAAGCGATCCTCGAATTCGCCGCGATATTTCGTACCGGCTACGACAGAACCCATATCGAGGGTCATGACTCTTTTGTCGCGCAGTGTCTCCGGAATTTCATTATTGATAATCTTCTGAGCCAATCCTTCAGCAATAGCGGTCTTCCCTACGCCAGGCTCACCGATCAGCACCGGGTTGTTCTTCGTCCGGCGGCTGAGCACCTGAATGACCCGCTCGATTTCCTTGCTTCGGCCGATAACCGGGTCAAGATTGCTCTCTTTGGCGGATTCCGTCAAATCGCGAGCCAGACTGTCCAGCGTCGGCGTATTCACGTTAGCTGGCGTGCTATGATGACTGGACACCGCCTCGCTGCTGCCCAGCAGCTGCAGCACTTGCTGACGCGCTTTGTTCAGACTGATACCCAGGTTGTTCAATACCCGGGCAGCAACGCCCTCGCCTTCACGAATCAAGCCAAGCAGAATATGCTCTGTTCCCACATAGGTATGGCCGAGCTTGCGAGCTTCATCCATGGATAGTTCGATAACCTTCTTGGCTCTCGGCGTATAAGCGATATTCGCCGGTTGCTCCTGGCCGCGGCCGATCAGCGTCTCTACTTCGTCCTGGATTTTCTCAAGACCCAGTCCAAGCCCGATTAATGCCTTAGCGGCAATTCCTTCCCCTTCACGAATCAAACCAAGCAAAATATGCTCTGTTCCAATATTGTTATGCCCTAACCGTACGGCTTCTTCTTGGGCAAGTGCCAAAACCTTCTGGGCACGCTCCGTAAATCTTCCAAACATCATACTCCTACACCTCCATGAATGTTGTTTCTTATTTACCCAATTTCTCTCGGATCAGCTTAGCGCGGTACATATCGCGTTCGCCCGGAGACATGCTGACCTGAAATTTTTTCTGCAAGAAACCAGGCTGGGTCATGACATTCAATTCATTCAGTACCTGTACGGGCAGCGTATCGATCAATCCCAGATCTACGCCGAGTCTGACGTCGGACAGCCGCTGCGCCGCCTCCTTAGAGTCTATAATCGCTGCGTATAACAAAATGCCATAGGAGCGCATGACGCGATCGGTCATCCGCAGGCGGGATTCAGAGAGCAGTCTCTCCCTTGCCGATTTCTCATGCTCGATGATCTGCATCACAACGCTGTACAAATTTTCAATAATTTCAGATTCGCTTTGTCCCAGTGTAATCTGATTTGAGATTTGAAACAAGTTCCCTGTCGCTTCGCTGCCTTCGCCGTAAATGCCGCGGACTGTCAATCCGACCTGGGACACGGCCGACAGGATCCGATTTATTTGCTGAGTTAGAACCAGCGCCGGCAAATGCATCATGACGGAGGCCCGAAGTCCTGTCCCTACATTCGTAGGGCAGCTGGTAAGGAAACCGCGGTTATCGTCAAAGGCATAATCCACCTGTGCTTCGAAAATATCATCCACCGCGGTCGCCTTCTCCCAAGCCTCCTCAATCTGCAGGCCGGGATAAAGGCATTGAATACGCAAATGATCCTCTTCATTCACCATGATGCTGAGGCTTTCGTCATCGCTGATAAAGACGGCGCCGTATCTGGACTCATTAGCCAAATTCGGGCTGATGAGATGCTTCTCAACGAGCACCTTTTTGTCCAGCTCATCCAAATCGGCTAGAAGAACCGAAGACAACGGCCCGAACTGCTGCATCCTTTGATCTTGCAGCACGCTCTCCAGCTGATTCAGCACGTCCTCGGATTGCTGGTTGGTCGCCAGCATAGGGAATGGCCTGTTCAGCAAATTTCGCGCAATTCGGACACGGCTGCTGATGACGATTTCGGACTCCTTGCCTCCGCTTCTCATCCATTCGCTAAGCGGTTGTTCTGTAAACCGAAGATTTGCCATCGCCCACTCCTCCTACTCCTCGGAAATGTTCTTCTCAAGCTCGCGTATTTGATCCCGCAGGGCTGCGGCCTCCTCGAATTCTTCCTGATGAATCCGATACTGCAGCTCTCTGCGAAGGTCATCGAGCTTGCGCTTGATTTGAATATGCCCGCCAACCCTTTTGGGTACTTTGCCTACATGAACCGTATTGCCGTGTACTCTCTTGAAGAGCGGGTCAAGACGGTCATTGAAATATTTATAACAGGAGCTGCATCCAAAACGCCCAAGCTTGCTGAATTGGGAATAAGTCAGCCCGCACTCTTCGCAGCGCAGGTTCTCGGGTGCCTTGGTCCCGTGGGCGTGACTGCCAGGGGTGAAATCCAGCAGTCCGGACAGCAGGTTATGGATCGAAAATCCGCCTGAAGTCCCTGGAATAAGCTCGCCCTTTTCTCTGGCACAGGTTTCACAAATGTGAAACTCCGTTTTCTCGCCGTTCACAATTTTGGTAAAATGCAATGTTGCAGGTCGTTTGCCGCATTCCTGACAATGCATGGAACGTCCCCTCCCTTACGGATAGACTCGTTAACCTAAAAGTGAAATCAACATGGCCTTCATGATTCTTGCCCGAAGCCGATCGCGTTCAGGCAGTTTTAGCATCAAGACTTCCCTGGAGATAGCCGCTCGCATGAGTGCCGCCTCTCGGCGGTTCAAGAAACGAGCTTCCTCCAGTTGATATATTAGCCCTTCCGCAGCCGTTTGACCCATTTCATCGCCAATCGTGTGATGCAAGTGGGTATGCAGGCTGGTCGGACCAGGCAGCTCGATACGCCGAATCCTGATGTAACCGCCGCCGCCCCGTTTGCTTTCAACCAGGTACCCTTTCTCAAGGGTAAACCTGGTACTGATTACATAGTTGATTTGCGATGGAACGCAGGAAAACCGGTCAGCCAGATCATTGCGTTGAATTTCAACGGTTCCTTCAGGACTTTGATGCAAAATACCCTTGAGATATTGTTCGATAATATCGGAGATATTACGCAATCCATCATCCCTCCCATGCTCAAACGTTAAGCCGACACGATATGCCGCCTCGTCCGGCAAAGCTCTCCGTATAATTCGTTATGGCTACCGTTTGTTGACTTTGACTTTCTTTGACTTTAACTTTATTATATCACAATTTCATACTTTGCCAAGAGGTGTCTTATACATTTCAGTGTAACCTGAGGCGGGGAAGTTATTCAAAAAAGCATTCTAAAAAGGCGTGACTAGAGCCGGGTGCTTAAGATCGGGTGCTTTCAGCCAGCCTGATGAGTCAGTGCATTGAGTCAATCCGTGCTTCGTGTCAAAGTTGTTGAGACCAGCCTTTGAGTCAGTGCATTGAGGCAGTGCATTGAGTCAATCCGTGCTTCGTGTCAAGTATTTGAGTTTGAGCCAGACCCTTAAGTAGGGTCTTTGAGTCAGCCTTTGTGCCGGCTCTTGGTCTTTGAACCAGCCTAAGGGTGGTGTCTTTTAGTTATTCTGTACTCTTACGGACCCTAGTTCCTCTATATCGCATAAATGCCGCTTTTTTCGATTCTAACGGACACAGCGGAACTTATTTGTCCAAAATCGATGTGTTCATAAACCAACTTCACTAAATAGCGCCTTCTGTGTCCGTTGTGGTGCTGAATTCGTGCAAAAACCATAAATAGGGAATCTCCTGTCCGTTACGGGCCAATTACAGTCAAAACACGGAGCAGTACAAAAACACACCGATTCAAAAACAACAATACTTCTTCATATTTACGCAGCTTCCAGCGTGCGGTTTACGCAGCTCCCAGCACGCAGTGCCTTTTGCCTTAGTAATATCCTGCTCTCTCAGGACCCTGCAGCCCCTAGTATTATCTCGAAACCCAAGAAAAAACATGTTCTCTGGATAAGTAAACTGCAGATCAGGATATTCTATAAAAAAGTAAATGGAGGAGTTCATTTGAAAAAGCTAATTATCGCCACCGTTGTATTTGTAAATGCAATCCTCCCGCAAACATGCTTTGCGGTTCCATACGATCAATATACAGCCAAGGGTAACGAGACATTCTGGTCCATTGCCAAGGATTTTGAGGTAGACGTGTCCGAGCTGCAAACAATCAATTCCTTAGTGGATCCAGAAAATATTTGGAGAGGTTTGCTGATCAGCCTGCCTCACGGTCATAAACCGGCGCCGGGATTAATCCCGGCGAACGAAGTATCCAGGACCACTTATAAGATACAAGCTGGCGATACGTTCTGGAGCATTGCCCAAAGTAAGGGGATCCCCCTTGCCTATTTGCTTGAGGCCAATCCCAAGGTAAAAGATCCTCAGCACATTTTTCCCGGTCTAGTAATCAATGTCCCTACCGCACCACCATCCATACCACCGAACGCCAATTGGGAGGAGAAAGCGGATTACATCATCGCCGTGGCAAAGGATCAGTTTGATGTTCCTTATGTTTGGGGCGGGGAAAAACCTTGGGTTGCCTTGGATTGTTCGTCATTCACTCAATATGTGTATGGCAGAGCAGGGATTAAATTGCCACGAACCTCCAATTGGCAATATCAATATGGAACCTATGTGCCAAAAGATCAATTAAGAAAAGGGGACCTTGTATTTTTTAAAGAGCATGGCTCAGAAACAATCACTCACGTTGCAATCTATTTAGGAAACGATTTGATGATTAACGCCGATACGGATCCACGGGACGGAGTCCAACTGGAATACATCTTTGGGGATGACTATTATGGCGCCGCATATGCAGGGGCAAAACGTTATTTCTAACCATGTGCACAGTATTTATCATTAATATATGCAGGATTACTCAGCAAGCTTAGATTAACCAGACAATAGTAAATGGCTAACTGACGAATCCTTTGCCCAATTGGGGCGTTACGGAGGTGGTAGCACTAATGGAAGGAGGATCTAGATGTATTTCCTACATGTAGTTGACCGAATTTTGGCGTATTGCGGGGAGCTAACTGGAGTACCTACATCTAATTTCTGGCTATTATAAGAATTTAAGCAAATTAACGTATTACTACTGCATGAATTACATTTAGTTCGAGTAATTTTGAAAAAGGTGGCAAAATCAATACATAAAATACACTTAGTCTCTATTTTCACCTGTAGCGATCATTTGAACGTCAAGTACAGGTTGTCTTTTTGCTGTCTCTAGTTCTGCTGATCTCTTACGGACCTTAGTTCCGCTATTTCGCAAAAATGCTGCCTTTTCTGGAACTAATGGACACAAGGGAGCCTATTGATGTAAAATCCATGGCTTCGACGGCTATTTCCACTGAATAGCGCCTTCTGTGTCCGTTGGCTTGCCGATTTCACATAAAAACAGCAAATAGCGGATCTCTTGTCCGTAAGAACGTGTTCGACGCAATGCAAACAACACTTAGAAAAACAAAAAAGCACTGCTGATCTTTGGATCAACAGTGCTTTTTCAGTTGCTTGGCGACGTCCTACTCTCCCAGGACCCTGCGGTCCAAGTACCATCGGCGCTGGAGGGCTTAACGGTCGTGTTCGAGATGGGTACGTGTGGAACCCCTCCGCCATTGCCACCAAACAGGCATTTGTGGAACAAATGCTGCCGCGAAATATTCGGTACTACGCTAGTACGTGTATGAATATTGCAGCGTTTCAGATGACTTGATCACCTGAAAACTGGATACGAAACTTCATTTGCGTGTTAGCCCTTACTTGGTTCACCGGGGCCCCCGAAAAGTATTCGGTATACTCTTCGAAGCCTCCGCTTCACTTTTTGGGGTGTTATTTGGATAAGCCCTCGACCGATTAGTACCTGTCAGCTCCATACATTGCTGCACTTCCACCTCAGGCCTATCAACCTCGTCGTCTTCAAGGGGTCTTACTAATTGGGAAATCTCATCTTGAGGAGGGCTTCACGCTTAGATGCTTTCAGCGTTTATCCCATCCGCACGTAGCTACCCAGCTATGCTCCTGGCGGAACAACTGGTGCACCAGCGGTGCGTCCATCCCGGTCCTCTCGTACTAAGGACAGCTCCTCTCAAATTTCCTACGCCCACGACAGATAGGGACCGAACTGTCTCACGACGTTCTGAACCCAGCTCGCGTACCGCTTTAATGGGCGAACAGCCCAACCCTTGGGACCTACTTCAGCCCCAGGATGCGATGAGCCGACATCGAGGTGCCAAACCTCCCCGTCGATGTGGACTCTTGGGGGAGATAAGCCTGTTATCCCCAGGGTAGCTTTTATCCGTTGAGCGATGGCCCTTCCATGCGGTACCACCGGATCACTAAGCCCGACTTTCGTCCCTGCTCGACTTGTCAGTCTCGCAGTCAAGCTCCCTTTTGCCTTTGCACTCTGCGAATGATTTCCAACCATTCTGAGGGAACCTTGGGGCGCCTCCGTTACTCTTTAGGAGGCGACCGCCCCAGTCAAACTACCCACCTGACACTGTCCCCGAACCGGATCACGGTCCCAGGTTAGAACTTCGATACGATCAGGGTGGTATCCCAACGGCGCCTCCACCGAAGCTGGCGCTCCGGATTCCTAGGCTCCCACCTATCCTGTACAAATCGCATCAAAGTTCAATATCAAGCTGTAGTAAAGCTCCATGGGGTCTTTCCGTCTTGTCGCGGGTAACCTGCATCTTCACAGGTATTAAAATTTCACCGGATCTCTCGTTGAGACAGCGCCCAAGTCGTTACGCCATTCGTGCGGGTCAGAATTTACCTGACAAGGAATTTCGCTACCTTAGGACCGTTATAGTTACGGCCGCCGTTTACTGGGGCTTCGGTTCACAGCTTCGGGTTACCCCTAACCGCTCCCCTTAACCTTCCAGCACCGGGCAGGCGTCAGCCCGTATACTTCGCCTTACGGCTTCGCACAGACCTGTGTTTTTGCTAAACAGTCGCTTGGGCCTTTTCACTGCGGCCCCCTCGTGCTATTCACACTACCGGGGCACCCCTTCTCCCAAAGTTACGGGGTCATTTTGCCGAGTTCCTTAACGAGAGTTCTTCCGCGCGCCTTAGAATTCTCTTCTCGCCTACCTGTGTCGGTTTGCGGTACGGGCACCTTCTCCTGGCTAGAGGCTTTTCTTGGCAGTGTGAGATCATGACCTTCGGTACTGTAAATTTTCCCTCCCCATCACAGCCCAGCCTTAACGATGTGCGGATTTGCCTACACATCAGCCTCACTGCTTGGACGAGCATCCATCAGCTCGCGTCACTACCCTACTGCGTCACCCCATCGCTCATAACGGATTACGGTGGTACAGGAATTTCAACCTGTTGTCCTTCGACTACGCCTTTCGGCCTCGCCTTAGGTCCCGACTTACCCTGAGCGGACGAACCTTCCTCAGGAAACCTTGGGCTTTCGGCGGATCAGATTCTCACTGATCTTTTCGTTACTCATACCGGCATTCTCACTTGTATGCAGTCCACCAGTCCTTCCGGTCCAACTTCAATCCGCATACAACGCTCCCCTACCCCTGATGCAAAGCATCAAGCCATAGCTTCGGTGGTGTGTTTAGCCCCGTTACATTTTCGGCGCAGAGTCACTCGACCAGTGAGCTATTACGCACTCTTTAAATGGTGGCTGCTTCTAAGCCAACATCCTGGTTGTCTGTGCAACTCCACATCCTTTCCCACTTAACACACACTTGGGGACCTTAGCTGATGGTCTGGGCTGTTTCCCTCTTGACAATGGATCTTAGCACTCACTGTCTGACTCCCGGTTATAAGTCTATGGCATTCGGAGTTTGACTGAGCTTGGTAACCCTTGGCGGGCCCCGCACCCAATCAGTGCTCTACCTCCACGACTCTATTCACCGAGGCTAGCCCTAAAGCTATTTCGGGGAGAACCAGCTATCTCCGAGTTCGATTGGAATTTCTCCGCTACCCCCACCTCATCCCCGCATTTTTCAACATACGTGGGTTCGGGCCTCCAGTGCGTGTTACCGCACCTTCACCCTGGACAGGGGTAGATCACCCGGTTTCGGGTCTACGTCCACGTACTCAATCGCCCTATTCAGACTCGCTTTCGCTGCGGCTTCGGCTCTTCACCTTAACCTTGCACGGGAACGTAACTCGCCGGTTCATTCTACAAAAGGCACGCCATCACCCATAAATAGGGCTCTGACTTCTTGTAAGCACACGGTTTCAGGTTCTTTTTCACTCCCCTCCCGGGGTGCTTTTCACCTTTCCCTCACGGTACTGCTTCACTATCGGTCGCTAGGGAGTATTTAGCCTTACCAGATGGTCCTGGCAGATTCATACGGGGTTTCACGTGCCCCGCACTACTCGGGATCCGTCTCGGAGGGAACAGACTTTCGATTACAGGGCTTTTACCTTCTATGGCCGGCCTTTCCAGACCTGTTCGTCTAATCGGTTCCTTTGTAACTCCATGTGAGACGTCCCACAACCCCAGAGAGCAAGCTCCCTGGTTTAGGCTAATCCGCGTTCGCTCGCCGCTACTGACGGAATCACTTTTGTTTTCTCTTCCTCAGGGTACTTAGATGTTTCAGTTCCCCTGGTATGCCTCTTCACACCCTATGTATTCAGATGTGAGTGACTGCGTATGAACACAGCCGGGTTTCCCCATTCGGACACCCCCGGATCAAAGCTTGCTTACAGCTCCCCGAGGCAGTTTCGTTGTTCGCCACGTCCTTCTTCGGCTCCTAGCGCCTAGGCATCCTCCGTGTGCTCTTAGTAGCTTAACCATAATGCTTCGGTTTTGCGCCTGGCGCTCTGTTGTTCGCCGATTTCTTGATCAAGTAAATTCATACAAGGGAGAAGTCGTCTCACAAAGGATCTCCAGTCCCAAAACCTACGCTAGCCACTTTTAATTCAAAACTTGTTAGACACAAGTTTCAGCTAAAAGGAATTTTCTAAAACGCAAATTTCGTTTCGTTATCCAGTTTTCAAGGATCAAATGCTCGATCATGTGCAGCCATCACTTCGTGAGGTTGTAATGATCAGCGATGATGAAATTTGCAACGTTCACGCATAGTGACGTTCAAAATTTCAGCAAATTGTCCAACCGCCATTTTACCGGCGGAAGACTATCTTATCAAATCCGCGCTCACCATTCAAGCGGTAAGTTTTGGAGTTGATTTGACTTAAGATGGTATTTGATTGGTGGAGCCAAGCGGGATCGAACCGCTGACCTCCTGCTTGCAAGGCAGGCGCTCTCCCAGCTGAGCTATGGCCCCGCAAATTCCATCAAAACTAAACAAATGGATACTCGTTATTGTCGCTCTGTTATTGCAGAGCAAATTTGTACCGCTTCGCTACGGAAGCGAGGTACTCCATAGAAAGGAGGTGATCCAGCCGCACCTTCCGATACGGCTACCTTGTTACGACTTCACCCCAATCATCTACCCCACCTTCGGCGGCTGGCCCCTTGCGGTTACCTCACCGACTTCGGGTGTTGTAAACTCTCGTGGTGTGACGGGCGGTGTGTACAAGACCCGGGAACGTATTCACCGCGGCATGCTGATCCGCGATTACTAGCAATTCCGACTTCATGCAGGCGAGTTGCAGCCTGCAATCCGAACTGAGACCAGCTTTGATAGGATTCGCTCCACCTCGCGGTTTCGCTTCCCGTTGTACTGGCCATTGTAGTACGTGTGTAGCCCAGGTCATAAGGGGCATGATGATTTGACGTCATCCCCACCTTCCTCCGGTTTGTCACCGGCAGTCGATCTAGAGTGCCCACCTTTATGTGCTGGCAACTAAACCTAAGGGTTGCGCTCGTTGCGGGACTTAACCCAACATCTCACGACACGAGCTGACGACAACCATGCACCACCTGTCTCCTCTGTCCCGAAGGAAAGGCACATCTCTGCGCCGGTCAGAGGGATGTCAAGACCTGGTAAGGTTCTTCGCGTTGCTTCGAATTAAACCACATACTCCACTGCTTGTGCGGGTCCCCGTCAATTCCTTTGAGTTTCAGTCTTGCGACCGTACTCCCCAGGCGGAATGCTTAATGTGTTAACTTCGGCACCAAGGGTATCGAAACCCCTAACACCTAGCATTCATCGTTTACGGCGTGGACTACCAGGGTATCTAATCCTGTTTGCTACCCACGCTTTCGCGCCTCAGCGTCAGTTACAGCCCAGAGAGTCGCCTTCGCCACTGGTGTTCCTCCACATCTCTACGCATTTCACCGCTACACGTGGAATTCCACTCTCCTCTTCTGCACTCAAGTCACCCAGTTTCCAGTGCGACTCGGAGTTGAGCCCCGAGTTTATACACCAGACTTAAATGACCGCCTGCGCGCGCTTTACGCCCAATAATTCCGGACAACGCTTGCCCCCTACGTATTACCGCGGCTGCTGGCACGTAGTTAGCCGGGGCTTTCTTCTCAGGTACCGTCACTCTCAGAGCAGTTACTCTCCAAGACATTCTTCCCTGGCAACAGAGCTTTACGATCCGAAAACCTTCATCACTCACGCGGCGTTGCTCCGTCAGACTTTCGTCCATTGCGGAAGATTCCCTACTGCTGCCTCCCGTAGGAGTCTGGGCCGTGTCTCAGTCCCAGTGTGGCCGTTCACCCTCTCAGGCCGGCTACGCATCGTCGCCTTGGTAGGCCATTACCCCACCAACTAGCTAATGCGCCGTAGGCCCATCTGTAAGTGACAGATTGCTCCGTCTTTCAGCACTCCACCATGCGGTGAAATGATTTATCCGGTATTAGCTACCGTTTCCGGCAGTTATCCCAGTCTTACAGGCAGGTTGCCTACGTATTACTCACCCGTCCGCCGCTAAGTTATTTCGGAAGCAAGCTTCCAAAATAACTCCGCTCGACTTGCATGTATTAGGCACGCCGCCAGCGTTCGTCCTGAGCCAGGATCAAACTCTCCAATAAAGTTTGACTTGCTCATTTTGAATCTGACGATTCATTATTGAATCTAAAAATAACGAGTTCCATTTGTTCAGTTTTCAAAGAACTTGCTTCTGTTCTTCATCATTCAAATCAAATCGAATTTTGTCGAACAATTAAATACTATATCAAACTCACATGCTATTGTCAACTGTTTTCGACGCTAATTTATTTAGCTCGTTTCGAGCGACAAGTAATAATTTATCACGTCCAAGGACATAATGCAATATTTATTTTCGTATTTTAGGGTGGTAAATAAATCCTCAACCTGCCCTTTACGAGTGAATAAAATAAAAGCACCTATCCGGTGCCATTATCCCTTGCTCTTTAGTTTGTCTCCTAGCCATTTTACCATCTAATCCTACTTCTTATCATTCTCTTCTTCTGCAGCTCTAGCCTGTTCCCTCTGGGCCTGTTCCAGCGCCGCCTGCCCTTCCGACTCCATCGTCTGCAGCGCCTCGTCGAGTGTTTTTTTCTTGTCCAGCACTAACATCATTTCCCGCTCAGAAAGCTTGAACAATTCATTTGCTACTCCCGGAGGCGCATCATACATAATAATGCCATCGCCAAGCTTAGGCCTAAGCTTATAAAACTTCTCCAGGCTATGTCCAAGAAACTCCTTAGAATAATCCATTCTCGACAAAAGCCCGTTATTTATGGTTCTCGATCTTATCCGCGCATAGTCCTCACCGTTAATGAATTTGATCCATTCCCACGCTGCATCCACACGAGGAGAATCAGCTCGAATCGAATAAATGCCTCGTAGCGAAATATCACGGGTATATTCTGGGGCTGCCGGATCGACGGGACCTGCGACCATTCCTACCTCAAACACATCAATATCCCTAACGTTCTGACGGGCTGCATCCAATCTGCTAAGCAGAGATTGATCGCCTACGACCATCGCGATTCGTCCCATTAAGAAAAGCTGCCTTCTATAATAGTCCTCCATCGACCCATCCCCTAGAGAACGGAAGTCCCCCTCATTATAAATAGTGCTCGATGCCCAGCCCTTCAATGCAAGTTGGTAGATATTTCTCCATGCGGGCGTGTTGATGGTCAGTTTCCCAGTCTGCTCATTCTGCAGCTGCAAACCATATGTGGAGTTCATCGTAAGGATCAAGCTTTCCCAAGATAATGGATATTGATCGCCAAAACCATATATCCGGGTCTTCTCATCCCCTTCCACGGGAAACCGGCGAGCGGTGTCGATAACCTCTTGCCAGGTCATGCCATCATGCGGAAACTCAACGCCGTACCGGGTGAACAAGTCTGCATTATAATAAAGAACACTCCCCTGGAAAACAGGAGCAAGACCATAGAGCCGGCCCTCGCCTTTTTCCTTTAATAGCTCAACTAGATTCGGGAAAATGGAATCTACAATATATTGATCCCGCTGAATAAGCGGCTCAAGTTCTAGGAGCTTGCCGCTGGGAGCCAGCTGTTCGAATTGCCTTGAATCTAACATAAGAACGTCTGGCTGCTCCCTCTCGATGAATTCCTCTAGCGCTTGCTCCGAATTCGCATATTCACTTTTTTGAAGCTCCCAGGTGCTGACAACCTCAACCTCAATATGGGGATACTTCATCGCAAACAAATCGCCGAAACTGTTAAAATACGAAGCCTCATCCCAGTACATCACTTTTATCGCTGTCTTCTGGTTAGTATCCGGGTTCCCTTGCTCTTTTCCGCAAGCGGAGACTAGCAGCAGCGAGAGTAAGAATATAGGAATAAACCATTTACTAACAATCTGCATGCTATTCCGATGGATTTTTCTATACATGACAACCTCTCAGTACTACGATTGGATTATTTTAATATGACAAATAAAAATGGCTAATCCTAACTACAAGAGGATTAACCAATTGTGATTTATGAAATTTCAAATATCCATCGATTTAAGCAGTTTTTCTCTCTTTTCCCTTGAACTCCGCATATTTCATCAGCGCAACCACACTACCCGCCAACAGGATGAATCCCGACGCAATACGTAGGGCAATATCATAATCCGCTGTCAGAGCCCCTATCCCCGAGGAACCTGCTACGACGCCAAGCGAGAAGAATGCGTAAAACAAGCCGAACGCTCTTCCCTTGAATTCCTCGCTAACATGGTTAACTAGTAAAGAATTCAAAGACGGAAATAGCAAGGAAAACCCAAGCCCATAGAAAGCCATGACAGCAAACATGACTGCCTGCTGATGAAAAAATGATAGCAGCAGTAGCGCCAGCACGATGACTGTCCCGCCAGAAAACATCAGCAAGAGCGGAGACAGCCGATCAAACCAGCGATTGCTTGGCATAACGAATACAACGATCGCAACTATGCCAAACGTGCTTAGCATCAGCCCTGAGGCTTGTGCCGGGAAGCCAAGCTCATCCGCTTTCAGAGGCAAGGCATAGGTTAAAGCCCCCATCGCAAACATGAGCGAAAATGCTCCGATATAAGATTGCAGCACCGGCCCCTTGCGAAGCATAGCCCCGAGCCCTTCCACCGAACGAGAGGGCTGAAGCCTCCGGGTAATCCGTTTCGCTTGTGACGCCGGGACCGCCACCCCCACCAATAAACCGCCAAGCATCAGCAGCATGGCCGTCCCCCAAAATAAAGGAGGAAGGCCCAGCTTAGCCTTCGTGATCCCGGCTACAGCCGGGCCTATAATCGCCGCCGCTCCGACAGCCGCACCGGAGAGAGCCATCGCTCTACCCGGCTGCTGAACCGAAGCAAAATGCGAGATTAAAGTAAAGGCGCTGGGCACTAAGAGTCCACCAGTCAAACCATGAACAAAACGTACGATGATCAAATGCCAGGGCTGACTAACTAGAGGATATAGCATCATAACGACAGCCGTCAGAACAAATCCCAGCAGTAAAATATTTCGTGCTCCGTAGCGGTCAATCCAGTAGCCTGCCGCAATATTTCCGAACATATTGGTCAGCGAATACAATCCGACGGCAAGACCAATAATGAATGACCCGGCGCCAAGGCTCTTGGCGAACGGTCCCATGACAGGCAGCTGTATAAACAAGTCCATAAAGCAAAGCATAACAATGCCGTACAATAGTCGTTTCATGTACACCCATCCGTTCTTTCATAGCCGGCCCGGTTCACCAGATCATTCCGTCAGCATTCAATGTGACAGCCTCATTCTCTCCCAATCTACGGGAGCTCTAGGATAGTTCGCCTTACACCGAATCCTGCTCGTTCTTCTTGATTGTGTTAATTATAGAGCACTCGAAGAGTTTAAAAAATAAGGGAATTCCCTATTCGAGGCTGTATTTAGTACCAGAGTCTTCGGGTTAGCCTTCGCTCGCGCTGTCTTCCGCTGAGCCTTCCGCTCCGTCAGAGCCTTCGCTGGAGTCTGTGGTTCCCGCGGAATTATCAGCAGACCCTTCGCTGGAGCCGCCCTGGGCTTCCTCTTCTTTCTTCTTCTCTTCCTGCTCCTTCAGCGCTTGATCCAAAGCGACTTGGCCTTCGGCCTCAATCTTCGCCAAAGCTTCATCCAAGGATTTGGTGTTATCTTCAACGGCCTTCAGTTCCGTATCAAGCAGAGGCTGGAACTTCTCATAAAATCCGTTAGGGATTTTTCTCATTCCCGAGTAATCCGTCGGCAGCGGCTTCAGTTTATAATAAGCCTCAAGACTGATGCCGTTATATTCGTCGGTATATCCCATCCGGGACAACAATCCATTGTTCAGGCTTCTCGACTTAATCTTGGCGAACTGGTCACCATTAACGAATTTGATGAATTCCCAAGCAGCATCCGCATTCGGAGAATTTGCCGAAATGGCGAATACTTCGCTTACGCTGATGTTTCTGGATTTATCCGGGTCGGTAGATGATGCCGGTCCTGCCACGATGCCGACCTCAAAAGGCTTGTAATCCTTCAAGGCATCCGCAGCTTCCTTCAAATTGCGAAGCACATACGTGTCGCCGGTCGTCATTGCGGCTCTTCCCATAACAAACGGCTGGCTTTGATAGTACTCCTCCATCGAACCGCCTCTGAAGCCATCTTCTCCAGGGTTATAAAATACATTGGATTTCATGGCATCAAGAGCGGTCTGATAGATTTTTTTCCATGATTCGGTATTCAACGTAAGCTTCATGGAATTCGTATCAATCTGTTCAATTCCTTCAGACGAGGAAATCATCGAGGCAAGCTGCATCATATTGATTCCCCAGTTATTGTCGAAGCCATATATTCGGGTCTTCTCATCGCCCTCGGTAGGAAACTGCTTGGCCAACTCAATAATGTCGTACCAGCTCATGCCGTCGCGCGGCAATTCCACACCATGCTTGGCAAACAAATCCGCGTTATACAAAATCGCCGAACCGTAGAAATTCGGGGTCAGACCGTAAATCTTATTATCCCCGCGTTCCTTCAAAAGCTCGATCAATGCGGGGTAAATCGTATCGATACTGTATTTGTCCCGCTCAATCAGAGTATCTAGCTCACGGATTTTGCCTTCGGAAATATAAGTCTCCATCTGATCAATGCTCACCATGAGCACGTCCGGTTGTTCCTTATCGATAAAATCCTTAAATGCCTTATCATAGTCCCCATCCGGACCCATGTCTCTATAAATATTATTAGTGCTTACAACCTCGATCTCAATGTTAGGGTGCTGCATAGCAAATAAATCGCCATATTGTTGGAAAAAGTAGTTTTCATCCCAGAACATTACTCTCAAGCTTTGCTGCTCGGGCTCTTTGGAACCGGGATTGCTAGTACATCCCGCCACAAGCACGAGGCACATGATCAAGAACAGCGCCTTCTTCATTCCTTTAATAGACATTTTTACCTCCAAAATTTGTATTTTCTCTAGTTCACCATTATAAACGTATTTGATGGCAACATGGTTACATTTTGGAAGCTTTTTATATGAGAAAAATTCATAAAGCCTGCTAGAGCCTATATTTAACTATAAAAAAATACCCCCAGCAATCGACTGCTTGCTGAGGGATATTCCTACTTTCTTAATTCAATCCAGCATGATGTCCTGCGTTCTACTCGTTCAACAATCGAACGAACTCATTCTCATCCTCAATAACCGGGATGCCAAGATCCTTGGCCTTGGTCAGCTTGCTGCCCGCTTTCTCGCCAGCGATGACGAGGTCGGTCTTCTTCGATACACTTCCCGTTACCTTAGCGCCCAAAGCTTCAAGACGCTCCGTCGCCTCATCGCGGCTGAGCTGGTGCAGCGTCCCAGTCAGCACTACCGTTTTGCCCGTGAAAAAGGAGTCCTTCACAGGGCTGCGCTCCTCCGGCGCTTTAGCCTCCACGCCAAGTTCAAGCATTTTGTGAATACCCGCCTGCATGAACGGGTCGGCGAAGAAGGTAACGATGCTCTCAGCGACAATGCCTCCGATATCCGGGAGCTGCATCAGTTCTTCCTCGGTTGCTGACATGATCGCTTTCAGATCGCGGAAATGATCGGCCAGCACCTTTGTGGTCGATTTGCCGGTATTCGGAATGCCAAGCGCATACAGGAAGGAAGCCAAATCCCGCCCCTTGCTCTTGTTGATCGCATCCAGCAAATTATTCGCCTTCTTCTCCCCGAAGCGCTCTAACTTAATAAGCTGCTCAAAAGTAATCTCATACAGATCCGCCGGCTCGTGAATGTCCAGCTCTTCGAATAGCTGCTCGGCCGTCTTGTCGCTAAGCGTCTCGATATCCATCGCATCCCGGGAAGCAAAGTGAGTGATGCGGGTGACGATTTGCGGCTTGCAATCGAAGCGGTTGTTGCAGAACAGATGCGCTCCCCGCTGCTCCAGCGGGAAGCCGCAGGCCGGACAAGTATCCGGGAACACAATTTCCCCGCCATCCTGCTCATCGGTCACTTTGCCGAGAATTTCCGGGATGACATCATTGGAGCGGCGGATGAACACCCGGGTTCCCAGGGCAAACTTCAGGTTCTTGCGCTCAATGTCCCCGACATTGTTCAGCGTACAGTTCTGCACCGTCACGCCGGCAAGCTCCACAGGCTCGACCCTGGCGAGCGGCGTAATTTTGCCGGTACGCCCGACGTTCCAGGATACCGACTCCAGAATCGTCGTCGTTTCCTCGGCTTCAAATTTATAAGCAATCGCCCATCTCGGGAATTTATCCGTATAACCGAGCACTTCGCGAGTTCTCATGTCCGTGACTTTAATGACGGCTCCGTCAATCAGATAATCGAGCGAATCCCTGCGCTCTTGAATTTGCCCCAGCGCCTTCATCACCTGGGTGAAATCATCGAAGTATTCGATATACGTATTGACTTTGAAACGATTCTCCTTCAGGAAGTCCATCATCTCGCGATGGTCCGTGAACTGAATGTTGTCGGAATAGCCGACGTTGTAGAAATACGCGTTCAGCTTCCGTTCAGCCGTCGTCCGCGGATTCAAATTCCGCAGCGCTCCAGCAGCGGCATTGCGGGCATTCTTGAGCGGCTCTGCGGCGGTCTCATTGTATTTGGCCAGGACGGATAAATTCATGATACCCTCGCCCTGAACCTCGATCGTCCCTTCGCGGTAAGGAATCGTCAGCGGCACCGATTTAATCGTCTTCACCTGGGCTAGAATCCCTTCGCCGACGACGCCGTTCCCCCGCGTGGAAGCCTGTACGAGCTTTCCGTCCGTATACGTCAGATTCAACGTCAGCCCGTCGAATTTAAGCTCGATGACGTAAGTCGGCGACGGAAGCGGATTGTCCGGATTTTTGCTGTTATAATCGTCGATCAGGCGGATTACCCGGTTATTCCAGTTAATCAGATGCTCCTCCGTTTGCGCTTTGTCCAGGCTCCAAAGCGGAGCCAAATGACGATGCGGCTCGAAGCCCTTCAGCAGCTCTCCGCCAACCCGGCCCGTCGGAGAATCGGGCAGAACGATGCCCGTCTCTGCTTCAAGCGCGGTTAACTGATCGTACAGGGCATCATATTCCTTATCGCTTACCAGAGGCTGATCCAAGGTATAGTAATGATAGTTGTATTGATTCAATTGCTCGACGAGCCGCTCCATCGTTTGCATCGCATCCATATGCGGACAACCCTCCTCAATATGATTACTCTTCCACTTTCGTGATCGGCGCGAAGCCTGCAAGCAGCCGCTTCACTCCAGTCGGCGCAGGGAATGCAATTTGCAGTTCCATATCGTTCCCCGTGCCTTTAACCGCTACGATCGTCCCTATGCCCCACTTGCCATGGGCCACTTTATCGCCCGCATTGAAGTCGGCAGGATCTGCCTTCTTCGCGGTCTGGGCTCCGGTAACACCGGTGGTCACGGTTACGCCGCTCGAGGTCGGCGCAGACGTTCGTGTCCCTCCCCGGTCGGCAGACCGGTGGCCAAAGTTGCTTCCTGCTCCTGCGCCGAATCCGCGGCCGCTGTATGCCCCGCCAATCCCTGCGCCCCGCCGGTAGCGGTCGCGGGCCATTTCGGTATCCTCCTTCAGTTCCTCTGGAATCTCCTCTAGGAACCGGGACGGAGCATTGGCGGTCGTCCGGCCAAAGAGCGTGCGCATCTGCGCGCAGGTGAGAAACAAACGCTCCTCCGCTCTCGTTATGCCAACATAAGCAAGACGGCGTTCCTCTTCCAGCTCTTCATTATCTTGAAACGCACGGCTGTGCGGGAAGACCCCTTCCTCCATTCCGATAATGAAGACGACAGGGAACTCCAGTCCCTTAGCGCTATGCATAGTCATCAAGATAACCGCGTCTCCAGGCTGATCCTCTTCCTCATCGTTCATCGTATCGATATCGGAAATCAGCGCCAGGTCGGTCAGGAAGGCAACAAGTGTCTTGTCTTCGTTATTCTTCTCAAACTCCATCGTCACGGAGAGGAACTCATCGATATTCTCCAACCGGGAGCGGGATTCGATCGTATTCTCATTTTGCAGCTCCAGCCGGTACTGCGTCATTTCCAGCAGCTTCTCCGTCAGCTCGGTAACGGATAAATATTCAACCATTTGATGCAGCGCGGCAATCATGTCATAGAACTCGACGAGCGCATTCCGCGTCCGTCCGGAAAATCCGAGGTCGTCCACTGTATAGAGCAGGCGGAAAATCGATACTCCCCGCTCTGCAGCCGCAGCCGCCAGCTTGCCGACGGTTGTATCGCCGATGCCCCTTTTGGGCACATTGATAATTCGCGTCAGGCTGATATCGTCATCTGGATTGGACAGCAGCCGTAAATAAGCGAGTAAGTCCTTGATCTCTTTACGGTCGTAGAACTTGATCCCGCCGACGATTTGATAAGGAATATCCGATTTGATCAGCGTTTCCTCGATCACCCGGGACTGCGCGTTTGTTCGGTACAAAATAGCGTGATCCCGATAGCTTCTGCCTCTTTTGATGCTATTATGAATTTCCGAGGTGACGAAGTAGCCTTCGTCGTGCTCGGAGCTTGCGCGATATACTTTAATTTTGTCGCCGTCGCCTTTGTCGGTCCACAGGTTCTTGGGCTTGCGGCCCGTATTCAAAGCTATAACAGCATTGGCCGCATTGAGGATATTCGAGGTAGAGCGATAGTTCTGCTCCAGGAAAATGGTTGTTGCCTCAGGATAATCCTCTTCGAAGTTAAGAATGTTAGTAATGTCTGCTCCCCGCCAGCGGTAGATGGACTGGTCGCTGTCGCCCACGACGCAGATGCGGTGATGCTTGTTGGCCAGCAGCTTGCAGAGCATGTATTGGGCCCGGTTCGTGTCCTGATATTCATCGACATGAATATAAGAAAATTTCTTCTGATAGAAGTCGAGTACATCGGGTACTTCCTTGAACAGTTCGATCGTCTTCATGATCAGATCGTCGAAATCCAAGGAATTGTTCTGGCGCAGCCGTTTCTGATACATGGTATACACTTTGGCCACGATGCCCTCGAAGTAGTCCCCTACCTTCTGCTCATACTGCTGAGGGGTAATCAGTTCGTTCTTAGCGGTGCTAATCATCGCTTGGACAGCCTTTGGCTCAAACTTCTTCGTATCGATATTCAGATCCTTCATGCAATTGCGAATGACGGACAGCTGGTCGGTCGAATCGAGAATAGAGAAGCTCGAAGAAAAGCCAATCCGCTCAATATCCCGACGCAAAATCCGAACACACATCGAGTGGAAGGTCGAAACCCAAATGTCCTTGCCTTCTTGTCCTACCAGCTGAGAAACGCGCTCCTGCATTTCCCGGGCCGCCTTGTTGGTAAACGTAATCGCCAGAATGGCCCACGGCGGAGCTTTGCGCGTAGCTATAAGATAAGCGATGCGATGCGTAAGCACCCGCGTCTTGCCGCTGCCTGCCCCCGCCATAATGAGCAGCGGTCCCTCGGTCGTTACCACGGCTTTGCGCTGCTCGGGATTTAGTTTTGTTATCGCATCTTGTATGTTCACAGGTTGCATAGAGATACTCCTTTCCTTCAGTTCAGAACGCCGGGCAGATACAGACAGCTGCCTACACTCGGCTTGGCTTAACCGCAGCCACCGTTGACAGCGCCTGCTCCAGATTGCTGTACAGCGCATTGCCAACCACGATCGTATCGCAGACCGCAGCGGCCAGCCGCGCCGTGCCGGCATCCTTGATCCCTCCGCCATAGAACAGCTGCGAACCGCTCAATGAGCGATGGACGGCGGAGACCAGATCCAGATTGCCGAACATGCCGCTATATTCCACATAAACAATCGGCAGATGCAGCAGTTTGTCGGCGATTTCCGCATATGCCGCCGCCTCGGATTCCGTCAGGGCTGCATTCGCCTCGGAGACGGCTGCTGCAGTGCAATCCGGGTTCAAAATGATATAGCCCTCAGGAATCAACTGCTCCCAAGGGATCAAATAGCTATATTTATGAGCGGCTCGTGCATGGTGGCCGATCAGCCAATCGGGGTGCTTCGTGTTCAGCACCATCGGAATCATGTATAAATCAAAGCCGGGAACGACCGCCTCCAGGCTGGATACCTCCAGCACGCAAGGAACCTCGAACCAGCGGACACGAGCTAGAAGCTCTACCGTATTATCATAGGTAACGCCGCTTGAGCCTCCGATCATGACGGCGTCGGTACCGGACAGGCAGATCGCCTCCAGGGCCGCATCATCCAAATGGCGGTCGGGGTCTATTTTGAACACATGTCGCCAGGTCGATATCGTTTGCTTCAATCCCATTCCTCCCACATCGGCACGAAAAACGGGGCCTGCCACACGCCCCGCCACCTTAAATTCCCATTATTCATGATGCCTGTTCCATCGCAATATAGTCGTTTCATTCCTAGTCTAAGTGACGAAGGATATCGTGTCAATGTTCGCATGAAAGGGGAACAGATCAAGAGGCAGAATCCGCTTGGTCCCCAGCCAGAAAATCGCTGTAGAAGCCATAGACGCCCATTTTTTTATAGTCGGACACCAGCTTCATATCATTGATTGTGTGGACATAAGTCGGTATTCCAGCCCGCTTCAAGGATCTAACCAGCTGCTCGTTAACACGCCCTTCGGACACGGTCACTGCGGCGATTCCGTTGCTCCTAGCAAAATTGACCACTTGCCGGTCACTGTCCTGCGATTGATAAAGCGTATAGATTACGGAATCAAAAGGATAATGTTGCTTGATCTGCCCCAGCATTGGCTGGTTGTAGATTTGCGGCACGATGCGCTCCAACAGGTTCGGATCCTTGCGCTTCGTACTGTCAACGATTTTGGCAAAAATACTGTCGATTTCCTCAGGCTTAATCTGCTTCGTATCTGTCACAATGTAGATATCCGGATATTCGGCCAGCAGCTCTACGATATCGTCCCAAAATAACGGCTCGTATCTTCCGTCGACCTTGGCCTGTTTGAATTCCTCTGCCGACCAAACAGCCCCGGACCGCTCCTCGCTGATCCCGTCCTGCTGACGGAGCATGTTCGTGAAAAATTGTCCCCATTCATGTCGAGCGATCAACTGGTCATCCTTGCTCAGCAGCAGGTCCACTTCAAACACCCGGGTACCCTTCTCATAGTTGGCTATAAAAGCGTCTCGTGTATTCGTGTAGGTCATGTCTTCAATGCCGCCCATGGCATGGGCGATGATACGGTGAGCTTTGAAGCCGGTGAATGATGGCTCTGCCGGCCGCTGCCATATCGCAAGCAGCACGATTCCTAGCGCACAGACGACCAGCAGACTATATAACAGCTTGTTTCTCATCGTCTAACAACATCCTTTGGTTCACGAAAGTTTGGTCTAGTAAGCATTTTTGTTCACGAAGCCGTGAATGACCGTCCGCAGAATGATTTTGATATCCAGCAGCATCGACCAATTTTCGATATAGAAAATATCATGCTGAATCCTCTCTTCTATCGATGTGTCTCCGCGCAGCCCATGCGTTTGCGCCCACCCGGTAATGCCCGGGCGGACATGGTGCTTCACCATGTATTTCGGCACTTCCTCCCGGAACTGCTCCACAAAGTAAGGCCGCTCCGGACGGGGTCCTACGACGCTCATATGCCCCGCAAGCACGTTAAAGAACTGCGGCAGCTCGTCGATACTCGTCTTGCGGATAAATGCCCCGAACTTCGTCCGCCGCGGATCGTTCTCCGTCGTCCAGCCCGTGTCAACGGCCCCTTCGGGCAGCACATTCATCGAACGGAACTTATACATTTGGAAGGTCCGGCGATTCAGCCCGACTCGTTCTTGTTTGAAAATAACCGGGCCCGGCGAGGTTAGCTTGATTCCGATCACGACGAAGAGCATCACGGGCAAGGTTATAATAATAGCCGCTATGGAAAATACGATGTCAAAGGCCCGCTTCACCAGGCGGTTCCCCGCCATATCGAGCGGGATGTCACGCACGTTGATCATCGGCATGCCCGCGAAATTGTCGAAATACGGCCTAGCCGGCAAATAGTCGAAAAAGTCGGGGATGATCAGCGCCCGTACGCCGGCCTTCTCGCAAGCGGCGATGATTCTCGCATATTTGGAATGTGCGTCTAGCGGCAGAGCCAGCACTACTTCATCGATGAGCTTGCTTTCCAGAATTTCTACGAGTTGATCGACTGTGCCGAGAATTGGGCTGTATTTGCCCTTTTCATTAGGGTCCCACTGCTGATAGTCGTCAAGAAATCCGATGATTTCGTAACCGAGCTCCGGATATAACTTCAAGTTGTCATGGAATTTGCGGCCGAGCGATCCCGCTCCGATAATGAGCACGAACTGCTTGTTATAGCCCTTGCGGCGGAGCTGTTTTAGCGATCTTTTTAGAAAATAACGGTAAAGCATAATAAACAGCAGATTAAAGCCCATATAAATCGCCAGATAGTACCTTGAAATGTCGACCTGCTTCACGAAGAACATCAAGCTGAGCAGGATAACGAGGCTTGTGAAATGCACTTGAATGATCTTCAGCACTTCATCGGCGAACCGTTTCTTGCGTTTGGGCGAATAAAAGGATATAAGGATGCCTGCCAGGATGGATACGGCGCCGTAAACCAGGCTCCAAAACGCGTAAATCTCCATAGGCAGCGGCTGCTCGTAAGGAATAATGCCGCTCTCGAACTTCACCCACCAAGCCAATAGAAAAGCGAGCTGGACGAACATGAAATCAGCCAAAATATACAGTTGGGTCAGAAAACGCTGATTTTTCCGGATCATCGTCTCACCTCCATGTTACTGTCGGTTCCTTGGGTCAGCTGAGTTGAGGCTGACGCAGGCACTGGCCGAGTTGCCGGCTTGCCCGGCTTTAATTTGTTGCTGGCTAAGGACAGCATGAATTTTACTGCGATCCCCAAGTAAATGATGGCATTGGTCAGCCACGAATAATGGCGCTTATAATGCTTGCGGTGGAATACCCACATCGCCCGGTGGAATTCATAGATGATTTTAAAAGGCTTGCGGCGGCTGCTCGCTCCTTTATAGTGAACAATGTATGTAGCTGGCTCATACTGAATGCCCCAGCCCGCTTCCTTGATCCGGTAGCACCAGTCGACATCCTCGCCATACATAAAAAAGGTCTCGTCCAGGCCGCCGATTTGCTGAATGACCTCTCGCCGCACCAGCATGAAGGCCCCCATCAGGCAGTCGACCGGATAAGCCTCGTTCGGATCGAGATAACCTAACTGGTATTGATTGAAGCGCGGCGTATTAGGAAACAGTCTGGAGAAGCCGAACGCATAATAGAACGAGGCCGATGGCGTAGGGAAACCCCGGCGGCAGGCTTTGTCCAGCGAGCCGTCGGGAAGAATGATTTTGCAGCCTGCTGCGCCAAGATCAGGCCGCTCATCCATGAGGGATATCATCGTTTGCAGCGTCTCCGGCTGAATGATCGTATCCGAATTAAGCAGCAGCACATAGCGGCCATTAGCGATCTCCATCGCCTGATTGTTCGCTTTGGCGAAGCCGGTATTCTCCTCATTGGCGATAAGAATCACCTGCGGGAACTCGCGCGAAATCGCCTCTACGGAATCGTCCGAAGAAGCGTTATCGACTACAAAAACTTCATATTGATAAGCCGTCCTGGAGTCGAACACCGATTGCAGGCAATCGAGCGTTAGGCGGCAGGTATTGTAACTAACGATGATGATGCTTAAGTCCATTATAAAACGCGCCCCTGACAAAAATAGTAATCTATCGACATTATAACATATAGATAGAGTTACTTTATATTAAACGAAAAAAGAAGCGGCCTTTCATCGGTTGGCACCGATGAAAGCCGCTTCTTCTAAAACGAACTTGACTGAAGCCATGAATCTTTATTGCTTATTATAGATTTGCAAGAGCAGCCAGCAGAGACTGCAGGGCGGCAATTTTGGCCGTTATGTCAGCGCCGTTCCCCAGTGCATCTTCAACAGCTTGAATTTCACCCGCAAGCTCTGGTCTGCCCAAAGCTGCAGCGTTGGCTTTTGCCTCAATGAGCAAAACATCCAACGTCGGCAGTTCAATATTAATCCAGCTAGTAACTGTGAAGCCGCCTCTGCTCAGCTCAACCTCCGCACTGTAGAATACCGGTCCGCCAGTGTTGTTATACTGGCTGAGTATAACCTTGCTTAGATCCGGACTCTTCGTCAAATACACATCATCTGTTACAGAGCTAGGGAACAGACTCCGTATTTTAACCTCAGTGTCATCCAGCAAGGATTCGCCTGGATACGTTAAGGATAATGCTTCGCCAGGCTGCGTATTGTACGTTACAGTCGTAACAGAAGCCAGCTTATTCTGTTCCTGCTGCAGAAGCGCGTACTCTGCGCTTGGCTCGGATACAGAACCGCTAGGGGCGGTATCTACGAGCAGGTTTTTGTCGATGAACTCAATGTTGGTGCCTTCGATTTTCATATCGAAAACATGCCAGTAGAGTTCAGTGCCTTCTCCCGTAGGGATATGGTAAGTAGCCAGCGGATTGCCGGTTGCATCGTAAACTTCTACCTTCGCGGTAGATTTACGCAAGGTTTCCTTGCCATCAAAGCCGTTCCGGGAATAGTTATGCACGTAGAATGTGTAAACCCCGTCGACTCTTTTACGAATGGTTGTCGTCTCTGGACCATAGGAATCGACATCGTCATGATCCAAATCAGCGTACACTTCGCCGTTAAAGCGATGTACTTTATCTGCATACCAGGTGTGGAAATTGCCCCCGGCCGGTGTAGGGCCAATGAGGTGGGAATCCTCGTCCAGAGGCTTCTCGCCCCATGTCAGTACAATGCGAAGTTCCCCAGATTCCGGCACTTTAATTGCCGTAGCATTCTCATTCTGGTTGAACGTATCGCTAACCGATACTCCAACAACATATCCTTTAATAAACCCAGCTTTGTTCAACTCACCTGTATAAATGCCGGCAGGCAGGTTGACCAAATACCGTCCGTTCTGATCGGTAACTACTGTAGCAGCTACAGCGCCGTTTGTATTGGCAAGACCTCTGCGGAATTTAATCGTCATGTCTGCCACCGGCTGATCGTCTACATCAACAATTGTACCGGCGAAGCCTTCAAGACGCACGCTTCCGCTTAATATCCCGCTAAATTTAGTTACTCCTTCTTGAGGAGTTACCTCTACAACCAATTGCTTGCCATAATGCTCTTCCAACGATAGAGGATCAAAGGAGAGCTCGTTAGCCAAGCCATCGAAAGCAACATTCTCCAAGCTGACAGCATCCCCTGCAACCGTCGCAGCGACATTCAAATCCGCAAGCTCCAGGCCAGAGACTGCACTAATGAACTTCAAGCTTACTTTACCGTTCGTTACGATGAGATGATTGCGCTCAGGCTGAGTCGAACCGCCGCTGTTACTTGAGCCGGATCCACTTGAATTCCCTGTGCTGCCTGAGGATAACTGTCCGCCAATGTTAGCGGAGCTATTGTTACCGTAGCTCACACTTCCCGGACGCTGCGCCAGGTTAGAACCGGAGGCATTGATTTCCGCATGACCGATCGAGCCTTGTCCTCCCACATTTGTCGCCGCGTTCAAGATCAGCGAGGAAATGAGAGCCGAAGCACCAATTTGAACGTTATTTCCTGTGGCTTGATCGCCGACAGCTAGCTCGCCGATGGAACCTGAGGTCAATTTAATGCTCAGCGAAGTCGCTACCACGTCGACCGTCTCGAACTTACCTGCAAGCGATACTTCTGCTCCCGCTGGAATTTGTTCGGAAAGAATCAAATCCTGGAATCCCGATCCGCTTAAGCCCGCTTCCTCGAGGATAGCACCAGATTGCAGGGTAACCTGTGACACTACACTGTTGCCTTCCGCCACGATGCGAACACTGCCGTCTTTTTTATTGACAATGACCGTGATCAGCACGGAATCCACAACGTGAATACTGTTCTCGCCGCCGCCCTCGACGATGGTAGAGCCTTTTACAGTAACATTGTTCAGGGTAACATCCCCTTCTCCAATGCCTTCACCGAGTAACAAGTCGCCTTCAATGACCAGATTATTCAAGGTCACATCGGCAGTCGTAATATGTACTGAACCTTGGATCGTTTCGGTTCCAGTGCTTGGTCCATAGCTTCCCGCCTTATTGTAGGTTACGATAGCTTGACTGGATGATTGCTTCAATGCACGATCCAGCACACTTACAACTTCTGCACGGGTTGCCGATGCGAGGGGGTTGAAATTCCCGTCATTCCCCTTCATAAGTCCGCTGTTCGCTACAGCACCAATCGCCCCTTTACTCCAAGCCGGACTGTTCGCCGTATCTTTGAAGGAATTGGAAGCGTCGGAAGGCTTAAGCCCCAGCAATGATGTTAAAATAACCGCCAGCTCTTGACGGCTAACGTTGGCATTTGGCTTAAAGGTTCCGTCCTCATAACCTTTCATGTAACCTTTGGCCGCTGCCTTGACAACATCTTTGTAGTACCAAGCCTCTGTCTTAACATCGCTGTAAGAGACTGTCTTGGACTCTTCCAGCTGAAATGAACGGTTGATCAATGCCGCCAGCTGAGCCCGGGTTACTTTCCCATCCGGCTGCAGATTGCCCTGCTCATCTCCCTTTATGTATCCTTTGTCCTGCCATTCTTTCAGGACTGTTCCCGCCCAATGCTGCTGAAGGCTGTTCGCCTTGGCTGCTGACTCGGCGCTTGCCAGTGCCGGTGCAGCAAACGCTCCCGCTACCGATGAAACCAGCAATGAAAGTCCGAGAACCAGGCTCAGGAATTTGTTGCTTTTTCTTCTAAGCTGCTTCAAATCTTCCTTCCTCCCCTGTTAAATAAATGAGTGAATATACCTAATTTAATAGGCATTATATCAATTATACATACTAAAGACTTAGTTTGGTATAAAATTTTATTATTTTTTAGGACTATAAGATTATGAGTGTGATGAGTTCCACTCTTGATTGGTACCTTTCACCATAAAAAAGAACCCATCCTAAAATGAGTTCTGATGAGGTCAAAGCCTGTCTTTATTTTGAATTTTATTGCGGATCTCCTGCCGTTTCTGCCTGAGTACGGGCAGCTGCCTCCAAAAGCTCTTCCATGCGCTTAACACCCTCGGTTCCCTTAGTAAAATATAACCGTGAGTCAACAGCTCATACGCTAGCAGTTTAGGGAGCGGACGCAGCCAACTCCCCCCGCGCAGATTCTTGTAAAGCATTTTATAGCGGTTTATATAGGACATTCTGCGAATGAAAATAGACTGCTGCCTGCGGCTGCCTTTTTTCCAGCCCCGTTCATGCAACCCGACCGCCTCAGCGCAATAATAGGCCTTCCAGCCAAGCTGCCTAGCCCGCCAAGCGACATCCACGTCCTCTTTATAAGCAAAGAAGTCCGCATCAAAAAATTCATCCCGAATCGAAATGTCCTTGATCATCGTTCGAGCATATACGGCAGCCGCTCCCGATACACCAAACACTTCACCTGACTCACGCCACTCTGAAGCGGGTTCTCCAGCCCCCCGGTCGAAGGCACGCCATATCCCGTTCATAACGATGCCGGAACTGTCGACAGTATCAGGAGCGGACTTCAGCAGAAGCAGCCCTGTAGCACTGCCAACATCGGGATGCTGCTCCATGTATTCAACGAGTCGTTCGACATAATTCGGCCGAAGCTGCACATCCGGATTCAACACCAACACGTAGTCGGTATCCGTAAGCTGGATCGCCTGATTATGAGCCGGGGCAAATCCGGTATTCTCGGGATTCGGGACTAGCAGAATTTCAGTGTTTATCTTGCTGGCGATAAACTCGTTAGTATCATTGACTCGCTCTATAAATGATCTGACGCAATCCACCGTGCCATCTGATGAAGCATTGTCGATAATAACCACCTGTTGGATTCCATAGGTCTGCTGCATGACAGCTTCAAGGCATTCCTTGATATCATCGGCACTGTTATAAGTTACGATATGTACGCTAACGGTAGGTGTCATAGGCTAGATCCTTTTCTATGATAATCATAAGATAAGAAAAGAGCACCGCTAGACTCTCAGTGCTCTGTACGATTTATCCCGGAAGAATTAGAGTTGGGTGTGTTCTTCCAATCTTTCGATCCTACGAAATATTTCGTTTAAATCCGCTTCCACTCCGGTTATTTGCCGACGTTGCGAATAGGAATCGTCCCGATATTCTTCTAACCGATTCGACAGTTTATCCAGTTTCTGCTCAATGACGTCGATTTTTGCCGTCTGCTGCTCAACTTGACCTAATCGTTGGTCCATGGTGTCAAGCCGTTGATCCATGGAGTCCAGTCGTTGATCCACGGAGTCCAGTCGTTGATCCACCTTCGTCAGCTTTTGATTATTTTCTGCAACCATCTGAATAAGCTGTGCGAGCAATTCCTGTTGTTGTTGAAGTATTTTCTCAATTTCCATCTCAACAACCTCGCTTCTAGTATTGATACATTCCATTATAACAAACCGGACTAACGGGTGCTATATGATTTGTCCTCGTCACTCTCGCCAAGCTCTCGCAAAAAAGCCTGCAGTCCTTCCCGCCATGGGCGAAGATCCCTGAGCCCATTTGTTCGAATGGCCAAATGTTCCATCACCGAGCTGCGGGGCCGCGGAGCCGGACGAGGAAATTCCTCTGTAGTACAAGGCTCTACCCGTACCGGGTAGTTTTGGCCAAAAATACGCTCCGCCTCATCAAAAATCGCCTTGGCAAATTCAAACCAAGTGCATTCACCTGTATTGGAAGCATGATAAATCCCGTACTTCTCCGTCTGGGCAAGCTCGAGCAAAAACTGCGCCAAATCAACGGTATAGGTCGGGGATCCCTTCTGATCATTAACCACCTTCAACTCAGGTTTCTCCGCACCTAATTTCAGCATGGTTTTCACAAAATTATGCCCATGCAGCCCGTATACCCAAGAGGTTCGCACGATAAAAAAAGCGGACGATAAGCTCTGTACCAATACCTCACCAGCCCGCTTCGATTTGCCGTAAATACTCTGCGGGTTCGTGTTGTCATATTCGTGATAAGGAGCCTTCGCGGTCCCGTCAAACACGTAATCCGTACTGATATAACAGAATTTCGCGCCTACGCTTTGAGCTGCCAACACCATATTTCTAGTGCCGGAGGCATTAACAGCGTACGCTGTATCCACATCGCTCTCGGCTTGATCTACCGCTGTATACGCTGCACAATGTATGACAACGTCCGGCTTGAATGCTTCTGTGCGCTCCAAGCAATTGTCGAAGTCAGTTATATCCAATGTCTCTCGATCACAAGGCAGCACGATATGGCCAGCATTTTGAAATACACGAAGAACGTCCTGCCCTAGCTGTCCGCCAGCCCCGGTTACAAGAACTCTCATGCACGCTCACCGAGGCGCTCGCCATACTGCTTGGCATAATACTCCTGGTATGCTCCAGACTGGATGCGAGTCCACCACTCTTTATTTTGCAAATACCACTCAATCGTTTCCTTGATGCCTGTTTCAAAGTTATGCTTCGGCTTCCAGCCCAGTTCATTCATAATTTTGGTCGGATCAATGCCATAACGGCGGTCATGTCCTGGGCGATCTTTTACGAAAGTAATGAGAGATTCGGGTTTACCTAATTGTTCTAAAATGGTTTTAACAATTTGTATATTGGTTCGCTCATTATGACCACCAACGTTATATACTTCGCCATTTCTCCCCTTATGAATCACAAGGTCAATTGCGCTGCAGTGATCTTCAACGTATAACCAATCCCGAACATTCAAGCCATCACCATAGATTGGAAGCGACTCGTCGGCCAAAGCTTTAGAGATCATAAGGGGGATCAGCTTCTCCGGAAATTGATATGGGCCGTAGTTGTTGGAGCAGCGCGTAATATTTACAGGAAGACCAAATGTCTCGTGATAAGCACGGACAAGTAAATCTCCTCCAGCTTTACTTGAGGAGTATGGACTGTTAGGTTCGAGCGGCGTCTTCTCCGTGAAAAATCCCGTATCTCCAAGTGTACCGTAAACTTCATCCGTAGAGACTTGAACAAACTTTGTAATCTCATACTTACGGGCGGCATCCAACAACACTTGGGTACCCAGCACATTCGTCTTCACGAATACGTCCGGCTCCAGGATGCTCCGGTCCACGTGGGATTCCGCTGCAAAATTCACGATGACATCAACGCCTTGACTGATAAGGTCATCCATCGCCTTTGCATCCGTAATGTCGGCCTTAACAAACGTATGCTTCGGGTTATTCTCCACCGATTTTAAATTTTCCAAATTGCCTGCGTACGTCAGAGAGTCCACATTTATAATTTCATACTCCGGGTACTGCCGCAGCATATATAGCACAAAATTGCTGCCGATAAATCCGGCACCACCTGTAACCAGCAATTTCATGAATAGAGACCTCCTAATCAAAGTTCATTTCTGCATCCGCAAATGTCGGGTGATTCCGATCTTTATCGGATAGCAATGGTTCGCTAACCGGCCAGTCAATGTTCAAAGCCGGATCATTCCATAATATGCCGCGGTCATGTTCCGGGGAATAATATTCGTCCACTTTATAAAGGACTTGCGTATTCGGCACCAAGGTACAGAATCCATGGGCAAATCCTTTAGGTACTAGAAGTTGACGCTTATTATGCTCGCTGAGAATGACTCCGATCCATTGTCCAAAAGTAGGTGAGCTGCGACGAATATCCAGAATTACATCATAGATTGCCCCCGTGAGCACCCGGATCAGCTTGGTTTGTGCTTTAGGGTTCAACTGGTAATGCAGCCCGCGCAAAACACCAGGCTCTGCAGATAGTGATTGGTTATCTTGGATGAAATGATGATTGACTCCAAGCTGCTTCATAACCTGTTCATTGTAACTCTCCATAAAAAAACCCCGGTGATCGCCATGTACCACCGGTTCTAGCAGGCTGGCGCCTTCTAACCTTAAAGGAGTTAATTTCATGGATGACTCTCCTCCTTATACTTACTACAACTTAAGTTTACCAAACTCTTCGCCAAACACGATATCTTGCGCCAAATCATGAGCCCGGGCTAAGGATGCATGGGTTCCAGCATCTGTCCACCAGCCTTGCAAAGTGTCAAAAGTAAGCTCGCCTCGTTCAATATATGCATTATTGACGTCTGTGATTTCCAATTCGCCTCGAGCAGATGGCTTCAGCGTCTTAATTATATCAAATACCTTATGATCAAACATATATATGCCGGTAACCGCGTAATTCGATTTAGGTTGTTTAGGTTTTTCTTCAATTGAAATGATACGATCGCCGTCCAATTCAGGGACACCGAATCGGGTTGGATCAGATACCTGCTGAATCAGAATTTTTGCACCGGCCTGCTGCTGCCGGAAATTAGCCACAAATGGTGAAATATCATCTGCAAACACGTTATCGCCCAAAATAACCACCATTTGATCATCACCAACAAATTGTTCAGCCAAATCAAGCGCCTGGGCAATCCCCCCAGCCTCGTCTTGAACCTTGTAAGTGAATGTGACCCCCATCTCATGACCGCTTCCGAGCAAGTTAACGACGTCGCCCATATGGTCTTTACCGGTAACAATCAAGATATCCGTGATTTCTGCTTGTTTTAATTTATGTACCGCATGAAAAATCATAGGGTATTTACCTACAGGTAAAAGGTGTTTGTTCGTTACTTTAGTTAATGGATATAAGCGGGAGCCTGTACCGCCTGCTAGAATTATGCCTTTCATAGTAGCCTCCTAATTATTGTTAACCTGATAAGCAAATAAAAAAGTTGGTTCAGTGAATAGTATTACTCAGGGCTTAGGTTAAAAATTTGACCTTACAATTTAATTCTTTATACTTTCAGGATTATCATATAATAAAGCCTGAATATTTCTTTCAACCAATTCATGAACCACAACATCAGGTTTTTCATTTTCAATAATATTAGAATTGAAATTATGATCCCATATATATACACTTCTCGAAAAATTTTCAGATAAAAATGGGATCATGTCAATAGCGAAGGAGTCCCTGAACATCAATAATTTGGGATGTTTTTCGAGTGATGTATTTTCCTTCACAACTAATCTATTGGGATTAGGGAACAACTCTCTGTTTACTTCAACATCCACAACCTTGCTTTTGAAATTTGGAACTAATTTCAAATGCTTATCTAATAAAATATTATTCATAGATAACATATTGGCTAAATCGCCACCACTAATTTCTTCTTTTATCGAGTAATTATTTAATTTAACTGGCACTGTAATTATTGAATCACTCTCAAAAATTTTTGCCATCTCTTCATAAGCCAAAAAAGCGCCCATACTATTCCAATGTGTATCATTTTTCTTATATAGAATATACTGACTCTTATTATTTAATAGTGCTGATCGTACATCAACTATCTTTATTTCTGAATTCTTAGATAGATATTTTATTAATTGATCCAGCCTTGATTCTTGATTATATTTAACAATATTCGATGGTAAATATTCCGAATAAATTGTGTGTTTATTCGGAGCCACCATAATATAATATTCAATCCCCTGACCTTCAAGCCACTTTTTTCTTTCTTCAAGATTTGTTTTGATTTTCTCTAGTTCTTCATTACTAAAGTGGTTAATCCCTCTGTAGTCATCTATCACACCGTCAGCCTTATAGAACATCCAACCGTTTTTACCAAGAATCACCCTATCAACAGGGGAGGTATGTAACAATTTCACTTTTAAAATATTATTTAATTTTATCAGTTGACCTCTATATCCAAAATTATCATTAACATAATTTTCGTAATTAGAAAAAAAGCTCTTATACGAGCTATTTTTTAAATTAAAAATCGGCTTTTCAGCTAATTTTCTTTTCTCAACGTCAGGCGCACTAGACGTTATACCCAATGTATTACTTAGCATTGGGAAAATGATAATTATCATAAATAATGCACATAAAGAAATGACTTTGAAATTATTAAAAAGCGAATTCAATTTACTAATTAAATCAACATTAGATACTTGCAATAAACAGAAAAAAACTACCCCTACTAAAATAATAATTAAATACATAATCATTATATTAAATATATCTTTACTAAGATAAATACTTATTCCCAAGGTATTCTTGGATATAAGAAAAGGGTCTTTACCATTCGTAACAATTTTAAGTTGATTTTCGACTAATTCAATTTTTTCAATATTGTTTTTAATATTAAAATCAGTAATTATATTTTCTGGATACCATACATGTTTCCTCGAGTTATTTTTCCAAATCACCTTTTCAATATATATAGTCTGAATTGAGGTCCCTAAGTCTATTCTTAAATTTTTCACATTAGATGGTATTTTAAAATTCAAAGTTTGAATATCTTCACTTTTTTCTACACTTATTGTAGTTGAGTCATCTTCCTTGAAACCATTCCCGATATCATAGAACACTTGATATTTATCATCTTGCGGTATCCTTACATCCACTAATAATTGAGTAGAACTTGAACCTTTGTAAAATAAACTAAATAACACAATAATAGCTAAAGTAAAAAATATACTTATCAAAAAATTGATTTTTTTACTTTTTTTTAATAGAGCCATTTATTTTCCCCTCAAAATCTAAAATAAATAAAAGGATTATACGTTGAAGTTGCTAAAGACATTACAGAAAATAGCAGTAAAGCAATTAAACTAGCTATATATAAGCTTTCGTATCCTATTTTTAATACAATCGATTTCTTTTTATTAATATGATGTTCAATCTTATTAACCATTTTTTTAGGGATTGGAGTTGCACCAATTATCGCTATACATAACACTAATAAAATTTCATTATTAATAAACATAGAAACATTATATAAATTGGATATATTGTTGCTATATAAATTAAACATTGCTTTCAAATAAATAACCGAGCTGCCAAAGGTTTCAGATTTAAAGAATACCCACCCTATCATCACAACAAATAAAGTATAAACTAGTTTTATCGGAGACCATATTTTGTCTAATAAATTGCCGAATCTAGTTCTCTCCAGTAATAAAAACAACCCATGAAACAATCCCCACACTATGAAGTTCCAACTGGCTCCATGCCAAATTCCTGTAAGTAAAAAAACAATAATTAAATTTCTATATGTCACAAAAACAGTAGATCTACTTCCCCCAAGAGGAATATAAACATAATCTCTAAACCAAGAAGACAAGGATATATGCCAGCGTCTCCAGAACTCTTTAATTGACTTCGAAATATACGGATAGTTGAAATTCTCCAAAAATTTAAATCCAAACATTCTCCCTAAACCAATTGCCATATCAGAATAACCTGAAAAATCATAATAAATTTGAAATGAATAACATATTAGGCCAAACCACGATAGGGAACTTGATAAATTTTCACCGCTTAAGGAAAAAATATCATCTGCAATCCGCCCTAGCGGATTAGCTATCAACACCTTTTTACCTAACCCAATAATAAAGCGTCTTATACCATACTCAAAATCCTCAATAGTAGTTTTTCTATTTTTAATCTGCTCCGAAATATCACTATATCTTACTATTGGACCTGCAACTAATTGAGGAAATAAAGAAATATACAATGCATGATCTGATAATTTCCTTTGAGCAACCGTATCACGCCTGTATACATCTATTACGTACGACATTGCCTGAAATGTATAGAATGAAATGCCAATTGGTAAATCTATTGGTTCTAAATATATCGGCTTAAATCCTATACTTTGAGCCACTACATTTAGATTATCAATAATAAAATTCGCATATTTATATAATATAAGAATTCCTAAATTAACAACAACAGCCAATCCGGTAATTTTCTTAGCTAATTTTCCTTTGTTTTTATTATTTTCAACCAAAATTCCAAATATATAATTTAATAAAATAGAGACCAGCATTAGCAAAACATATTTGGGTTCACCCCAACAATAAAAAAGCAAGCTGGCCCCTAAAAGAAATAAATTTTTATATTTAGTTCTTATTAAAAAATAGCCTATAAGTATAATTGGTAAAAAAACAAACAAAAAAATTGGAGAACTAAATACCACCAAAATTCCACCTTTTGAAATAATAGTTATTACTGTGGATTATTTTTAAATGAGAACTCCCTCATTAAAAATTGTTTTTAGTAAGATTCTTTACTATTAAAATCCTTTTAAAGTGGGTTTACTAACCTTAAAGCCCTTTCTTTTCTTCCTATACCCAAATAAGTAATATTATCATTATCGATTAAGTTCAGGCTATTTCTCCCATCAATAATAATAGGTGAATTCATACACTTTGCGAGTTCAACCCAGTTTTCTTCTACAATATCCTTCCATTCAGTTACAATAATCGCAGCATCAGATTCTGTTACTGCATTTTCAACAGAGTAACAGTATTCAATTGAATTCGGTAATTGTCCTCTGGCCTCTTCCATTGATATTGGGTCAAACACTCGGATGTTAATATTACCATTTGTTATTTTAACTAACTCTTCAATTATTTTTATAGATGGGGCTTCTCGAAGGTCATTAGTATTAGGTTTAAATGACAAGCCCAAGATAGATACAGTTTTGCCATTAAGCTTAGGATATACGGACTGTAACTTCTCAATCACCTTTAAATACTGCTTGCTATTAACTTTCACTACTTCCTTCATAATTGCAAAATCGTGCCCAACCTGTTCCGCAATACTAATTAATCCAAGCGTGTCTTTAGGAAAACAGGCCCCTCCAAATCCAATACCAGCATTTAGGAATTTATTTCCAATTCTACTGTCACTGCCAATACCCTTAGCAACCTCTAGAACATCAGCGCCAACCTTTTCAGCCAGATTTGCTATTTCATTAATAAAAGATATTTTCATTGCCAAAAAGGAATTTGCTGCATATTTAATTAATTCAGCACTACGAATATCTGTAACTTGAATCGGAATATTGAAAGGTGCATGTGTATTTATTAAAATATCTTTAGCTTTTTCTGAGTCTACTCCTATGACTATACGCTCTCCATTTAATATATCGTTCACGGCAGAACCTTCTCTTAAAAATTCCGGGACTGATGCTACATCAAATGGGATATTGGTGCAACTCTGAATAATGTGACGAACTTTATCTGCTGAACCTACTGGAACAGTACTCTTGTTAACAATTATTTTGTAGTTATTGATTGATTTTCCGATTTTGCGAGCAACCTCTTCCACATAAAACATATCAACACCACCGTCAGGAAGTGACGGAGTACCTACAGCAATCATAACGATATCAGCCAGCTTAACAGCTTCATCAATATCTGTAGTAAAAGATAAATTTCCTCTCGAACTATTTTTAATTATGAGTTCCTTTAATCCAGGCTCGTAGATTGGGCATTCATTACTTTTCAGTTGATCAATTTTATCTTCATCAATATCGGCACAAATCACCGTATGGCCCATCTCCGAATAACATACTCCAGAAGTTAATCCAACATATCCTGTGCCTATCATTGTAATTTTCATATGTCCTCCAATTTATGTTGTCCTTTTACCAAATTACTGAATAATATGTTTCGAAATACGTCCGCACGCTTTAAAAAGGTATGCTCACGATGAATAAATTCCTTTGCTTTAAACGCAATTTCCTCTCGATCAGCTTCATGAGTTAAATAATATTGTATCAAAGAATTTAATTCCTCTTTACTTTGATAAATAAGCACGTGCTCACTAAATGTTTCTTTAATTTCTGGAGCATTATTAGCAATAACTAATGCTCCACTAGCCATTGCCTCATATATTCGTAAATTTATTGTTCCGCGGTTAAAGGGCGCAATATCTTCTATAACAATCTTACTTCTTTGATATAAGTTAGGGAGATTTAAATACGAGATGTTTCCCTGATGGAAATTTTGCCATGGATGATTAACCTCCCCCGTTTCTAACCTACCATAAAATTTGAAATTCATATTTAAACTTATATCTAAATTATCCACAATGCTTCGAGGAATATGAAATAAATTCCCTACAAAAGAAACATCGACAGTTCTATCTATTTCTGGAGCATCAGCCCTAAATATATTTGTGTTTGCTGCTAAGGGGAGAATTCCCCACAGCTTTGATTTGTCAACTATATTGAACAACTCGCTTTGTACATAAGCGGAAGATGTAATAATTCCATCAAATTGATGAATGTATTTTACTTTTTTCCAGTAATTAACAAACCCTCGAATCCATGCAATAGTAATAGATCCTTCCGGGACATTTAAACTACGAATATCACAATCATAAAGCATTGAAACAACAATATCAGCAGATTGGGGGATTTCATCCCATTCATATTCAGGTCTTCTTGCTAAATAACTAATTCGATAACCAAATTTCTGTCTTAATGCATCTCCTAAACCCCGAGCTGAAAAGTAGTCACCTGCAGTTGTTGTTATTTCATTTTCAGTTACTAAAAAAACAATGTGTAGTGGTTCTTCTGTCCAATAGCTAGTTTTTGAAAAAAGCTTTTCTTCCCATATTAATGATGTCAGTCGTTCATCCCAAATAGATACAAATCGTTCATGATTCTGGATCCTTGAGCGCTTAATAACCGATCTTTTTTGCTTAATTTGTGAGGAGAATTCTCTATGGAACAATAGAGAATTCTTAGCAACCAGTATCTTTTTGTTCTGCTCTAAAATTTTAAGACAATAGTCAACATCTTCTTTTCCAAAACAATATTCTTCATCAAAACCACCTATTTGCTGAAAAAGTTTCCTATCGGTAAGTAAACAAGCAGCGGTAACAGCTGGTACCGAAATTACATCTAAAGAATCAACTTCTATTAGTGGATTTTTGTATTTCCCGGTATTAACGGGAATAACACCAGCTTTCGTCCACCTGAATCTAATCCCATCATGTTGAACTGAACAACCAGGGTATATGATTTCTTTAATTTTTAATCTAGAGGAATTTAACTGGTTATAAATTAATCTTGAACCAACAATCCCAACCTCTTCTTCACTTAGCATTGCCATAAGCATCTCATCAAGCCACCCATATAGTGGCATAACATCGTTATTTAACAATAAGATATACTGGCCTTTTGCCCTGGATGCTCCATAATTGACACTTTGTGAAAAGTTAAGATTCTGACCAGTATTATAGTACCGGATATTAAGACTGTTCTTCCAGGATTCCACATAGTTCCTGGTTTTATCTTGACTATTATTATCAACAATAATGATCTCATATCTGGAATATAATGTGTTTTTCTTCAGAGCAGGGAATAGTCCTTTAAGATGCTCTCTCCCATTTTTAGTAGGTATAATGATACTAATTAATGCATCTGTTACATTATCCTCTATTGGTTTAGCAATATTTTGAGCAAGTGCTTTGATTTCAGATTCAGATGACATATTTAGCAACACTTTTTTTTTGTTTTTGTATCTAAAAAGCCTCTTCTGAATTGTTTTTCTTAATTTTTCAATAAAAATCCTTGTTGTTTTCAAGTTTAAATAAACTATACGGGTAATTCGATATAACTTACCGTAGCCAAATCGTTTCAGCAAAAAACGCTTGCTAATATCTTTTATTGAATGGTGTATTATCGGTTCAGGTATAAATTTTTTCTCATTCAATACTTCGTTATATTGTGTTAACAACATTAATAATTGCTGAACTCTTTGAACTACAGTGTGATTCGACATTACTTCATCATGCAATTGATCTGAAATGTCTTTGTATTTTTTCCTATTCTTATTGATATCATTTAGCAACCATTTTAATTGTTCTTGAGTGCTATAAGTTAGTGCTGATGGAAAAATGCTTTTCAATTCAGGATGATCATCATTAATCACTAACGCTTTACATGCGACAGCATCAAAAAAACGATTATTGATAAACCCATATTTACGCATATCTTCCCAATGGTCATTTAACAAAACATGGCACGATGAATAAATCTCATTTAATTCTTCATTAGGAAACCATTTAGCAAGAATGTACTTACTGTCAACTATCCCTTTCCAACCAGACCCAATAATCAACAATTGCTCTGAACTACTCATAGCATCTTTAACAATTCCCCTATAGACTCCCCGCGAGTTCCCTACAAATAAAAGAGGATAACTATATTTATCATTTCGCTTAGGATAAAAAAGCAATGGGTCTGTAAACTGTAAAAAGACTTCTACGGGTACATGTATTTTCTTCTTAAGCTGTTCGGCATACATGTAAGATGAAACTAAAATTAAATCATATTTTTCATATTCCTCTTGACTTATATCATCAGGATGAGAAATATTCCACATAATGTTAAAATGTTTTGGTTTAACAGTATAAGAGGAAAGCCCTCTAATGTGGATAATTACATCATCCTCCAAATCATCCTTCAAATCCCATTCAGGGAGAATCTGGATCCTGCATTCATGACCGTGTCTTTTCAATTCATCAACTAAGCTTTTTGCTAAATAATAGTCGCCCCATTGTTTAATCTGAGAGCGTGTAGGGACACCAATTTTAATACAAAAACGCAATTGATTCATGGTATTAATCTCCGCATATTAGATTTACCCACTGTAAATAATTATCTTTCAATAAATGTTTTTCTTTAATATCAAGTTGGATGTTTGAAATAAATTTACTCCTTAAGTCAGAGTCTTGAATTATATCTTTCATAGATTCAAACCATCCATCTGTATCATTACATAAAAATCCATTAACACCATTATTCACAACCAATCTGAAGGGTTCTATATCAGAATAAAGTGCTGGCAAACCTAACGCTCCATAATCAAGATACTTTAAATAGCTTTTAGCATTATTAATTTTGTTATCAACTAAAGGTGCTAATGCAAAAGTAAAATTATTTGTATTTTTAACCCACTTAATGAAATCAATATAATTCTCCATTCCTTTAGGAACAATAATTTTATTATACCATTCTCTTTCTTCTCTATCTCCTCCAATAACATAGAATTTGATAGAGTACCCTTCTTCCTTACCCCAATTCATAATCTTCTCTACTGCAGGCTGAATTAATTGAAGATCCGCTGAGTGAGTATTGGAACCAATATAAACAATATCAATGATTTTATCTAAAGTATTAATATTTTTAGCTGCGTTGCGCGGTGCAGGAAACCAGATTCTCTCATCTACTACATTCGGAAGCACATAAATATTATTGCTATAAGGAATAAATTTCTCTCTTAGTACTTCTGAGGATACTGTCACAATATCAGCAGCCTCTAATAAATATCTTATTGTCTTTATTTTGTCTCGATATAAATCAAACTCTGGATGCTGCTGATCGATAGACAAGAAATCATCGTCCACTTCAAAAACCAGAGCAATCTGTCTAGTTTTACAGTTTTCAACTAATTTTTGAGCGGCTTCATATTCTAAACAATCTCTTTGTACTATGATTACATCATAAATATCTAATTTAGAGGGTCTATCTATTATGCCATCATCTAAAACTTCTAACTGCAAACGTTCTTTAGCACTTGGATGAGTTAATGGAAGTATCAATCTAATATAACCTGAGGGATTGAAATACCCCCTTTTCCCTCTTTTAGTAAATACTCCAACCCTCTTGAGTCTAGGCGAATAAATTAAACTTTTATACAAAAAGCTATAATCTCTCGACATTTCTTCTGCATCTCTTAGTTCAATTTTATTTACTATAGCAACCATTCGTTCATATTCATTTTTGTCTCTTGAGATTTTTATAATTTCTTCATAAGACTTTTTCGGATCATTAAAATCTATTAACCAGCCTCCGCCAGTTTTTAATATTCTCTCTTCAATAGTTCCAATACGAGTTGCTAATACCGGAATACCACATATCCATGCTTCACTTAGTGTGTGACAATAGGTCTCAGGCCAAATTGAAAATATCCCTACAAATGAAGGTTTAATTTGATGAACAATCGAGTAAAATTCATCCCTCTTGTAAACGCCATGATTAACACCATATGTTGCCAAATCATTATTTATTTTCCCCAAAAAATGAAACTCGAGAATGTTATTCACATCTTGTTCCTTCAGTGCTTTTATAAATTCAGAACCTTTGTGATTATCAATATTACCCGGTAATAAAATTTTAATTGGTGTTGCTTCTTGAGGCTTAGGAAATTCAAAATATTCTGATCGAACATCTTTTTGAATCTGTTCGTCTCGCCCATGTTCGATAATAATAAAATTCTTATTCTCTAAAGCAGGATAATTAGAAGTGTACACCTGCTTAGAGGTGTTAGAAGTGGTTACAAATGCATCACATTGTTCAATTAATTCATTAACCTTTCCCCTCCAGATGTGTATCCATTGATTCTTTAACTCAGGCAACCCTTCCTTTACCCAGTTAGAAGGAATTTGACAGGCTCCTTTACTACTAGTACATTTACCAGCACAATATACATTTTCATTATCTAATAAGTGAATAGAGGGACATACAAAATAAAAATCATGAAAAGATAACACTACCTTAAGCCCTAATTTGTTAGATAAATAAGCAATATCAAAAGAATGAGCTAATAGATGTCTGATATGAACCAGATCAATATTGTAGAATGTTAGTATGTTAAAATAAATTTTCTCATAATCTGATCGGGTAAAATCAGTAATTTTCCACGGTTCAGAAAGCTCCCAAACCTGGATAAGGTTAAATTCTCCTTTAGAAAAGGAAAATAATTTTATTTTTTTTGTGTTTGATGTCAATACAAAGCAATCAAATTCTTTTTCAATATAATTCATCAAATCTTTATTAGTATTAGGTGTTCCGCCCGACCCTTGATGCAGCACATATAAAACTCTCTTGTGGTTATTTAACACACTGGTTGATGGATTCTCAATAGCTTTGTTTATATCTTCCCTTATGCTATTCAAATCAGAGGAATTAACAAACTCGCTCACAAGCCCAGTGTATTCCGGATGCAATTCATCTAAAATCGCTCTATTTTTCTTAATTAATTCTTGTTTTTCGTCTGAAAAAGAAGCACTTCTCTTATGATAAATGTACGTGCTGTCATCAATAATATTATACCAATTTGATTTCAATGCACGCATGCAAAAATCATTTTCTTCACCATAACCTCTATGGAAACGAATAGAATCCATTCCACCTATCTCATTAATTAACTTTCGTTTAATATACATACAAAATCCATTTCCAGTCGGAACTTTTGGGTATTTATTAACGGAATTTCCCTCCACTAATTTTGCCATACTATCTATTGTTAGATGATTAGGTATTTCATTAACTTCACCAATTAAAGGAACAGAAAACGCCCCTGCTGCATTAGAAAATGGGGTAACCGTACCAATATTTGATTCAGAGTATGCTGCCAATTTTAACTTTAATAACCAGCGATTTGTTACTATAGTGTCACTGTTGAGTAATACTACATCATTTTGTGAGGCATTAATTCCTATATTGATACTTTCGACGTAACCCTTATTAGATTCATTTTCAATGATCTTAATACGTTCATTCTGAGCTAAGGAAACAAGGTATTCTTTAATTCTCAAATCTGTACTGCAATCATTAACAATAATCAATTCATATGGTATATTGGTATACTTTAAAATACTTTCTATACACCTTGTAAAGTCGTCATAAGCGTTATAGACAGGTATAATTATTGATACAATATTAACATCAAAAAATTCTTTAATATGATTACTATTATATTTATCAATTATTTTTGTTCGTTTCTTGTTTTGGGTATTCCCTACTACTATTGGATGATTGTTAAGTTCATCCTTTAATTCAATTAGGTTTTTTTTCCCTCTTTTTTTTTTTGCATCCTTAATAATTTTTAATATATTTTTGGGAAGCTTCAGCAATTTTTTTGGATGTTGAACTGAACTGACCAAAGTGTCACCCAATTGGTATCTAATTGAAGAAACATGAATACGTGCTGCATTCCGATAATGCTTCTCACTTTCATGAAGTCTATTTTTCTCAATTATTATCTTCTCAATGTTATTATTAACACTAATAATATCCTGTTCTGCCTTTTTCAAATTCCCTATCAACTCTATATTTTTTTTAGATAAGCTATCTATTTGTTCAAGCAATTCATAATTCTTTTTAGTCAATTCATTATATTTAAAAGATAACTCCTCATTTTCAGCACTTTTGATATCCAGTTTATTATTTAGTAAATCATTTTTATCTTTTGCAGACTTTAACTCACTTTTCAGATCATTAATTTGGATAATTCGGTTAACCCTTTCCTCTTCAAGTCTTGAAATCATAGAATCAATAAAGGAACCTTCATTCAAAAAATCAATTACTACTTGAAAAGATGCCGGAATAATTATTCCTAATCCATAAAACCCATGTAATTTAAAAAATTTAAGTTCAAACTGAGTTTCTTCCAGAAAATCTTCAATTGCCGTGAGTACGCCGTTTCGAGGATTGTTTTCATATATAGAATTATACATTTGAGAATTTAATCCAGTTGGTAATAGAGAAGATTGTCCAGGCTTAATCCCTTCTTTTTTATATGGCTGTCTAAACTCGCCAGGAATATTTTCTGGATTATAGTACATATCCCTTCTACCATAAGGCCAATCAATATCATGTAAAAATGTTACAGGGAATTCCTTTTCACTTTTTCTAAAAGTCTGTTCAATAATCTTCAATTCATGATAAACTGTATACCAATTATGATCACCATCAATAAGAATTGCATCATATTCTTTAATTAAAGGAAGAGCTGAAATACTCAAATCATTAATAGGCTCAAATTTTTCCCCATATTCCTCCTTTAAGGAAGCGACATCATATTGTGGAGACGGATCAATGGAATAAAGTACTCCATCATTCTCATTTATATATTCAATTAATCCTCTTGTATTTATGCCACTAAAGCTACCAATTTCAACTATTTTTTTTGATTTGCTCAAATTAAGCACTGGTTGAATTACACTACTCCAAAATCTATTCACTCCAAATCCTCCTTATCATCCCTGATTCTTGAATTTCTCTAAAACTTCTACAGTTTCACCAATCATTTTAAGCTCGCCCTTTTCCAGCCAAACGGTTCGATTGCACAATTTTTCAATCTCGCCAAGCGAGTGCGAAACAAAAAGCACCGTCGTACCCCCACCCAACAATTCCTGCATGCGAGCTTGACACTTCTGTTGAAACTTAAAATCGCCTACAGATAATACTTCATCAACAATTAGAACATCAGGATTTATGCAGGTAGCTATTGAAAATCCCAGCCTTGCTTTCATACCTGAAGAGTAATTCTTAATAGGAACGTCAATAAACTCTCCCAACTCTGCAAATTCAATAATTGCAGCCTCTTGTTCTTTCATGAACTTATTAGAATGCCCAAGAAGAGAACCGTTCAGGTATATGTTTTCTCTACCCGTTAAATGCTCGTCAAAGCCTGCTCCAAGCTCTATAAGAGGAGCCATTCTCCCGTGAACCTTAATACTCCCTGCAGTAGGCTTCAGAATACCTGCTACAATTTTCAACAAGGTACTTTTGCCTGCGCCATTCAATCCAATGACTCCCATGATTTCTCCCTTGTTAACCTGGAAAGAAACATTACTTAGTGCCTTGTATTCCTTATACTGCAGTTCCTGCTTAACCATCTTAACGAAGTATTCTTTTAAGGAGTCAACTTTTTCCTTGTACATCCGATAGGTCATTGAGATATCAGCGACATCTATTACTATATGATCACTATTCATAATTTCCCTCGTATTTCCTCAAAGATATAGTATAAAGTCGTTCTGTTTCTTCTGGAAAACAAAAAGTCCTAGAGCTAGCGACAACAATGATACTCCCATACATATCAAATGAGTGTTCAAATCGCCAAAATTTCCATTCAATACGATATCTCTGAATAAGCTAATGTAGTAATACATAGGATTCGCTTCAATAACGGTCCTATATTTATCAGGAATAATATCAATCGGATAAATAATCGGGGTTAAGTACATCCATGCTGTTGTGACTACGCCATATAAATGATTTAAATCTTTAAAGAACACAGCATATGCCGATAACAAAAGCCCAAAACCGACTGCAAATACAAATAAATATATTATAGGTAGAGGAAAAAGAAGGACTGTCCAAGACCAGTCTATATTAGAGACCATCATAATCGCGAATAGTATAATTAATGTAAAAGCTAAATTAATTAATGAAAAAACAGATTTAGAAATCGGGAATAAGTACCTCGGTACATAAATTTTTCTAATTAAAGCGGCATTCCCGTTAATTGCCCTCATTGCCGAACTTGTTGATTCTGAGAAAAAGTCAAACATCAGTTTCCCTGTTAACAAATATAAAATGTAGTTTGGAATATGGCGGTTAAACAATGTCGAAAAAACGATTGATAGCACCATTATCATTAACAGAGGATTCAGCAGGCTCCATAAAACACCAAGTCTCGACCGTCTGTATTTAAATTTAAAGTCTTTCTTCACTAATTCTTTAAGAAAATGCCTATACTTCAGAAAGTTATTAACGTAGCTTCTCATGAGCTTCTCATACCTCATCATTTCATTGAATAATCTATTGAAACTGGTCTCTACCATAGAACCTATGCTAAAATAATTACCGTATCTACAAGCAAAGGAGATTGTAACCTTGTCGAATCCAGTATACGGGAAAAAGGCCGCAGCGTCGAGAAATGGAGAGAAATTGTCCGTCGCAAATTGGCTGTTAAAGATTGGTATTGTTATTCTGATGATCTGGGCGCCCTTTCAGGCCGGCTTATTCAACGGCCTCATTCTACAATTTGAGAAGCCGATCTACTGGTCTGTCATTATCGGCAGCTTCCTGCTGCTGATCTGGCTTGCCGCTTACTACAAAAATATTAAACTAGACGATCAGCGCAGTTGGACAGCCGCCTTTGTGCTGCTGGTGCCTATCACGTACCTGCTCTCGCTGCTATCAGCGGCCTCCCATTATTTTGCAATGAACATGGTGCTTATCCAGTGCCTGTACGCCATCGTATTTATTATAGGCCTATATTTGCTGCAAAATAAACAGGGCAACCGGTTTGTCGAAATAACGACGATTACTGCCGCTTACATCATCGTTATGTTTGGTTTGCTGAATTGGCTTGGCCAGGGTAGAACGGTCTCAGCCCTAGTCGGGTGGTTTTCGAGCACAGTATTTAATGGAGAATATAACCAGGCTGTCTGGATTGACGCTAACGGTCCGCGGCTGGCATCGGTGTTCCAATATCCGAATACATATGCCGCCTTCCTGATGGCTTTCTTCTTTGTTGCGGTGTTCGCCATTACGCGTTCCCGGAAATGGTATGAGCAAGCGGTCCATGGCTTCATGCTCGTACCGATGGCGCTTTCCATCCTGCTGACTCTATCACGCGGTGGTTTAGTTTTCCTTCCGGTCGTATTTATCGTACTTCTGCTATTCTTAAAACCGGCAAAGCAGGTTCTTTGGATTCTGTACTGTTTGATTGCCGGCATCGGTACACTGCTAATTGCGAAACCTGTAACTGAGTTAGGACAGCAATTTCACCAAGGTCTCATCCATGATCCAGCCAAAGGCTGGGGTTACGTGTTGGCCGTATCCATTATCGTTGCAGCTCTGGCCTGGCTGATCCAGCGTTTCCTGGCTCCTAAGCTGGAACAGCGCCTGAGCGGCTTGTCTGTGCGCAAGCTGTCTAACCTATGGCTGCCGATCGGCTCCATCGTAGCGGTTGTCATTATTGCAGCAGTTTTCCTTGGAACAAATGCCAAGCATCTATTGCCGGGCAATATCGGCGAGCGCCTCGAGAACATTAACTTCCAGCAGCACAGTGTGCTCGAGCGTCTAACCTTCTATAAAGATGCCCTTAAAGTCATGAAGGACTATCCTGTCATCGGTGCAGGCGGTGGAGCATGGGCTGCTTTATATGAAAAATACCAGAACAACCCTTATCTCAGCCGGCAGGCGCACAGCTTTGTTATGCAGTATTTAGTGGAAGTCGGGATTTTGGGCTTTGCGGTATTTATGGCTTTCATTCTGTTTATTTTCTACAAATATATTAAAGGTTATATTCGTTCATCAGAAGAACAGCGCGAATCTCATTTCATTTACTTCATCCTCGTATTCTCGTTGTTCATTCACAGCTTGATGGACTTCAATATGAGTTACATTTATATCGGTATTATCGTATTCCTGGGATTGGCCGGCATGGCGGCAGCGATGGATAACAAGCCCGTGAAGCGCCTAGCCTTGAAACCATCCGCAGCTCGCGGGTTGTATAGCGCAGTGGCGGTCATCGCTTCAATCGTACTCATCTTTACCTCGATTCGCTACATTCAAGCCAATGATGAAGTAACTAGAGGACGCGAACTCCTGAGCACAAGCTCCGACTTCCAGGAGATCAAAGCACCGCTGGATCGTGCGCTTCAGAAACGTGCCCACCAGCCGGATGCTGTACTGAATATGTCCGTGCTGCTGAAAGCAGGATATGAACAAACGCAGGATGAGACTTTCTATACGGCAGGCTATGATTTACTAACGAATGCCCTGAAAAAGGAACCATTTAATAAAAACATCTATAACCAGCTTATCGCCCTGCACCAGCTAAAGGGAGAAGACGAGCAGGCGTATGCTATATATAGAGACAACGCAGACAAGTATGCCTGGGACATGAATTGGTATGATCAACTGATCTATCAATCCTATGAGCTCGGTTATCAGGCACTCGGCCAGGCAAATATCGCCGAAAAAGAGCAGTACTTCAAAACTGGGCTAAATGCTTACCAGCATGTGGTTGAGGGAGTCGAGCATTTAAAAACCCTCCCTCCGGGACAATTCCAAGGCGGAGAGTTCTATATTACACCGCAAATGGCATTAAGTGCCGGTAAGATGCATTTTATGATGAATGATCCGGAGCAGGCAGCTGCTGTTTTGAAAAATGGCCTGACGGGAGACTTGCATGATTCAACCATTCGAGAAATCGCCGTCTGGTATTTGGCTGCATTGCAGAAAACCGGAGCAAGCGATCAGGCCGTTTACGACCAGCTCATCCAAATTGATCCTATGGAGAAAGATTCCATCGATCAGCTCGCAAAACTGCAATTCTAGGCATAAGAAAAACGACTATCGTCGTAATGGTTCAGCTTCGCTGAAATTTTGTAAATTCTCTAAGCTTAAAAAAAACGGCTTCTCGTTTAACGAGAGGCCGTTTTTGCTTGTTCGCTTCGGTCGATAATCTGCGCCATGTACTCCAGCAGCTGATCTCTTAACTCTTCGCTCTGCAAGGCATAGTGTATCGTCGTTTCAATGAATCCTAGTTTCTCGCCCACATCATGGCGGATTCCCTCAAAATTATAAGCAATGATTTGCTCATATTCTTTAAGCCTGGATATCGCGTCCGTTAACTGAATTTCACCGCCTACGCCGACACGCTGCTCCTCCAGTATGCCAAAGATGGCAGGGGTTAAAATATATCTTCCCATAATGGCCAAATTGGACGGAGACTTCTCCATTTCCGGCTTCTCTACTAGCTGATTAGCTACGTAAACACGATCTCCGATTTCCGTGCCATCCACGATGCCGTAACGCGACACTTCGCTCCATGGCACCGGCTGAACGCCTACGATGGATGATTTCTGCTCATTATATACTTCGATCATTTGTCTTAGGCAAGGCTTCTCTGATTCAACGATATCATCCCCGAGGAGTACGGCGAACGGCTCGTCTCCAATGAACTTTCTCGCGCACCAAATCGCATGCCCCAGCCCCTTCGGCTCCTTCTGCCGAATATAATGGATGTCCGCCATCTCCGAGGATTTACGAACCTCCTCCAACAGCTTCCACTTGCCTTTCTCGTGCAAATTAAATTCAAGCTCGAACGAATTATCAAAATGATCCTCGATCGCACGCTTGCCCTTGCCGGTTACGATGATAATATCCTCGATGCCCGAGGCCACTGCTTCTTCGACGATATACTGAATTGTCGGTTTATCCACAATCGGCAGCATTTCTTTAGGCATTGCTTTCGTTGCCGGCAAGAAGCGCGTTCCTAATCCTGCCGCAGGTATAATGGCTTTACGTATCTTCATCCCGAATCCCCTTCTAAATAAAGACCTGAAATAACATATGCCTATTATACACAAAAAATGGGCATGTACGTTAATTCTGGCCTAAATCTAAACCAAAACGGTTCCCCCAGATTCAACTAGGGGAACCGTCGATATTATTTACTGAACAGTCTTTCCGCATCATCAAGAGCCATGTCGTGACCAAGCGCTGAATAATCCAGCCATTTCTGGCCGTCAAGAACATAAACGTGATTATTTTTTACGGCCTTCAAATTTTGCCATACCGAATTTTTCTCCAATTCATCGAAATTGTTCTTCGCCTCATTGCCTTTGCTAATAATGACAAAAATTGCATCCGCATCGAAATCCGGCAGAACCTCCTTAGAGATAACCTCATAAGGCTCCGCCGCAGGAATCTTCTCTACCCCGTTAGCCATATTCAGCTTAAGATCATCGAACATGATCGGTCCTAGCGGGCGTCTTGTCCCCATAACCCGCAGCTCCTTGGCCGTCATGCGTATAGCCATTACTTTCGCGTCTGCACCCAGTTCCGTCTGAATGAGACTGCTGACCCGCGTGGCCTTTTCATCATACGCCTGGATAAAGCTATCTGCTTCCTTTTCACGCCCTACATGGGTCGCAATAGTTTTCAAATGATCCTGCCATGTTCCGTTATCCATATCGATGACGATCGTCGGAGCAATCTTCTCATACTTGGCGAGCTCCTCACCAGAATATACTTTATCAATATATATGTAATCCGGCTTCAAAGCCAGTACCGCCTCCATGTCCGGATCCGTAACCACGCCAAGTTTGACTACTCCCTCCAATTTGTCGGCAGCATGCGGCAGAAAGTCTTTGACATCCCCGCCGATAACAGAACCAGCAGGTTTGATGCCGATCGCAAGCAGGTTATTCGTAATATGAATCGACATTGAAGCGATTCTAGCATCTGGATCGTGAACAAGTACGTCCGGTACAGCCGTAATCGCGGTCGAAGTCGCAGGCGTAGTTGTCGCCGAGTTAGAACTTGAATTGTCCGCTTGCGGACTTTGGCCGCAAGCGGATACTAGCGAAATGAGCAGAAGCATGGTAACAATAAATAGTAGCTTTTGTTTCATGTATGGTTCCTCCAAGTCTAGTTTTTAGTTTTAAATAACAGGTACAAAAAATAGGGTCCTCCAATAACTGCAACCACGATACCGGCCGGAACAGCGTTAGGCTGAAAAACGGAGCGTCCAATCGTGTCCGCGGCTACCAGAATAATCAGTCCAACCAAAGCAGCCACCGGCAGAAAATGCCGATGCTGAGGCCCAGCCAGCCGTTTGGCAATATGCGGTGCGGCCAGTCCGATAAAGCCGATCCCACCCACCATAGATACGCTGGCGCTGGACAGAGCCACGGCCACAGCCAGCATCACGATGCGGTTCCGGGTCACATGGCTTCCGACGTTAGCGGCGATGTCATCGCCTAACGCGAAAATGTCGAGCGTTCTGGAACGCATATAAGCAAGGGGCACGAGCAGCACAATCCAGGGCAGCAAAGCCCAAACATGCACCCAATCCCTTCCCCATACACTGCCCGCTAACCAGCGCGCAGCAAAGGCATATATATCAGGATCAAGCTTCAAAGATAGCACCAGGGTAACCGCATGGATGCCTGCCGCTACCGCAATGCCGACTAGAATAAGCCGAATCGGCGCAATTCCCTCGCGTTGATTATAAGCAAGCGCAACAATGATTACCGCTGTCATCACGCCCCCTACAAAGGTGAACAACGGGATCATTAAGGCCGCCGAGCTATCCATCGTCCGAAAAAACGATATGAACACCATAAGCCCTAGTGCCGCTCCTGCATGAATTCCTAATATTCCGGGATCAGCGAGTGAATTACGGGATACCCCCTGCAATATAGCGCCCGATACGCCTAGGCCGATGCCCGCCAGCATCGTTACGATAATCCGCGGTAAGCGAAATTCAAATAACACCATCTTCTCTTCCGGCGTACCGTAGCCCAGCAAGGTCCGCCAAATCTCCGCCGGAGATAGCCGCATGCTGCCTGTGTTCAGGCTGATCCATATGACAATGATGGCTAGTATCATGAATACCGCGCTGATATAAAGTGCTCTTCCAGCCCTCTTTTGGACAATATGGCTTGTACTCATGATTAAATGCTCCTCCTCTCCCGACGCGCCAAGTAAAGGAAGAAGGGAACGCCCACCAAGGCGACCATCGTACCGATCGCCAGCTCCCGCGGAGAATTAACCATCCGTGCAGCAAAATCGGCCCATACGAGCAATATCGCTCCCAGAATCGCTGAAAATGGAATTAGGACTCGGTAATCTACTCCCACAAAACGCCGGGCAATATGAGGGATCACAAGGCCGACAAAGCTGATGGATCCGGCTACGGACACGGCCGCTCCCGCCAATATAACCACAATGGCCATACTGAACAGCCGTACCCGGCCTACATGTATTCCAAGATTGACGGCAGATTCCTCACCGAGTGACAGAAACGTAATCGAACGACCCAAAATGCCCGCCAGCAAAACCGTTGTCAGTACAACAGGTGCAAACACCTGCAGCTGCTCCAAAGTGACGCCTGCTACGCCTCCGGCATACCAGTAAGCCAGATCCTGGCTAAGCCCGAAATAAATAGCAACCCCAGAGCTTAACGCATGCAGGATCGCCGCCAGGACAGCCCCCGCGATCGTCAGCTTCAAGGCGCTTAATCCTCCCGGGGCCGATGAGCCGAGCAAGACAATAAGAAGCGTCGTCAACGCTGCCCCGGCAAAGGACAACAAAATTAAATTGGAGTAGGACAGCCCGGGAAGAATGGCAAAGCTTAACGCAACTACGAAAGCCGAGCCGGCATTTACGCCAAGTATCCCTGAATCAGCCAGCGGATTGCGCGTTACCCCCTGCATAACCGCCCCCGCAACAGCTAGGGCCATCCCCGTAACTACTGCGCCTATGACGCGCGGCAGCCTTAAGCCATGTATAATTTGGTGAGAGGTTGCAGCCGGATCGTAACGGAATACGGCCTCCCATACCGTTGCCAATGTCATTTCCTTGGCTCCGTAAGAAATGGCCAAGCCAATGGTTAAGACTAGTCCTGCAATAGCAGCTATGAAATAAATGCAGGTTGCCAGCGTTTTTTTCCAAGTCATCATCTATGCTACGAAAAGTCTCCCCTCTTTCGTTTGTAGTCGCACTTCGTATATAAATTGATATTGATTATCATTATCGAATGTTAATTATAATTGAAAACGTTGGCGTTACCATGACCTTTTCTAACTTAGAATATGGACTTTTCTATCTCAGCCCTTGATGCAAGAACATTTCCAGTTCCTCCATTTGCAGATTGATGGCATACGGAGCATAGTTCATCCACATATCTCGATCCAAAAAATACACGCGCTTTCTCCTCACCGCAGGATGATTCATCCACGAAGGATTCGTCCGCTGCCATTTCAGGACCTGCTGCCGATCGCTATCCTTTTCAACTGCGATGAACAGTAGATCCGACTCATAAAATTTGAGCTCATCCGGCGTGATGGGCATCCAGGTAAAGCCCGTTCCTTCCGGGTATGGCTCCATTTGTTCGCGAACCCGATCCGGCGGTGCTAGCTGCAGAGATCTATAAAACACATGGCCGATATTTCTCGCCCCATAAACTCGCAGTTCCTGTCCACGGTACACGCAAATCGTTACCACAGCTCTGCCGATGGTCTGCCGAACCATCTGCCGTAATCTCACCGCGGTCTGCTCGTGGTAGTCCAGCCACGCCGCTGCAGCCTGTCTTCTGTCAACCAGTTTAGCGATTTCCAGCAAATGCGCATAAACATCCTTGCTCGCCCACGGAATTGCAATGATTGGCGCAATATCGTGAATATGTGCCCGCGCATGATGCAGCACATTATCTTTGCACACAATCAGGTCCGGAGCTTCCTCCAGAAAGATTTGTCGACTAATATCCCATGAATCGGAGGCATGCTCCGGCAATTGGAGCGGTTTGGCAGAAAGGGGAATATGCCGATGCAGCTGAGCAGCGGACGGCTTCAAGCCAAGCGTATACAAATGGTCGGTATAGGGGGAGGATAGCGAAATCAGCTTTAACTCTTTTTTCCGGGTAAAAAATGTCGGAGAGTACCCGCTGGTGTCCTTAAAACGCCGGCTGAAATAGAACTCGTCGCCATACCCTACAACAGCCGCCACGTCACGAACGGATTTATCGGTCGTCAATAACAGCTCCTTAGCTTTGTTCATTCTAAGATCCGTCAAGTATGCCACTGGAGATTTTAACATCATCTTCTTGAACACCCGGGAATAATAAGAAGGATGAAGCCGGGCTATGGCTGCAAGCTTGTCGACCCGAATATCCTCATGATAATAAGCATGCATGTATTCCAAAGTAGCCTTGATGCGCTGCTGCAAATCATTTGCGGCGGCAGGCTGAGCCTCAGCTAGCAGGATCTCCAGCATATCCTGTAAATACTGCTGGGCGATATAACGCTTCTTGTTCACGGCTTCATCTCCTAAGGAGACCAGTAGCTGGAGCAGGCTCAGGAACCGATCATCAGAAATCTCTATATCGCCCTGCAGGGGCAAGCCAATCTCTCTGTTCCAGAGCTTGCAACTGCCCGTATTCTCTGTCTCTTTGAACAAATTGAATACAACGCCATATAGCGCAGCCCTTCCTGCTTGCTTCATCCGCATTTCCAGCATTGTGCCTGGAGGGTAGATGTGCAATGATCTATGCTTAAACGGGGAGGCAGCCCCATTAACGATAAGCTCTCCCCTCCCCTTTTCAATAAACAACAGCAAATGGCGGTTCAAAGCCCGCTGCCCGTCTGCCCATTCCGGGAGCACCGTGCTTTGGAACACTGCTTCAATCTCATATAAGACGCTATGTAAAAAGGCTTCCGCATTCATCGTTCTTTGTTTCATTTCCGTGTCAGCTCCATTAGCTAGATTTATGATAATAATTATCATTATCAACTAATGATTATACCATATGGATGAAGACACGAAAAAGACGGCTCCTCTTTCGATGAGGATCACCGTCTGCTGCTGAATTGCAATGCCCTAATCTTTGCAGCAAATCCGCTCCTAAGTTTCGGGTCTTACTGCTGCTTTACTGACTCCAAATTTTCCGAATAGAAAAACGACCAGGCTGCTCCTGCTCTTGGCTCGGATGATGTCTGCCTGGTTCCGGCGCGTGCAGAAAGCGCTCTGCACCAAATTCCAGCTTGCGGTACTCCGCTTCCCCGCCAAGCCCCAGCTTCTCATGTACGCGAGTAACCACGGCCTGCATTTCCAAGAACCCTTCGAACATGAAATTCATCCTCCTTTGTATGAATGAACAACACGAACGTTTATATATTGGTTACGCTTACATTATATCACGAATGCAAATTTCCGATGAAAAAATCAGAGGCTTTCTCAGACGTTTGGGAAGCAAGTTCACCAAATGTTTGGAAATGGGATTCATCTGATAGGAGGTTCTTTTTGAAATTTTTGAATAATCCGGTTGTAAAACTTCTGTAAAAACTACCTATATTCATGAGAGGACAATACTTCCTCAGCATGACGATGGCTTGTCCTCTTTTATCCCCAAAAATATACGAAAAGAGGTTGTAGTTATGGAAGAGTATGCAAAAGTCCTACGTTGGTCAACGGATGTGGGTGTGTATGGGCTAAGAACTACCATTCAGCTTCCCAAGAGCGCAACTTTCGAGAAAAATGTAGGCTTCATCAACTTCTACTTGGGTGTCTTTGGCGCAAATGTCCATTACGAATGCGGACTATCCACCAAACCCGCAGAAGCAGCAAATGACAACTGGCACTGGTTCTGGAATACCGGATTTGCCAACGATGGGGGGCCTTGGATGATAAAGGGAGGATCGGTGGTGCCGATCGAACTATCCCTGAATTGCGACGGCCAGCTGGAGTTCAAGGTTGCCGGCGAGGTCGTGAAGACCTTCCTGGCTGAGGATGAACCCTTCGGTGCATTGACCACTGCCAGGCTTGTTGTTGCCGCTTGTGATCAGAAATTCGAGATTGTGCCTGACCCGCTTCCGGAATGGACGACCCGCCACGACGCCGTCGTGTGCGATTGCTTCAGCTACAAGGACAGCAGCGACACTTGGACGACGTTGTCGGCGGCGAATTCTTCTCCGCCGGAAGCTACGATATTCTGGCCGACGGGTTATGACCATACCGGAACGCCCGCCGACTATACCACAGCCATTTCTGCAGGTAAAATCATTGCCACACTATAATTGTGGTAGATGTTTGGGGACGCTCATCGTAAGGTAGAGACTTCGCCATCTTGTAGCAAAACTTTGCTGCTGAGCGCAAGTCGTGAAACATGAGAGTGAACTTGTAAGCACCCGGGGCAGGACATAGAGTGAGAATGAGGCAGGCGCCTAGATCTGGACCTAGACTATGGCACGAGGCGAGACACACGTGAGATCTGGACCTAGACTGTGGCACGAGGTGAGACACACGTGAGACCTCGGACGTGGACTGTGGCACGAGGCGTAACACACGCGAGATCTGGACCTAGACTGTGGCACGAGACGAGACACACGTAAGACATAGGACGTGACATTGAGACGAAGCACTGAGATACGACACCGGGGCGCGACAGTAAGACAGGACTCCGAGGAGAGATGCGACACCAAGGCTTAGACCCTGATGGTGACCGTGATCCTGACCTTGACCGCGACTCTCTAACGAATCTCACAATCATTATTTGGTTAAAATAAGCCCTTGGGTAAATGTAACGGTTGCAGGTAACGTTATTTTACACTTCACTTCCCCAAACAGCAGATAAACCGTAAATAGAGTGGATGATAACCGTTAAATTCAAAATAATCGCAAATATGTACAAATAACGTGGCTGAGATTCGTTAGACTAGCTGACAGGCGGTTGCCTCCTTCGAAGTGCATGTGGGATAAGCCCACACAGGGAACACCTGGCCTTATCACTGCAGAACTTGCTTAATAAGTTCCAGCGACAAGAACAGACGAAAGTTCCAAAATTTCAACATTATATCAACTCTAAAAGCCCCTCTTCCGCTTAATTACGAAGCGTCAGAGGGGCTTTGGTTAGTTACTCCTATAGATCAGTCGGCTAGCTTCGCCCTTCGTCGTGCACTTGGCTTGAGTAGCCGCCCATTTTACTTAGTTGTTTATTAACTTCAGTTCACTTCACTTAGTTGGCTTGTTAACTTCAGCCAGCTTACTTGATCAGCTGTCCACGCGTCACGCCGAGCTGGTTCGTCGCTTTGAGCGTTTTCCATACCTGGGTGCCGCTAATTTCACCGCGCAGGGCCTGGGTGTAGAGACGAATGACCTCGTGCACCTTCTCCGGCGTTTCCTCCAAGAATTCGACACGATAGCTCCGTACCCCAAGCTCCAGGAAGTTCCGCAAATATTCCGCACCCGACTGCTCGATCGCATTATATACCGTATTGCGGCAGCCTTCGTCGACACGAACCGGATGGGACATGCCGATGCGGTCCTGCAGGGATGCTCTATGCTGCTCGCATGGGCGGCCGCAGTTCGTATAGTCCGTACCCTCGCTCAGGAAGGTGCAGTAGACGCAATGCTCCGTATGGAACATCGGCAAATGCTGGTGAATGACGATCTCCATATTACCAGCCAGGCTCTGGCTGTTGCCCAGCAAATCCACCATCTGCTGGATGTTGAGATCGTAGGATGGCGTAACGATATCGCAGCCGGTCTCCAGAAACAGCTCCACGGTCTTGTGGTTGGCAATATTCAGCGAGAAGTCGCCGATCAGTTGCGGATGCTTCGCGTCCGGATTCTCCTGCCGGTGGCGCAGATAATAGTACAGCGCCCCGGTGTTGCGCACCAGCACCGCATCGGGCTCAAGGCGCAGGATGTTGTTATGGTAGCCGTTCTCGCCCGGCATATGGATGCGCGGCGTCGCGAGCGCGATTCGCTTGCCCGCGGCCCGAACGGCTTCCACCGCTGCCGGGAACTGCTTGATGAATTCAAAGTCGGCGTAGATCATCCCTACGCCGGCCTCCAGCGCAGCCTGCACCTGCGGCAGGCTGCGGCACAGCGCGGTGAGCTCCGCTTCACCGCGCAAAGCGCGGCGCGCGGCCAAGCCCGCGCCGCCGCCTTCGGGCGCACCCGCTGCGCGTGGTGCGCCAGCGCCTCCCGCCGCCACAGCTGTGGCGGCGGTGGCGGCGTCCGCCCGTTTCACATAAACGGGCGGCTTTGGCCGTTCGCCGGCGAGCAGCTCCACTGCGCGCCGGCGGATGCTGTTCAGCTCTCGCATCGGCAGGATCACATCGCCATGCAGCGATGCATCCAGCTCCTCGAGCTGAAACAGCGTGCCGCCGAGACGGCCGAACTGCTCTTCGAGCAGGGCACCGTCCATCGGCCGTTTTTGCGCCGTCTCGAGCAGCAGCTCGGAGTCGACGCGCACCGTTGTTCCCTTCTGCACATCCGTCCAGAAGGTGGCCAGCGGCTCGCCAGCCCGCCCTGTAGCGCGGACATGCACCGGGAATACCCGGTATGGCTTGTCCGTCTCGAACGTCTGGCGCAGTCTTTTATCCAGCGCGGGATCACTCGTCTTCCAAATGCGGTCGCCGACGTGAACCTTGCGCAGATCGACGTCATTGCGTCCCGGGATGATATCGACGATCCACTTCTCGTCCGCCTCGCCTTCCAGCTTCACACCTTTGCGGCGCAAATCATAGACACGTCCGCCTTCTTCTTTTTTCGTCGGATCCCCGGCATCGAAAACAATCCCGTCTCCGCGCTTCACAGGAGCCTCCAGGCGGCAGACCACGCCGTCGCGCAGCACCTGCTCCACTCGGCCCAAATACACGCCCCGGCTCTTCGGAAACGTACCCTCTACGAGCTTCTTATTGTTCGTGCCCTCCAGGAAGCCGTGTGTAAAACCGCGCGAGAAACTCTGCTGCAGCTCACGGACCTCTTCCTTCGACGGACGGGCATCCTCCCCGTCAAAATAACGGTCAATCGCCTTGCGGTATTTGCTCACAACGTTAGCTACGTATTCCGGGCTTTTTAAGCGGCCTTCGATTTTAAAAGAAGTCACACCCGCCTCAATCAGTTCCGGCATCAAGTCAATCGCCGCCAGGTCTTTGGGAGACAGCAAATACGCCACATCCCCCATCGGCTTCTGCTCTCCGTCCACCATCAGGTCATACGGGAGACGACAGGCCTGGGCGCATTCCCCGCGGTTTGCGGAGCGGCCGCCCCACATTTCAGAGGTCAGGCACTGTCCCGAATACGACACGCAAAGCGCCCCGTGGACAAACACTTCCATCGGCAGCTTCGCCTGCTCCCCGATTTTCTGGATTTGCTTCAAATTGTTCTCGCGGCCCAGCACGACACGTTCCATATTCCATGGCTTCGTGAACTCGACTGCTTCCGGCGAAGTAATCGTCATCTGGGTCGAGCCGTGAATCGGAAAGTCCGGCGACATTTCGCGGATCATTTTGACCAGTCCCAAATCCTGTACGATCACCGCGTCTACGCCCGCATCGATGCAGGCCTCGATCAGCTCCGCCGCATCCCGCAGCTCATCCTCGAATACGAGAATATTAAAAGTCAGGAATCCCTTAACCCCGTAGCTGTGCAAAAAGGCCATAATCTCCGGAAGCTCGTCCATGCGAAAATTGTTCGCCCGGGCTCTGGCGTTGAATTTCTCGACTCCAAAAAAAATCGCGTCCGCCCCATTCGCCACCGCGGCCCGCATACAATCCCAATCGCCCGCCGGCGCCAAGAGTTCCACGTCCTGCCGCGTTAATGTTGTGCTGCTCATATATTCCTCCCCGAGCGGCCGATCGGCCCTCGTATATTGATTTCCCTTAAATTTAAATTGAAACGACGATAACTTATTTATTTTATCAGACATTCCCTGCAGACTCTAGCTTTAATCCCTTCCAAAGGATGAACTTCTTTCGTATAGCTTGAGATTAAATTATGACATAATATAAACATCTTATTAAATAAAATTGACCAATCATCAAATATTGTTTATATTTGTAATATACTAGAAATCAAAGAATAAAAAGACATATTTTAAAGACAAGGGCCTTTCCATTTTCTAAACACTTACAGTTTGACAAGAAATACTGAAGAAGGATGATTTGCATGAGCTATACATCTTCAGTTCTCCAGCATATCGTCGATTTCATGAACCAGGAAAATATGAATCTAAGGAAATTGGCAAGCAGTTCCAATATTAACGCAGGCACACTGAGTTCCATATTAAATAAACACAAAACATTGACAGTAGATCATTTGGATCGCCTTACAAGGGTCATGAATTACCCTGAGGGATATTTTTACGAGCAATATATTAAAGACCATTTGAGCCAAAACATCCCCAACTGGCGAAGATTCAAGCCGTTCTTATACCGCTGTGCAGACCTCGATAAATTGGACTGTATAAAGCAAGTGATCAGTTTGTTAATGGATAATCTGATGTACTCTCCCCTTCTATTCGAGGTAGCGGAAGACCTTTACCAGCAGAACAAGCGCAAAGCAGCAGAACTATTGTTTGAAAATGTGGCATTAAGCGAGAAGCATCAGCATTCAGAACGGCTCGCCTTCTGCCAATATCGATTATTCTCAATTCGTTTGGGAAGCAACCAAGAGGATAATTATAAAGCAGCTATCCTGTTCGAGCCCTATGTAGATCGGTTGGATGAACTTGATCAATTAGATGCTTTGAGAGACTTAGGTAATATATATCGCTCTTTAAATCAGTGGGATAAAGTAGATGTGATAGCTAGTAGACTAAGTCATTTGGCCAAATCGCTATACTTCACTGCTCGACCTGTAAAGATTCAAGAAAAATCTAAACCAAGTAGACCGCTGTTTACATATATAGCATTAGCCAATCTATTTCACGCTGATGCTTGTGATTCACGAAGAGATTATAAGCAGGCACTACAATATACCTCCTACTATGCCGATTTTAGCTGGGTTAAAGAAGATGATGACAACACCCGGCACTGGATAACTGTCTTTATGGGATGGGCGAAGGCCAACACATATGTGATTAAGCTAATGACTGGAGATACCAGTATACTCCCGGAGTACGTTGCATATATCGACAAAAAACAAGATGAACTTATGACAGGTCTATACAACATCCTGGAGGCGGCTAATCTGCATCATTTTAATGTGGATGAAATTCTCAAAAAATTCGAGTCTGAAATTACTAGTTATATCAATCAGGAAATACCTGCTAAATTATACGAAACCCAGTTTATTGAAAACTTTTTTTCTCAATTACTATATAAATTCGGCTACTATTACTTAAGTAAACATGATTACAATACTGGGTTCGGGTATTTGTTAAAAAGTCTCGATATATCCTCTTCCATTTACAATAAAAAATGCATAATTAAATGTATGGGGCTATTTGAACAATATAGAGATATGGCATCCCAAGAAACCTTGCTAACATATAAAACTATAATAAAAGGAGTCTATGAAAATGAAGAAAAAAATTCTGATACCTCTTTTGACAGTTAGCTTTGTATTTGCCCTGCTCCTCCCTATTCAACTTCCGACAAATGATAATGTTATCAGCAGTTATTTTCTACAACATGGTGCATAGAGCTATATCCGCTCTAAGAATTTTTCCCAGTTGCTTTATTAAAGTGTAAGCGCACCTGACAAACCCATCGTTAGGAACAAATCCTACGCGGTGGGTTTCCTTATACCCTGCCCACAACGTTCTAGGTACTGTATAGCACATTTGCCGATCTATAGCCCTAGTCTACATAAAATATATACCATTGGCTCCTGTAGAATACAGGAGTCCTTTTCTCTTCCACCCGAAAAATCGTACCCGAAATTCGAGACCTACCCAAACCGGCAAACTTAGGACTATATTAAGGCTGAATGTCCACTTTTACTACCTCAACTTCAACCGAAAGGTGTGAGCAAGCAATGTACAGAGACGATGGACGGGTAAAAGGCTACTTGCGTGCCGAAGGCCAGCGAATTGTGAACGGAGACGGGCAGGAGCTGCTGCTGCGCGGCGTGGGGCTGGGAAACTGGCTGCTGCCGGAAGGTTATATGTGGAAGTTCCCGCCGACAAACGCCGATCGGCCAAGACGAATCGAGAAGCTCGTCACGGACTTGATCGGAGAGTCCGCTGCCAAGGAGTTTTGGGTTACGTTTCGCGAACGGTTTATAACCGAGGATGACGTGCGCCAAATCGCCGCGGAGGGCTTGAACTCCATTCGACTGCCAATCAATGCGCGCTGGCTGCTGGAGGAGGGCGATCCTGTAAGATTCAACCCGGACACCCTCGCTTTAATCGATCGTTTTATTGGATGGTGCAAAAAATACAGCCTGTACGTCATCCTTGATCTGCACGGAGCACCAGGCGGGCAAACGGGAGCGAACATCGACGACTCCGAACATGATCAGCCCGAGCTGTTCACTAACGAGGATTACTGGCGGCGTACCGTCGAGCTGTGGAGAATGCTGGCCGAACGCTACAAGGACGAATGGATCGTCGGCGGTTACGATCTGCTGAACGAGCCGCTTCCGGAATGGTTCAACATGCATAACGACAAGCTCATGCCGCTCTACAAGGAAATCACCGCCGCGATCCGTGAAGTCGACGACAAGCATATGATTATCATTGAAGGCGCCCATTGGGCGACCGACTGGTCGATGTTTACCGCCGAAGAAATGTTCGACGACAATCTTTTGCTGCAATTCCACAAGTACTGGAGCAGTCCTGACCAGGAAGGAATCGCCCCGTATTTAGAGAAGCGGGAAATGCTGAACATGCCTATATACATGGGTGAAGGCGGTGAGAACAGCTTGGGCTGGTATGCCGGAGCCTTTGGTTTATATGAGGATCATCATATTTCATGGAACTTCTGGACCTGGAAAAAACTCGACACAGCTAACTCCCCTTGCTCCATCCGCCGGCCACATCACTGGGATCTTATTTTGAACTATGTGGAAGGCAGCGGCGAGAAACCGGATCAAGCAGCTTCAGCAGCCATCCTTAACGAATACCTGGACAACATTCTGATTGGCAACTGCGACTATCTCCCAAGCGTGCTGCGAGCCGTTCAGCGTAAGCTGCCGCTTCGCATGCCTGCCGAGCATTATGGACATCGGGGCCAAGACATTAGCTGGGGCGTCGCAGCTGACAGTGAAAGGATCACCGAGCTATGCTCCTGCCAGCGTACCGAGCAAGCCGGCCTTGGAGCTTCAACTTCCAAGGAGCAGCCTAACGTATTTCGTCCAGGTGACGGCATCCGCGTCGGGTTCCTCATGGCCCAGGAAGGTACGCCAAATTATCATTTGAAGCCGGAAGAGGAATGGAACGAAGAGCATCGCCTCTGCGTGACTCTTACTGCGGGAGATTGGGTCGCATACCCGTTCTTGTGTGAGTCTCCCGCCGCCTACACGCTGCAAATCAAACTGCGCGCCTTGACCGAGAGCGCTGACGAGGGTACTCACGAGGGTATCGACGAGATTGCTGAGCTCGTTGTGCATACGGATCGCGATAGGCACCAAACCATCAACGTGTCTTCCCAAGATTGGAGCATCATCTCGGCGGGGCAGCAGACGATACCCGCCAGCGGAGAGTTCGAGTTAAAAATAGAGGTGATAAGCGGCACTATCGTCATCGATTGGCTGGAATGGCTGCCGGTTAATGATTTCTAAATTCTCAAGAAAAATCGCTCAGCATCTCACCAGCGACAATGACTGATTACTGCTGATTACAGGCGGCCTGCAAACTGTGATACTGAGCCTGCAAGCCCCGTGACCGAGCAGTAAGACTGAGACCGAGACCTCCTAACGAATCTCACAACCGCTATTTGTAGAAAAATCACCCCTGTGAAAATATAACGAACCCAGGGAACGTTATTTCAGTCTATACCGCTCCAAACAGCAGTTAAACCGCAAATAGCGTGGCTGACATTCGTTAGACTCGGGGTATCGGGCGAACGGGCTAATGGGCTAACGCACTAACAGACTGACGGGCTACGGACTAACGGACAACGCTAACCTGCGAATGCTTCCTCCACCTGCCAAACACACACAAATGGCATCCCTGCCGTTTGTGTGTGTTATTTATGAACCCACGGGTACCGACTTCCAAAATTCTCATCTCACATGAAATTGAAAAAACACCCTGTTCCCGTAACGAAACAAAGTGTCTTCTGCTCATTTTGTATTTATTTAAACCAGCCGCTGATCATCACAGCATCCGATGCCAGGAAAACGAGCAAACTTACGATGCCGAAACCGATTGCAAACAAATTCTTCTTCGGACGAGCGACCATCAGCCGAACCACGCCGATAAAAATAATTACTGTAAACAGCAGCATAAAAATATCGAACCCGTTGAAGTTTGATGTATTCTCTGCCGCTTCTGCGAGCAGTCGCATGCCGTAACCCCCTTCTTAAAAATCACGTATATACACATCTCCCTATATGTTATCTTCCCCAGGGTTTGGATGCAAGGGGAACAGCAAATAAAAAATGAATTTGTCACAATTTAGACAATATTTAAGCGTTTTTTCACGGAGTTGTAGTGGCTGATTTCCTTGACTTTATTGTAATTGCTCAATCAACAAAACTCAAACAACCATATTTCCACGATCCATATCCGTATCCGTGTTCAATTTCATACTCCCTTTAACCGCTAAATTGTTTAACACTTTTGTAGCTTTGGAGTGCTCCGTCACAATCGAACCGGATAACGCATGACCCGTGTTTGAATAAATCGAGTTTTGAGCAATAATCGCATTCTCGCTGTTCTTCAGGATGATACCGTAACCTCCGGTTGCCATTCGATTAAAGGTAATACGGTTGCCAACAAACTCGCCAAACTGGCCGCCGTCTATTTGGATCGCCGCAGTCGCACTGAGACTGGCGGTAATTTCATTATCCGCAACTTTAACAGCTCTACCCGCCGTGTTCTCCCCATAAATAGCTACATTGCGCGTACCTTTGATATAGTTTGATTTAAGCTCGACATCACTATTTTTATCAAAGCTGATCGCATATGCAGGCTGTCCCGTATATCCAGTAAAATCAATATGATTGCCTTCTGCCAAAACCTGCGTATCTTTTTTTCCACGGTTGGTTATTTGAATGCCGCCCTTACACTGATTGAATACGTTGCCTCGCAAAATAACCTCTGTAGACTTATCCACTTCTACGGCGTACCGCCCCGATTGGAATGCCTTGTTGTTCAAGAGCTGTACATCTTTACTGCTATCTACTCTGTAAGCTAGTCCTTGACTACGATGAACGGCATTATCTGCAACCCATATATTCTCCGCCTCCCATACATCAATGCCTATGCCGCTTGTATCACCCAAATGGGAGATCGTGTTGCCTGTCACAACCACGTCCTTTCCGCGGGCATCGATACCGCTCCCGAAGCCTTTAATAATATTTCCGACAATCGTTACATTGTTACCATCGAATCCTTGCGACACCCGTTGTCCAGCAATTGCCGTAAGTGTCCCATCTGTCCTCACTAGCACATTCCCACTAATTACCGTATCCGTTCCATTGCCATATGAAATGGTATTATCGGAGTGATTGCCTTCAATCACCACCTCATAACCGTTGAAATTTAGAATGGACGATCTGAAATTACCACGGAAGAAGTTCCCTCTCACGACGATCTTGCATGGGACTTCATAATCGATATCCCCCTCGCCATATCCTTCAATATCAATGCCAGCTTTCGGCATGGTGCCCTTTACCGTGCCTGCATTCGTAATTTCATTATTTTCTACTAAAATATGCTCACCAGCCGTAATCGAGATGTTGTTTCGCCGTGCTCCATCCAGCGAGCAATTCCGAATCGTTACTTTTTCCGGTTCTGCATAGTCTGGATCAATGCCCAGCACACCTACTGAACCTAGGAAAATGCAGTCCCCGGTAAATTTTCTGATTTTCATATTCTCGATAGAAACGTTTCTGCTGCCATGAAGGTAAATTCCAAATCCCCATTCATGCGTCTTTATAGGATCTGTGCTGAAAACATGTTCATCGAGGTCGCCAGTAAGAATCCCCCCTGAAATAGATACGTTCTCTACTTCGCGAAGGTAAATACAGGAATAGCCTTTTGAACTATTGGGCTCTACCTTCAATTCAGCCTCATAATCCAGTGTAAGCTTCATGTGGGAAGGAACTTTGACACCCGCTTCTCTCTCCGGAGCAAATTCGTTTTTGCCAACGCCATGGATCAAATAAATTCCCTTCGGGATAAACACCTCAGGGTAGCCAGCATTTTTCGCATAAGCAAGCGCCGCATTTAAGCCTTCTGTCGTCTTTATCGCTTCGGTGCCGTTTGTATGGATGCCCCATTCCACGGGATCAAGCACATAACATGCCGTATTTCTCTCTGTCTCCACCTTTTTAATAGAACTAGCTTCCTGCTCCGAGTAATGCTTCATTTCTTGATGGTTTTTCATGACTGTTTGTTCTCCTTTTTATCATTTTGTCTATGTACAGATCACCTTATCTGGATTTGTACATTTCTAGATTAGCATAATCATCACACAACAAATGGAAAAAAAGAGGACATTTACCGGACAGAACCCTCTTAAAGAACTCATATACACCAAGGTAACTGTCCGAAATTAGTTTTTAGCACAGTCCCTTACATGAGAAAAGCCCAAGAATGCTGTAAAATCAACATTCTTGGGCTTTAGTTTTGATTTAAATTACTCGAAGAAGGACTCTCTGAACAGCCCCTCTTCAACTTTAGATACTTACTAATCCTAAAGCTGCAGCTCCCGGGTTCGCTTCGTATCGCGCTCCAGGATCGGCTTCAGGTAACGCCCCGTATAGGATTGCTCATTCTTGGCGAGCTCCTCCGGCGTGCCTGTGCCGATAATGGTACCGCCGCCGCTGCCCCCCTCGGGGCCCAGATCGATAAGATAATCTGCCGTCTTGATGACGTCAAGATTATGTTCGATCACAAGCACTGTTTCGCCAGAATCAACCAACCGGTGCAGCACCTTGAGCAGGCGGTCGATGTCATCGACATGCAGCCCGGTCGTCGGCTCGTCCAAAATGTAGATCGTCTTGCCCGTGCTCCGGCGATACAGCTCGGAAGCCAGCTTCACCCGCTGGGCTTCCCCGCCGGACAGCGTTGTGGCCGGCTGGCCCAGTTTGATGTAGCCAAGGCCTACATCCAGCAGGGTCTCCAGCTTGCGGTGAATCTTCGGAATATTCTGAAAGAAGTCCGTTGCCACTTCTACCGTCATTTCCAGCACATCGGCAATGCTCTTCCCTTTGTATTTCACTTCCAGCGTCTCGCGATTGTATCGTTTTCCTTTACATACTTCACAAGGCACGTACACATCCGGCAGGAAGTGCATCTCGATTTTGATAATCCCGTCTCCGCGGCACGCCTCACAGCGTCCTCCCTTAATGTTGAAGCTGAAACGCCCCTTCTTGTAGCCGCGAACCTTTGCTTCCGTCGTTTGGGAGAACAGATCGCGAATATCGTCAAATACGCCTGTATACGTTGCCGGGTTCGATCGCGGCGTGCGGCCGATTGGCGACTGGTCAATATCAACGACCTTCTCGACATGCTCCAGCCCTTTGATTTCCCGGTATTGACCTGGACGTACCTTAGCGCGATTCAAATCGCGGGCGAGCGTTTTATATAAAATTTCATTTACGAGCGTCGATTTCCCTGATCCAGACACACCCGTCACGGCGCTGAACACACCAATTGGGAACTTCACGTTAATATTCTTAAGATTATTCTCCTTAGCGCCCTTGATTTCCAGCCAGCGGCCGTTCGGCTTCCGGCGCTCTGTATTAACCGGAATAAACCTCTTGCCGCTCAAGTATTGGCCGGTCAGAGAGTTCGGGTCGTCCATGACTTCCTGCGGCGTCCCTTGTGCGACGACCTGCCCGCCATGCATGCCGGCGCCAGGGCCGATATCGATAATGTAATCGGCAGCCATCATCGTGTCCTCGTCATGCTCCACGACAATCAGCGTGTTGCCTAGATCGCGCATATGGGCCAGCGTAGAAATGAGCCGGTCGTTATCTCTCTGATGCAGCCCGATGCTCGGCTCGTCCAGAATATAAAGTACCCCCATCAGGCTCGATCCGATCTGCGTAGCGAGTCTGATGCGCTGCGCTTCGCCCCCGGACAACGTTCCCGCTGCGCGGCTCATTGTCAAATAGTCGAGGCCGACATTGACCAGGAAGCCGAGACGGCTGTTGATTTCCTTGAGAATCATATGGGCAATGGTCTTCTCTTTCTCGCTTAAGCTCAGATTGTCAAAGAACGCCCGTGCCTCTCCTATCGACAGACTGGTCACATAAGCCATGTTCCGTTCATTGATCGTTACTGCCAGGCTCTCCTTCTTCAGACGATGCCCCTTACACGTCCCGCACGGCTTGGAACCCATAAATTCCTCAATGAACTCGCGAATGCCTTCGGAAGACGTCTCCCGGTAACGGCGCTCCAAATTGTGTACGATTCCTTCAAACGTGACATAGGCGTCCTTGCTCATGCCGAAGTCGTTCGTATAACGGAAACGGACTTTGGTGCTGCCCGTGCCATAGAGCAGCGTGTCCATCTGCTCCTTATTCAGCTCGCTGACCGGCACGTCCTGCGGAATATCGTAATGCTCGCACACTGATTTGAGAAACTGCGGATAATAATTGGACGTGCTTCCCGCCCAAGCCTCGAACGCGCCTTCTTCAATGCTCTTGTTCGGATTCGGTATGAGCAGCTCGGGGTCAATGATCATCTTCGCCCCAAGCCCGTCACATTCCGGACAGGCGCCGAACGGACTGTTAAAGGAGAACATCCGCGGAGACAGCTCCTCAATGCTGAAACCGCAGATCGGACAGGCAAAATTCGAGCTGAACCGCAGCTCCTCCTGGCCGATAATGTCGACGAGCAGCTGTCCGCCGGACATTTTCAGAGCCGTCTCGATCGAATCCGCCAGCCGGCTCCGCACGTCCTCCTTAATGACGATCCGGTCCACGATCACCTCGATCGAATGCTTTTTATTTTTCTCCAGCTCGATATTTTCGGACAGGTCACGCTGCTCTCCGTCGACTCGCACCCGCACGAAGCCCTGCTTGGCAATTTCCGTGAACAAGCTTTTATGCTCGCCCTTCTTGCCGGAAATGACGGGCGACAAAATCTGCAGCCTCGTTCTCTCCGGATATTGCATAATCCGGTCTACCATCTGCTCTACGGTTTGCGAAGTAATTTCGATGCCGTGTTCGGGACAGTGGGGATGTCCAATCCTGGCGAATAATAATCGCAAATAGTCGTAAATTTCCGTCACGGTACCTACCGTGGAGCGCGGGTTCCGGCTCGTCGTCTTCTGATCGATCGAAATCGCCGGGGACAAGCCTTCAATGGAATCCACGTCCGGCTTCTCCATCTGCCCCAAAAATTGGCGCGCATAGGCGGAAAGGGATTCTACATAGCGGCGCTGCCCTTCCGCATAAATCGTATCGAATGCCAATGAGGATTTTCCTGATCCGCTGAGCCCGGTTAGCACCACGAACTTGTCGCGCGGAATCGTAATATCTATATTTTTCAAATTGTGCGCCCTGGCGCCTTTAATGACTATATTCTCAATGGCCAATAGATTTCATCTCCTTGATTCTATATAACTTGAGTTATGGACTATGGATAAAGGTAGCTGCGTTGGGGAAATGTTCCTACGATCGCTGTTGTTTTCAGATTTCCTGATTTGATAAATTCTACAACGGTTGAAATCCGAAAACAAAGGCGACCGCAGCCCATGCTTTCGAAGCAGCTTTCTTGCAGAAAGCTTGTAGCTTCTTCGGAATCATTTCACCGCACTTGCTATAAATCCCACTCTTAAGCTCAACTTATATATCTTCGTTTTTTTACTCCGCCTTGAGCTCGAGAATAGCGTCGCGCAGCTCTGCGGCGCGTTCGAATTGCAGGTTCTTGGCCGCTTCCTTCATCTCGGCCTCCAGGCGTCCGATCATCGCCTCGCGATCGCGCTTGGACATCTTGCCGTTGCCCACATCGGCCAGGTACTCGCTCTTGCTCTCGGCCACACGCGTCGCCTCGATGACATCGCGCACCTTCTTGCGAATTGTCTGCGGCGTGATGCCGTGCTTCCCGTTGTAGGCGATCTGAATCGCGCGGCGGCGTTCCGTCTCCTTGATCGCTTTGTCCATCGACTCCGTAATCTGGTCGGCGTACATGAGCACGCGTCCCTCGGAGTTCCGGGCAGCCCGGCCAATCGTCTGGATCAAAGAGCGCTCCGAGCGCAGGAAGCCTTCCTTATCCGCATCCAGTATCGCTACCAGCGACACCTCAGGCAGGTCGAGGCCTTCCCGCAGCAGGTTGATGCCGACAAGCACATGGAAGGTGCCCAGCCGCAGATCCCGCAGGATGCTCATCCGCTCCAGCGTCTTGATATCGGAATGCAGATAGCGCACCTTAATGCCGATTTCTTTTAAATAATCCGTCAGGTCCTCGGCCATCTTCTTCGTAAGCGTGGTGACCAGCACCCGCTCATCCTTCTCCAGGCGATCCTGGATCTCGCCGATCAGATCGTCGATTTGTCCCTTCGTCGGACGGACCTCAATGATCGGGTCAAGCAGTCCGGTCGGGCGGATGATTTGCTCCACCATTTTATCCGTATGCTCAATCTCGTAAGGGCCGGGCGTCGCAGACACATAAATCAGCTGATTCGCCTTCTCCTCGAACTCCTCGAATTTCAGCGGACGGTTATCCAGCGCCGAAGGCAGCCGGAACCCATGCTCAACAAGCACCGTTTTCCGCGCCTGGTCACCGTTGTACATCGCCCTGATCTGCGGCAAGGTAACGTGCGACTCATCCACCACGATCAGCAAATCGTCCGGAAAATAATCCAGCAAAGTATATGGGGTAGCCCCGCGCTCCCGGAAAGTCAGCGGACCGGAGTAGTTCTCAATCCCCGAGCAAAAACCGACTTCCTTCATCATTTCAATATCGTAACGCGTACGCTGTTCCAGGCGCTGCGCTTCCAGCAGCTTGCCCTGCGAGCGGAACAGCTCGAGCTGCTCCTCCAATTCCCGTTCGATATTCTGGATCGCAATGCGCATCGTCTCTTCCTGGGTAACGAAGTGAGAGGCCGGGAAAATAGCCACATGCTCGCGTTCTCCCACCAATTCCCCGGTCAGCACGTCGATTTCCGTGATCCGCTCGATCTCATCGCCGAAGAACTCGATCCGCACCGCCTGCTCCCCTTTGGAAGCCGGGAAGATCTCCAGGACATCGCCGCGCACCCGAAACGTGCCCCGCACAAAGTTGATATCATTCCGCTGATACTGAATATCCACCAGCCGGCTCAATATCTGATTGCGCGGCCGCTCCATGCCAACCCGCAAAGAGAGCACGAGATCGCGATACTCCATTGGCGAACCGAGACCGTATATGCAGGACACACTGGCTACGATGATGACATCGCGCCGTTCGAACAGCGAGCTCGTTGCCGAGTGTCTAAGCTTGTCGATCTCTTCGTTAATGCTGGAGTCTTTTTCAATATAGGTGTCGGAGGATGGGATATAGGCTTCAGGCTGATAGTAGTCATAGTAACTAACGAAGTAATCTACGGAGTTGTTTGGAAAAAAATCTTTGAACTCGCTCGCTAGCTGAGCTGCCAGCGTCTTGTTATGGGCGATCACAAGCGTCGGGCGACCGAGTCTGGCGATCGTATGGGCAATCGTGAACGTCTTCCCGGTGCCCGTTGCGCCGAGCAGCGTCTGATGGCGCTTGCCTTGCTTGACACCCTCTACCAGCTGGTCGATAGCCGACGGCTGGTCGCCCTGGGGAGAGAAATCGGAAACAATCTCGAATTTATTGTTGCTAAAGACAATATCACTCATTGTCCAACATCACCCTTATCGTCTAAAATGAAATACTAGGGAATGAAAATATCTTCATTATTTCCAAAAAGGAGGACAAAAGCCTCCTTATAATATTAACCCAAATCTATATACTTAAGAAAAGAATACGTAAATGACAAGCCAATTGTTCTCAGAACCCGAATTCCCAATTCCACAATTACGCAAAATAGGAATGGGTGTTCCCATGTCATTATACCTTTTTCATCCTCTGGATGCAATCAGTAAGTATTAGGATAGGAGCTGTCGACAAATCTATGGATATCGCAACGATTATTGGCATTATCATTGGACTGGCCGCCTTGATCGGCGGATTTTTATGGGAGGGCGGAGAGGTCGGTGGCCTCATGCAGCTTACAGCTGCTCTGATCGTTTTCGGCGGCACGTTTGCCGCGGTCATGATCAGCTTCCCCCTGCGCAGATTAAAGACGATTCCCCGGGCTTTGAAGCTCGCTTTTACATCCGCGAACGCGAGCGCGGGGCAACTGGTTGAAGACATCGTCGATATGGCTATGACGGCGAGACGCGAAGGCGTTCTCTCCCTGGAGAAGAAAATTATCGATCATTCCGACGCCTATTTGCGCGAAGGGATTCAGCTTGTCGTTGACGGCACGGACCGGGAAATGGTCCAGCAGATTATGGAATACGAAATGGATGCGGCCCAACAGAAATACGAAAGCTATGCCAAAATATTCGAATCCGCCGGCGGTTATGCCCCGACGATGGGGATCATCGGCACGGTCATGGGGCTCATCCATGTCCTGGGTAGTCTGACGGAGCCTACGGCACTCGGCCCCTCGATCGCTTTGGCTTTTACAGCTACACTTTACGGGGTCGCCAGCGCCAACCTCATCTTCCTGCCGATCGCCTCCAAGATCAAGGCTCGCGGAGAAGACGATATCAGCCGCATGGAAATGATCCTGGAAGGCGTATTGTCCGTGCAAAATGGAGATCATCCGCTACTCGTACGGCGGAAAATGGAGTCCTTCTTGACCGATATCAACGACGGCCTGCCAGCTTCTGTGCCTTCAGCTTCTGCTTCGTCCTCGTCCAGGTCTTCATCATCAACTTCCTTCATGGAGAATGACCTATGAGGCAGCGCAACAACAGACAACGCCGAAGAGAAGGAGCAGAGACCAAGGACCGCTGGCTGATTACTTATGCCGACCTGATCACACTGCTGCTGATTTTCTTTGTTATTATGTACGCCATGAGCCGTCTCGACATTGAAAAATATGAAGTGGTCACCGCTTCACTGCAGCAGACGTTCAAAAGCGGGGACTCGGTTCTGGAAAATGGCAGCGGGATTCTCGGCACGGCCGACCGCTTTACGCATCGCAATCCTCCTTCCGGAGGTGAGCTTGGTACGAATCAGAAGGGAAACAACGGCAAGGACGCTCAGGGTCCCGATCAGAACCAGGGCAGTGAACCCACGCTGGGAGCATCCTCGCAAGGACCGCTTACAGAGCGTGAGCTCGCCTTCCGCAAGCAGGAGGAGGAGCTGCTCAATTTAATGAAAATGATCGAAGCTTATATAAAAGATAACGGACTGGAGGATCAAATCACGGTAGCCGATCTGCCCAAGGGCATCTCCATCACCTTAAGCGACCGTTTCCTGTTCGATGTAGGCAAAGCCGAGCTCAAAGAAGGCTCAGCCAAAACGCTGTCCAAGCTCGCCAGCCTGTTCGGCACGCTCGACACGGTCATCAGCATCGAAGGGCACACGGACAATCTGCCGATCGTCCATGCCTCGAAATACAAGGATAACTGGGAGTTGTCTGGAGCCAGAGCCTTGTCCGTGCTTCGCTATTTCGTCGACACAGAGAAGCTCGACCCGAACGGGTTTCAATATGCCGGATACGCGGACACCCGTCCCGACGCCGACAACTCCACCGAAGCCGGGCGCCAGAAAAATCGCCGCGTCGAAATCACTGTGCTGCGGCAGCTTCAGCAATAGTTAGCTTGTTCATTTCATATGTCTTTACTTCGCACCGTGTGCACATCGTATTGCTCACGGTGCATTTTTTTGTTTACGTCCTAACTCGAGCAACGGAAGCACAGAACGACCCCACTAATAAACAGCTAGGCGACTCTCGGCAATCCTCGTAATATCCCGCCTTTCGGCTGTTGGCATTGGGGTTTGTTAGAAAAATGCCGGGGCGTTGGTGGCCGCCATCCAGCCCTTTCGTTTTACTCAGTCAATTAAAAACTAAATGTATTTTATACAGCTAGATAAGCTCTTTTAAAAAAAATACATGCGCTAAGTGTAAAACATGCAGCTAGTTTACCTGAATAGAGCTAACTCGTCGAAATTGCTTAAAACGAAATGCAGGTTTTGCAGTTAGTTCCCTCTAACACGGTCAGAAGCGATGAACTAACTGCATGAAATACATCCAGTTACCTGATCCTGACCATCTAGTCATAAATCAGTAGACTAATTTATTAGAGTGAAAGACTCCACTTTTATTGGGGCCGAGCCACTTTTGCATCATTTTCGTCTAATATGTACCTCCATAAGATAAATCCTGTATTATCGCAGTTTTATTTGGAACTCGCAACTTACAAACAACCCTGACCTTTCTCAAGACGAGACTTATTGAAAATAGCAGCTGTCAAATCGATAAGCAATCCATTCCCCGCATAAAACGCACGCACTAAAAAAGGCAGTTCAAGAGGAATGCCTCTGAACTGCCCTTTGCCGCTTCTATCCAGCCTTCAAGTCTACAACCCTACAAGCCTTATCAGTCTATAAACCAGATAAGCTCTACTAGCCACTAACCTGATAAACTCTACAAGCCTCACAAGCTCTACAAGCCACATAACCTCATAAGCCCGAAAACCCTGCACCGCCTATAAGCCCTGAAAACTCAGCGAACCCGCTGCAGGTCCACGGCTCCCGCTATGCTAAACGCTAGCCTTCCGTCTCGGCCCCCAGCTCCTGCTGCTGGGACGGCTGCGGCTTGTCCGCCAGCTTCTTGGCCCTTTGCCTTCCGGCGGATCGGCGAGACCCGCCACGGAACGACTCTCCCTCGCGGCGCGGACGGAGCAGATGCAAAAGCGCAATCGGCCGCATCCGCACAGCAACAGGCGCTTGATCGTCCGGCGCCAGAATGGCGCCCAGCTGATGATGCTCCCCTGCGTAAATTGCGCGCTGCAGGAACTTGCTCTCACCCGCGAGGTTGCGTACCTCCAGCTTGCAGAAGGCGGGATTCATGCGAAGCCCGGCATGAAGCTCCTCCTTCGTAGCCACCGGAGTGCCGTTAACCTTAATGATCGTCTCGCCAGCCTGGATGCCAAGCTCCTCGGCAGGGCTTCCCGGCAGCACCGCTAGCACTCTGAGCCCGTCAACAGGATGGACGAACAGCGGACTGCGCTTCTGCTCCTCGAAACGGCTGAGCCAAACCAGTCCTTCATGTAAAAGAATGCCCGCCAGCGCAGCGGCTATCGTCAGCGGACTCCACCATGCGCTTAACAGCGCCAAAACCAGCATAATCATCCCATAGCCGAGCAAACGGCCAGAAGATACCTTTGCTTTAGCCCGCGGCAGCAGTCCCGTAGTTACCTCCGAAAAGCCAATCACAATCGGAAACGCAATCCACTGAAAGCCTTCCTGCCAGGCTTCCCCGCCGAATAACGGAGTCCATGGCAACATGGCCCCCGTCGTGTGCGCCGGTATCATCAGAAACAGCGGAACTGGCCACAGGCTCTGCAATTGGTAGCCGCCAACCAGCTTGCCGCGCTTCCCTTCAAAAAACAACGGCCCCGCAAAGGACGCCCCCTGCCAGCGCACCAGAAACCCTTCAGCTACATGCAGCACGGCTACCAGGCACAAAAGAGCCGGAATATTAAGCTCCCGGATCACGCGCAATATCTCAGCAGTCCACCCCTGGCCTTGCAAACCCGGAACCAAATTAATAATAAACTGGGCCATGCCAAGCAGCCCCACAGCATAAGCCAGACATAAGTAGCGGACGCGGAATAATAGGAGGAGCAGCGTAACAGCCCAAACGCAGATAATTCCTTCCACCGTTAAAGTCATTCCGGTAAACAGCGAGACAAGCGAAACGAAAAGTCCTGCCAAAAGCCCTCCCAGTACCGTCCGCCAGGTCTGTACACCCCAACTGTGCAGCCTGACATGAAACAGCTTGCGCTCCAGCAGCACCTGACGTCTATAAATAAGCATCATTAGAATAATCGCAATATAATAGAATGGCTGCAGGAGAAGCTGCCCTGCCGCTTCAGCCAGCATCCACAGAACTTCAAGCACGGTATCCAAAAGGTATTCACGCTCCCATCCGTTTTACAAAAATACATTCGGTATCAATCATCATAACTTTCCAAGATTACTCATGACTACTCATGACTACCCAGGTTTACCCGGGTCTATCCGGGTCTATCCGGGTCTACCCAGGTCTGCTCATGTCTACTTAGCTCTACTTAGCTCTACTTAGCTCTACTTCGCGATTTAACTGTATTGCTTGTATCTATTTTATCCTTTTGCGCCGATTTGATAAAAATAGCTGTATTTTCTGTATCTAAACTACTGTTTGTTACTTTACTGTCCTGCAAGACACATTTTAAGTACAGGAAATCCAGCTAATTATACGTTGAACGTTAAAGTGCAGCTTTTAAATACAACAGATCCACTTAATTATATAACAGTTACACCAGCGACCGTCCTGACAGTTACCCCGGCAACCATCCTAAAGTTACTCCATCAAGTATCCTAACTCCACTAGCAGTCATTCTAAAGTTTTGACCAGCAAGGTCCTAACGGCTCCAATGGCAGCCATCATACCGCCCCCACCGTTTAACGCTCCTCCAAAAACATCATAGCTCCCTACCATTTACCGTTCTTCTGGATCCACCATAGCTCCCTACCTTTAACCGTTCTCCAGGATCCATCATAGCTCCCTGCTAATTGAGCCCGTCTCCAACAATCATCCTAACGTTCTCTAGCAATCACCTTGACGGCCCATCAACAATCCATCTTAAGAAAAAAGAAGGCTGAAATCAGCCCTCTTATGGTTTCGACGCCGCTTGGGTTATTTCCTTCCGGATTTCCTCCAGGGCACGGTTCAATTGTGCATCATTCTTCGGATCGCGGATCAGCTCAATCAACTTGCTTTCCAGCTTCTCAGCTGTCTTGGCATCCAATTCGCCATCCGCGCGGATTCCTTGGTCGCTTTGGAACTTCTTCAGCGCACGCTCCGTATTCTTGTCAAAATAGCCATCTACCCGGCCCGGATCGTACCCGAGCCCTTTGAGCATGACTTGCGCGCTCTTCACATCTTCACCGAGCGTATCGAATTTGAAAGTCTTCTCTTTGTTAATTGGAGCTACCGAGAAGTAATCCGGCTGGGATACGCTGATATCCGGCTGGATTCCTTTCTTGTGAATCCACTCTCCGTTTGGCGTCAGCCACTTGGCGATCGTGATTTTGAGCATGCTGCCGTCGCCCATCTCCTGGGAGTAGCTCGACTGGACAGTGCCTTTGCCATAAGTCGGTTCCCCGACCAGCTTCGCTCCCGCTGATTCCTGCAGCGCACCCGCCAAAATCTCCGAGGCGCTGGCACTGCCTTTATTCGTTACTACGACGATCGGATAAGGTTTGCCTGAGCCTTCTGATAATGTGGCGTCACGGCGCCCGTTCTTATTTTCTACCTGAACGATTCCTTTGCCTTTTGGCACAAACAGCTCCGACATTTCGATGACGATCGGCAGCACACCGCCCGGATTATTCCGCACGTCAATGACCAGACCTTTCATCCCCTGCTGTTCCAATGCCTCCAGTTCTTTCTTGAAGCGGTTCGCCGTATTCATCGAGAACTCCGTAATTTCAATAACCCCGACATGATCCTTCTCCATCCGGGCATACACCGTTTCCAGAGCGATATCGGCGCGTACAATCGTAAATTCCAGAGCTTCCGCTACTCCGGCACGCTTCACTTTGATTTTGGCTTCCGTTCCTTTAGGGCCGCGGATTTTGGCTACGGCCTCATTCAAGGTAAGACCTTCAAACGATTCGCCGTTCACGGACAATAAAATGTCCTTCGGCTTGATGCCGGCCTTCTCCGCCGGAGAACCCTTGATGGGCGACACGACGACGACATTGCCGTTCTCCGTCGATACCTCCGCGCCGATTCCCGTAAAAGACCCTTCGATTTGTTCGGAAAATTGCTGAGCCGTTGCCCCGGCCATATATGAAGAGAAGGGATCATCCAGCGCATTCATCATGCCATTGATGGCGCCGTCCACGAGCTTGCTGCGATCCACCTTTTCCACATAGTTCTTAGTTACCAGATCAAGCGCCGTCTCGATTTTCTTAATATCGCTCTTCGGCTGTCCGCCAATATCCGCAAACAATCCACTGGACAGCTGTCCCGAGCCAGCCAAGCTCCATTGGCCCGTCAAAGTCACGGTGAGAAGACTACTAACCACCATAGCAACCAATACGAGTAAAGTAACTGTGCGTCCTTTGAACATGAGTAAAATCACCGCCTCTGTTTAATCCGGCCGACCCGAAGCCCACCTGTAATAACCATCATAGTATATGTTTAGCTTGTACGGAATATATACAACAAGTAAAGAAGGAAAAACGGATATTCGTCCTGTATAGACGGTATCCGTTTATAAACGCATAATACTATTTTATAAGTGCTGTATAGAAATGTCCAACGATTCCGCTACAAATAAGGGGCTGGATCTACAGGACTGCCGTTGATCCGCACTTCGAAATGCAGATGGGGTCCTGTCGAATTGCCCGTGCTGCCCACCTCGGCAATCTTCTGTCCGCGCTTGACCTTATCGCCCTTCTCGACCTTGATGCCGCCGTTGCGGATATGACCGTACAGCGTCCAGACGTTGTCGCCGTGGTCGATGATCACCGTATTGCCATAACCGCTCCACCATTCGGCAACGATAACCACGCCGCCTTCAGCCGCCCGGATTTCCGTCCCTTGCGGAGCCGCAAGATCCATTCCTGTATGCTTCTTCACTGTCCCCGTGATCGGGTGAACCCGGGTGCCATAGTTGGAAGACAAGCGTGCGCCGCTGACCGGCAGCGCCATCGAGCCGCCGTTTCCTTTAAATCCGCCGGAGCTGGAAGAGGAGCTCTTCTTATAAGTGTACACTTGCGCTGCCTTGAGCTTGTTCTTCTCCTTCTCCAGAGCCGCGCGCTTCGTGGCCAGCTCAACGAGAAGCTTCTCCTGCTCTTCGCTGATATCATCCGATTCCTCGATCTCGGCATGATACTTCGCAATCAGCTGCTGCTTCTCGATTTCCTTCTGCTGCAGCTCGCTTCTGCGGGCTTCCGCATCCGCATACAACTGCTTGACCTTCGCATAATCCTGCTCCAGTTGAGCCTTCTGCTCTTCAATCAGCAGCTTGTCCTGCTTATGCTCCTTGAGCAAGAGCTGGTCCTGATTCGCGATCGCCTGCAGCGAGTCGGCCCGCTCCAGGAAATCCGTGAAGCTGGTCGATGACAGCAGCACATCGAGGTACGATACCGCCCCGTCGGTATACATCAAACGCACGCGGGAATCCAGCAGACCGGAACGCTCCTCAATCCGCGTCTCCGTCTCGCTCAGCTTGACGGCCGTCTCTCTGAGATTCTCCTCCGTATCATGAATCTGCATGGAAATTTTGGCGAGCTCCGCGCTCACGACATCCATCTGTCTAAGCACTTCATTGAGATAATTCGTGTTCTTGTTAACATAATGCTGAGCTTCCTGCTTCTGCTGAGCGGCCTTTTCCTGCTGCTGTTTGGCCTTCTTCGCCTGCTCCTGCAGCTGCTTCAGCTCTTTATCGATTTGGTTTATTGTTTTGCTCTTAGCATACCCATTGTCAGGCTGGAAGATAATAACGGCTAAAGCGACAACGACTACAACGGAAATCCACTTTTTCAACTTCGCTTCCCCATCCTTCTTCATTTTGTTCTTGCATGCTCATTTCTGGCTTAAGAAAAGCACCGATCCCTTGCCATTCCCGGATGTAGTCGTTCAATTCTTCTTAAGGCTGCTTTTCTATCAATTCAATTACACTTTAAGAAATCTGCGTATAGAAACTGTGCTTCCCCATATTCCAATGAGCAGACCCAGCCCGATCAACAGTACCCCGATCTGGAATCCGACCTCATCCAGTGAAACGAGATGGAAAGCCAATGTGATGTCCTCTTTGACTGAAACGGCCAGCTGGTTGTATCCGAAGAACAGAACGCCGACGGTAATGACCGAGCCAATCAGCCCGATCAGCGCCCCCTCCACAAAGAACGGCCAACGAATAAACATATTCGTCGCACCCACCAGCTTCATGATGCCGATTTCCCGGCGACGGGCCAATATCGTTACGCGAATCGTATTGGAAATCAGGAACATGGCCATCAGGCCGAGGCCTGCAACAAAGGCAAAGCCGATATTGCGGACGGCGCGGGTTATCTTGAACAGCTTCTCCGTCGTTCCTTGCCCGTATCTTACTTTATATATCGGTTCATCCGGATATTTCGTGTTAAGCTGCTCGATCTTGGAAGCGACGAACGGAACCGTCGTTGGTTCAACGACCTCTACCTGCAGCGTATCCGGAATTGGATTCGTATTTTCGTCATATCCCTCGAGCAAGTCCTTGCCCTCTTCCCCGAGCTGTTCGCGGAAGTCCTTAAGTCCCTCCGCCTTGGATATGAAGGTAACCTTGCTCACTTCCTCCATCGCCGCGATATCGTTATGCAGCTTCTGCCGCATGCTGTCATCGACGTTGGAATTCAGGTACGTCTTGATTTGCACCATGCTGTCCGCATCATCCGCGAACGCATTAACGTTAAGCACCAATAAAATGAACACGCCTAAAATAAATAACGACACAACGATGGACGTAACGGAAGCTACCGACATCCAGCCGTTGCGGAAAACATTTTTCGAACCTTCCCGGAAGTGACGAAGGAGGGTGTTAAAACTCATAACCATATTCCCCTCTCTGTTCGTCCCGAACAATTTGCCCGTGCTCGATAGCGATAACGCGCTTCCGCATGCTGTTCACGATCTCTTTGTTATGGGTAGCCATCACAATCGTCGTACCCCTGAAATTTATCTCATCGAGCAGCTGCATAATCCCCCATGAAGTCTCCGGGTCGAGATTTCCGGTAGGCTCGTCCGCGATAATTACGGACGGATTGTTGACGATCGCCCTGGCGATGGCCACACGCTGCTGCTCTCCCCCCGACAGCTGGGACGGATCGCGGTTCGCCTTGTTCTTGAGCCCGACGAGATCAAGCACTTCCATCACACGCTTCTTGATGACTTTCTTCGGCGCTTCGATGACTTCCAGCGCAAAAGCTACGTTCTCGTAAGCGGTCAGCTTGGGCAGCAGCCGGAAATCCTGGAAAATCACGCCGATATTGCGGCGGACATAAGGGATTTTCCGCTGTTTCAGCCTGCCGATATTAAAGCCGTTGACGGAAATTTGTCCTTTCGTGGGTACTTCCTCGCGATATATGAGCTTCATGAAAGTCGATTTCCCTGCACCAGAGGGACCGACGACATATACGAATTCATTGCGGTCTATCTGAACCGAGACGCCGCGAAGGGCGTGAGTTCCATTCGGATAGGTCTTATAAACATCCTGCATCTCTATCAATTCATCACGTCCTAAACCTTGATTCCTTAGTCTGTAGGCTGCTGTATTTCATTTCGACACTTTCCAGCCAATTCCTTTAAAAGCTGAGTTATTTCATCAGCCCGTTTTTTATTGTAACAAATATGTTACCTTTTGAGTACCCTGAACGGCCGAAAGTTTCCAGAATTTCATCATATATATGTTTGTACGCTGCCATGTTCTCGAATTGGAAAGGAGATGCGCATGAAGAGATTGCACCTTGTAACTATTTTGCTTTCTTGCGTTCTGCTTCTGTGGTCTGTTGTCTTTGGAACTATATTTGTATATGCCAGCCGGGATACCGTGCCGCCCGGCGTCTCGATAAATGGATTGGACATCGGCAGTTTGAAACGGAACAAAGCCGTGGCTTTGGTAGAGGAAATGATCCTGGAAATGGAGCAGGAGAAGGTTGTCGTTACAGTACAGCAAACCAAAGTCAATACAACATGGAAAGAGCTTGGCGTGCAATATGACGCTTCCCATTTCTACGACGAGCTTGACCAATTGTTTGAAGGTTCTCTATGGAAACGGGCGAAGGCCAGGTGGCATTTCCCCAAGCCCTGGGAACTGCATGTAAATTTGGACGAAAAAAAATTGCGCAGGCTGTTTACGCCACAGTGGGAGCAGAGCCGTTTCGGCAGCCCTACCGATGCCGTGCGCCTCATTTCCCAAGCCGATAAAATCACGTATCTGCCAGAGCGCTCCGTCAGCCGGATCGATTGGATTACCTTTGGAGCCATGATTCGGCAGCGCAGTCTGAAGGCTCTGCACCAAGAGAGCATGCCCAATGAGAGAACCCGCCAGGCCAAGCAGGGGCTGCCCGTTCTTGAAGTACCGCTCTACACCCTCCGGCCCAAGGTGACCCTGGAGAGCCTGCACCAGCAGGGCATCGAGCGGAAGATCACCGAGTTCACGACCAGTCTGCACGGAAGCGGGGAAGGCCGGCGGCATAATATCGAAGCAGCGGCACGCACAATCGATGGGATGGTATTGGCTCCGGGGGAAACCTTTGATTACGAGCAGGTCATTGAGACTGCGGAGGACAAGTACGGCTTCCGGGAGGCCCCGGTCATTTTTGGCGGCAGGCTCGTTCCTGGTGTCGGAGGAGGCATTTGCCAAGTGTCCAGCACGCTCTACAATGCCGTTATTCTGGCCGGATTGGATATTGTGGAGAGACGCAATCACACGCTGCCCGTCAGCTACGTTGCTAAAGGTCTGGATGCCACGTTTGCGAGGGGATATATCAATTTCCGCTTCAAAAATACGACCGGGCGCCACCTCCTCATTCATTCCCAGGTGAAAGACGACCAGTTGACCGTTAAGCTGTTCGGCGATGCGCCGGGCGACATCACATATGATGTCGAATCCCTCACTACCCAGACGATTCCCGCCCCTACGAAATACGTTGCTAATCCCTCCCTTGCTCCCGGAACCGAAGAAAAGATTATCGAAGGCAAACCCGGCTATATTGTCGAATCCTACCGGATCACAAAAATTTCCGGCAAACCCGTAAGCAAAGTCAAGTTATCCCGAGATACCTATCCGCCTCAGCCGACCGTCATCGCCATTGCACCTGAAAACACGGGACACACTCCGGCACCATCAACGCCGGGCTCGGAACGCACGGCTCCAAAGCTCCTGCTGGAGGATGGCGTAAAGGGGCCAAGCTTTTAAACGCAAAGGGACTCACTTTACCACGAGGAAATATATCAGGCTTTTTCCCTAACTTGACTATTGCTTGTAAAAGTTTTCATATGTTAAGGTTAAGCCAATTTTAAATAAGCACGGCAACATTGATCAGGAGGAGTACTACAGCTATGCCAAAAACAAAAAACGACGCACCTGTATTATCAGCAAGTGAAGCTGACGCACGCTCTTCCTCCGACCCGGACTCCAGTTACAACTCTGGCGCAACCCCCAAGCCCGGCAACCGCCCAGCCGAACGACGGATTGGTGCAGCGGCCCTGCTGATAACAGCCATCCTGCTTACGGCAGCGACGCTGCGTTCGCCTCTGACCGGCGTCGGCTCGCTGATCGGGGAAATCCAGAGCGGTACGGGACTGAGCCATACCGCAGCAGGAATGCTGACCACGCTGCCGCTGATCGCCTTTTCTATTTTCGCCCTTGCTGCTCCTAAGCTGGGCTGGCGGTTCGGGATGGAACGCACCATGTTCTTTTGCATGATTATCATGACCACGGGAATCCTGCTGCGCTCCATGCCAAATAATCCGGCTCTGTTTCTCGGCACCGCACTGATCGGCAGCGCGATTGCCGTCTGCAACGTACTGCTGCCCGGCTTGATCAAACGCGATTTCCCCCATCGCATCGGCCTGATGACCAGCCTGTATACCTCATCCATGAATGGCTGGGCGGCCATCGCCTCAGGAATCAGCATCCCGCTCTCGCGAAACGCCGGATGGAGGGGCGCTCTCGTCTACTGGGTGATCCTGTCGGCCGCGACGGCATTGGCCTGGATTCCGCAGCTGCGCCGCAGCGGCGATAAGAGCAGAGGGCAAGGCGCGAGCTCCTACCGCAAGACGGGAGCCGTCTGGAAATCGGCCATTGCCTGGCAAGTAACGATCTTTATGGGCTTTCAATCGATCATGTTCTACATAGGTATTTCATGGCTGCCGGAAATTCTCCAGGAGCAGGGGATGGCTCCCGGAACAGCCGGCTGGATGCTCTCACTGATGCAAATCGTCAGTATGGCCGGCTCATTCCTGATGCCGCTCATCGCTTCAAGAACGCAAAGCCAGAAAGGACTAGCCGCCGGCTCTTCCGCGCTGTTCCTGCTCGGCTTCGGCGGAGTATGGCTCGGTTCCCCGGCTTTGGCCCCGCTGTTTATTATGGCAATCGGACTTGGCTGCGGCACCACCTTCAGCCTTGTCATCCTGTTCTTCGCACTGCGATCGCGAACCGCAGATCAGGCGGCCGGACTGTCCGGCATGGCGCAATCCCTCGGTTACCTGCTAGCCGCCGTCGGCCCGACCCTGTTCGGCTTCATTCACGACCAGAGCGGCAACTGGACGGTGCCGCTGGCGACGATTACCTCGCTGTCCCTGCTGACGATCCTCTTTGGATACGCCGCCGGGCGCAAAGGCTACATCGAAGTGGAATAACAACGCAAAGAACCCTGGTTCAGCCCATGCTGAAGCCCAGGGTTCTTTCTATTATTTATAACTGCATCCTAGTAAATTACTCTATTATGCTGATCCTTGATGCCCGATTTGCGGTAGAAGTAGGTATTGATGACATCCCGCCAGTGCTTGGCGCTCTCAAGCTGCTCCAGCAAACGCTCTTTCACATGGGCGAAGCGCTGCGGATCCAGCTTGGATTCCAAAGCATCCCAGCGTGCGATCCACTTCTCTACTTGCTCCACTCCCGCAAAGTGCGTATCGTAAATATGCTGAATAACCGTCTTGCCGGATTTTAGTACATAGGTATAAGGAACATGGTGGAAAAATAGCAGCAGCTCATCCGGACAAGATTCCAGACTATCATATAATGCTGCATTAGCGCCAACATATTGGTGGGAATATCCCGTACCCGTAGCCAGGGTCCGGTCTACACCGATGCCGTCCCGATCCGCGAAATGGTACGTTCCCCATTTGGAATATTCGTAGCCGTCCACGTCAGGTCCATAGTGATAATGCGGCACAACCATCCAGCCCACGCCTAGCGGGGACGTATAGCTCTCATAGGTCGGCCAGGATTCCATCAGAATGTCCAGGATCGTACTCGCCACATCCTGGTTCACGCCAAAGGTCATGCTCGTCCATTCCTCAGCAATCTCCTCCGCGCTCAACTCCGGATTCCACAGCAGCCGGCCGTACCCATACAGGTTGGATTGGGCGAGATAATGGCCCGTCCAATTATAATCATCGCCAATGCTGGATACCGCTGTAATCCCGCTATGTTTATACGGATGAACCTGCCCGGCGACGATATCCTTCACCTTGCTGCCTTCTCCCTCGCAGAGGGTGTCGAATTCGAGCACTTCTTTCCACTGCGGAATCAAATAGCATACATGTCTTTGCTGTCCCGTATATTCCTGGGTGATTTGAAACTCCAGCATCTGATTTGTCTGCTTCATGGCTCCGAACAACGGCGATACCGGCTCTCTGACCTGGAAATCCATCGGGCCGTTCTTGATTTGCAGAATGACATTGTCCTTGAATCTGCCGTCAAGCGGCTTGAAATGGTCGTATGCCGCGCGGGCCCGGTCGGTTTTGCGATCCCGCCAGTCCTGATGGCAATCGTAGACGAAGCATCTCCACAATACGAGTCCGCCGTAAGGCTCCAGCGCTTCAGCCAGCATATTGGCTCCGTCCGCATGATCCCGTCCATAGGTGAATGGTCCCGGGCGGTTCTCCGAGTCCGCTTTGACCAGGAATCCGCCAAAATCGGCAACATAACGGTAAATGTCCGCTGCCCGCTGCTTCCACCATTCCTGTACCGCTGGCTCCAGCGGGTCAGCCGTGGACGTGTCGCCCAGCTCGATCGGCGCGGCAAAATTCACGCTGAGATAGAGGCGAATGCCGTACTCGCGGAATACATCAGCAACCCGGGCAACGTCAGGCAGAAGCTCAGGCGTAATCAGCTTCGTTTCTACCTCGTGCACGTTCACGTTATTAATGGCGATACCGTTAATGCCAACGGAGGCCAGCAATCTGGCATATTCCCGTACGCGAGTCAAGTCGGAGACGATTTTGCTGTCCTGATAAAATATCGACTGGCCCGCATATCCGCGCTCAATGCTTCCGTCCATATTATCCCACTGGTTGACCATCCGCAGCTGATACTTCGGCGCTTCGACCAAATTCAGCCCATCGGGAGATTGACCCGCCGTCTGCAGCAAGCGCAGGAAATGAAATACACCGTAAAGCAGCCCTTTATCCGATCCCCCGGCAATAACAATATAATCCTTGCCTTCACGGACTGCCTTGCGGATGATATACCCTTCTTCCCCTAGGCGAGCCGCTTCTGCTCCCTCCACCGATTCGTTAAGCAGAGGATTGCCGGCACCGCCGATGGTTCCTAGAGCCACAAAGCGATCCGCGGCTGCATTCGGCTCTACCGCAGGCTGCTTGCCTGTCAGCTTGGCGAGACCCTCCGTCAACTCTTGCACCGCTGTGCGGAACAACGGCGAGGACCCTTCGCCCGCTGCCACGATATTGCTCAAATACCCTTCAAATAGCTGAATCGCTGCCGAACGTTCCACTGACGCTCCGCCGTATCGCAGCCATGCCAAATCATAATTGCTGTTCATTTTGCCACCTCTTCTTCATTTCACGATTTCCGTCGGGTTCATCCCCGTGATCTTCTTGAACACGGTGCTGAAATACGGAACGTTTTTGTATCCGACCATTTCCGCCACTTCGTAAACCAATGCTTTCTTCTCCATCAACAGCTCCCGGGCCTTCTCGATCCGTACTCTTGTCAAATAATTGTTAAACGTCTCACCCGTAATATTCTTGAAAATCATCGACAGGTAGTTGCGCGAAATATACACTTTATCCGCCAGCCCGGCCAGCGTAATATCCTCGGCATAGTGCTCGTGGATATATTCCATCATGAAGTCGACAGCCTGCCGGTGCTTGCCGTTGCCGCCCCACTCGCGGCTGCTGAACACGATGCCGATCTTGGCGCCAAGCCATTCGGCCAGCTCGGAAGGACGCTTCAATTCGGCGATTTCCCGAGTGATGGAATCGTTCGAGAAAATATCGTCAAGCACCGTCCCCATTTCATAAAAAGCAAAGGCGATAATTCCCCACAGCTCGCCTGCCAGCATGCCGACGTATGATTTCGTGATGCCTTCTTCTTTCTCCAAGCGCGTCATGTAATCCAAAATAATTTTACGCGCCTGATTCTCCTGCGATGTCCGGATGGCTCCGGCCAGCTCCAAATACAGCTTCACGGGCCGGATTGGCGTTCCTGTGCCTTCGCTGTGCAGCTCCTGCGCAAAGACATACAGATCATAACCGGAAACCGCGGGCTGGGGATTCAGATCAATGACGCGGAAGGCTTCTTCCGTCGAATTGCCGATCTCCCTGATGCTGCTCTTACGCTCCCCAATTCCGATGCGGAGCTTCAGCTTCAAATAGCTCTGGACGCAATCGATCAGGCGGACGCCAAGCTGCTCCAGCCTCTGCCGCAGCCGCCCAGCTGGCTCCGTACGGTCGCTGTGAATGATGACGACGGAGCGGTTCGTATGCAAATCGGTATATTCAAAGGAGGCAAAGGCCTCCTGGGTTACCTCGCAAATAATGTTGCTGATTGCAAAGCGAAGGAGACTCCAGTCCGGCAAGCTCAGCTTCGTTGCCCGCTGATCACGGACCAATTCAATGCCGAGAACGGTATGATCGCAGTCGGCCCAATGACGATATGGCGTTGGAATCTCCGTATCCAGACGGGAGTTCTGCAGGGTGCCCGCCGCTGCCGACTTAACCCATTCCTTCTCGACAAATGGCTCGTAGAGACGCAGCTTCTGCAGCAATTCATCCTGCCTCATGCGCTTCTCTTCCTGTTTCTCGAGATCGGCAATGGCCTGGCCCAGTACGGACTTCAAGGTAGGAACGCTGACCGGCTTGGATAGGTAATCACTTACGTTCAGACGCAGGGCCTGACGGGCATATTCAAAATCCGAATATCCGCTGAGGATGATGACTTTGCCCGCATACCCGGTTTGCCGCAGCTGCTCGATCATGTCTAGCCCGTTCATCACGGGCATATACAAATCCGTAATCACAATATCGGGCGAAGCCGACCGAATCATCTCCAGCCCTTCTTCTCCGTTCAGCGCCTCACCCGCCCATTCTGCATTCAGCTCGTCCCAAGGTATCGCTCTCCGAATTCCCTGCAGCACCACACGGTCGTCGTCGATGATTCCAATCTTCCACATCTGTAGAGCCCCTCCTCTTGCAACATGATGTTTGCGCATGATGTTCAAATCGCAATTCTTATAATGATGATAATACGTCATGCCCGATAAGCTGTTAAGCCCCTCAGGCATGACGTTTTTTAGAGGTTATTCAAAAAGTCATTCTTTGATCACGAAGTAAATCAGGCTGCTCATTCGACATCGAATCTTGAATTCAGCCGGGCTTTCCGGTGCTCACGTAGGTTTCGCCTAGCGATGCTTCCGTAGTCGTTTTCTTCGAAAGCGTTTAGCCGCGCTCCTCATCCCTAGCTTCATCCAACCTAAGGCGTTTTGTAAAAACGCACATCGAAAGAATACGCTTCGGTGCTGAAAGACTTACTTTTTGAACACGCATTTAAAATTAAGTTTACTCGTATTCTTGCGCAGCTTTTTTCAAGGACTCGTAAGCTTGCTCTGGCGTCGTTCTGCCGAAGCTCAGCTCATCGCGCACAAGCGGGAAGTCTTTATCAATGAAGTTAACCCAGCCTTCCGGCCCCGTCGTAAACGTTTGTCCGTCCGGAGTCGTTGCGTCGATCAGCTGCATGCCTACTTTCTCGCCTTCAGACAGGTTCGGAATCAGGCTTTCTGCAATTTTCGCGTTGGCAGGTACACCGCGAGCCGTTCCAAGAATTTTTCCTGCCTCTGGATCGTTAATGAACCAATCGATAAATTTCGCTGCTTCTTCCTTATGCTTCGAGTTTGGAGACAAGCTGAGGAACATGGATGGCTTCAGCCAGCCGCCCGCTTCCTCGGCACGCGGCATGGATATAAGATCGAATGCTCCTTCTTTCATGCTGTCCCAAGTCGTGTAGTTGTTGGAGAAAGAATAACGGAACAATACTTTGCCGTTAACCAGCAGGTCCGCTGTTGGATCCATTTCCTTGTCAGACGCGTTCAAATCCGCTGGAGGGATCAGGCCGTCGTTGCGCAGCTGTTCGAATTTCTTCGTCCACTCCAGAAATGTCGCTTCGTCGATGTTGAATTTGCCGTCTTCGGTGATCAGCGTGCCTTTGCCTTTAGCGTAGTGATAGGCGCTGAACATGAAGTAGTTGCCGGCATAGTCGAGCGTGAAATATTGGCCTTTAGCGAGCTTCGGCTTCACTTCTTCCGCCAGGGCAAAGAAATCATCCCACGTCCAGCCGTACTGTGGTGCAGCTACACCCATTTTTTCCAAAGCAGCCTTGTCATAGATCATACCGAAGGCTACCGAGCCGAGCGGTACGCCGTATTGCTGGCCATCTTTTTGGCCAATCGGCAGAAGGCTTGGCGTCAAGTCAGCCAGATTAACTTTGCCATCCAGCGCTTCCAATTGGTTGCGGGACGTCCAGTCGGAAATCCAGCCCGGATCCATTTGGATAATATCCGGTTCGTTGTGAGCTGCCGCTTGAGTAGACAGTTTATCGAGATAGCCGTCCATTCCCGAGTATTCAGGCTCGAAGGTAACGTGCGGATTTTTCTCGGTGTACAATTCTAGCGCTTTCAGCGTAGCTTCGTGGCGTGGTTGGGATCCCCACCACATCACCCGCAATTTTACTTTCTCTGAAGCTGAATTGGATACAGCCGGAGTATTGCCTGCCGTTGTTCCTGCGTTATCTCCTTTGCCGCCGCAAGCTGCCAGCAGCAAGGAGCATACCAGCAATGCCGCAACAATCTGCAATCGCTTCCATTTCATCATGTTGACTTACCCCCTAAAAAGATAGATGTATTGTGGTCACTTGTTATTCTATCAACTCCTTATAGATTGGAGTATTAGAGAGATGCACAATTTATTATAAAATCGTCCGATTATCTTTCACTTTTGCCCGGTGCTTCTTCCAACCGCGGGAACACAATCGACACGACCGTCCCTCCATGCTCGCCGTCCGCAAGCGCAATATCGAAGTCTTCGCCAAAATAAGCCGAGAATCTTTCCCTTACGTTCCGTATACCATACCCGCCCTTGCGCCGATTATTCCCCTTATCATGATTATGGGAAAGTCCGATCCCATCGTCCTCGATGACGATGCGGATGCGTTCGCCCTCTTCTGTCACTTGAATGACGATTTTGCCGCTTTGTCTGGAATTGAACCCGTGGATCATCGAATTTTCTACAAAGGGCTGGAGTGTCATCTTCGGAATAAATAGCTTCTGCAATTCTTGAGATACATGCACCTCGTATTCTAGCCCGTCCTCCCATCTTAGCTGCTGGATTTCCAAATAACAACCGACGTGCGTAAGCTCTTCGCCAATCGTAATGAAGCTTTCTCCATGAGACAAGCCGATGCGGAACATACGGCCCATCAGCTCCAGGATGCGGCTCATTTTGTCCTGGCCTTCCGCGATCGCCATCCAATTCAGCTGATCCAGCGTATTATAGAGAAAATGCGGGTTGATATTCGCCTGCAGCGCTTCAATTTCGGCCTTGCGCTGCTGCTCATAACGCTCGGCAAGCGACAAATAAAGCGCCTCAATCCGCTCATTCAGCCTGCGGTAGCCCGCAAACAGAACGCCAAACTCATTCGAATAATCGCTCGTCAGCTCCGGCTGAGTCCCCCCGACGACATAAGTTTTCATCGCCTTGACGAGCTGGGCAATGGGCTTCATAAACTGGCGGCTGAGCCAGAGCGTCAGCAGGAAAGCCAGCAGCAAGGCGCCGATGCCGATTGAAATAATCGCCCCGGCCAGCTTCAGGCTGCCCGCGGTAATTTGCTTCCACGGGGTAATCTCGACGATCATCCAGTCGGAATCCGCTACTTTGGAATAAACGATGAGATTCTCGATACTGTTCGGCTGCGTATGAAGACGGAACACGCCGGATTCACCGGTAAACCGCGGATCGGATTCTACCAGCCCGGCTTCCTTCATAGACTTCCCTACACTCAGCAGCTCCCTGCCGTTTCTGTCCAGTAAGATGCGGTTTGAATCTTGGGAATACCCTTCGAGCATGCTGCGGATCCAATCGGCCTTCACATGGACGACAAGAATGCCCATAAATCGCGTATTATAATAAATTTTCCGGGAAAAACTCAGCACAGAGGCTTCTCCCTTAAAAGTTGAAATCTGATGTTCCTCTGACCAAGCGAAGTCGTTCTTCTCCAGAGCCGCATACCAGGGCTGCTCTTCCGCCGCTTCCAGCTGGTGAAACTGGATATAGCTCTGATTGTCGCCCCATTGCGGCTGCTCCAGGAACAAGTCGATCGCCTGAATTTGCGGAATCGAATAGGTTAGATGGGCCAGTGCCTGCTTGATGCCCATCGACCTCCGGTAGCGATCGAACATGTCATCCTTGCCTGACAGGAATGCAAGCAAATCGTTATCTCTGGAAGTCGTCAGAGAGACCTGCTCAATCGATGTAAGCCTGCCCGTAATTTCATTGTTCAGTTCCTCCAGCAGCCGTTTCTGGTAATAAGACGTATTCTCGGCCAGCTCGCGGGAGGATATGGCATAACTGATCCATACCGTGCTGGCCAGCACGAGCGTGATCAGGCCGGCAAAGCAAAGGGTGAACAGAAGATCAATGCGGTATCTTTTAAATGGATTAGTCATAAGGACGTCCCCTTTTCCATATGCATTCATCATCTAAAAAAACATTGAAGCTGTATAAGCCTCAATGTTTTTTCATTGTAAACGATTATGTTCCTTGCTGGCTAGCCTTTAATTCCAGTCGTAGCGACGCCCTCGACGAAGTACTTCTGAGCGGAGCTGAACAGCAGCGTTGCCGGCAGGATGGACACAAGCGACATAGCTAGCAATTGTCCCCATTCCGCGCCGCCCTGAGAGTCGTTAATCATCCGCAGAGCCAGGCCTACCGTGTATTTATCTACAGAGTTAATGTACAGCAGGTGACCGAGGAAATCATCCCAGTTCCAGAGGAAGCAGAAGATGATGACGGTAACGATCGATGGCTTCATCAGCGGCATGATGATTCTCCAATAGATTCCAAACCAGTTGCAGCCGTCGATTTTTGCCGATTCATCCAGCTCCCGCGGAATACCGCGAATGAATTGGATCAGCAGGAATACGAAGAAGGTTCCTCCCGCTCCCCCGGCTAAAGCGTGGGGTACGATAAATGGCAAATACGTATTGACCCAGCCGAACTGGTGGAACATCGCATACTGCGGAATAATTAGCACCTGTCCCGGCAGCATCAGCGTGAGCATGAGCAGCGAGAACCAGAAGCCCCGCAGCGGGAAGTCCAGTCTGGCGAATCCAAAAGCGACCAGTGTACTGGAAATAACCGTCACGATAATCACCGCGATAATTAAATAGAAGGTATTGATATAGAAATCGGTAAACGTAAAGCCGGGAACCGAATGCCAGCCTTTAACGTAGTTGGACCACTGGGGTACGGTCGGGAAAAGCGACGGGGAGCTCAGCTCCTGGTTGCTTTTCAAAGAAGCGCCGATCCACCAAATGACCGGGTAGACCATAATCAAGCTGAATATGATGAGCATTGCATGACGAGTTAAACCTTTCCATTTTGATTGGGTCATTTTCTCTTTTTCCCTCCTTGGCTGTCGGATTCGTAGAACACCCAGTATTTCGATGTCACGTTAATGGCTACGGCGGCAACAACGATCATCAGCAGCATAATCCAGGCCAAGGAGGAGGAATATCCGAGCTGATAACGGCTGAACGCCCGCTCATACAAGTAAAGCGCATACACATAAGTGGAGTTCATTGGACCTCCGGCCGTAATGACGTACGCTGGCGTAAACACCTGGAAGGAGTTAATGACCCCCATAATCAGGTTAAAGTACAAGGTTGGCGATAGCATCGGCAGCGTAATATTGAAAAATTGTCTGATCTTGCCCGCTCCGTCCACCGAGGAAGCTTCATACAGATCATTCGGAATCTGCTTCAGACCCGCGAGGAAAATAACCATCGAAGAGCCGAACTGCCAAACGGACAATACAATCAGCGACCAGAGCGCCGTATCCGGGTTCGTCACCCAGCCTGTGCCTGGAATACCGAAAACGCCGAGGACTTTGTTGAAGAAGCCGTCCACGCCAAAGATGTTTTTCCACAGCAGGGAAACAGCGATACTTCCCCCGATCAAGGACGGAAAGTAAATGGCCGTCCGGTAGACCGAAATCCCGCGCACCGCCTTATTCAGCAGCATGGCCACAAGCAGCGCGGCAATGAGCTTCAGCGGTACCGAGGCCAGTACGTAATAAAACGTGATTTTGACCGATTGGACGAATTTCTCGTCTGCCGTAAAGATACGGTTGTAGTTTTCCATACCGATCCATTCGATCGGTTTCATTAAAGTATAGTTGGTGAAGGAATAATATAGGGACAACAGCATCGGGTAGGCTGTCAACGCCAAAAACCCGATCAGCCATGGGGAAATAAACAGATATCCTGCAATGGGAGAGTCCCAACGCTTGAGAAATGGCTTTTTACGCTCAGGCGTCCCGTTAGCTAAAGGTGTTGTACGTTCCATGTGTTCACTCTCCTTTTCTTACTTTTAGTATAGATGGAGAGTCCCGTGGAGCTACAGGAGACAATTGCTCAAAATCATTCAATATTTTCAGAATATCTAATTTTGCAAAAAGAAAAGCGCACCCTCAGAATTCACCGGACAAACCAGAATGGTTTCCAATGTCTATTCTAAAGGGTGCACGCTGCTGCTCCCGGATTTCTTGAATGATTCAGGTACATCATAAGTGGCAGGAATCCAGTCACAAAGTTTCATCACAGGCTTATGCTTCCGGATCAGCTTTCTGAAACAATGCTTTGCGTTTCTTAAGAGTCATATTTCTCCTTGTTTGCACCCCATCTTTAGTTCATTGTATATAGGCTGCTGTTGTTCAATATGTTGTGTCGTGCACTAAATGGAATCCATGCATCTAATGATACTCTAAGCGGATATTTCCGAGGTTTAGATGAATTTTATGCACCTAAAGTCAAGCACCCAGCCCATTATTGGCAATTTCTCTTCTTCTAGGGACATGAAATCCATTTAAATCCACATCCCCTTCATTACCGCAGAAACTAACTACTATTAATCCATTTATTATAAGTTGAACAATTAATAATGGATGTTATAATTCATCTATTTATCCTAAAAAGCTCTTTCTATACATATTTTCCTCTTACGAGAGATTCGTTGATCTTCCAGCCTATAGCTAGCATCGCATAAAAAATGCACCCCTAGAATTTCGTTGGTTAGACCAGGATGGTTCTCCCAACATTATTCTAAAGGGTGCAATTAGATACTCAGGGCGCTGCTATAAGGAGATTTAGACCTTGAAATGCTCGATCTTCGTCTGCATATCCGCCGCCATACGGGCCAAGCCCTCTGCGGCTGACGAAATTTCCTCCATCGAGGCCAGCTGCTCCTGCGTCGCGGCCGTTACGCTCTGGAAGGAGTCGAGACTTTGCTGCGAGGTTTCCGAAATATGCTTCACGGAATTGGCAATCTCCTCGGCACTCGCCGACATTTGCTGCGTAATCGCGGACACATCGTGAATCTGCTCCGTAATATGACGCGTCGATTGCTCGATTTGCCGGAATGCATTCTGCGCATCTGTAGTGACGCTAATGCCGCGTTTGACGTTAGCTGCAACCTCGCCGTTCATGACCGCATAGGCCTTCTCTACCAAGCTCGTCATTTGCACGATATCCTCGCCGATTTGCTCCGCCGTCTCCCTGGACTGTTCAGCCAGCTTCCTCACTTCGCCTGCCACGACGGAGAAGCCGCGGCCATCCTCACCGGCACGCGCCGCTTCAATCGCCGCGTTCAGCGCCAGCAGATTCGTCTGGACGGCGATATCCGAAATCGCTGAGCTCATTCCGGCAATATGGGCGCTAAGCTCGTTCATCTTGTGCATCAGCTCGGCTGACTGCTCTGTAGAACGCCGGATTTCCTCCATTTGCAGGCTGACCTGCTCCACCTTTTCGCTGCCGTAACGCACATCCTCAACCGTCTTGGACGAGGAATCGACGATCGCTCCCGACGCTTCAGCGATTTTATAAATGCCTTGGGACATCTCCTCCATCGTATCGGCACTCTCCAGTGAGACGCTGGCCTGTCTCTCGGCTCCCTCGGAGGACACCTGAACCAGATCCACGACGTGCTCGACTGATTTTGCGTTCTGCTCAGTCCCGGCTGTCAGCTCCTCGCTGGAAGCGGCAAGTTGGCTGGAAATTTCCGCGACATCCATCACCATTCCGCGAATCGAAGCGACCATCTCGTTATAGTTCCCGGCGAGCTGTCCAACTTCATCTTTCCGCTTAATTTGGACCTCTTCATTGAGATAACCTTCTCCCACGCGCTTCGCGGAGGCGTTCAGCTGCTCAATGGGACGCGTTACGCTGCGAATAATCAAGAATAGCGCGAGGCCAGAAACGACGAGCGCGATACAAAGCACGATTACAGAAGTCCAGACAATCGGGGCAATCGCTTTATCGAATTCGCTAATTTCCAGAACTCCGACGATTTTAAGACCCGTCAGCTCGTTCGTCAGAACGTAAGCTCTCTGCGGCTTGCCCGTCAGCTCGTTTTTGTAATCGATAAATCCCGAATCCATCGCTTGAATTCTCGAAATATGCTCTCCCACAGCATCATCGCCGGGCTCGTACTGCGGATGGTATGTAATCTTGTTGCTGCGATCGAATATGTATACGAACCCTTCACTGCCGATTTGCACGTTCCGGGTGAACTCGTTGATGGCCTCCATGTTAAAGGATACGGTCATGGCTCCCTGCCCATCCGGAAGCGCGCGGCTGATATACAAATTATGATGTCCCGAAGTTGTCGAAGTAAAAGGATCGATTATGACTGTATTATTCGGATCGGCAAGCGCGGCCTTATACCAGTCCCTTGCCGTCGGATCATATTCATGCGGCCCCGGATCCGGCGCCTTCATAAAAGCCTTGTTATTGTTGCCTACGGTAAGCAGCTCAAGCCCAGGATGCTTCGCCATGAACAGCTCCAGCATCGCCTGTACCTCTGGCGATCCTTCATCGATTTGCTTGGAATTCATCTGCATGACCAATTGCTCGACGTTCTGTACCTGCGCTTCCACATAAGCATCCAGCGCTTCATTCATCAGCTCGACGCTCGTTTTGGATGAACTCCCAATCTTGGATTCCATTTCATGCTTGGCGCTCGTCAGACTGGACCCCATAATGACCATATTAGGAATGACCAGCATAATCGTGAACGCAAGCAGCAGACGATTCCGCAGCGAGGTAATCTCGAATACACGCCTTAAGTTCGACCAAATCTTCTTCATCGTTATCTCCTCTCAAAATCCATGATGCAGATACCCGTTCCTCCACCTAATTACTCTTTGCTTCAATGGACGTTACATACCTTTTTTGTTCTTTCATAGCTCGAAATGACTAGATACCCTGTCTCGATTGACCTTAGTCAATCATTCTGTATATCTATATTTCGACAAAATTCAATATTTTTTTATACTTTTCATGAAAATAAATGATAATTTACTGTAAATTCATTTGATTTTCTTTGTAAAACCTTATTTAGTCGCAAAAAAGAGCAGAATCTGCCCAGGGGCAAAATCTGCTCTTGATCATTTCGTATATGCTTTAAATGCATCATTATTATTTGCTCTTAGCCAAATATTCCTGCACCCATTGCCCGGTCGAATGCAATTTCTCCTCAGCCCGGCCAATCGCGGCCTTCACCTGGCCGGTCGCTGTACCGCCGTAAACGTTGCGGGCGTTAACGACCGTCTCCGGCTGCAGCACCTCATAAATGCTGTCGTCGAACAGCGGCGAAAATTGCTGGAACTCCTCGAGGGAGAGATCCAGCAAATATTTATTGTGCTGAATGCAATACAGCACCGTCTTGCCGATCACTTCGTGAGCCTGACGGAACGGCAATCCCTTGCTGGCCAGGAAATCGGCGATGTCGGTCGCATTGGAAAAATCTTTGTTGACGGCCTCGCGCATCTGCTCCTTGTTGACCTTCATTGTAGCAATCATTGGAGCGAATAATTGCAGCGCTCCCTGCAGCGTTGCCACCGTATCGAACATGCCTTCCTTGTCTTCCTGCATGTCCTTGTTGTAAGCGAGCGGCAGGGACTTCAGGACGGTCAGCAGGCCCATCAGGTTACCGTAGACGCGGCCCGTCTTCCCGCGCACAAGCTCGGGCACATCCGGGTTCTTCTTCTGCGGCATGATGCTGCTGCCTGTGCAAAAAGCATCGTCCAGCTCGATAAAGCGGAACTCGGTGCTGCTCCACATGACCAATTCCTCGCTCAAGCGGGACAAGTGCATCATCAGGATCGACGCATCCGCCAGAAACTCCAGGATGAAATCGCGGTCGCTGACTGCATCCAGGCTGTTCTCGTAAACAGCGCCGAAATTCAGCTGCTCGGCCACGAAATGGCGGTCGATCGGAAAGGTTGTTCCCGCCAGAGCCCCAGCCCCGAGCGGCAGGACGTTAATCCGCTTGTAGCTGTCCTGCAGGCGCTCGATGTCCCGCTGGAACATCGAGACGTAAGCGAGCAAATGGTGAGCGAACAGAATCGGCTGAGCCCGCTGCAAATGGGTATAGCCTGGAACAATCGTATCCAGATTGGCCTTCGCTTGCCCAATCAAGGCCTCCTGCAGGTCATGCAAGAGTCCCACGAATTCGACGACCCGCTTGCGCAAATACAGGTGCATGTCCGTCGCCACCTGATCGTTGCGGCTGCGGCCCGTATGCAGCTTGCCGCCGACCGGACCGATTTCCTCGATCAGGTTCTTCTCGATATTCATGTGAATATCCTCGTCTGAGACGGAATACTCGAGTTCTCCGCGGCGGATTTTTTCAAGTACGGATTGCAATCCTTCCTTAATCTTCGCCGCATCCTCTTCAGGAACGATCCCGCACTTGGCCAGCATCGTCACATGCGCCAGGCTTCCCTGCACATCCTCTTCCGCCAGCGCCTTGTCGAACCCGATGGACGCGGTATATTCTTCAACTAGTTTGTTGGTCTGCTTCGTAAAGCGGCCTCCCCACAGCTTGCTCACCTGATTCACTCCTTATCTGTTTCAAACCTAGCTTCAATTACTTGCTGTTCTGCTCCACACCGGAGCTAACTTTGAGGCGCAGTGCGTTCAGGCGGATAAAGCCGGTTGCATCCCCTTGGTCATAAGCTTCGGTTGGATCGGCCTCCATCGTAGCGATGTCCGGATTGTAAAGGCTCACCGGGCTCTTAACGCCGGCCCCGATAATGTTCCCTTTGTACAGCTTCACGCGTACCGTTCCGGTCACGTTCTTCTGGCTCTCCGTCACAAGCGCCTGCAAAGCAAGACGTTCCGGCGCGAACCAGAAGCCGTTGTACACGAGTGTACTGTAACGGGTAATCAGGCTGTCGCGCAAATTCATCACTTCGCGGTCCATTGTGAGGGATTCCATTTTGCGATGGGCCGTAAACAGAATTGTGCCGCCCGGCGTCTCATATACACCGCGGCTCTTCATGCCAACAAAACGGTTCTCGACCATGTCCACCCGGCCGATGCCGTGCTTGCCGCCCAGCTCGTTCAGCTTCTCCATCACGCCAAGCGGGTCAAGACGCTGGCCGTTCAGGCCGACGCAGTTGCCCTGCTCGAATTCCAGCTCCAAATACTCCGGCTGATCCGGCGCATCCTCCGGGGATACGCTGAGCAGGTACATATCCTTGCTCTCCTCGCCGCTCGCATCGTACCAAGGATCCTCGAGCACGCCACTCTCATAGCTGATATGCAGCAGGTTGCGGTCCATCGAGTAGGATTTCGCAGCGGACGCAGTAACTGGAATGCCGTGCTCTTCGGCGTACGCGATCATTTCCGCGCGGCCCGGGAAGCGGTCGCGGAACTCGCTGAGGCGCCAAGGGGCAATCACTTGGATTTCCGGAGCGAGACCAGCGGCGGCCAGCTCGAATCTGACCTGGTCGTTCCCTTTGCCTGTAGCGCCATGGGCGATAGCCATTGCGCCTTCCGCACGGGCGATTTCAACCATGCGCTTGGCGATCAGCGGACGGGCGATGCTCGTACCGAGCAAATATTGCCCTTCGTACATTGCACCAGCCTGGAACATCGGGTAGATGAAATCCTTGGCGAATTCCTCGCGCAGATCGTCGATATATACTTTGGAAGCCCCAGTAGCCAGTGCTTTGGCTTCCAGGCCGTCCAGTTCCTCTTTCTGGCCGATATCCGCCGTGAAAGCAATAATTTCGGCATCGTACGTTTCCTTAAGCCATTTGAGAATGATCGATGTATCCAAGCCGCCAGAGTAGGCGAGCACGATTTTATTTTTTGCCATATTAAATGATCCTCCTGTTACTTTTTATAGCTCCGATTTAAAATCCTATGATCCGATCAGCGCTGCCATCAGCGCTTTCTGGGCATGTAGACGGTTCTCGGCCTGATCGAAAATAATCGAATTCTTGCCATCGATAACCCCTTCGCTCACTTCCTCGCCGCGATGGGCCGGCAAGCAGTGCATGAACAAATAATCCGGCTTCGCATGCTGCGCCAGCTCTTCATTGACCTGATACGCAGCAAACGCCGCCTCGCGCGCCTTCTGCTCTTCCTCGAAGCCCATGCTTGCCCAAACATCTGTGTAAATGACATCCGCCTGCGCTACCGCCGCTTTCGGATCACGGACAACCTCGACAGCCGATCCCGTCTCCTTCGCGATGTGCCGGGCTTGCTCCGTAATTTGCGCATCCGGCTCGTAGCCTTCCGGGCTCGCCACGGAGATATGAACCCCGAGTTTCGCACAGCCGATCATCAGGGAGTGAGCCATATTGTTGCCGTCGCCGATGTAGGCCAGCTTCAGGCCTTTGAGGGTTCCTTTATGCTCGTAAATGGTTTGCAAATCCGCCAGCACCTGACAAGGATGCGCCAGATCGCTAAGCCCGTTGATGACCGGAACGGTCGAATAACGAGCCAAATCGACGACATTCTCGTGACCAAAGGTACGGATCATAATACCGTCCAGATATCTCGACATGACGGCCGCCGTATCGGCGATCGTCTCGCCGCGGCCAAGCTGGATATCGTTCTTGCTCAGGAACAAGGCGTGCCCACCCAATTGGTAGGTGCCAACCTCGAAGGATACCCGTGTCCGTGTCGAGGATTTCTCAAAAATAAGTCCGACGGTCTTTCCCTTCAGCGGATGATAGATCTCGCCCTTCTTCTGTTTATCCTTGATCTCGATCGCGAGGTCGAGCAAATATTGAATTTCTTCCGTTGTATAGTCGCTGAGCTCGATGAAATCGCGGCCCTTCAAATTAAATGCATTCTTCTTCGTTCCCTCTATTAGACTCATACTACACTTCCTCCTTGGATGTATAGGCGGAAATGATCGCTGCCAGCGTATCGACGGCTTGATCGATTTCCTCCCGGCTCACGTTCAGGTTCGGCAGCAGGCGAATGACATTCGGACCGGCAGTGACGAACAGCAGTTTCCGCTTCTGGCCTTCAGTAACCAGATCCGCTACCGGCTCGGCGCATTCGATGCCGATCAGCAGGCCTTTGCCGCGGATGGCCTTCACGAACGGTTCATCCTTGAACGCCTCTTGAAGACGTTCGTGCAAATATTTGCCCATCTCGTCCGCGCGCTGCGGAATGCTGTCCTCCAGCATCGTCTCGATCGTTGCGATGACCGCCGCGGCTGCTACCGGGTTGCCCCCAAATGTGGTCGCATGGCTGCCTGGCGTGAATGCTTCGCGCAGGTATTCCTTGGCGAGCATCGCCCCGACGGACAATCCGCTCGCAATGCCTTTCGCGGAGGTGAAGATGTCCGGTTCAATGCCGTAGTGTTCGTGCGCAAACCATTTGCCTGTACGGCCCATGCCGGTTTGCACCTCGTCTACGATCAGCAGGAGTCCCTCTTTTTTGCAAAGCGCGGCAAGCTCTTGAACGAAGCCAGGATCGACCGGATATACTCCGCCCTCGGCCTGAATCATCTCCAGCATGACCGCCGCCGTATTCGGCCCGATGGCCTCCTTCAGCGCCGCCATATCATGCAGCGGTACAGTCTTGAAGCCTTCCGGCAGCGGCAGGAAGCCGTCCTTCACCTTATCCTGCCCCGTAGCCGTCAAGGTCGCCAGCGTTCTCCCGTGGAAGGATTGCTGGAAGGTAATCACTTCGTAACGGCCGGTTCCTTTGATCTTCTGATGGTAACGGCGCGCCAGCTTGATGGCCGCTTCATTCGCCTCGGCCCCGCTGTTGCAGAAGAACACGACATCGGCACAAGTGACCTCCGTCAGCAGCTGCGCAGCCTTCTCCTGCTGCGGAATATGGAACAGATTCGATACATGCCATAGCTCATCCAGCTGAGCTTTGACCTTCGCCGTCACTTTTTCAGGAGCATGCCCGAGATTCGTCACCGCAAGGCCGCTCATAAAGTCGAGATAACGATTCCCCTGGTCATCCCACAGCCAGCTGCCATGTCCTTTGACGAGACTGATCGGATAGCGGGCATAGCTTGGAAACAGCGCGCTCTTTGCTTTCGCGTCCGCCGCCTTGGATGCCTTTGCTTCTTTAAGATCACTTTGTGCCATCGCTTGTCACTCCTATCATTTGGATAAAATCTCTTCATTTCACTCTATTAACTATAACGCAGTCTAAAATGCCATGCTACTGCATCCGTACAATTTTCGTCCCGATTTCCTCGCCGGACAGAACGCGGCTTAGGATCCCCGGTTCGCTGCCGTCCACGATGACGACCTCCTGCACCTTGCCATGGATACAGGCAATCGCAGCCCGGACTTTCGGGATCATGCCACCGTAAATTTCACCGGACTGAATCATGTCTTCAATTTCCTGTACAGTCACGGTCGGCAGCACTCTTTTCTCCCCGTTGATGGTCTTCAGAATGCCCGGCACATCCGTCACGACGATCATTCGTTCCACGCCGAGCTCGGACGCTACCGCCCCGGCTGCCGTGTCCGCATTGATATTGTAACGCTGGCCCGCCGCATCCACGCCAAGCGGCGCGATGATCGGCATAAATCCAAGCTGGATTACGCCTTCGATCAGAGCGGCATCAACTTTGGTAACGTCGCCGACAAGCCCGACTTCTGCACTAGCCGCTACCGGCTGCGCGGTGATCAGCTGGCCGTCTATGCCAGACAAGCCTAGCGCTTTGCCCCCGGATTGCCCGATGCGGCGCACGATGCCTTTGTTGATGCTTCCGGCCAGCACCATCTCTACGACGTCCAGCACTTCCTCAGACGTATATCGCAGCCCGTTCACGAACTTCGTTTCAATGCCGAGCTTATTCAGATTGTCGGAAATCGCCGGCCCGCCCCCGTGGACGATGACCGGCTGCACTCCGCTTTGCTGCAGCTTCACCAGATCCTCGAAAAAGGAATCCGGAAGCTCTGCGAGCGTGCTGCCTCCACATTTCATTACAAACGTTCCGTTTGCCGCAAGCGGATTGCTTGCCGTATTACTGTTATCCAGCGCTGTTCTCATCGCTCCAAAACCCCTCTCCGATTCTTATGAAGTAATCATTATGTGTCGAAAAACCCCGAAGTCAAGTGCGGTATGCCGCATTTATCCGTACATAGTCATAGGTCAAATCGCAGCCCCAGGCCGTGGCCTGGCCTTCGCCGTTATGCAGGTGGACATGGATAACCACGGTGTCCCCCTGCAGATAAGCAAGCGCCTCATCCTCATCGAAAGGAATCGGCCGGGAGCCTGTCAGCACACGGATGCTGCCGAGCGAAATGTCCACCGTCTCCGGGTTCACCGGCTCGCCAGCGCGGCCTACCGCCGCGATGATGCGGCCCCAGTTCGCATCGGCGCCAAATACGGCCGATTTCACCAGGCTGGAGCCGATAATCGTCTTCGCAATAGCCCGGGCCGACAGATCGCTGACCGCGCCTTCCACGTTCACTTCGACGAGCCGTGAAGCTCCCTCGCCATCGCGCGCGATTGCCTTGGCGAGCACCTCGCACACATAGCCGAAGCCGGCCGCAAAGCTCTCCCATGCCGGATGCTCCGGTGTCAGCGGCTCATTTCCGGCCAGCCCGCTCGCCATCGCAAGCAGCATGTCGTTCGTGCTCGTATCGCCGTCTACCGTGATCATATTGAAGGTAGCATCGGTCACCTTGCGGAGCAGCGCCTGCAGCGCTTCGGCTTCGATAACCGCGTCGGTCGTCACAAAGCCAAGCATGGTCGCCATGTTCGGGTGAATCATGCCTGAGCCTTTGGCGGCTCCGGCGATGCTGACCTCCCGTCCATCCACGTTCAGCTTCACGCATACCTCTTTCTTCACGAGGTCCGTGGTCAGGATGGCTTGGCAGAATTCCTCCGCCCCGTCGGCTCCCGGCGCTACCACTGCCGGAAGTCCATGAATCCCGGCGTTCACGCGCTCCATCGGCAGCAGCTCGCCGATGACGCCCGTCGACGCCACGGCGACCTCCTCCGGCCGCAGCCCGAAGGCTTCCGCCGCCGCTGCGCGCATCGCGTAGGCATCCTCCTCGCCCTGCTTGCCTGTGCAAGCATTGGCGTTGCCGCTATTCACGACGATCGCCCGCAGCCGCTGGCTGCTAGAGGCGAGGCTGTCGCGCGTCACCTTAAGCGGTGCAGCCTGGAATACATTTAATGTATACACGGCTGCTGCTACAGCAGGCACTTCACATACGATCGCGCCAAGATCGTTGCGCGATGTTTTTTTCAGGCCACAATGCAGTCCCCCTGCCCGGAAACCCTGCGGCGTCGTAACCGTTCCCTCAGTAACTACAGTAAACTTGCTAACCTCTCCCATGGCGTTCTCCCCTCGCAATTACGGATAAACTGGACTGAGCTTAAGTCCCGTCGTCTCATCCCAACCCATCATTAGATTCATATTCTGAATGGCCTGACCTGCTGCACCTTTTACGACGTTATCGATAACCGATATAATCGTTAATCTTCCCGTACGAGGATCTGCGGCAAAGCCGATATCACAGTAGTTCGAGCCGAATACTTCCTTCGTCGCCGGCCATTTACCCGCCTCCCGAATCCGCACGAACGGTCTGCCTTCATAATACTGGCGATACAGCTCGGTTAAATCCTCATCGGTATAAGCTCCTTTGAGCTGAGCGTACATCGTGCACATAATCCCCCTCGTCATCGGCACCAATTGCGTCGTAAACGTGACGGTCACCTGCTCTCCCGCAATTTGCGACAGACTTTGCTCGATTTCTGGAATGTGCTGATGCTTGTTGACTTTATAAGCCTTGAAATTCTCATTGATCTCCGCATAATGCGTCATCAGGCTGGTGCCGCGGCCGGCCCCGGAAACCCCGGACTTCGCGTCAATAATAATCGTCGCCGGATCAATCCAGCCTGCACTTAACGCCGGGATCAACCCTAACAGCGTTGCTGTCGGGTAGCACCCTGGATTTGAAATGAATTCCGAGCCAACGACATCGTCGCCGTTAATTTCGCTCAACCCGTATACCGCTTGCTCCAGTACGCCAGCATCCGGGGCATCGTGTTTGTACCAGGCCTCATAGACCGAACCGTCCTTGATGCGAAAATCTCCCGATAGATCGATAACCTTAAGCCCCGCCTCCAGCAATTGTGGCACGAGCTTGCTGCTTACTCCGGACGGCGTTGCCGTAAATACGATATCCGCCTTCTTGGCCATTTCCTCCGGGTCTACTCCGTCCAGATCCTGAACCAGGATTTCCGATAAATGCGGGAATCCATCCGTAATCGGTACTCCGGCGCTTGAAGCCGAAATGACAGAGGTGATCTCCGCCAGCGGATGTCCCAATAAAAAACGAATCAGCTCTACCCCGCCATACCCTGTGGAACCAACGATAGCCACTTTTACTTTGCTTGCATTTCCAGACACCGTCATAACCTCTCTTCCTCTCCCTAATTTCGGTTTGTTTCTAAACGTTCCCTGCTCACTTGCGATCCGAAAAGAAAATATGTATTATTATACGATTATACTTATATAAATACAACCGCAATGCATAATTATTTATTCCGCACAAATGGCTAACTGAAGCGATATACAAAAAAAGAACCCAGGCCTTACCCCGGATTCTTCGATTTATTGTATTTGCTCCCCCGGACCAGCGAGAATCCCTCGCCCAGTACCTCATGGGCATTGGTAATGATGACAAATGCCGTTGGTTCGATCGTCTGCACCAGCGTTTTCAGGCTCGTCACTTCACTCTGTCCGACTACGACCATCAATACGGTCCGGTCATCTCCAGTATAGCCGCCCTGCGCGGACAGTTTGGTGAGTCCCCGGTCAAGATGATGCAGCACGGCATCTGCGATCTCATCGGTTTTATCGGCTATAATATAAGCCACCTTCGTGTAATTGAAGCCGAGCTCCACAACGTCGATGAACTTCCCCGTAATATAAAGGCCGATTAAGGCATACAGCGCCCGCTCCGGCGACAACACGATGCCGGCCAGAACAATGACCAGCCCATCCATCAATACTACGCAAAGGGATAGGCTAAGCCCGCTGTATTTCTGAATGATTTGCGCTGCGATGGATAGTCCTCCGGTGGAGCCCCGTCCCCGAAACACAAGGCCTAGCCCCAGGCCGACGCCAATCCCTCCATACAAGGAGGCCAGAAGCGGATCCGTTGTAGGCGCCGTCCAATCCTTGGTCAAAAACACAAACAGCGGCAGGACTACCGTCCCCAGCAGCGAACGGAGCGCATAATATCTTCCTAGCAAAAGGTATCCTGCAGCAAATAACGGGATATTCAGCGCCCATTGGGTAAATGCCGGTTCAATATTAAAAAGCGACTTGGCAATAATCGATAGCCCGGAAACACCGCCGGAAGCAATGTGATTCGGCACAAGAAACAAGTTAAAGGCCATGGCGGTGATGAAGGCCCCGATCAGGATCATGAACGTATCGAGCGCATGCCGGAACGGGCCGCTTAACGGGATATAGTCCCCTGGCCTGCGTTTGCGTGACTTTGATGGCACGGTAATCCTCCTTATTTGGCTCCAAAAAAATTCCTACACGCTAACGCTAGTGTAGGAATTCTTGTCTCAATCTATAGCTTAGTTTTTGGGCTCGGTCTTGATTTGGCTGCGCAAATATCCATCGATAAACGGATCAAGCTCCCCGTCCATGACGGCCCCTACGTTGCCGGACTCTACCGATGTGCGGTGATCCTTCACCATGCTGTAAGGATGGAACACATAGGATCGGATTTGGCTGCCCCAGGCGATATCCGACTGTTCGCCGCGGATTTCGTCCAATTCCTTTTGCTGCTCCTCCAGCTTGCGCTCGAGCAATTTGGAACGGAGCATCGTCATGGCCCGCTCTCTGTTCTTGATCTGGGAACGTTCATTCTGACACGTCACCACGATACCTGTCGGCAGGTGAGTAATCCGTACGGCGGAATCCGTCGTATTGATGTGCTGTCCGCCGGCCCCGCTTGCCCGGTACGTATCGATCTTCAAATCCTCTGACCGGATTTCGATATCCACGTCCTCCGTAATCTCCGGTACGACGTCACAGGATACGAATGAGGTATGCCTTCTCCCCGAAGAATCGAACGGAGAAATTCGCACCAAGCGGTGTACCCCTTTCTCTGCCTTCAGGTAGCCATAGGCATTGTATCCTTTGATCAGCAGCGTAACACTTTTGATCCCCGCCTCGTCACCTGGAAGATAATCCAGCGTCTCGACCTTGAAGCCATGCTTCTCCGCCCAGCGGGTATACATCCGCAGCAGCATTTGGCCCCAGTCCTGCGACTCGGTGCCGCCCGCTCCAGGATGCAGCTCCAGAATAGCGTTCATCTTATCGTACGGCGAGTTGAGCAGAAGCTGGAGCTCGAAATCCTCCAGCTTCTTCAGCAGCGCTTCAACGGAGCCGCCGATATCGGCCGCAAGCTCTTCGTCGCCCTCTTCCTCGGCAAGTTCGGCCATCAACGCCGTATCATCATACTCCCGCTGCAGCGCTTCGTATTGGTCTACCGAGGACTTGATGGCATTCAGCTCGGCAATGATGCCCTGCGCTTTGTCATTGTCGTCCCAGAAATCCGGGGCTGCCATCTTGTCCTCGTAGTTGGCTATCATTTCATGCTTAAGATCTAAGTCAAAGAGACCCCCTAAGATTGGATAGTTTCTTTGCGATTTCCCGCATATCCTGCTTGATGCTCGGGTCGATCATCGTTGTTCATTCACCTTCCCAAATGTACTTGAGGATTCAGGATGCTCTAGCCTGCTGCAAGAGTCATTCCACGTACTTTATGCATTCTGCCCGTGGCAGTGTTTGTATTTCTTGCCGCTGCCGCATGGACATGGATCGTTGCGTCCAATCTGGTCGCCGCGTTGAACCGGACGTTTCTCCGCGGGCTCGCCGCTGGTGGAGATTTTGCTCTCGTCCACAACCGCCTGGCGCTCCTGATTGCTCTCAACGTGTGCTTTCATAATATATGTGGCAACCTCTTCTTGGATGCTGGCTACCATCTGGTTGAACATTTCAAAGCCCTCGAATTGATATTCGCGAAGCGGATCGGTACCGCCGTATGCCCGCAAATGGATACCTTGGCGCAGCTGATCCATGGCGTCGATGTGATCCATCCACTTGCTGTCCACGGCACGAAGCGCGATAACCTTCTCAAATTCGCGAACCATTTCCGGCCCGAGCGCTTCCTCGCGTGTATCGTATTTGGTCATCACTTTAGAGAAAATATATTCAACCATTTCTTCGGGCTCTTTGCCCCACAGCTCATCTTTCGTAATCGCGCCTTCATCCAGCATTTTGGCGTTCATGTACTCCGCTACGTCCTGCAGCTCCCAGTTCTCTGGGATTTCGTCGGCCGTATGCGCTTCGACCACCCGCTCGATAACCGCTTTGATCATATCGATAATAATTTGCTTGATGTTATCAGATTCAAGCAGCTCCCGGCGCTGTTTATAGATGATTTCGCGCTGCTGGTTCATGACGTCGTCATATTGCAGGACGATCTTGCGCACATCGAAGTTGTTGCCTTCGACCCGTTTCTGGGCGGATTCCACGGCGCGCGTGATCATCTTGCTCTCGATCGGCTGATCTTCTTCGAAACCAAGGCGCTCCATCATGTTGAGCACGTTATCCGCACCGAAGCGCTTCATCAGCTCATCGCCGAGCGACAGATAGAACTGTGTGGAGCCCGGATCGCCCTGACGGCCCGCACGTCCGCGAAGCTGGTTATCGATCCGGCGCGATTCATGGCGTTCGGTACCTATAATATGCAAACCGCCGATTTCGGCTACCCCTTCGCCAAGCAGGATGTCCGTACCGCGGCCCGCCATGTTCGTAGCGATGGTCACGGAGTTCGGCTCCCCTGCGCGTGAAATGATCTCCGCTTCTTCAGCATGGTATTTCGCGTTGAGCACTTTATGCTGGACGCCTTTGCGCTTCAGCATTTCGGAGAGACGCTCGGAATTCTCGATCGATACCGTACCGACAAGAATCGGCTGCTTCTCTTTGTGCCGTTTTACGATTTCCTCGACGACAGCCTTGAATTTGCCTTCCTCGCTCTTATACACGACATCCGGCATATCGATCCGGCGGTTTGGACGGTTTGTCGGCACCTGCAGCACTTCGAGGCCGTAGATCTTCTTGAACTCTTCTTCCTCGGTCTTCGCCGTACCGGTCATTCCCGCCAGTTTGCGGTACATACGGAAATAGTTCTGGAACGTAATGGTCGCCAGCGTCATGCTCTCGTTCTGTACCTCGATGCCTTCTTTGGCTTCGATCGCCTGATGCAGCCCTTCGCTGTACCGGCGTCCCGCCATCAAGCGGCCCGTAAACTCGTCGACGATCATGACTTCGTCTTCGGTTACGACATAGTCTACGTCGCGGCGCATAATGACATTCGCCTTAAGCGCTTGAACGATATGGTGGTTCAACGTGACATGGGCATGGTCATAGAGATTGTCGATGCCAAAAGCCTTCTCGGCTTTGGCCACCCCTTTTTCGGTCAAGGATACTGCTTTAACTTTAATATCAACCGTAAAGTCCTCTTCAGGCACAAGTCTCTTAATAAAACGGTCTGCTGCGTAATACAGCTCCGTCGATTTCTGAGCTTGTCCAGAAATGATCAGCGGCGTGCGCGCCTCGTCGATCAGAATCGAGTCCACTTCGTCAATGATACAGAAATAAAGCGGACGCTGAACCATCTGCTCTTTGTACAGAACCATGTTATCGCGCAAATAGTCGAACCCGAACTCATTGTTCGTTCCGTAGGTAATGTCGCAGGCGTAAGCTTCTTGCTTGTCCGCATGCTCCATCCCGCTGAGATTCACCCCGACAGTCATGCCGAGGAAATTATAGATCTGTCCCATCTGCTCGCTGTCGCGCTGAGCCAGATAGTCGTTGACCGTAACGACATGAACGCCTTTGCCCAGGAGCGCATTCAAATAAACCGGCAAGGTACCTACCAATGTTTTACCTTCACCGGTTTTCATCTCGGCGATACGGCCTTCATGGAGGGCCATCCCCCCGATCAGCTGTACGTCAAAATGGCGCATGCCCAGCGTTCTGCGCGAAGCTTCCCTAACCGTCGCAAACGCTTCGGGAAGAAGTTCATCCAATGTCTCGCCCTTCTCGATCCGTTCGCGGAACTCGGCCGTTTTGCCCTGCAGCTGCTCGTCCGACAGCGCCTCAAATTTCGGTTCTAATGTATTGATTAAGTCCACCGTCTTCATAAGACGTTTGACATCACGTTCATTCGTGTCGCCAAATATCTTCTTCACTATTCCTAGCATAGTTAACCCCTTTCACGGCTAAACAAATGATTTACCTAAATTGTAACAGTTTGTAAGGCATGCCGCAACAAGCGCCGTCACGTTTCCTGCGGCATTCCAATATCTAAAAAAGAGCCCCATCCGCGGGCGGACAAGGCTCGTTTCCCTAAGTTCAATTGCAAGAATTACCATGTCATTCATACAATCGTCGTGATTGGATACGTTATACTAATCCTGCTCGATCAAACCATATTTCCCGTCATTCCGTCTATAGACAACGTTCAGTTCTTTGGTATCGATGTTGGAGAATACAAAGAAATTATGGCCGACCATATTCATTTGCAGTATGGCTTCTTCCACGTCCATTGGTTTCATTGTGAACCGCTTCGTGCGGACGACTTCCAGATCATCGCTGTCCGCTTCATCCACGGCGACGGAACCGCCATTCTCAACGAACAGGCTCTTCAGACTGCCTTCCTGACGGAACTTGCGATTGATCTTCGTCTTATGCTTGCGGATTTGGCGTTCGAGCTTGTCCACGACGGCATCAATCGATGCATACATGTCATCACTGCGATCCTCAGCGCGAAGCACGACGCCGGTTAGAGGAATCGTAACCTCCACCGTATGCAAACCGCGTACGACACTTAACGTGACGTAGCCTTCTGAGGTAGGGGGTGCTTCAAAGTACTTGTCAAGTCGACTGAGCTTCTTATCTACGTAATCTCGCAGTGCGTCAGTCACTTCAATTTGCTGTCCACGAATACTAAAATTCATAGGGCACTCCTCCTTTGCTTTGCACCTTTATTATACCACGATGTTAGCCCAAAGTAAAAATTGTAAATGCAGGATTAAAGCCTAAAAAAGGACCAGGCCCATGGCGCAGGCCGCCAGTGCTAGTCTTGCAGTTCTGTGACAAATTGGTGCAGCGCCCGCTGAGTATGTCTGGCCGTTTTTCTTGAACCTGCCGGTCAGTATGCTGCTATATGTAAGCGCTTGCCAGGAAAAGTGAAAGACCCGGGTTGCCCCGGGTCTATGCTAGCGAATCTTCAATTGTTAACCATCGTACCGTTATATGTAGGTCGGCTCTGCCGGATGATTATAATTTGATTACGTTAGCCGCTTGCGGTCCGCGAGCGCCTTCAACGATCTCGAACTCTACAGATTGTCCTTCTTCCAGCGTTTTGAAGCCTTCGGATTGAATCGCCGAGAAGTGTACGAACACGTCTGCGCCTTCTTCAGTCTCAATAAAGCCATAACCCTTCTCTGCGTTAAACCATTTCACTTTACCTTGCATCCACTAACATTCCCTTCATTATCAAATAAGAGTGTGAACCAAGCTCACATTTCTGACTATACCACTCCAGCTTAAATCGTGTCAATTGGAAAAGAAAAGGTTTTACTGTTAATTTATTGTAAAATCTTGTCGCAAAAAGCGGAATGACCCATTTAGCTAGCAGAGGCAGAAATGCGCTATATTTTATTACCCTGGAAAGGGGGGAGTGAAACAGAAATTCTCCGAGATATCTTTTGCTCGAACCTATATTTTCTCAATATAAATTTATCATTTAGTAGAAATAAGTTTTTGAACAGCATGAATTTATTAATTGTTTGTTACAATATGTTTGTTAGCTAGGTGATCCCTAATCTAATCAATAATAAATGGGAGGTAAAAAATGATTAAGTTTAAAGCAGCTTGTGATGATTCGATCAGATCTTTCGTTTTTAATAATGGAGGCAAGCAAGAGTTTCCTATACTAAGTCTCGGTAGAAATAGCTATATAAATGAAATAAATATTCAAATCGCTCCCGGAAATGAAATAGCAAATGTTCACATTGGGAATTTCTGTTCAATTGCTTATAATGTTAATTTACTTATAGATAGGAATCATGATTATAAATCAATTTCTACTTCTCCTTTGCTTGAAGAAGTTAGGAAACTACCAAGAAGAGGGCAAATTATTATTGGACATGATGTTTGGATTGGTAACGATGCTACGATTTTATCCGGAGTTCGTATCGGTAATGGCGCTGTAATTGGGGCAGGCACTGTAGTTGCTAAAGACGTCCCTCCATATTCTATAGTTGTGGGAAATCCGATGAAAATACATAGATATAGATTCGAGCCAGAACAAATAGCAAGACTGCAGAATATCAAGTGGTGGAATTGGTCCAGTCATACAATTGAAGAAAATAGAAGTTGGTTCGGCCAAGATATTGAGGATTTTATAGCAAAGTTCGACGAGCAGATCTCTGAGCCTACCGATATATTATCGTTGGAAAAAAAATCGACAGCAGTGTTGTTTATCCCGGATTTCTATGAAAAGTACCCTATTTTCAAAAAAGTAATTTCAGAGTTTATTGCTAACTTTTCATCTAGCGATGATATATCATTATTACTCAGAATTGAACAGAATGATGAATTCGATCATAATGTCGACCTAATCCGACAGATAATTTCGACAAAAGATAATCTGCCAGACATTTTAATAATAAACGATATTATTACTGACGAAAAAATTTTATTTGCGCAGGCTGATTATTTTATAACTACAAGAAGTTTAGACACCATGAGATACATAGAATTTGCCGATGAGTTTGGCGTTGATTTGATTTCTGGAGTTGATTATCCTTTATTCTCCAGCATCACCCTAAAAAGCGATTCCCCTTTGAAGGGAGAAGAATAGTACATTATATTTTGGGTGCTTTAAAAAGCTAATTAATACTAGATAAATAGCCGATAAACGATATTATAACTTAATTACTATCAGGGGTGAAGACGAGATGGATTGGATAAAAGATAAGGAAGAATTTAACCAAATTGCTGACCAATTAAAGAAAAAAATTCAACATCATATTAACAATAATGAAATAAGAGAAGCTGGTGTCATCTTAGATAGTATTGATTCATATCTCCCTCATGACCCCGATATCTATTCCTTTAAAGGTATTCTTAAACTAATAGAAGGTGACCTCAGTAAAGCCCAAGCTTTCTTTAAACAAGGAATAGTCATTCAAGGGGACAATACTGATCTTTTGTATAACTTAGGTCATGTGAATGAACTGCTAGAAAATTATACAGATGCGTACCATTATTATAGAAGAGCGAAAGACACTTCCCTTGATGAATTGCTAATTGAGGAGCTTGAGCATAAATTAAATACATTAAGTTCGAATCACACAATTTCTGAAGAAACTGTCTCACTTAAGAAGAAAGTACTTGTAATAGCCCATATCTTCCCACCCATCGGCGGGTCTGGGGTGCAACGAACTTTAAAATTCGTCAAATATCTGAAACTGTTTAATTGGGAACCTATTGTTGTTACGGCAGGTGACACTCGCTATCCCTTAATTGATAAAACCTTACTTAGTGAGGTTCCCGAAGATCTTATGATATTTCGTGTTGATGAACCAGCTTCAATAAATCAAAATGATATGAACGAATTATTGAATGTATATCATTCCATAGTTAACAAAAAAGAAATAGTTAATGAGTTTATTTCCGAATTTAATAAAGCCAGCGAAAAAAAACAATTGCTAGCCCCAGATAATTATATTATTTGGGCCATTCATACTCTAGAAGCCATTCGTTCAAAAGTTGACATGACCAACATTGATATGATTTATACAACTTCCGGCCCTTATTCAGATCATATCATCGGATACATGTTGAATAAAGAGTTCAATAAACCGTGGGTAGCAGATTTTAGAGATGAATGGACCAATAATCCCTATTCTCGATATGATACGAATAGTATTCAATATAAAATGGCATACGCTATGGAGTGGAGTATTGTCCATACTGCTGACCAAGTCATTACTACAACACCTTTAGCAACTGATAACTATATTCAACTATTCCAGCTAGACCAAAACAAGGTTAAGACTATTACTAATGGATATGACGAAGCCGACTTTGAAGGCGTAGATCAGTTTTCTTCCAATCCCGATATTTTTTCTATTTTTCATAATGGATTGCTTTATTCTATACGCACGCCAGTCACATTTCTGCAAGCCGTAAAAAATTTGATTGATCGCGGAGACGTCAAAAAGGAACACTTGCATATTGGCTTTACATGGACTGAAAACGATGATGCTTGGATAAACTTTGTTGAAGGATTAGGACTTCAAAATCAAGTTGAATTTTATGGATACCTTTCCCACAAAGAAAGCTTAATCCAAGCTAAAAAAGCTTCTGCTTTGTTATTAATTGTAGGACCTGGAGAAAAAAATAAGGCTCTTTATCCTGGAAAGATCTTTGAATATCTTCGTCTAAATAAACCAATAATTTCTCTATCCCCGTCTGGAAGCGTTGTAGAAAATTTGCTACTCGAAACGGAAAGAGGAATTAACGCTGATTTTGACGATGTTGCTTCTATTGAGAAAATGATTTACACCCTATATACAGAATGGATGAACCGAAATCTGCCTGTATTGAACAGCAATCAATCCAATAAAATATCTCAGTTTGAACGTAAAGAATTGACTAGAAACCTGACCTCAGTTTTCGATCATATCCTAGAAGAAAACGAAAAGAATTCACAGAAGAAAAAAATTGCTTTCTTAAGTATTAAAGATGGCGATAAGTTTATAAATGACACCATTCAAGGATTAACTGAAGAATATCACACTCGAAAATTTATTATTACCGACTTAAGTCAAATTGAACCCGCTATGCGCTGGGCCGATATTGTATGGTTTGAATGGTGCGATAGCCTCATTGAATACGCAAGCAAGCTCGCCATTGCAAGTGAAAAGCACATCATCTGCCGGTTACATCGATATGAGGTTTTTACAGAACATCCAAAGAATGTTCTATGGGAAAACGTTGATAAACTCATTGTAGTTACAGATCATCTTAAACAAATCCTTGTAAGCTATGTCCCTGACCTTGAGGAACGGGTTGAAATTGTTACTATTCATAACGGGGTTAATATTGATCAATACAAATTCAAAGAACGTGACAAAGGATTTAATCTTGCTTTTGTAGGATATATGATTCCTCGTAAGAATCCAATGATGCTATTACAAATAGCCAAACAACTGGTGCAAATAGACGAACGATATAAAATTTATATTGCTGGTGATTTCCAGGATGAAATGCTTCGGCTGTATTGGGATTACCAGGTAAAAGAATTACAACTACAAAACAATGTTTTTTTCCAAGGCTTTCAAATAAATATGAGCCAGTGGCTAGATGATAAGGATTACATCATTTCTACTACTATGCATGAAAGTTTTGGTTATGGGATTGCGGAAGCTATGGCAAGAGGTATTAAGCCGGTTATTCATAACTTCTTGTTCAGCAAAGAAATTTGGCCAGAAAAATACCTGTACAACACTATTGATGAGGCTGTAGCACAAATTACTAGTGATGATTATTCATCTGCGGATTACAGACAATTCATTGAAGCGAATTACTCGCTAGTTAAACAATTGAATTCTACTAAAGAGCTGCTCACGTCATTAAGTAAACAAAATAAAAAAGATCATATATATAGTTACAACGGCGTGAAGCTTTCGTATTTTAAAGAGAATTTCGAAAATTTCATACCTTACGACTCCAACTTTGTAAACAATTATGATTTTACAAGCAGCCGTATTACCATAGGAAAAAGGGAACGGATCACGCGAGATTTGGATTTATTTGAGTTTATTATTGAGAATTCATCTGGGGCAAAGCTTATCCTATTTAATATTTGGTACAATCACTCTACTCAGGAGTTCTTCCTGCCAAATTATCTACAAAATTCAAATAAAAAAGAAAATATCATTTATTTATTGAATTACATCTTACAATTTAATTTGAGCTATCCAAATAATATTGGAGGATATATCTTAGATCCTATCTTACAAGAGGATGTTAAGAAAAATGCCCTTGTCTATGGTTGGGAACGGGGAATACCAGCAACGCAGTTCATGTCCTCGATTGGATACTTAAGAATTATAGAACGTTATAAAAAAGCGGCCCAATATATTTCTGATGGTGATATTGTTTTGGATGCAGCATCTGGGTTTGGTTACGGAAGTGCATTCTTCTCGAGAATGGCAAAAAAAGTTATCGCTATTGATCTAGCCCAAGATAACATTACCTTTGGCCAAAGTGCTTATCCATTCAGTAATATTCAATGGAAGGAAGGCGATGTTACAAACTTACCGGTAGATTCATCTTCAATTGATGTATACGTCTCTTTTGAGACTGTTGAGCATCTTCCATTAGATATTCTAGATTCATATTTCCAAGAGGCCCTTCGCGTTCTCAAGCCAGGAGGAAAAATGATTCTTAGTACGCCAAATGCCGTCAATAGAAGACATATTAACAATCCATACCATATCAAAGAATACACTCATCAAGAATTTAATGAACTCCTTCAGAAATACTTCAATAAGATTGATTACTTTTCATCTGAAAATTATATGATTCTAGACAATGTAACTGGAAAATCAACAAATATGATGGCAGTATGCATTAAAAATTAATTGAAAAGAGATGACCATTGGGTCATCTCTTTCTTATTTCTTAATATTAATAAACACTTCCGCTAAGTTTCCTCTTTACCCAGGCGGATTCAATTTTCCAATTCATCATGTCCCCAAGAATAGCCTTTAGACTGTCTATATCATTAAGTTGTAACGCCAATTCGCATATATGGAATGCAAGTTCGGGCTCTTGTTTTATTTTATAAGCCTCCCAGTAGTAGTAAAGACTATCTTCCATATTGCTCAGATGCCGAAGGGACATGGCAGCCAATTCATTAATGCTAAAGTCTTCTTCTTGAACCTCGCTTTGTATCAATACCTCTAGAACGTTTTCATAGAACCCGAATTCATATAGCGTTTTTGCAATAACATATCGCAATTGAGGAGTTGTAAACTCTTTAGTAAAATAATCAAAATAATCATATTGTTGAAGTTTCAATAGATCTGTTAATAAGATGCTTAAAATGTCGCAAAACTCTTTAGTATACTTTTCTTGTTTAATAGGCTTCATTTCTACAATGGATAGTAATGATTTCTTTTCGTCACTTCGCAAAGAGATGAGATTTAGATAACGTTCCATTAATTGACGATCTTTAAGTAAGATACTTAAAGCGAGAACATCTCTAAAATTATCCACGGTAATCTCATCTTTATTGAACCAAAAATACCCTGAGTCCTTATAATTTCCGTTCAATAAATTCACAAAAGACTGAACTTCTTCATCGCAGTTAATTTCATACCGATTAATGAAGGATAGCAGCAATGGATGGCGTAGAGTATATAACGCAGCAATAACGTGCTGGATTACCTCTCCTGTATGCGGCCATAAACTTAACATATCTTTATATAAAATGTTGGTGTCAATATGATTATTAAAATCTAAGAAACTTTTGACAAGTCCCATTACATTAGGTGCGATTCGAATTGCTTTCTTCAAAAGTTCATTCGCTTGTTCAAAATCAAAGTTCGAATATGCAATTTCCGCCGCCCGGGCATAGGCTAAGTAACTACCTGTACCTTCATAAGTGTTGAAATGTACGCTTGAATCACTATCACCTATCTGTATACACTTCTCAAAACATTTATTTGCATCAGGCAAATATCCTAATTCCTGATAAATCATGCCTTCATAATACTTAAATTCTACGTAGTCTGGATATAATTTAAATGAATCTTTAGCTATTGACAGAGCATCTTTATATTGTTTCAACATCATTAAGCTTTGAATAAGTCCAAGAAGTAGTCTTTTAGTGAATGTGTAATTCCCACCATAAGAGTAAGATTTCTTATAAGCCTCAACTGCCTTCATATACTCTCCCGATGTGAAATATTGTTGCCCTAGATTATAATAATTAAAAGATGACGGATTCTCGTCAACCTCTTTTAATAATATTTTTAAATTCCGTTCTATTTTTCCCTTCTGGTCAACAACTTTTTCCAAGTAACCATCATGATGAATGATCATTTGATCTAATACTCCATTACTCCTATGCCAATTCAATTGAATGTCAATTTGTTCATGAATTGCTCCTTGGTACATTAATTCTGGAATTCTGCGGAACAATCGGGGAAACTTATGAACTTCCGCCAATCCACCACCTAAATCATTACGAATAGGTATATAATATATATCATCATTTAAATACTGATTTAACTGATTAAAGGGATCCTCAATCCACTCGTCCGCATCTAAATGTAGAATATAATCGCAGTTGGCCTGTTGAATTGCATAATTTCTAGCATTAGCGAAATGGTTATCCCATTGATAGTGAAACACTTTTGCATCAAACTTACTAACTAACTCTAGGGTTTGATCAGTTGAACCTGTATCCACAATAATAATTTCATCAACGACTGAAGCAACGCTATTCAAGCAACGTTCAATGCAGCGCTCTTCATTTTTAACAATCATACATAAAGATATAGTAGACTTTTTCATGTTACCTCCTAAGATAGCCGAGCTAGACGAGTATTTGCTAGTTCAAAACCTAATTGACTGCTTATCACATAGTGATATTTTGCTTTTTCTAGATTTGCTGACAATTCATAATACAATCCCAAATTATAATGAGCCAGATGCGTCCCCGAACCTTTTTCACCTTCATATTTGTTAGGATCAGCATCTCCTAACTCAACACATCGTTCAAATGCAGTTGGAATCAGCTTGAATGCTTCAACAGTCTTCATTTCAACTAGGGCACTTCCATATATATAATATAGATCGGTATAATCAGGGTAAGTCTTAATACCAATTTCTAAAAGAGCTAATAATTCATTCCACCTACCCATCCGCAGATAAGTCGCGGCCAATGCTTGTATTATACTAGGGTAAAATGACATCTTGTCATTCGAATAATTGTAGGCTTCGATAAGATAGAAAGATGCTTCATCATATTGTTTATTAACCAAATAAGTTCTCCCAATCTGGAATAGAGTGTAGGGTTCATTTGGATGGTCTGCTAATTGCTTCAAAAGCAACTCCTGATTTCTGATAATTTTATTTTTTAACAAAATAGCCTGTTCACTATAGCCGTAATGTTCTAATTTGATTTTTGTGGAAATGGTTTCAGGTGTCTCGCCGTTATATAAAAGCTGCTCGTGAATACGTCCTGAATACCTGTATTCAGAGCTATTAGGAAAAAATCTAGTAATCTTCGTAACGGAAATTCTATCACCATTAATATTATTTATTTCAACCCTTCCAGCTCGATTAGGAGCATTCTGTAACAGTGAAATTTCATATTCAAAGTCGATTGATTCGGAATTCATTACTCTTTCATCTGCGTCTAACATTAAAATATACGGCTGAGTGGCGTACGAAATTAACTCATTTCTCAATTTCCCAAAATCATTGCCCCAGATTCCTTCAATTACTGTTGCCCCCTCGCTAGCTGCAACTTCTCTAGTTCGATCCGTAGAACCAGTGTCAAGAACGATTATTTCCTTAACAAAATGATTAATTGAGCGAATACAGTCCTTAATGGTACCTTCTTCATCTTTTGCCAATATGCACACAGAAATTGATGATTTCACTCTTGAATTCTCCTTTTCTCAGTAAACCCTAACCGAACAAAAATAAAATCAGGTGCCCAACTATATATATTATAGATCAGGCACCTTAAAGATCACGAAAGAGTCTTAAATTGAAATTTTAATATTTATAAATACGTAAAACCATTAACGAGTACTTCTGATGCTTGTCCATCCGGATTAATGATTCGAACTGGAACTGGGCCTGCTACAGTCGAGGCAGGGACTCTGATCCGAAGTTCAGTGGAGCTTAAATACGTAGCCGCAACCTCTACACCATTTATCTCTACTTTTGCTCCGCTTTGAATATTGGTCCCATTAACGGTTATAATATATCCTCCATTAATACTTCCTGAGTTCGGAGTTAATTTTGTTACTGTAGGAGCAGGCTTAGGTGCAGGTACTGTATATACATATCCACCGCTTAATATTGCTGATTGTTGCCCATCAGGATTAACCACAGTGACATCTACTGCTGCTGCAGTTGCCCAAGCAGGAACTCTGATCCGCAGCTCTCTCGCACTCAAATAGGTCGTAGGCACATTTTGATCGTTAAAATACACTTTTGCACCATTTCTAAAGTTGCTTCCACTTACTGTAACTAATCCTCCTCCAGAATTTAGTCCAGTATTTGGTGATAGACTTGTGATTACTGGAGGCGGATCTTGAATAAACGTAAATCCATCCGTTAATTCCACCGTCTGTCCATCAGGATTGATAACCTTCACTGTTACAGTTTCAGGATGAGGCCAAATCGGTGTAGCCACACGTAACTGAGTTTTACTCACGAACGTAGCTGCTAGTTCCGTATTTCCGAAAGCAACTCTTGCACCACTTATAAAGTTATCCCCTGTTATTGTTACTACACTGCTTGTAGATGCAAGTGTCGTATTCGGCGATATCACTGTTAAAGTTGGCGCCGGTGGTGGGGGCGGACTTACATAACTAAAACCACCTATCAGTGTTGCTGATTTGCCGTCAGGGTTCTCAACCCTTACATTCACTGCTTCCTCAACAGACCATGCTGGTGTCTTTATTCTCAGTTGTGATGAACTGAGATAAGTAGCAGCGATCTCTGTATCGTTAAAAAATACCTTTGCTCCACTTTGAAAATTCTGTCCTGAAACGGTTATGATTGCACCTGCTCCAGGAAGTTGTAATGAATTTGGAGACACTGAAGTAACAACTGGATCAGGTTTTGGAGGTGGTGCTATAAACGTAAAAGCATCATCCAAAGTAGCTGTTTGTCCATCCGCTAAAACAACAGTTACTTTCACAGTTGCCGGTGTATCCCATGCCGATGTTTTTATTCGTAGTTCGGAAGAAGACAATAATGTCGATGCAATAATAGTATCATCAAACTTTACGACAGAATTCGCAGTAAAGTTACTGCCTTTAATCGTAACAACCGTTCCCCCTGCTTGCGGCCCACTATTCGGGGTTACTCCAGTAATAGTTGGCGCTGGTGGTGGAGGCGGCGTTTCAAAAGTAAAAGCTCCCGCTAATAGTGCGGATTGACCATCGGGATTTAGGACTTTAACATCTACTGTTTCACTACTACTCCATGCTGGAGTACTGATGCGAAGCTCATTTGCAGAAACAAATGTACTGCCAACTTCCTGATCAGCTAAGAAAACTTTAGAGTTATTCTTAAAGTTAGTACCCGTAAGTCTAACCGTTGTTCCGCCACCTATAGGCCCGGAGTTTGGTGATACTGCAGTTAATGTCGGTCCAGGTAGTGGGATATACTTATATCCATCTACAAGTTCAGCTGATTGATTATCCGGATTTGTAATTTTTACAGTAACCGATTCTGCTGTTGGCCATGCTGGTACCTTGAGCCGAATTTCTGAGCTACTTACGAATGTATACACTAATCCCTGATCATCAAAGAATAAATTTAACCCATTTACAAAATTTGCACCGTAAATTGTAACAACATTGCCTCCTGTAACAGATCCTGATGAAGGAGTAATGCTTGTAATTAGAGGGGCAGGTGGCTTAGGAAGCGGCAAATATTCGAACGCATCTGATAAACTCAGCCTTACTCCTGTAGAAGTTTCGATACTTACATCAACGTTTTCCGGTGAAGCCCATACTGGCGATTTCACAATAATTTTACTTGCAGTAACTGACTCTGTTGGTACTTCCTGATCATCAAAATAAACTTTTACATCACTCGGAAAATTCGTACCATTTAAGGTTACTGTTGTCCCCCCGCTTATTAACCCAGATGTTGGCGAAATCGATATAAAAGTTGGATCAGGAGGTGCCAAGTATTGAAAGACGTCTTTCATTTCTAGCTCTTTAGCATCTGGATTAACAATCTTCAAAGAGACCATTTCCGGTTGAGTCCACGAAGGGGTTTTGACACGAATCTCACTGGAACTTACATAAGTATATGCATTAAGTTCCTGCCCTCCCCAAAATACTTTCGCTCCTGACTTAATATAATTCCCCTTGATAATAACTATAGTTCCACCAGCCATAGGGCCTGAAGAAGGGGTTACTGATGTAATAACAGGAGTCGGATCCTCATAAGTATAACCTTTAGTAAGCGTAGCGCTCTGCCCATTTGGATTTACTACTTTCACATCAACCGTGTCAGCTTTAGACCATACTGGAGTAATTAACGAAAGCTCTTGGCTGGAAACAAATATCGAGTTGACTAAAGTTGAATTAAAGTAAACTTTAGCACCGTCAACAAATCGCTCACCTGACAATCTCACCTGTTCTCCACCAGTTCTAGCTCCTACAGAAGGGTCAACTGTTAAAATCTCAGGGCCTTGAATGTATGTAAATGCATCTGCTGCTGTCACTGTAGTGCCATCTGGATTGTTAACAGTTACATCAACCGTTTTAGCCGTAGTACCAGCTGGGGTAGTGACTTCAAGTTGTGTCTTTCCAGCCTTCGTAACGGAGGCTGGTTTTCCGTCTATTAATACTTGAGCCCCTGTAATGAAGTAATTCCCGTTGATAACAACCTTAGTTCCTCCCTCAAGAGGCCCTTCGTTCGGTGTTATTGTTGTAATTTCAGGCGTCGCATAGTACCGGTAGTCCGCAGTCGCAAACTGACCATCGTCATTAGTTACTTTAATTTGAACAGTTCCTTGCACACCAGCAGGCGCTGTTACAATTAATTGATTTGCACTTACATAATTTACGGATGTTAATTTAATATTGCCAAAGTGAACTACTGGATTCGGCCTGAAGTGGTCACCATTGATAATAACCTCTTCCCCACCTTGAATTTGGCCATTATCTTTGTCGACTGATGTAATGATAGGAGCATAATGTTTTACTTTGACTGTGGGCTGTGTTACAGTATATTGACGTTGCGCCCCCAAATAGTTCTTATATTCAACATTTATTTTTTGGTCTCCAGCAGGTAAGTTCCCTACTGCCGCACCTTGTTTATGCCGGATCTTGTACTTAAAAGTAAGCAGCTCATTTTTTAATTCAAGAAAATTCCAAGAAATGGAGTTTCCAGAAATGGTCGGTTGTGGTATATTGTCCTTGTAAGATTCTGGCACAATTTCAAACTCTGGAGAAATATAGTCCGTAACTCTTACATCATATGCACTTGCAATACCTATTTCCTGAACAATGGCCGCATAAATTTCAGCGAGCCCCACGGATCCAAGCACAAAGTGATGGTGGTGTGCGGTAGTAGCCATATCCATCATCAATTTATTTGGTCCGCTAGTTACTGGGTTTTCATTAGGTAGCAACAATGCAATCGTATAGAATACGATGCCTGCCTCCTTCGCTTCCCTTGCTTTCTCCATCGCAAATCCATATGGATTTGAGTCAGGAACTGTTGCATCTCCATCCGTCATGAGAATAATAACTGGCTGTGCATCTTCTCTATGATCCCGCAACATTTCCATCGCTTTGTCAATAGCAGCCCCTGTTGCTGTGCTACCACTGGCTTGAATTGTGTTGATGTAATTTTTGGCTGCTGTCTTATCCGTGGTAAGAGAGAATGCGCTTGCCGATGTGCTATAATCTACAATTCCGACGCGATGCTTCGTCAGATCCATTAAATCAATAAATCCTTTAGCCGCATCTTTGGCGTTTCTCATCTTGTCTTCGCCGTTATTTGGCCCGTAGGTTGGAGCCATACTGCCTGACTTATCAATAATTAGAATAACATCGTTAGGCTTAACGACGTTCTGATCTGGTGTTCCTTGAACATTAATAGTTACTTCCGTTTCTCCTCCCACAAATATTTCAGTAGGATTCAATGACTTTGTAACTTGCACATTTTCGCTCCCGGAAGCCGCATAAACTGCCTGCAGGCCAGGAAATTGTGCGAAAATTAACATAAAAGCCAGAAAAATCAATAACCCAGACTTCCTTTTCATAGAAACCTCCCAATTTACTAATTTTTAAAATCTACAAAAAAAGCGCCGACATTATAGTTACTTGATTTGCCATAATGGTCATTAGCGCGCTTTTTTCTTTCAAAAAGGTCAATTTCCTCGTTTAAACTACTCTTTTCCTCTAAAATGACATGGATGATTTGCTCATGTAAAATCCGAACTTCTGATAAAAGAATTAGATCAGATTCACTTAATTGCATTTCACTAATTTTTTCAAATAGTGTCGTTATATCCGCTTCATATATCTGATACTGATCAAAGCTCGGATTGTCCATTACTTTGCGATATAGGTTAAGAAGCTGCACAACTGGAGTTACTATATGCTTTTCTTCTTCATGCATGTACTTGTGTGCCGCCAGTCTTTAGAGATAACAAGGCTTGCTTCCATGTTGTTGCTAAATCTCGGGCGAACTCTATTGTGTCATTTAACATGGCCTCGTCCTTTTTGATTATAAACTCAGCAATGTGCTGACTATAGAATTCATATAACCTTCGCAAGTCTTTGGCAATATCATATTCCATGTTTAAAGTCACGATCAGCTCGCTTAATATCAAGCGAACTTTATGCAAGGGTGCATTCATGTCTTCAAACTGATCTTGAGAATATAACTTTTTAGCTAGAAGCAATGATTTGACCATCTCTTGGTACAAGAGCAAGGTTAATTCTCCAGGGCTCGCTGTCTCCACTTGAACTTTCAAATATTGCTGTTGTTGTGCGTAGTGCATAGTTTCCTCTCTCCATCAGTCATTTTATTGGTAGTGTAATATTATTCCGGGGTCACTGACCTAATTGTGAAAATAACCATGAACTTTGACTGTTCATTTTCTGCAGCGCAGCTTCCATTGCAGCAAATCTTTTGTAATAACGGGTTTCGATATCTTCTAACTTTCTCTTCCAATTGGATTCTTGCTCGGATAGAGCCTTTAGTTGTTTACCAATGACGCTATCATCCATAGCCTCCAGCGATCCAGAACCCATTTTCTTTTTAAACTTCTCCATTTGCACATTAGCTATATTATACAGCCGATCGGCGATGCCTATATTGCTTTTTCCTGCAGGAGGATCTTCATCCGATGCTCTGACAAACAGTTGCTTCACTTCATCAAATCGCGTATTAATTGCTTCCTGAAGTTTGGCCTCATCAATCTGAAGCTTCCCATTTTCTTTATAATCCGTCATGACTGTTATACCGATGCTGGACAACATTTGTATTTGATCACTTGGAACATTCAAGGGGGTATTCAGAGCACTTCTCATCGATGACAGTGTATCTCTAAGAATGCTATCATTATACAGTGTGCCTTGCCTTGCTCGTTTTTCCCACTGAGTAATCTGACTCTCGCTCATAGCCTCTTTCTGTTCGGAGGTGAGCGGTTCATACTCACGGCTGCGACGGGTATTTGCAGTTGTAGAATAGAGATCAATCAAAGAATTGTATTGTGTCACGAAATCCTTGATTTTATCAACGATTCCACTTCGATCGGTTACAACGCCTATTGAGGCCTCTCCCTGGCTGCGTAGAGTAACTTGAACTCCATTGATGGACACACTATTAGAAGCCGATTTAATGGCAGTGGTTGAACCATTCACATAATATTCCGCGTCCGAGCCGACAGCACTTGATTGAGAAAGATTAAGAAAACTCATAAAGTCGCCAAGACTAGTGTCGCTCGGATTACTTGGATCCAAACTTGCTATATTAACTTCCGAATTATCTCCCATCTGCGAGGAACTCAAGTAAAGAACACCGCTAGCTTTATCAAAATTAGCTTTGACACCAGTCTGAGAAGCTTTACTGTTAATATCCTTTACAATTGACTCTACTGTTGAAACGCCTGCAGTAAATGCCACCGTAGCCTTTCCATTAATAGAAATTGCTCCACTCTCACTGATCGTTTGGGTAGCAGAAGCGATCGGATTACTTACAATAGTCGCCGAGGTAGCTAGCTTTCCTACTCTAACAGAGCTAATTCCTGCAGAAGTCCCGCTTGATGCTACTTCAATAACCGAAGTATTAGAAGAGGTAGCTGTAGTTTTTTCAAAATTACTTTCGAAACGCAAATTGTTAATTGAATTCCGAAAAGACAAGAGCGCGGTATTCATCGCCTGATAATCTTCTCTCTGCCAAATCGTGAACTGCTTGCTTTTTAAAACTTTATCAAGTGGAACTCTTTCTGCCTGCATTAGCTTTGTAATAAGGCTATCGGTATCTAATGTCCCACTAAAACCAGTAATCCGGATCGGGCTGTTAATTGCCATCATGTACCTCCTTTGCATTTGTTCATTTACAATTTTTCATCCACGAAGAGACCAACTCTTCTTGTAATGTTATACAGCATATCGAGCATTTTCTCGCTTGGAATTTCACGAATTATTTCATTCGTCTCATCCTGCATCACAAGAACCATAATCGTATTTGTCTTATCATGAACCTTCACTTGGATATGAGTCCCGAGCTCTTCAAGTTTCTTATTCATCATGTCAACAAGTTCAGGAATCGTCTTATCTGGATTGTTTTTTCGCTTATCTGTATTCACTTCCAACGAAGCTTCGTTAGCAAGATTATTGAACCATGGCAGCAAGGACGAATACGAAGAGTTTGAAGAAGGGTCTATCCTCATCACTCTCCCCCCTTTCGCCTATTCAAAGGCCAGATATTAAAAAAGCCGACCGGTTCCCCGGCCGGCTATAAATCAAATTAACGAAGCAATTGCAGAACGCCTTGCGGCTGTTGGTTCGCTTGAGCCAACATTGCAGTTGCAGCTTGTTGAAGAATGTTGTTCTTCGTGAATTCAGACATTTCTTTCGCCATGTCAACGTCACGAATACGGGATTCAGCTGCTTGCAAGTTCTCGGAAGTAGTTCCAAGGTTGTTGATTGTGTGTTCCAAACGGTTTTGAACAGCACCGAGGTCAGAACGCATTGCAGATACACTATTGATCGCTGCTTGAACCAAGCTCAAGTTAGCAGCTGCAACAGAGTTCATGCCACCAGTTGCAGATGCAAGAGCCTGCAAACCTGTATTGTCAAATTGGACACTCAATTGTGTAGCAGTAGCTTTGGAAAGTGACAATTGAATTGTCTCTCCACCGTTAGCACCAACTTGGAATAATACGCCAGTTGTATCGCCATTAAGCAATTTTTTAGTGTTGAATTGAGTTTGTTCTGCAATGGAACCGATTTGCGCTGAAAGTTGTTTAACTTCAGAGTCAATCTTAGCAGCATCTTGAGTTGTCAACACTTCGTTCGCACCTTGTACGTACAGTTCAGCCATACGTTGCAGCATAGCATGAGTTTCGTTCAAAGCACCCTCAGCAGTTTGAATCAAGGAAATGCCGTCCAAAGCGTTCTTGGAAGCTTGCTCCAAGCCACGGATTTGGTTACGCATTTTCTCAGAGATTGCCAGACCAGCAGCATCGTCAGCAGCGCGGTTGATGCGGTAGCCGGAAGACAATTTCTCAAGGGATTTACCTTGTTGAGTGTTGTTGAACGTCAATTGACGTTGAGTGTTGTAAGAGCTGATATTGTGGTTAATACGCATAATAAGTTTCCTCCTTGGAATGTTTTGGTGATTAGCATCCATGCTTCACCCGTATGTGGACAGATCATGGAATGCGGCCGTCAATGCCATGACAATTGTCCCATGATATATATATCGGCTGACTTGGGCTATTGTTTATAGTAATTGCAACATTTTTATAATTTTTTTTAATTTTTCTTATATGGACTCACATTACGTAGAAGTTCCTGAACATTGTCAGATTGCAGGACAGCTTCTTTATTTTGCTCTTGGATAGCATCGTAAATTTCTTCCCTATAAATACTCACATCAGCCGGTGCTTCAATCCCGATCCTCACCTGATCTCCGCTAACTTCAACCACAGAGATGACAATGTTATGATCTATGATAATCTTCTGCCCCTTATTTCTCGACAGTATCAGCATGGCGTCCCTCCTGATCTTCAACTTTGTTCAGCGGATGTCGGGTTTCATACTCAGACTGCTCAAGTATAATTTGAGCAGCTTTTCTCGATTTAGGATTCATAATGATCGGCGCCTTCAAGTTTAAGGTAATATCGGAAGGAGATCTTACAGTGACTACAGATCGAACGATGACCTCATCTTCCTTTTCAATTTGCAAAATATCGCGCCAACGCTGTTCAAGCGTAAATTCATATTCCGGATAGAACATGAATGGATCGGTTAATACAAAAGTTAAATTTTCCTCATCCAAGGACTGAATAAATTCAAATGGGCTATCCTCTTGTGCAATTCCCACAAAATTTTTATACTCTTCAAACCCTAAAATCGGAACCAAAAAATCCCATGTAGTATCAGGATAAACTTCAATTTTTCCAAACCTTGCTGTTTGTACAATCACAGGGAATACCTCCTTCAATTCAAAAAAAATAGCTATATGAAATTCCTTCATTATAGCTATTTTACTGGATTAATCAGACAACCTCATCCAAATGCCGGTTCGTTGCCGTCATAAATATAAAATTTTTCTGTATTAAATAAGGATTAACCTTGCCCGGATAATAATCCACTACAGGCTTGCGAATAACGGGATCTGCACTTACTCCGCCAGGCAAATAGTTCATGTTTAAAGATCCGGGAGTAAATGTAACGTCCACGTTATCGTAGTCTGGCGGCCCCATAAATTGAATCGGCCGATCTTTCAATGCATTTTGTCTCGCGATTTCGGCAAATGCATTCCCGGGTTGATGAAAGGCCATCATCCGGTCGCCAGCTTGGGCAATTTCCGCGATGTTCTGCATGGAGGATTCTAGCGAACTTTGAGATACACGGTCAGTAAATTCGTCAAACTTCGCTTTGCCTAAAGCGGACCAGGCCTTCCTTGCATCAATTTCGAGTGTAGGCCTGGATCGCTCCATCTCTAATTTCCCTGGCTCTTGATGCAAATTTAACGATGGCCTTGGCTGCTCAATACTCCATTGACCTTTCGTTGTTTCTAAGGCCAGCCTACTGAAGCCCTGTTGAATCTGTATGCGAGGAACTTGCAATCAAACCCCTCCTATCGCAGGAAATCCAACAAACTTGGGCGAATAATGCGTGCCATGGTATCAAGCGAAGCTTGATAGATACTTTCTGCCGTCTTGAGCTCAGTTATAACTGCTGGCATATCCGCATCTTCGGTTAAGGATTGCAGGGATACATAATTCAAATTCAAGTCATTTAAGCGACTCATAGAAAACTCAAGACGATTCTGTTTACCGCCGAGTTCTGCCTGCGCAGTAATCACTCTTTCTAAATTCTCCTGCAAGGCTGGAATAGCATTTTGGATTGCTGTAGTTCCCGCTGGACTAGTATCATTTAGGGCATTTTTAAAATCATCTAGTACTTTAAATAAGCCTGTGTTATCCCCATAAGCTCCAAATACTTTATCGCCTAACATATTTACCGGTATATAAATTCCCGCACCGATTTGATATTGAACCACGCCTTCGTCCAAACTATAAGCCATATTCGCCGGATCGTTTGGATAAGGAGCTTCATTTACCCTTTGCCCGTTAAAAATGTATTTTCCCTTAAATTGCGAGTTGCCTAATGAAACTAGCTGTTGATAAAGTTGATCTACTTCTTGCTTAATATTATTCCTTGCATCAGCCGGAACAGTATCGGTTCCAGCTTGAACGGCCAGCTCTGCCAGCCGCTGAATGATATTCGTTGTTTCCATCAGGACGCTATCCGTAAATTGCATCCACGAATTCGCATCTTCCACATTTTCCTCAAATTGAGTAGTGGAGCTAATCTCGCCACGGTATTGCAGCGCACTTGCAACGCCAGCCGGGTCATCGGACGGCCGGTTTAGCCGCCGGTTGGTCATCATCTGTTCCTGGTATTTGTCCAGTCGTTTGAAGTTATTTTGCAGATTGCTCATCATCGATCGACTCATCATAGACTGAGTGATACGCATGTACTCATCTCCTATCTACCGACAATCCCGGTGCCGTTAATCAATTTATCGAGCATTTCATCTATCGTCGTCATCACGCGGGCAGAAGCACTATAGGCATGCTGGAACCTGATCATATCCGCCATTTCCTCATCCAGTGAGACGCTGCTTACGGCTTGACGTAGTCTATCCGCATGGTCAGACAATAAAGTACCGTTCTGCACCATCCGATAGGCGTCATCTGAATCTGTACCTAGTTGAGCAATGACGGATTGTAGATAACCAGCGAAGGTTCCTTCGTTCGTAATTGCACCATTCTGCCCGCGATAATCAAACTTGCCCTCTGCTAGCGAAGCGATCAATAATGCCAGATCCCCATTACCCTGCAGAACCTTCTCTGTAGTAACCCCATTCTGGGTGACCTGCTCAGTTCGCATGGCAGCCGCGATATTAGCCAGATTGTCAACGATTTCTGGGTTAACACGAATGTTGGCTGCCGTAATTGTCCCCCCTCCAGCGGCAACGAAAAAGTCCTTGCCCGCCGTCGCCGGCTCCTGAAGGGTATAACCAAGCTTATGCAACCCATTCAAGCCGTCTACGGTATGCTTAGTATCCTGAGCGAGTTTTCTTGGATTCGTTGGATCCATCACCGCACCAGGAATGGTGACTCCCGGAGGCAAAATCGATCCCGCAGGCAAAGTCACCTCAATTTTTCCCGTGGCTAGCGTATTCGCCATCACGTTCATCTGAGTAATATAGTTCTGGATATGAACGTCGCGGGATTCCACATAACCGGCAATTTCCCCTCTTGTAAGAGCGTTAACGTTAGCCAAAGTAAACTCCGTAGGCGGCTGAATACCGTCCACGACCATGACATCGCCAAAAATCACCTGGTAGTTGTCATCCGTCTCTATTACTTGCAGGTTCCCCAGCGTGGACAACTGGTCGATGAGCAAGTCCCGTTGGTCGCGCAAGTCATTAGCGTTATCGCCAAGCCCTTCCACGCGGTTAATCATGATCGTCAAATCCGAGATTTGCTGCACCGTATTGTTCACTTCAGCCACCTTGACATTAATCCGCTGAGTCAGGTTGTTTTGCAGCGTGTCGAGCTGAGAGGCAATATGATTAAACGTTTCCGTAAGAGCGATCGCTTTCTGCTGAACTACCGTTCTGGCAGACAGGTCAGTGCTGCTCGGATTTTTGCTAAGCTGCTGCCAAGCATTCCAGAATTCCGAAATACTTGTGGCAATGCTATTCTCCGAAGGTTCGTTAAAAATACCCTCAACGTTGGATAACGTCTCTTGCTTCACAATCCAGGTCGACAGATCAGAGTTTTGATTCCGGTATTCGATATCCAGCAGGAAATCGCGAATCCGTTTAATGCTAGTAACTTCGACGCCCATCCCGAGCTGGTTCGGGTTCGTCGAACGGGTCATCCCTGGAAATTCAATCGGTCTTGCCGCTGCCATCTTGGCTACTTGACGAGAATAACCCGGCGCGTTAGCGTTCGTAATATTATGTCCCGTCGTGGCCAAGGCTGTTTGCTGCGCAACGACCCCTCGCTTACCAACTTCAAGTGTATGAAAAGTAGATCTCATTGTCGTCATTTCACTCCTATCCTTTTAGGCTCTCGTATCAAAGAAACTGCGTGGCTTCTGCGCAGCATGCTGCTTCGAAGGATCGCGGTACATCATTTCATCCTCCGGCTCGCTTACAAACAAGTTGAGGCTGTAATCTATAAATGTTAAGGACTGTTCGACCAGTTCCTTGTTTATCCCGTTCAAGCGCTTTAGCTCTCTTAGCGTATCCGACAGCTGGGCCTGAGCGGCCAGCAGCTGCTGCTTCTCCGTAACATCGAATACAAGACGAGTCATTTCGGTAATCGTTAATTTAAGCTGAGAACGAATCCCCTTTTCCTGCAAAAACTGCAGGGCGGCTTGTTCGCGCAGCTCGTCAAGCTCCACGGTTTGTTTGAGCAGACGAGCCTCTTGGTTCATCAGCTTTGTCAAAAGAGCAATATCGTTATCCATAATGGCCTGCTGCTTTTCCTTGCCTAATTCAATGATCTTCCGATACATGTCATCCGTCTGATGCAAAACATCGATTACGTTCTGTACGCTCACTTGGAATCCCCCGGATCAACAAATGAATTGAAGTAAGGCGCCAATTTCTCCGCCAGCTTGTTGGCTTCAACATGATACGTCCCCGTGGATACCGCCTTCTTTAACTCAGCAATTCGCTCCATCCGCTTAGGGTCTTGAACTTGATTGTGCTCTTCAAGCATGATTCTGGCCTCCGAGGAAATCGATAGCTGATCCCTTTGCTTCTTCTTATCTACTGAAGTATCCCGATTCTCAACGTTGCGTTGATACGGATTGACCCCGTTAATTCGACCTGTCTCATTGATTTTCAAATTCATTCACCTCGTTTCAAATAAAAAAAACCGATAATCTTTACTAAGTTTATCGGCGTAGGTTTAAACATTGTTAATAGCGAAGTTTAGGAATTTCAATAATAATATAGGTTATTTTGGCATTATTGATTACGGAATTTGTCGACCGCGCCATAAGCCCCGCTGTGGTTACGATCATCATGAGCTTGTTTAGCCCCGCCCTCTTCCCTGACGGCGGCAGTCAAATCACGCGTCAGACGGGTACGGCACGAATCACACATATTATTCTCACGAATAAGAACACCACAGACCTCACAAGGGTACATCATATTCGGGTTATTGGCTACAGTGATCCGTCCCTCTTTAATGAACTTTGTAATCTGTTTGACGGAGACGCCTGTCGCCTCATGAACCTCCTGGATCGTAGCCAGTTTCTCTTGACGCAAATATTCAAGACATTTCTCATACTCTTTCTCGATATCTTTAATGCAGGATGGACAGATGTCCCTAAAATTATTGGCGAACAGTTTGCCGCAGCGCGGACAATTTCCCAAATTCATAACCATTCCCCCTACTTGTCCAATCGTAAAGCTGTTTAAAATAGATTACCTTATTTCAGGGGTGTTCGTCCATAATTTCCTACAAAAATACTGAATTTTTCTATATTTAAGATCTTGCCCAGGTCAAACTGTAAATTTCGCCGCTTGCCCCCAGCTCTGTGCAAATGTTTTGCAGCACGGCAGCGCAGGCATTGATCGTGCTCCCCGTCGTATAGACATCATCCACGAGCAGCAAACGAATGGCTTCGCCATGTTCAGAAAAAGTCCCGTCAGAGCGTACCGCCACAGCTGCCAGCCGTTCAGAGGCATCGGGTAAAGCTTGAAAAACACCTTGCATATTTTTAAGCCTTTCATGTCTGCTCTTGAAGCTTTGCTTGTCGGTATGCCGGGTCCGCGTCAACAAGTTTAACAAAGGCAGACTGCGTCCGTTACGCCCTCTCGCCAAAGCTGCTCCCCTAGCCAACTTTTCGGCCTGATTGAATCCGCGTTCCACCCACCTTGCTTCGCTCAAAGGCACAAACGTAACCGCATCGAAAAAAGTTTTCTGAAGTCCCAACTCATTTTTCATTTGCTCTACAGCCCGTCCCATCATGCGCGCGAGAACCTCACCATAGGCCTCATGTCCGCGGTATTTATACTGAGCCAGCCATTGACGCATCGAAGCGTTATAGGCTACACTGCTCCGGTTGATGACAAAACAACGCGGCGTTCCTCCCGTCCGGCTGCAATCAGGACACCCGACATGGCGCCCGCAAACCAGGCAGCGGGGCTGCATAATCCAAGGGATGCTCGAATAGCAGGACAGGCACAATTCGGGATAACCGGGAATCTGTGCGGATATCTTGCTGCCGCAAGCCAAACAGAGGCTTCCTGTCTGACTCAGCAATCGATGGATTGGTTTCAGCATGCCTGAGAACAATCGCCCCAGATGTTCTGAATATAAGCAAGAGGAGTCCTTGGCTATATTCCCAGCAAGTTTCATACTCATCCTCCTTTCCTTAACATCGCATTACTTTGGCTCCAATTTTACAGCTGTCCAAATTAAGTTTCATTTCGATAGCCCTACCTTGATTGACCTGCCTTCGAATCAGCTTGCCGCAAAAAACCCTTTTTAAGCGCAATTTTGTTCATCGTCTTGATCTGCTTCACGGCTCCACGCTGAGACTTTGTCCACTCCGGGGAGGCGAAGACGACAATACCCGCAGGGTCATCTTTGGAACGGCCGGCTCGACCGGCCATTTGCACGAGGGAAGCTTCGTCAAACAGCTCGCTGTCGGCATCCAAAATATATACATCGCTTTTCGGCACGGTCACGCCTCGCTCCAGAATGGTTGTCGTTACGAGGATGCGAACTTCGCCCGAGCGGAAGTTGAGCACTTTATCGGAGCGCTGCTCGTCCTGGGAGGAAGTTCCCTCTATTGAAAGAGCAGAAAACCTGCGCCGCAGCATAGCAACAAAAGGATCAATATGCCTGATGCGCGATACGAACATAAAAATTTGCGCCCCTCGCCGAATCGACTCGTTTAGGGGCTGCAGCAGCGAGCCCGGCAGCCGCTGACGCCGTACAGCCTCCGCTACGCTGCTCATGGCGACGCGCCGCGGCACAGGCAGAGGATAACCGTGAAATCTTGCCGGAACCTTTGCGTGCGGCAGCCTCCCTTGGCGGATCTCGCGCTGTAAAGATAAAGGGGGCGTGGCCGATAAATAGATGAAGCGCCCGCCGGGTTTGCAGGAAGCCTCTGCCGCAAAAGCCAGCATGGGATCGTTATGATAGGGAAAGGCATCCAGCTCGTCGATAATGACAAGATCGAACGCCTCATGGAACCTTAGCAGCTGATGGGTCGTGGCCAGATAGAGCCGCGCCCGCTCCCAGCGCTGGACGCTGCCTCCGTAGAGAACTGCCGCCGGTTCATCGGGAAAGGCTTTTGCGATCCGGGGAGCCAGCTCCAGAACAACGTCCCGTCTTGGCGTAGCTACCAGCACCGTCCCACCGCGATCAAGCGCATATTGAATCAGGGGGAAAATCATTTCCGTCTTTCCCGCTCCTGTCACGGCCCAGAGCAGAAAGCGCGGAATTCGCGCATGCGCCGCGGCCTTGGCGGCCGGAAGGCCGCCGCCATGCGGCGCAGCGTTGCGCGGCAGCGGCACCCGCATGCCGCCGTGCCCGCCCGCTTCCTGCGGCTCCGCCAGGAAGCGCAGCGCCTCCCCCGCAGCTGCGCGCTGCGCGGGCTAAGCCCCCACCGGTCCAGCAAGGACCCGGTGGGGGCCCTGCCGTGCCGCCACCGCTGCCGGGTGGGCCCGGCGGCGGCACGGCGCAGGCGCTGCCGCGAAGCAGCAGCGCACAAGAGCGGCTGCGCCCCAGCGCGAGGCAGGCCTCGCAGTAGGCGCAGCTGCTCAGGCCGCACGACCCGCAGGGCGTGCGGCGAAGGCCTCGCTGCCGCAGCGGCGGCAGCGGGGAGGCCGTGCCCGGCCGCGCAGCGGGCACGGCTGCGGCGGGCGGTGGCCGGGGCCACGCCCGCGGTGAGCTGTACGCGCCCCTGCAGGTGCGCGTACTGGGCGGCGGAGCGCCACGCCGGCGCCAGCTCCGGCAGGCGCTCCGCCAGGAGCTGCTGCAGCTCCGCGGCCAGCAGCGACCGCCCCGTCAGCGCGTCTACTAACCACGACGCGCTCCCTGCAACCACCCGCAACTCCAAACCGCATCTATCCAATCCACCTCTGTCTAAATGCACACCCTGTTCGGCTGTTGGCCTCCCAGCCTGTTCCGCTTTCAATTCTCCCCACGGGCTCATTCTCTCTTCCATTTCCCTTTGTATAGCTCGTCCTTCCCGCGTCATCCCCTTCTCCCTTGTCCATATAAGCCGCGCTGACCTAACCTTTCAAGAAGAAACTTATCACGCGCCAATTCAGCCTTAAATCGCCGTGCCAGTTCTTCTTGCAAATATACATTCCACTCCCGCGCACCCCACTCATCCATACGAGCATGGTGCATAAATCCATCCCGCAGGCCTACAGCCAAGCCTAAGGGCAGCTCAGCAGCCAGAAGTAAGAGAAACTTCGTCTCCCTGGCCCCAGGCGCCCGTCCAGCTAACCCCGTGCCGTTTTCCCAGCCGCCTTCTACCCTTGTGTATTGCTGACCAATCCCACTCCGCCCCTCGCCTCTCCAACTCACATTCACCCGCCCATCCTGCGTCCACCATGCCAGATCAATGCCAAAATCCAGGCTGACTTTTACCTCCCATTCTGATTGACATCTGACTGCGTACAAACAGACTTTCAACCGATCCCTCCTTTTGCTATATAAGCATTGAATCTTCATTTCAAGACAACCTTGCAGTCTACTAAAATAAACAAACATCGATAGAAGTCATTTACCGAAAGGACAGCCCTCCCCGCGAAAATAACCCTTGTCCCAAGATTTTTAAAATATCCGCGCTGAGGCAAGCCCTTTTCGGGCCAGCCCGGCCTATCACTAGCCTTTAATACATTCTGCTATTTCTAAAAAAGGAAAAAAGAACCTTTTGAAGAAGATGCTGCACGATACTTTGGCGCTTAATCAAAATGACCTGGGTTGCTCTAGTACAACTACTAACGGAATTAAATGTATCTCATGTATCTAGTTCGTTTTTATACGAGAACTTAGGTGAACTAACTGTATTTCTGCAGTTAGAATAAAAAGTGGACATCTCTTAATGCAAAAATAGATAATGAGTCTAATAAGATGAAGAGGTGTCGAAATGAGTGAGACGAGACAACGGTATAACGAAACATTTAAACGTGAAGCCGTAAAGTATGTGCAAGAACAAACCAAGTCACTCGAGGAGATCGCAAACGAGTTAAACATTAATCCCGGTACATTACGAAACTGGGTCGGAAAGTATCGAGAATTTGAAAATGAACCCGTTAACCAAGGCGAAACTCTTCGCCAGCAATCTCAAATGATCGATGAACAACAACGGGAAATCGAAGATCTTAAGGAAGAGATCGCAATCCTAAAAAGGCCATGCACATCTTCAGCAAAGAAAGGAACTAAGGTTCCAATTTATCGAAGATCACCGCTCCGATTTTCGACTGGAGAAGATGTGTAAAGTACTGCAGGTATCTAGGAGCGGTTATTACAAATGGAAAGCAGCCGAGCCTTCCCAAAGAGAGAAGCGCAGACAGAAGCTTTCAGAGCGTATTCAATGGCACTTCTACGACTCGGATGAAACCTATGGCAGTCCTAGGATACACAATGAACTTGTGAAGGAAGGATGGAGCATATCGGAACGTACGGTTGGCCTTATTATGCGAGAGCAAGGACTGCGTTCGTGCATGTCAAGGAAGTTCAGGGTTACCACCACAGACTCTAGTCACGATATGCCGATAGCCGAAAATGTCCTCGAGCAAGATTTTAAAGCTACGAAACCGAATGAAAAATGGGTAGCCGATATCACCTACATTCCTTGCCGTCAAGGAAAACTCTACCTGGCCAGCATCTTAGACTTGTATACGAAACAAATCGTCGGATGGAAATTAAGTGATAGAATGACGTCTAACCTTGTAATGGATGCCCTGAAGCAAGCCTACCTCGCAAAGAAGCCAGGAAAAGGGCTGATCCACCACTCTGACCGTGGTTCCCAGTATGCCTGTAAAGAATACCGCAACCAACTGATGCAATATGGAATGAAGCCAAGCATGAGCCGTAAAGGAAACTGCTATGACAACGCCTGTATCGAGGCTTTCCATAGTATCTTAAAACGCGAGTTGATCTACAGCAAACCTAAGTTCAAAACTAAACAAGAAGCCCAACAAAGGCTTTTTCGATATTTGGAATTCTTCTACAACCGAAAGAGATCTAACAGTACGATTGGATATATGTCACCGGTTCGCTTTGAGCAGCTGTATTACGAAAGGGTTGCTTAGTTTAGCTGTGTCCACTTTTTTGACAGAAGAGCATTCATGCATCAAAATCCTTTTTTTGGGGACTCACCTCCCTTTCAACCGCTTTATAAATACAGGAAATCCAGCTAATTACTCATTTTGCTAAAGAACGGAGTTTTTAAGTGTAACAAATCCAGTTATTTCATCAGTCGGTCGGCTCATCAGTTTGTTCATCAGTTTGTTCATCAGTTTGTTCATCAGTTTGTTCATCAGTTTGTTCATCAGTTTGTTCATCAGTTTGTTCATCAGTTTGTTCATCAGTTTGTTCATCAGTTTGTTCATCAATTGCTTCATCAATTACCATCAGTTAGATAATCAATCAAACCACCCCCAATCTTCATTCGCCGCATCGAATGCTGCGAAAACCTTTCCCACGTTAGCGTCAAACACACCTTATAACAGCACCTTATTTTATCCGTTCCAAGCCAAACGCAAAAAAGCACACCCCTCGGCCATGCCCAAGAGTGTGCTTCACATCTTACGTTTCACCAGCATATTCAATTGACTGCAGTTATGCCTGAACATATGGTATCTTCGCCGCTTCGTGCGGCACCCGGAGATCGATGAATTTCAATTGCTCCCCATCGTTAGGAGATTGGCTCCGGATGATGTCATGTTCATCCTGGATTTCGGCCTCGCCAACTACGGTCAGATTCATTTCATTGGCATACTTCATTCGCTCAATGATCGCCAGCGTGTCATCCTGTGAACCATCGTCCAGTATCGTAACCCGGAGCGACTGTGCTCTCAAGCAGCTGTACCACATAAGCGCCCGCAAATACCACTCCATCTGGTTCTCATGATTATGAGCTACTAGAATATAGTGAACCTGCTTTCGAGAGCTCGTTTCATACTTTAAATACCTGCTGTGAAAAAAATGCACAAGCGCTCCGGCAACGCCATAACTAAACAATATCCAGACCATGTAAGGAATCATGCGACTCAACCTCCCTATGCGACAATATATGCCGCCGGAAGCAGGTCGGTTACTGGGCTTTCATTACATATCCCTGATAAGACGTATGCTTAATATCCATCGTCGCATTCGAATCATGCTGCCTAGCTGTATGTGCAGGCTTAACTGCTGCATTGTATCCTTGTCCAAAAAAGAACAGATGCGACCTCACTTTTCAATTTAAAGTAAATATTGGAAACTAATAAGCGCGAAAGACCCTTGCTGATGTCTTTTACGACGAATAAGCAAGATCCTTCCTTTTATAAAGTTACCCAACCGAATTTGATCGCGTTTATTACGGCTTGCGTTCGATCGTCTACATCCATCTTTTGCAAAATGCTGCTGACATGGTTCTTGACCGTCTTCTCACTGATAAACAAGTGCTCGCCGATCATTTTATTGCTGCGGCCCTCCGCCATCAAACGGAGTACCTCTGCTTCACGTCTTGTGAGCGGGTTGTCGTCACCGGCTACAAATTTCACCCCGGCTTCACGAATGGCGCTGTCTTCCGCAATTGCCCCGGTCTCACTTAAATACTCCATCCGGCGCAGCTGCTGAATCAGTTTGCCCGTCACCTTTGGATGAATAAAGGCATTGCCCTCAGCAACGGTACGAATCGCATTGACAAGCGACTCCGCCTCCATATCCTTCAGCAAATAGCCAGTAGCTCCTTTGCGCAGCGTCTCAAAGACATAACTTTCGTCATCATGTATGGATAGAATAATTACTTTTACCTCAGGAAGGGCATCGCGAAGCTCTGCCGTCGCGTCCACTCCGTTCAATTGCGGCATATTAATGTCCATCAGAACGATTTCGGGAAATAACTGCTGGCATGCTTCTAGAACTTGGGACCCGTCGCCGCATTCGCCAACAACTTCGATATCTTCCTCCATGTTTAAAATCCGTTTAAGCCCCTCGCGAAAAAGTTGATGATCATCAGCCAAGAGAACTTTGATTGTTTGTCTAGTGTTAGAATTAAGATTATCCATCCTGTAACTCCTTCCTCTTCTCTGCGTTTGTCGGGATATGGATGACGATTTTGGTACCCAAATTCGCCGTTGATTCTATTTCCATTCTTCCTTCCAGCAATTCCACCCTTTCCCGCATGCCAATTAATCCAAAATGGGTGTGCTCTTTGTTCTTAAGCTCCAGCTGATCCACCTTGAACCCCAGTCCATTATCTTGAACCATAATTTTAACCATCTGGGCTTGATACGTAATTTCTACGATGACATACGTTGGAAAGGCATGTTTTGCCGCATTGGTGAGCGCTTCCTGGACTAATCTGAATACTGCTGCCTCCATGGCCGAGCTAAGACGGTATTCCTTGCCCCTTGTTTCAAAGGTCGTTCGAATTTTTGTCTTCTCTTCATAGTCATGCACATATTTACGCAATGTCGGTATGAGCCCCAAATCATCCAGCGCCATCGGTCTAAGATTAAAGATGACTTTTCGCATTTCTTCCAAGCTGGAGCGCACTTGTCCCTTTAAATCTATTATTTCGTCCTGGACCATCTTAAATTCCTGCCTAGCTAGCATTCTTTCTACAATTTCCGTCCTAAGCACTAGATTTGCGAGCAGTTGCGCGGGACCGTCATGTATCTCGCGGGAGATTCTCTTGCGCTCCTCTTCCTGGGCCAGTATTATTTTCAAGCCGATGATCTGGCGGTTTTTGGCAGATTCCAGAATCCGAGTAACTTGTCCCAGCTCCCCTGACAAGTATTCTAACACAACTCCCATCTGGGTGCCGATGGTCTCAGCCCGCTCGACGGATTTATCCACGTTGCGAGCCCTCTTTTGCAGTTCATCCCGCCGGGCCTTCAGATACATTTCTTTTTCACGGTAAATAAGCAGGTCGAGCTGCAGCTGTGTCGCCTTCTCGTAAGCCTGCTTGATATCCTCTTCTTTATAGCGCACGAAATCCCGGCTGACTTCCGTCAGCCGGATGCGGGAACGCCGGTAATTTACCTCAAGCTGGTCAACCTTTTCCACGGTTTCCGCCGTTTCCTTCATGACCTGCTGAAGCTCGTTATTCAGCGTTTTCAGCTCATTTCGTGCCGAATCTAATATTTCCAGCATTTGCAGTTTGCTGTTCTCCATAACGCTTATAGCGTTCTTAATGACGCGATCTATAGCATCGGCTTGAAAGTCCAATTACACCTTCTCCATTTCCTTGTGTCCATATATGCCATATTTAATCATATCATGATTCAAGGGTAATGGATTTGGTTTTCTTTTCCCATTTTACATCGATACCAAGTGCTTCCGACACCAATCTCAATGGGACCAAAGTCCTTCCATCTACAATAATCGGTGAAACCGTCGATTGCTTCCTTGTACCGTTCAGTGTAAATTCCTTCTTGCCTACCGTCAGTTCCATGACAGTGCTGCCCGACAGCACGGTAACTTTCTTGGACGTAGCGTTCCATTCCGACTGTCCGCCAAAATGATCGAGCACATATCTAATCGGTACATACGTCGTATCGTTTTGCAGCAGCGGAGCGACGTCGATCCCTTGCTTCTTGCCGTTAACGGTCAGGGATTTCTGGCCTACAGTCATAACTACTTTTGCGCTAGGCAGCCCGGTATCTCCATCCATAACAGGCGAAGTAAATTTAATATTATCAAAAGACACGCTTCCGGTTAAAGCACGCTCATCCTGTCCTTCCTCCAGGTTAACAAGGTATAGCCGCTTCAGCTTGGCCGAAGGCTTCAGACCTGCTGCGCTCAGATCAACCGTCAGTGTCTTCCAGCCCGAGAAATTAAGCGGCTTGGCCAGATCTACGTACACCGCCTTGCCATCCGGATTTGCAAACTCAGCCCGCAGCCAATTCAGGCTGGAATCCCCCAGCACATCTACCGACATTGCCGTCGAGCTGTCAGGAATGCTTCTTCCTGCTGTTCCATTGAATTCCGCATAGGCAAATTTATTGCCTGTCCCGTTCGTTAAGTCATAATCAAGCTTAAGGACTTTGGAGTTCTGGCGTTCTCCCGTTCCTTGTACAACCATAGCCGTTCCTGCCGCTTCGGAAGGAAGTCCTTTAAAGGAAATCGGATACCCCGTGTTCTCAAAGTTCTCCCAAATTTGTTCCTCTGCGGTTGACAGAACGATCGGCGTCGAACTGAATCCATCATATTTCGCCGTAGCATAAGCCACTTTGGCTCCTGCATTGACGGATTGCACCGTCAATACGCCGCCGGATACCGCAGCCTTCATTCCTTTAAACTCCCAGGTCAAGGATTCGGCCGGCACCTCTATGGTTCGCCCATCCTTCAGCTTGGCCTGCATTGGTACGGAGACGCTAGTACCTGCCGCAAGCGGCGCATAGGTTGTCGTTGAAGCGAGACTATCCAAATCGCTGCCGCCTAGGACAGTCACTTTCATGCTTGCCTTCGCATCACCGCTAACCGCTGTAATTTGCGATGTCCCGGGCTTCACACCCTTAAAGCCCGCTCCCGTCCAGCTTACATTGCCGTTATCCGCCTTCCAGGTTGCCTGAATCCCCGAAGCGTCCACCGGGTTATAGTAGGTGTCGTACCCTTTCAGCGAATAGTCCGCCGTCTGTCCAATCAGAAGCGAGGATGCTCCGCTGACTTTAAGCCCCTTCAGAGTTCCTTGGGGCGCCGTAGTATATACGCCCAGCCCGTTGGCCACCGCACGCTGCGAGCCGTCTCCATTGGACGTTGTAAAGGTCAGGGTCACCTCATTTTCAGCCAGCGGACGATCGACCATGGTCGTTGAGCCTCCGCCATCCAGATTGAGTCCCTTCCATATACCGATCGCAGCCATGAACTTCTGCAATTCGGCCAGGGTCATGCCGGAGCTGCTATTGTTCTTCTCCGCAGCGATCAGGTAGGCGTATTTGCCATCCTGGGAATAGCCGATCGCTGTGCGGGCCACCGCGCTGCTGCCGCTAATGCTGGTCACGGAGCGCGTAAAAGAGGATGGTTTCCCCTGTTCTACAAGCAGCGTATGTCCCCCGATCATCATTTTCAGGTCAGCCGGATTCAACTCTTGACCGCTGCTAAGTGAACGAAGCCGGTAGTTGGTATCTAGTTGCTGTCCCACGTACAGGTTGGCGGCCACGAAATCGGCTGCCGTGCCGTGAGCCCGCAATATGTAGCCATCCGAAGGCACCGTGCCTGGTATAGGCGCTTTAATCGATATCTGCTGTACTACCCCGCCTTGGACGAGCACTTCTGTAGGTGTTGTAGAACTGTCTTTAGGGCGATCTTCGGACTTCCAGGCGCTTGTATATATATACATTTTATTCGCGTGGCTGTAGGACTTGTCCGGCTCTGTGATGTACGCTTCCTGATTGATGCCGGATAGCGGAAAGGTCAGACCGCTGTCGGTCATCACACTTCCCTGGAACTCAAACCGGTCGATAATCGGGGTCCCGTCATTCCGTAGGGCAAAGGCATACATCCCCGTCAGCTGCGACGGGCTCGTTACGACCGTTCCTTGGGATACCGCGCCGCCGAGCGCGACGCCCTGCCCTGTAGTCGAGAAGAAATCGCCGTTAACGCCTGCTACCGCGCCAGTCTCCCTAGCCATTCCCTGAACGGACTGCCTGGTCGTTACCTGCCCCCCCTTCCCTGTCATGACATCTAGATGGACGTAAGGATTTGTCAAATCGACTTGAATGACATCGGCGAGCACCTTTACCGATTTGCCGGATCTCGTTGTCGTATATTGATATTTTAATAGCTTGGCGCCAGACGTAATGTATTCTTCACTTAATTTCACCGCCTGCTCTGAAGCCGCATGCGCCGTCGAGGCAGGCCCAAACCACTCTGTCCCAACATTCCACACAGGCTGAATCCATATCATACCGGCCAGCGTAACAAGAATAAGCTTCTTCCCGTTTCTGACAGCAAACCGAACCAACTTCGTGTCTTTACGAACTACCATTGTAATTTATTACTCTCCCATCTGTATGCTTTATGCCAAAAATCGATCCCTATTCTTCCATTCTGGGAATCTAGTACATAAATAATAGACTACTTTTAGACGGAAAAGTTACGCAAAGGTAACAAGTTTATGAATCGGAATATAATTCTGGACGATTAGGAGGAATCGATTGTGTAGGGATGGACGGTGGTGGTTCGACGGTGGGTGGATATTGATGGGTAGGTGTTGAGGGGTTGGTTTAATCGGTTGGTTCGATAGGTTAGTTCGATGGGTTAGTTCGATGGGTTAGTTCGATGGGTTAGTTCGATGGGTTAGTTCGATGGGTTAGTTCGATGGGTTGGTTCGATGGGTTAGTTCGATGGGTTAGTTCAATCGGTTTGCGGGAAGGGGCGATAAGTTGATGTCAGTGGTAGCTTGAGGCTATGGCAACGGCAGAATTGAGGATGCATGGAATGAAGCAGAGCAGGATGAATGAAACGGATAAATTATAATAGAATTATGAAATGCAATAGGTTGAAGTGATTGGAATAAGTCGGATTGGAGTGATGGGGAGGAATTGTAACATCACATGCTGCTGAATGAACGGATATAAGCGATGCGGAACTTATCATATATGATAACAATTGGATTTACTGTATCTATTTTAAAGAAAGTACTCGATGAAAAGAAATTAATTGGATTCATGGTGCTTAAATCAGTTACGACAGTACCTTTTACATTTTTAAGCCATTTTAAATACTCCAAATCCAGCTAAATTCAGCCTACCATGAAATTAAGTTAAATTAATTGCAAGAAATCCATTTAAATTACCGTTATACCGTTCCGTATACCATTATGCCGTTATGCCATTATGCCGTTATGCCGTATGCTGCTATACCCCTATGCCGTTTGTACCGTATGCTGCTATACCCCTATGCCCCTATGCTCATATGCTCATATGCCCCTAAGCTTCTATGCCATCATACCACTCCCCTTTTTAACTAAGCCTCCCATCCCCTGCAGAAAATAATATATTCCATATCTGTACCGCTAGCTAAATGCGGCACATATTCGTATAATGGTGATATACATGACGAAGAACGTCCTGTCCCTTTAAAATGGGCAGGGCGTTTTTGCATGCTTTAGTGTGCATTCTAATATCCATCAAATTTTATCGGGAGGCAGGTAAACATGGAATTCGAAAAAGCCCACGGGCAGTTTATTAACAATCATATTTCGCGCCGTAAAGGAGAACGTAGAGCTCGTCTTGAGAGAGGCCACAGACACGGAGAGACACTCTTCCTGAAAAATGTCTGGTGGCCCCTGTATAGGAACCTCGATTATCTTCATCCCGAGTACGAGGTCCCAGACTGGCGCGGGCGTTCCTACTTCGGTGATTTCGCCTTTTTACCAGGGCATTTAAGATTCATATTTGAAATTAAAGGCTATGGTTCGCATGTTACCGAGATGGATCGGACCAAATACAGTAATGAATTGAATCGCGAACTCTACTTGCAATCACTGGGCTACCGAGTAATATCGCTGGCATACGATGACGTTGCCAATAGGCCCGATATATGCCGCAACTTGCTGCAGTTGCTTTTCAGCCGTTACCTGATACAACAACAGCCTCTTGAGCCAAGCGCTTTGGAAGAAGCAGCAGTTATTCGCCTATGCCTAAGTTCTATCCAGCCCATCCGCCCCAAGCAAGTAGCAGCTCATCTTTGTATCGATCATCGTACGGCAATTCGGATTTTACGTTCACTAACTCAAAAAGGCTGGCTTCGCCCCATTTACTCCGGCGCAGGATTGCGCGTCCATCAGTATGAACTCATTAGAAACGCTTGGGACTTAATAAACTGACTTTATGTTTTACCTGATCTAAGATATCAGCTTGCGGTACGTGTAACCTGCTATTATAACCCGACTCTTATGACCTGCTGACCTGCCCCTTACGACTTACTAATTCTGATGATTCACCTAGTCTTATCATTCACTTAATCTTAATATCACTGACTCCTATGACTTATTGACCTACAACTTACTAACCCTTATAACTTACTGAGCCTTATGAAAAACATGGATCGAACCGACCTGACTCTCTTCCATAGTCGAAATGTTAGATTTAGATGGATTGCCCGTATCTATTTTAGCCTTATACCATGACTTAGATAAAATAGCTGGGTTTCGTGTATCTGCTGCATTGATTTTTGGACTTACTTCCTTATCCAACTCATATTAACTACATGAATTCCAGCAAATCACACACTCCACGATAATGTTCAAATTTTAGATACAGAAAATCCAGCTATTTTTGCGAGCTATCCTCCAATAAATCCGGCTAATTGCGAATCATTTTCGAATCGGCGGCGTACAGTAGTTTGTATACCAAAACTTGTATTTTTAAGTAGTCACTAACTAGTTATACCAACAGCGGCTTGCGGAGCGGTTAACAACAACGGTTAGCGGATAGGCCAACTGTAGTGGTTGCCACGTCTAGCAGGCCGGCTGAAAAACATAAAAAAACGCCCTGCCATCTTTTAAAATGGAAGAACGTTTTTCATGGCCGGGTCTGTCATGTGCCCCCACCACATTACTTCTTACATAATGAAGCCTTCTTCAAGCGCATCTACGGAACGCTCTACTACGTATAGCTGAATTCGAGCCAGCTCCTTCGCCAGTTCCTGCTGCGTCAACATGAATGCTGACTTGTCATAATCATGGCGAGAGATTAATCCATTGTCGAATCGCTTTGTCATGTGTATATTATCTTGCTTTGCGTTATTATAATCGTTTACTGCATTTTCGTAAGCCTTATAAGCCAAATCTGCATTACTGTACAGTTCATCGATTTTTTTGTTAAGCTCGATCCGCGTTTTTTCAGCCTGCTGCTCTGCAATACGCACATTCAATTCCAGCAGATCTTCCTGGTCCTCATTGGTAGTACGGGTATGACTCTCTTGATGTTTTGCCAAAATGATGGAGTTCCATTGCCGCTTCATTTCAAATGATTTTTCCAATATACGCTCCCGCTTCAATTGGCTGATCGGCTGCGGGGTGAACTCCGGCAGATCTGCCAGCTCGATATTGGGATCATAGACGATGCCAAGGTCAAAACTTAACTGGACTAACGCCAATTCATATTTGTTTTTTAGCCCATCCAGCTGCTGCTCCTGCTTTTGAATTTCCCTTTGCGCTTCAGTAACCTTGACCGCCGAAGCCATGCCCATCTCCTGCAGCAGTTCGGCTTTTCTCAAGTCGGCCTTCAGGACCTCCAAGTACTTTTCGGCCACAGTCCGTTGTTTGTCGAGCGAGAGCAGTTCCGCATACTGTGAAGTCACTTGCAGCTTAATTCCTATGCGAGCTTCCTCCAAATCAAGAACTGTATTGGCCTGCTCCATCTCAATCTGCTTTAAAGCAAGAATCAGCTGGTCGCGTTGCCCTTGCAATTGTTTGTTCATGGCATCGGCAATATTGCCAACACCATTCAATAACTGATTCACAACCATATTCGTTTCTAGCGTCGGATACAAGGATGGCAGCATCTCCTCCGGAATCTCGCCATATTTCTCCTGAATCTCCTCAATGGATTCCGGTAATGTATAGGAGCTTCCCGCCCCTCCGCTGGCATTATTGAGCTCTTTTTGCTGTTCTTTAAGGCTTCCTTCATTTAATTTTACAGCCGTCAGTTTTAAAGTTAATAGTCTGTAGTTCAATGAATGATCTAACGATAACTTCAACACCGTATCCAGATCCAGGCGCTTAATGGGCATTAGGGTGCCCGAATCGATAAAGGAATCCTTTAATACCTCTTTGAGAGTCGCTTCCTTCCCAGTACGAATCGTGTTGTCTTCGTCCGTACTGGCGGCATGGACTGCTACCGGCCCCGCTGATAAAAGACTCAAACACAGCAGTGACGATATCATTGCCGATAGACTTCTTTTCATAGAAAAATTACCTCTCTCTCCCAAATCAGACTAGTCATATCGCTCCCATAATATCATCAGAAAATGGAGAAATCAACTTTTGGACCTTCGCTTGACAAGCGCGCCACGACTGGGTTACTTTAAAGTTAAAAAATTTACTAGGGGATAAACTTAGGAGGAGAGGAACGGGATGAAAGGACGTTGGCCGGCTCTATTTTTAGCCATTTCAATGATGATGATTACAGCAGCATGCGGTTCAGCTGATAAAGGGACGGCATCAGGAGAAGTAGCAACCGCCGTACAGGTCATTACCATTAAGAAAGAACCTCTGAATGCAGAGTACAATTTCTCGGGAACGCTGAAGCCGGAACAGGAGGCAAGCATTTCCTTTCAAGTTGCGGGACAGATTGAACAGACGCTAGTGGAAGCAGGCGATCCTATTAAAGCAGGGGATGTCCTTGCTGTCATTGATGATGAGAATGCGCAATTGCAACTGAAGCAAGCGCAGAACGGCGTAGCTCAGGCCGCTGGCCAGCTCAGCGCCGCCAAAGCGGGGGTAGAAGCAGCACAGGCCCAGGCCAAAGCGGCCAAGGCGCAGCTGGATACAGCCGAGGCCAACCTTACTGCCGTGGAGAAAGGTGCCTCCGCCCAGAAGCTTGCTCAGACCCAGAATGCAGTCGCTATGGCGCAGAGTGCCTACGACAAATTTTTGGCAGATGAAGAGCGTTATGCGAATCTTTATTCTGCCGGCCTAATTTCGCTGGATGATTATGAGAAATTTCAACTGCAGCTTAAAGATGCCGAAACATCACTGGAGAACGCCAAACAAGTGCTATCCGAGCTGACCGAAGGCGCTACTGCAGAGCAGCGCAAGTCGGCACAGGCTGGAGTTGAACAGGCCAAAGCCGGCAAAAGCGCAGCCGAGGCAGCCGTAGAGCAAGCCAAAGGCGGACAAATGCAAGTACAAGCGGCATACGACCAGGCTATGATCCAACTGGAGCAAGCCCAACTGGCATTAAGCAAAACAAAACTGACCGCTCCGATAGACGGTGTTATTTTGAGTAAAAGGGCAGTCGTTGGCCAAATGGCTCCCGCTGGAGCCGAAGCCTTTGTCATCGGCACGATCGACACACTGATGGTTCCGATTGCCGTTCCAAGCGAGCAAGCAGACCAGTGGAAACCAGGACAAGTGGTTGCACTTGAACAGAACGGAAGCAAACGGCAAGGCACTGTCATAAGAGTCTCCCCTGCAACCAATCAAGGAACAGGAACATTAACCGTAGAAGTGAGCGTTCCTAATCCTAAGCAGGATTGGATTCCAGGACAAGTGGTTCGTGTAGGCCTATCATCCGCCGGGCAGGAAGGTATTTTTGTACCAGCCGGAGCAGTAGTTAGTAACGGTCAGGAACCTTATGTGTTCAAACATGTCAACGGCAAAGCCGTCAAAACGGTGGTCGAATTAGGTGCTCGTATCAGCGAGGATAACCGCTTGAGCATTGCCTCGGGGCTTCATGAGGGTGATGTCGTTGTCAGCATCGGAGCAGATCGCTTATTTGACGGAGACACGATTACGGTCGTGGAGGATAGTGCAAAATGATCGAATATACCATACGCAAAAGAAAGATTACCCTCTTATTATTTATCATTTTAATTATATTCGGTATTTTTAGCGCGACTACGCTCCCCCGTCAGGATATGCCTGACGTCGTGTTGAAGCAAGCTGCGGTCATCACTGTTTTTCCGGGAGCTACGCCAGAGCGGGTAGAGCAGTCGGTTACTAAAATTTTGGAACAGACGATCAAGCAGGTTGAAACGATCGAAACGATTGAATCGACCAGCTCAAGCGGCGTTTCCTCCATTATGGTATATGCTTATCCGGATGCAGACGCTGCTGCCACATGGGATCAATTGCGAAAAAAGGTGGAGGATGCCACCGCCGATTTGCCCAATGGCGTTCATAAACCTATTGTTAACGACGACCTGATCTCCTCCTTCATTGGTTCCTATGTAATCTCTGCCGATAATCCAGATACATTGTATGCTCTCAGTGATCTCATGATTGAATGGCGGGATAAGTTACGCCAGGTGAGCGGCGTTGCAGATGTTAAGATCGAAGGTATTCCTGAAAAGGAAGTGAGCATTAAGGTCGACCTTCAGAAACTAGAGCAATACGGCATTCCTTGGGAGCAGGTTGTGCAAGCTGTAACCAACATGAATAACCGTACACCGATTGGCTCGCTGGATTATGACTCTCGCAGCTATGATTTGGTCGTCTCTGATATTGCTGATGTCAAAGAACTGAATGAAGTACTCATTAGCAGAACGCAGACCGGATCTCCGGTATATTTAAAAGATGTCGGTCAGGTTCAGCTGGCGGACATGAAGCCGACCTATCTTGCTTATTACAACGGGCAGCCTGCCATCTCCATTAATGTGTCCGCACAGAGCGGTTCGGACGTGCTGACCATGGATAAATTGATTTCTCAGAAGCTGGATGAGCTTAAGGGAAGCTTGCCCAGCAACGCTCATTTTTCTCCGGCCTTTGGTCAAAAGGAAGTCGTCAGCAAAATGTTCAGCGAGCTGCTTCAGGAGATGCTGGTCGCCATTACTGCTGTCATTTTGGTCTGTACATTAGGGCTTAATCTAATGACGTCGCTCATCGTGGCGGCGGCGATACCGATTTCCATAGCGATAGGCATGATCGCGATGCCTTTCACCGGAATTACGATCAATGAAATTTCTATCGTAGCTTTGATTATTGTACTAGGGATTCTGGTCGACGATGCCGTCGTGGTCAACGACAATATCGAACGCAGATTAAGCGTGCTGGGGGAAAGTCCCGAAGTCGCCTCAATCAAAGGGGCAAAGGAAGTATCCGTATCTATCCTGACTGCCACCCTATCGACCATTTTTGCATTTGCACCATTGCTATTTTTAACCGGGGACATCGGTTCCTTTATTAAGCCGCTTCCTATTGTCATTTCCTGCTCCATGTTCGCTTCCATGATTATGTCGCTGACCATCATACCGATCTTCCGCCAGTGGCATGAGAACCGACGCAGACAACGAGCAGCCAGTAGCAGAGCTGCAGATGAAGAAGTCACAGATCAGCCGCATAACCCTTCTTCAGAGGAGGCAAAACCAGCCGGCTTGCTCGGCAAACAAATTCAATCGTTAACCAAATGGTATTCCGGCACTCTGGTCCCGAAAGTGCTTAAAAAGCCTAAATTGTACGCAGGCATAGGCCTCCTGATCGGTACAGCCTCCTTCAGTTTGGCTTTGATTACACCGGTTGATTTGTTCCCTGAGTCTGAGGATCCTTATGTCAGCATTAATGTAGAAATGCCTGTAGGTACATCCTTCCAGGAGACTCAGCGTATGGTGAACAATATATCCCAGTGGGTAGAGAAGCAGCCCGAGACTGAGTTTGTCAGCGTGGGTGTAGGCGGCAAGGCTCCCCAATTATATTCTGACATTACCAATGCCCTTGCCTCTTCAGCTTCTGTCGGACAGATTTCTGTTATTGGCAAGCCGGGTTTATTTAAATTAGATACAACCGTCTCCGCTTGGGAAGCGGAGCTGAAGCAGCAATTCCCAGGCGCAACAATTTCGACCCATGTCTCTAGACTCGGAATCCCCGTAGGTTCTGCGGTTTCCGTCCGGATTGCCGGTGAAGATCTGGGTACGCTGCAAAAGCTATCACAGCAATTAAAAGAGAGAATTTCCAAGTTAGACGGCGCCACTGGAATCAAAGACAATTTCGGAAACCAGAGCTATACGCTAGAATTTGAAGTTAACAACCAGGCCATGGACGAATATATGATCGATTACAGTACGCTGACGCAAACACTGCGTCTCATGGGCGATGGACTTGACATCGGTGACTTTGATACGGGCAAGCAAATCGTCGATATCAATTTTCAAGCTTCGACTCAAGGGGCAAGTCCCAACGAATTGTTCCAGCAAATCTTTATTACCAATAAACAAGGGGTCCAAGTTCCTTTAGCACAGCTAGCTGAAATGAAGTCGTCATTTACAACGCAAAAAATTCAGCGTTATAACCTTGAACGTATGATCACAGTGGAAGCAAATGCGGTTGGAAAGACAGCATCTGAGCTAAACGCCGAGGTACGCGCTATTCTGAATGACATGGTTATTCCAAATGGGTATTCGATTGAATTTGGCGGTGAAACTTCAGATCAGGCGGATATATTCGGGGATTTGGCTATACTGTTCGTCGTCGTCATTTTCTTAATCTTCATTATGATTACGATCCAGTTCTACTCCCTATCGGCACCGATTATTATTATGACCACGGTATATCTGGCTGCCGCCGGCGGAATCATTGGAATCTTTGTCTCTGGATCTTCCATTGGGTTCATGAGTATTATGGGGATCATTTCACTAGCGGGTATTGTCGTACGTAACGGGATTGTCTTCCTTGAATTTATTGAGGATGCGCGGCGGGAAGGAATCGGTTTGTACGAAGCGGTCATCTCAGCAGCAAGCGCTCGTTTCCGCCCTATCGTGCTCACTTCGTTTACGGCCATGATCGGAATGCTGCCATTGGCGATTACAGGAAGCATCTTGTTTAGACCTATGGCTTTCACCATTATATTTGGATTGATGTTCTCGACCGTTCTAACGCTGGTCGTCGTGCCTTCCATATACATGGTAGTCGCGAATTGGAAGGACAACCGGCGTAACCGTAAACAGACTCCAGACCCATCTATCTCTACAGCTACAGATAGCGTCTCCATGTAATCGGCGGCCTCACTTGCAAATTTACAGATTTGCAGGTGAGGTCACCGCTACTTACTTTAACGAAAGGAACCCTTAAATGAATAAGGATAAAAAGGAAATTATTTTACAAAATGCGCTGCGGCTTTTTGGCGAAAAAGGATTTGCATTGACCACCGTTGATGAAATCGCCAAAGAAAGCGGGATGACCAAGCCTTCTTTATATAAGTATTTCGACAGCAAAGAGACATTGCTGTTAGAGAGCATCTCCAATTTGAGCAAATCATTGGATAGAGAGGTTACCAAGCTGTATCGTAACTTAGAGCTTACTCCCAGCGAACGTCTCGTTGAGCTTATGGCAACTTACTTGAAGGTGGTCCTGAATCATAACTTCCAAACATTGATGTTCAACATGTTCAACATGCCTGCGCTAAAAAATTCAGGCGACGAGAAAATTCGAAAAGCGTGGACGGATTTAGAGGAGCAATTCTATCTTTGGTTTGAAGATTGCATCACGGATACGTATGGAAAAGATATTGAGAAGCATGCTATGGACATCATCTTTATCGCCGGCAGCATTTTATTGGAATATTTCCGGCTTATAGGTTCCGATGTCCCTGATCAACAATGCCGGAGCCTTGCTATATATGTCGGTCAGGTTATCCACATTCTAGTCAAAGGGTTTAATACTCCTGAAATGCGCAATGTTTCTCTGTTCGAATTTTCTCCATTAAACAAAAAAGAGAATTGCAAAGTCAAGAACGCTATTTGGGAAACCCGCCGATTACATGAGGTGTTCGAGGAGTTAGACAGCCGTATTAGTAACAACCCAATACTAACTGACACAGAGAAAGCAAACTATGGTGAGGCTCTGAAGAAAATACGGGAGGAATCTTTTGAGTCATCACAGAACAATGTGGTCTTAGATGCTCTGGTTCTATATTTAGAGCAAGTAGAATCATTAAGGGAAGCCTGTACGGAACTGCGAGCTTTGATGAAGAAGTAGTTAATCAGACCATGGATACCGTCCAAATGATTTTGAGGGTACAATAAATGAGCCTAAGGCGTTCGCCTTAGGCTCATTTCTCTTGATGATAACATCGGGGGCATCTAGATATAATTCAACTTCTCCAATACTCGTTTCAACATGGCAGCAGCTTGAGCCCGAGTAGCGTTGCCCTGAGGCTGGAAGGTGTCAATGGAGACCCCCTGGATAATTCCTTCCTTCACCGCTTTGGCCACAGTTTCCTTGGATTGAATTTTACCGTTATCCTTGAAGCGGCCCAGCAGTTGCGCGGAGGTGAGTCCGTCTAAGGAAATATCTTGTCCCGCATAAGCCATCGCACGAACTAGCATGAGTGACATCTGCTCTCGGGTAATGTAGCTGTTCGGCTTAAACGTACCGTCCATGTTACCGGCAATAATGCCTGCTTTGGTAGCTGCCCCGATATAAGCTCCCGTCGTGCCTGTCGGAACATCCGGGAAGCGGCGGGCGCTCGCTTCATCTCCTTCAAGCCCTAAGCCTTTAGCAATGAAGACGGCAAATTCCGCCCGGGTAATATTGCTATTTGGCTCGAACTGGCTGCCTTGCCGGCCATCAATGATGAGCTTGCCGGCCAGGTTGTTGATGTTCGCGCTAGCCCAATGATTCCTAGTATCGCTGAAGTAACTGTACCCTAGAGCAGGGCCAACGATGATATTTCCACCTATTTTACCATTGAAAATAACATAGTTGCCGCTATTCGTCACCTTTGCAGGAACGAAAGAAGAACTGCGCGACGATAAATTATATTTAATAAGGGATATCTGCGTCTCCGCAATTGGGTTTGACACACCTGGATTCACTACCCGGAAATGCACACGGCCTGAGTGGCTGACATCTACTGCATCTTGAGTAGACGTTCCATTATAGGCATATACACTTATTTGAACAGGATCTCCGTTTGGCGTGACCGTCACACCATTGCTGTAATTCTGCGTCGGCAGCTGAACTCTGTCCATCGACTCGATTTGAATCGTAATATACGCAGAATTTAAATTATTAACGAGCAAGGAACGTGAGATTTCCGGATACGGTATTTTCTCGATCGGAAGCTCATACATCACATTTTGATGACGAACAGCTATGGATCCTGTTTTGCCAAGACCGTACATATTTACGATTGCGCTTAATGGCCAAGAGACCTCTGCCACTTTCTCCGTATTAGGAACCTCGAATACTAGCTTCTTGTTTAGGGCATTGCCATTAATGAGGAATTGAAAAGCTTCCTGCAATTTAGTTTCATCAATGCTATATTTTCTGATATTCTGCTGTTTGTTTAAAGATATACCCTCCCGCACCTGCGCGGCATTCAGATTAAGCAAATATCCATTCATATCAAAATCCGACGATGGAAATACCGTCATAAACGATGGCAAGCTAGCATTTCCTGTGGAAGCGCCCGGACTTCCAGCGGTAAGATTCTGTACGGAAATGCGGCTGTAGGCCTGCAGCGCTTTTCCGCTGCTGTCATATAGCGGCGCAGATCCCGGCATATACGAAAGATCGACAACCTGGCCAGCGTACACGGATGTGCCTAACTTAAGGGTAATCGTGTCGCCGCTGATGCTCACCGATTGAACCGTCCGATTCGACTGATCCACATTCACGCTAAATTGATTGGCCGATGCAGAACTGCCCGATCTCAATGGAACATTGTAAGTGATAGTCATTGTATCGCCGCGAATGACTGCGGAGCGAATACCTTCCGCCACCATGTTATAACTCACAGGTTGCAGGTTAATATAACCTGCAAGATTACCGTTCAAATCAGCAATTCCCCCTGGAGCCGAGACATAGGATAAAGTTACATTCTGATCTTTGGAGAAAGAGGAGGCAAGTGTCAGAATGACCTGGTTAGTCACAACCTCAATCCCTGTCACATATACCGGAGAATTGTTGACTAAAACAGAGTACTGGCTCTTCATCGGGATGCTTGTGCTTCTCAGCGCCTCGTTATAGGTAATGATGATTTTGGACCCGGAACCCTCAATTTTTGTAAATTCCGGCGCTTTATTATCATTGTAATTCCGGACAAAATAATCACTGAATGCAGCGATATTCTGACCGCGATAATCCTGTAGCGGATAAGATCCCGGCGTGTAGGATACTTGAACAACGTCGCCATTCGATACACCGCTGCTTAAATATAAATATACATAAGCTCCGCTTCTGCTAATTCTATTAATTCCTTTAGTTTGATTACCTGCAGTTACCTTAAATTGCTGATAAGCATGGGTAGATACATCCTTCAGACTTTCACTGAAACGCAGCGTCAATGTGCTGCCCGAAATATAGCCCTCTTCCGGCTTGGGCAGCACAGAGTCGATGCCATTCGTAACTTCTTTGTCCGAAAAAGCTGCCGCCGCATTTCCAGCTAAATCTTGGATAGGCCGGACACTGCCACTTGTATAACTAATGCGGATATTTTGCCCTACCGCTACTCCTGTTTCTAAATATACATATACACTGTCCCCAGAGGTATATGCGCTGCTTATACGACGCTCTTCACCATTGACGGTCACCTTAAAGCTGGAGGTATACAAACTATAAGAAGTATCCAGTCTTTCATTGTACAATAGCCTGATCGTTGTATTCGATTGCATCGTAGCTTTCTGGAGGACGGGTGGCGTCTTGTCTACCCCTGCAGTCTGAAATGTCCATCTATTCGTGCCTGTTAGGCCAGCATAATATATAGAAGAGTTCTGGGCATCATAGATACTATTGCTTGGGATTTCAATGTAGTATCCTATGCCCGATTCCAATAAACTGCTTGGAGTGATCGTTACTTGGTTTCCGCTAGCGGTTACCGTAATGGGAACAGAAGCATTATTGGATGACTTTTTAAGCGTAATTCCCCCGTTGGTCACGCTCCGATTGATGTTCACATTGCGATTAAATGTGATCACCGGCTTAGTATTTACGTTGGCGCTGTTACTGCCGTTTACCGGGCTGAACGTAGTCGCGGTTAATGCCGTTGTTGCTGCATTTGCCGTCGTGAAAGACCAGCTGATCGCTGATGAATTTACACCTTTAGTTTCTCCGACAATAAATGTTCCTGCTGGAATTGTAATGGTGTATTTGCTACCGTACTGCAAATTCGTAGGCGGTGTTAAAATCATGGAGTTCGTATAAGTTGCCTGAGTTACGGTAACGTCCATTTTTTCAGTATATCCAGAGACTTGCCTAGAAATCGTAAACGTTTTTTGGCCATTCGTCCGTACCTTGTTGCTGCCGAACTTCACTTCCAATTTTGTAGTTACAGGTACCCCCGTACCTGTAGGACTATAAGTTGTGGGAGCGCTGCTAATCGCTGCCAGCAGTCCTTTGCTGAGCAGCATATTTCCTGTATTCAGGGGCATCGAAGCTGTTGCACCCGGTTCACTTAAGCTTTGGCGACTATTGCCGACAGCTCCTGCAGTCGCTCCCAGCAACATGTTCAACATTAACACTGCAATAATCAGAATCGAGATCTTTCTTTGCATTTTCACGTTCCCCTTTCCGTCCGATCCATCATTTCTGTATATAACACCGCTTCCTCGCGGCTGCCAAATACACACCTATGTATATTAACGGCAAATGAACTCCCCAAGTTTAGAACAAAGCGTAAATTTATCGACGCAAACAAAAAAACGGATACTCGAATTGCATAATTGCAATCCGAATATCCGTTCTGTGGTTTATGAATAACTCTCGTTCTTAGATACCTGCTTGGGCTTTCAACGTCTCTGCTTTGTCTAGACGCTCCCATGGCAGGTCAAGATCCGTACGGCCAAAATGTCCGTAAGCCGCTGTCTGACGGTAAATTGGACGGCGTAGATCCAGCATGTTAATAATGCCTGCAGGACGAAGGTCAAAGTTCTCACGGATAAGCTCAACGAGCTTCTCTTCTGGAATTTTGCCTGTTCCGTACGTATCGACATTGATGGAGACAGGGGTCGCAACACCAATCGCGTAAGCGAGCTGAATTTCGAGCTTATCGGCCAGACCGGCAGCTACCAGGTTCTTAGCAACATAACGAGCCGCGTAAGCTGCGGAACGGTCTACTTTTGTAGGATCCTTACCCGAGAAAGCACCGCCGCCATGACGAGCATAGCCGCCATACGTATCTACGATGATTTTGCGTCCGGTAAGCCCGGCGTCACCTTGCGGTCCGCCAATCACGAAACGGCCTGTAGGGTTGATGAAATATTTCGTTTGCTCATCGAGCAGCTCTGCAGGAACGACAGGCAGAATGACATGTTCTTTAATATCCTTCTGGATTTGCTCCAGCGTAATTTCCTCGGCATGCTGAGTGGATACAACAATGGTATCTACACGAAGGGCTTTGCCATCTACATACTCGATTGTCACTTGGGTTTTGCCGTCAGGACGAAGATAGCTCAGCGTACCATCTTTACGTACTTCCGCCAAACGGCGCGCAATACGGTGGGACAATGCAATCGGCAGCGGCATGAACTCAGGAGTTTCATTCGTTGCAAAACCGAACATCAACCCTTGGTCGCCAGCACCAATATTTTCTGTTTCTTTGTCTACTTGAGCGGGATCACGGTTTTCCAGAGCCGCGTTTACACCTTGAGCGATATCCGCAGACTGCTCGTTTAGCGATGTCAATACAGCGCATGTATTGGAATCGAAGCCGTATTTTGCACGGGTGTAGCCAATTTCGCGAATTGTCTTCCGCACAAGCGCAGGAATATCCACGTATTCGGATTTGGTACTAATTTCGCCAATGACAAGTACAAGACCGGTAGCTACAGACACTTCACACGCAACGCGTGCATAAGGATCCTCTTTAAGAAAAGCGTCAAGCACCGCATCGGAGATCTGGTCGCAAATCTTATCCGGATGACCCTCAGTAACGGATTCAGAAGTAAACAAATGGCGTCCTTTGATGGACATATCAATCAGCCTCCCCATGTGGATAGTATGGCATTTGCCTAAGTATCCAATACTAAAAAATATTGTACAATGCGCTTCATAGTTTGAATGGGCTACCCTGCCACATTGTGAGGATTCCCAAAATTAAGCTAACAGCAAAAAATGAACCTTTTCCGTAGCGGAAAAGGTTGATTTGACAATCCTTAAAAGTCATATTAACGCATTTGCCAGGTCATGTCAAAATAAAAAAGGCAATTTTAAAGAAAAATTATTCCACTAAGTTCCTTTGAGCATGTGCGATCAGTCTTTTTGTGATTTCTCCGCCGACAGAGCCATTCTCTCGGGAGGTCAGATGACCCCAATAGCTCGAATAACCGGTAGTTGTTCCGCCTGTGCCAAGCTCCCCTGCAAATTCTGTATCCGCTGAACCAAGCGCCCCTCCGGAGCTGCTGACCGGCAGCCCGAATTCCGCAGCGATCTCATATTTCCATTGGTGCAATACCTGATGGCTTTCCGGGATGAGCTTTCGATTGCTTCTCGCCATGATTCGAAACACCTCCTGATTTATCTTGCTTTCAGGAGTAGTATGCTTCAATTTCAAGGGGGTAGCCATCTCAATGTTTGTTACTTGCGGTGCTACCCTTCCATGGAAGGATGCTCCCCATAATCCATCTTATGCAAGCATTATTGAATGGAATAACCGCCGCGAACCATAACCGTCAGTGGATGAGTCTGGCCCTCCTGATGCTGAATACCCCGCCCCGCTCTTGGGAAAGATAACAAATGATTGTTCGTGACAATACCACCATTCGTAATATCCTTGCCATCCGTCAGGTCTGCTACGCCATTCTGATCTTCACTGTAAATAACGGCTTTACCCGCCCGTACTACAAATTCTGCACCTGCAGCAGCGATTAGCTTCTGACCAGGCTTGACCTCGACAATTTTAACTTCATCCGAGGAAGATGCTGCTGTGTTCCCTGCTTGAGCGCTTGAGCTTGAATCAGTGCTCTGCGAGGAAGAATTGCTGCTTGCCCCCTTTAAAGCCTGTTGAATTTGCTGATCTACATAACTTTTTGTCACAACAGGATCATCAGCGGTTCCTGGCTGATTCGTCACTCCGGCTCCTTCCACCTTCTCATTCAACAATGAACCGGCCCATATTCCTCCACCAATCAACACGGCTGCGGCTGCCACTTTCCATGTAGTCTTCATGTTGAACCTCCTAATTAGGAATTGCATTTATCAGAATCTTCCTGCCTATGAATCTCTTTCATCATAATAGGTTTAAAGGATGGAAACAAGCAAAAATCCCTCTACGAGGGACTTTTGCTTGTTATGCGTATTAAAACAAATCTTCATTTACAAAATATGCAGCCTTTGTAGCAATCTTCGTTTTCTCCCCTTGATAAGAATCAAAGATGGAGAACTGGAAGGCTCCAGATCTTGTCGTAGCAAAAATTTGATCATTGATTACAAATGAGAAGTTCTGATTGTTGCCTACGAGGAAATCCTTCTCGAGCTCAATTTCTTTTTCAAATCTTGCCCCGCTAGAATCAGTCACTTCAAGAATAAACTTATGCTGGAATTCGCCCATATCGTATGTCAAATCGCGCTTCAGGTCGTACTTCATCTTCACTTCCAAGCCGGCAGAATTCGTACGTCCCTCGATCTCCTTGATAGTTAATGTATACGGGAACAATTCGACATCTTTGAGCGTATCTTGAATACTTCTACTATCCAAATTCAACTCCATGGAGGAAGCATTAACATATCCTGTTGGTTTGCCTTCAGCTTCCGTGAACTTATCCTCTGAGATACTCTCACCTACAACCAGGTTCCAGTTGGATACTGTTGTTCCTTTAGGCACCTTTGCGGAGAATGTGACCAAACTCGACGATTCTGGTCCTACCGCATGCTTGACTTGATTTACATCCGCTTTGTAATATTGTCCATCATCAGTCAAGAAATAACCTGCCAACTGCGATAGGTTGGTTTGTTTATTTTCCAGATTTCTCATAATTATTTCGGTATAGATAATATCGCTAGTGCTGCCCTTATACAAATAAGTCTTCCGCGTTTTCAGGTCGGATTTTCTGCCTGCAGTATCCAGATTGAAATACGATCCTTCAGCAATTTGTTTTAGGCCACTAGTGTTGCCGTAGTTAGAGAACATAATCCAGTTGCTCGTTTTATCGGCACCCGTCTTTTGCAGCAATTGTACCTGTAATTGAGAGAACTTCAAGCTGGATGGGACATTAGCAACTACATATACGCTTGTCTTCTCACCCGCGCCAAGAATTTGGGTATTATTCGTATTTACCAAATGGACGGTGCTGCTTAAAGCAGTTAAATCCATTTTGTAGGCTCCTGCAAATTCTGGCAGCTTAGCTGCCTTAGTGCCTTTGTTAACTATTGTAATTTTTGTGGCGAGCAGGTTGCCATCATTCCATGGAAGCTTTTGAATCGCATCAAGCGTAACGCCAAATACACCATCATTATTTTTAATCGTGCGTTCTTGACCCTGGGCATACTGCATTTCCGTGTAGTCTGGCAAGTTATAAATTGCTACTGGGTAACTATTCACCTGCGAAGGTGATGATTCTTCACCCGCTCCCTGCGAGCTGCCCGTTGGCGTTTTCATAACCAGATCGATCTCATCTTCATTAGCAATGACCGGTATGGTCCCGTCTACGGAAATGATTTGTTCTTCATTTGGTTCTATGATCATACCTTCTAAGCCACTGGCAACAAGCGGGTATGTTTTCCCTCCAACTTGAACATCGAATGAATAATTAGGGATAGTAACCGTCTTATCTCCCTTGTTGGCAATAGAAAATTGAATCGAAAGGTCACTTTTTCCAAAGCTTTGATTTCTAGCAATGCTAACAACTTTTGTTGCAATGTTCGTACTATCAATTTTCAGCAGTCTCTCTTTATTAGCTGCTGTTTTAGAAGATTGTCCCTGTTTAGTTCCAAGACCCATAGAAGCTACAGGTATATCACTTTTCGTTGACTCGTCATTTTGAACCAGAAGCAACTGCAAGTTATTCAGGTTTACATTTTTAGGAATCTTGGCGATCAAATTTAACGTCTTATTCTCTTGAGGATAAATCTTAATATTCGTACTAGCTGCATCTGGTGTCACAGCAAAGGCAGTTCCACTAGGTGTCTGAACAACGTATTTAAGGCTTGGGTTGTCTATAGTACTTGAACCTGTATTCTGTAAATACAATGCGATATTTACATAGTTAGAATCACCGGATCCCAAAACGTTAACAGACATAACTTTCGCATTTGCCGAAAACTCATTTAAGGTTAGCTTCCTTGTTGTATTCACAGGAGTAGCTACAGCATATGTAGAGGGAATGTTTATGCTTCCTAATACTTGCTCATAGCCTGCCACACTAAAATCCCATTTCACGATTTGGAAATTTAGATCACTATACTTCAAATGCTTGGCTATTTTTGTCGTATAGGTAACGTTAACTGAAGAGCCTGGTACAACCTTCTTCTTCTCCTTATCCGCCCCTACCACACTAACGCTGTATACCGTACCAGATTTTGTTTTTACCTTCGTCCAGTAATCAATTAATGATAAAGTCTTGCTATCATTATTCTGATACGTAAGGGTATACGTCAGTATGTTCCCATCGCCCTGAGATAAAATATTCACATTACTTAATTTCACAGTACTTTTACCTGAAATTTTAACTCCGCTTAAGTTGCCTAGTGTCTTTACTGCTTGCGCGGCGGCTGCCTTATTATTTTGCGTATTCACTGCTGCATCTGCAGCTCCAGCGGCACTCTGGGTCATTAAGGCAGCTACAGCCAGTGAAGCTACAACCATCTTCGTCCTATTCAAGATTAAACCTCCTAATTAAAAAGTCGTATATAGTATATACGCATCAGATTAAAAAAAGTTCAAAAAAGAATTCAAAATGTTTCTATTTCGATTAAATTCTTAATTTAGTTCTTAAAATATAAAAAAAAGCGAGCCTAATGGCTCGCTTTTTTCACTTATTAATAAGTAGTGTTAGCTGTGAAGCTTTCAACGCTGTTTCCATCGCCAGCGATATCGTCTGTGATAGCACCTTTACCACCTTTGAATTCAATGCGAATTCTTTCACCAGCAGTGAATGGTCCTTGTACCTCTACGCGCAGTTTAGTTCCATTAGCAGATACACTTAGAACGGTGTACTTAGTATCGCCAACTTTAACTTCGAACAGATCATTGATAAACGCAGTGGAGTACTTAGCATCATTATTATTCACTCTGATATTCTCAGTCATGTTGAAGTCAAAGTACACAGCATCTGTTACAGAACCAGTACCTACAACAACCGAGCTGTCCTTTTTCTTAGGAGCAATTTTGTCTTTCAGCAGTTCATTGTTGTGTACAGGTACTTTGTTACCGAACACATCAGAAGCAGCACCCTCAACAATGTCTAGATAGTAAGGACCAGCTTCGGAAAGTTTGTTGGAACCTGTGAATTTCAGGATCAACGTCTTCTTGTCACTGCTCAACTCTGCACTGCTTGGAGTTTGGTCGTTAACTTTAAAGCCAGTTCTGCTGTAGCTGTTGATTTTAGCGCCGAATTTAACTTCGACTTTTTCAGTGGAAATAGCTTCGGAGTCTCCAACTTTAATATTGAATTGGCTTGTAGCTGCATCAATAGTTTTAGTCAGTACGGAAGAACCGTTACCATCTGTAATGATATCGCCCTCTTTATCAGCAACATAGTGGACTTCAATTGTATCGTTAACAACAGCTACGATATCATCAGCAAAGTCACGTGCATCAAGACGAACACTATCGGAGTTGTAGATATTTACTTTTCCTTCGTAAACATATCTCTTACCGTTATGAACTACAGCGTACTTGTCAGCGACAAGAGCACTTCCAGTACCGCTTGTTGCAAGATCAGTAGAGAATTGAAGATACAGATAATTTCCGTTATCGCTCAACCATGCACGCTCAAGTGTGTTGTCACCCAGGTTGGCAGTGTTGATTTTGATGGATTGAGGAAGCATTGTGTTTTTCACGTATGCTCTGTCACCAATACCAGAAACTTCGAGTGTGTACTCTTTGTTTTCGTCAAGATCGTTACCCAGGTTAACTTTAACTTCATTGTCAGAGTCAAGCTTAGAAACATCAACAGCTAATTCTGGATGACCTTTGCTATCGATCCAGTCGACGTCAGCAATTTTGCCATCGCTGTTTTTCAGAACATAGTTCTCAAGATCTTTAGCATCATTTTCTCTTACTTTTTCACTGAACGTCAACGTTACGATGTAGTCGCCGTCTTTTTTCTCGACTTTGTTTTTGATGACCGTTGGACGAATTGTATCCAGTGTTGGAGTTACTTTAGCGTCGCGGTCAGCTTTGTTATCGCTGTAATCTCTAACGCCTTTAACATAAACAGTGTTCTCATTGTAGTTCATAGGATCTTTAAGGTAAACTTTAACCTCATCGTCCTTGATGTCATAGCTACTAGCACCATTTGAAGTAGTATTTACATAAATATCTTCAATGTCTTTGATCGTTTCGTTGAATTTGATTGTCAGTTCTTCCAAATCATTTGTTTCAACAGATACGATTTCAGGTGCTGCAGTGTCTTCTGCAACTTCAAATTTGTTGTCAACAGGAGCAATTCTCAGACCAGAGTAATCTCTCACGTTGCTTACAGCTACTGTATGCTCGCCAACTGGCAGGTTTGCATTCACAATGACAGTATTAGGGTATACATAAGTTACGGATCCACCAATAGTACCGCCATTGATTTCGAAGTTACTGGAAAGCGTTGCGTCAGCTGCTTGAACTGGCTCACTAAATACGATTTTGAACGCTTTAGTACCTAGTCCAACAACCTCTTTCACAGTTGGTGCAGTAACGTCTACAGGAGTGAACTTAACATCTGTATTAAACGTTACAGTACCATCTTCGTTTTTCACGTTGGAGATTGTAAGTGTAGTCTCGTCTTTGTTCTCAAGGCTTCTGCCAGATTGTGTCAACAACAATGTTACTTGAGTTTTGTCGCTGGACAATTTAGCGGAATCAACATCTACATTTTTGATTTTATAATTGCTCTTTTGTTCTGCAGATGCTTTATCTACAGTACCGTCAAAAGTAACAACGATTTCTTTCAAGTTGTCAGCTTTAACAGTATCAACTTTTTGAGCCACAGTAGTAACATAAGTTACTTTGTGAGTGTAGTCATGACCGTTGTGAGAGAATTTCACTTCAGTTTCTTTGTTAGGCGCAAGAGCTTCGTCCAAAGTTACTTTCACAACTTCGTCGTTGGAGAGTTTGAACTCAACAACTTTACCAGCTTCAGATACTTCGTAGGAAGCTACAGTTGGAACTTGGTTAGCTTCGTAAGTCGCATGAGCAGCTACAACTACTTGCGAACGAGTTGCGTTTGCTTGGTAGTTGATGCCGGACTCGAGCAGACCTGCATCAATTGCAGCTTGAACATAGCCTTTAGCCCACTCAGTTGCAGTGTTGTTAGTTTCAGCTGGAACTTCCAGTTTCAACGCTTTAACCAAAACTACTGCCAATTCTTGAACTGTCAGGTTGTCGTTTGGTCCAAACAGTTGTTTAACAGCGTCTTTACCTGTCAGGATGCCAGCTTCAGTAGCTGCTTCGATGTACTTAGCTGCCCAGTGGTTAACACTGTAGTTTTGATCTTTGTAAGTAGCTACGCCAGGAACAGGCTCAAGATCGATCGCTTTAACGATGATCGTTGCCAACTCAGCGCGAGTAATTGTTTTGTCAAGACCAGCTGTTCCATCTGGATATCCAGTTACGATACCAGCTGCTTTCAAAGCATCAAATTGTTGTTGTGGAGTCAGCTTTGCATCAGCACCGAATGCTACGGAAGCAAACATGGAGAATGCCATTGCTGTAGACAAAGCTACGGATAAAATTTTCTTCATAACCTTTTTTTCTCCTCCTTGAATATCCTTCATATGAGAGTTTTCTTTAAATGAATAGCTCGTGTTACTCATTAGCCATTGCACCTCCTTTCCAGAGTCTTGAGCGAGTTCCTATAAATTAGGTCTGCGGTTAGCCGCAGAAACTTGTAAACGAAGCAAACAAATAAACATAGAAATAGACGAGTTACCTAATCCTACCTAGACATTATACAATGTATACCAGCAACCGTAAAGCTAATTTTTCTAATAGATAGACAAGTTTCCCCATAAGGTACATCTTGGTTGTCTAATTTCGTCGCATGAATTGGTCATCATTGTAAATGCTCTACATCTTAAACGCAGCAGAATTCAAAAAGTTGCGCCCTTTTAAAAAAATAATTTGCAACTTTGTTACTTTTCTAAGCTTATCCTCATTTACAACTTATTTCTTATCTTGCCGCCTGACGGAAATTAGTATAACATACCTGTTTATCCCAGTCATTAAGCAACATTTTCCAATACCCATTATCATTATCCTATGCGGAGACAGCGCAAATAAGACGTCCAATTGGACGCCTTATTCTTCTAAAAATAGAGAGATTATTCCATTATAAAGTTATTATCTAACCTTCATGGCCAGTTGGATAATCCGGGCACGCATTTGAGGATCTGTATTGAGTTTCGCATACATATCTTCAATTGCTTTCTTGTTGTCTTTGTAGGTCTTCTCATGCTTCATCGTCATATGCGACCAATCGATCAGCTCATTCTCAGCATTGCGCAGCGCGTTGAATGCTTCATGGAATCCTGTTTCTACTACTAGAGTTTCCATCACTTCCTGAGTTACCTCCTGGACTTTAGCCGTTTCTTCGATTCTTTTCTCCAAAACTTTCGATTTATCCTCGAATTTTGTCTTTGCTTTCATATAGCCTAGCTGAGCCTTCGATAGGATCGGTTTCATCTGTCCATATTCACCCTTTTGCTAAAATGTCTACTACTTCATTTGTTATTGTAACGTAATCCCCAACAAATTACAAAATGTTGTAATTGGAAAAAAGAGAGCCTTCCCGCATCACGGGCAAGGCTCTTCAAATAACTAGCTTAAGTTTTTAGGGAAAATCTTCGTACTCTTCTTAAGAAGCTCTACCGTAATCTTCCCTGCTTCTGCGCGGGTCATCGGGCTCTTAGGATTGAAGTTAAGCGAACTCTTCTTCTGTCCTGGAACGGTAACCGGCGTACCCGTCATAATCTTGGCTTTATAAACAGCCTGCACTGCTGGACGGGCATAAACATCGATTCGCGACGAATCCATAAATGTCTTCGCCAATGAGGACTGCAGCTTAGTGTCGTTAGCATCAAGCTTCAGTCTCAACGCTCTCGCGATCATAATTGCCGCCTGCTCTCTAGTCAGGTCTTCATCTACTCCGAAATAACCCTCGCCAAGTCCAGAAATGATGCCCGCTCTAGCAGCCGTTTCAATATAGGCATAGGACCACGTATTGGTCTTCGCCGCTGGAACGACGTCAAAGAACGTTTGATTGTCGTCATAGTTCAATGGCAGATTCAATCCCTTGACCAACAGTGTGGCGAATTCGCCGCGTTTGATCGTATCGTCTGTACCAAACGAATCGGAACGCAATCCATTGTTCATCATGATACCTTTGGAGTATAGGGCATTCAACACTTCACGTGCCCAGCCATGGTTGGTAATGTCTTTATAGCTGCTTCTCAGCTTCATGACTTTATAGTAACCAAATTGATCGAATGGAACGGTGATGGTTCCTTTCTTCGTATCCACCTCACCGCCGATATTCTCCCATACACCACTGTCCGTCAAACGGAACACTGTAATAGCCGTACCAGCAGCATCAACTACGTTAGGATCAAACGCCAGCGTCAATTCACCGCGTTGAGACGGCTTTAATCTGCGGGTTGCATCTACTCCCATAAAGCTGATCGGTTCATGGCTATCCGTGGATGGATACGAATACCACGAGGAATATGGAGGCAATCCGTTCATGGAAGGAGAATTGCCAAGCTCGCCGATTCCGCCGCTGATCCAATAAATGTCGGACACTCTGATAAAGTTGAATGTGTTTGCATTCATGTTGAACAAGCTGACTTCATAATCAGGCTTGCCGATTTTGCGATATCCGCTATCTTCCCCGCTAAGCGGATCAAAGATAATGTTACCATAGTCGTTTCTTCTCTCGACAACGCCGTCCGTCGGATCTGCAATCCCGAACAACAGCTTGTTGTCTGGATAGAACTTCACAACCGTATTCTTAGGTACTACAGCATTCTGCAGCACCGTTCCTTTAGGGAAAGACAGTTCCAATTTCTTATTAAAGACACTGTATTTATTGCTAACTTTCTCTGCCATAAATTGCGAGTCTATGGCAACGGCGCTCGCATAGTAAACTCTAACGTCCGTACTGGACTTAACACCGTTACGGTCAATCTCAATTTTAATCGTGGTCCAGCCATCCTTCTTCAAGCCGACATAATCCAGGACAAAGCGGCTAGTTGCATCAGCCGGCAGATCCGTGCGCTTCATCGCCTGTTCCTTGCCGATTTTCACGCTCGTCGCACCCTCTGCTTCAATATCAAAGCGAACGAAGTTGCGGTTCACGATAATATCATTGCCGACGGTAGGTTGAGGCGCCAGAATACGGAACGCAGATACTTCGCGTTTCACTTCCAGCTTTTGTGATGTGCGTGAGCCTGTTCTGTTGATCAAATCCAGGTTGTAAATATGCGCTGCTGAAATATCCTTGTCAAACTTGATGTCCCGGATCCGGAAAATAAAGTTGTTCTGGTCACCGGAGAAGTCGTAAATCAAACCGTTGGTGCCATAAGTAGAACCAACATGGTGATTGTTAGCTTGATTCGTATCAATATCAAAGCTGAACATGAGCGTCGACCCGCTATAAAGCTCGACTCTTTCAGCGCCGCCTCCATGAAGGACTAGATCATAGCTCGTTCTGCCCGTGGCAAATCCTTCATCCGTTGGCGTAAAGTCTGTAGCCTGCTCAAAAATTTTGCTTAAATTATTGCTGCCAAAATTCTCATAGAATACAGGACGATCCGTGCTGACCACCGGAGCGGCAACAGGGATAAACTTCTCTATCGTAGAAACGTTAGTATCGATAATAAAGAAGCGGATTGTCTCAGTAATTTCCGTTGGGGTAGTTCCCGTTGGGTTCGCCCCCGTCGTTTTACCTTTTAACACGATCGTGTTCTGACCGTAATACAGCGGCCCATTATTATCCACGTTAAAATCAAGCTTAAACGTACCCGAAGTTTCATTCAGCCAGTTCCCTTGGTTGCCCGGCAGCTGTTCCACGCCGTTCACAAAGACCTGGTTATAGAAGTTATGCGTAGATGTCCCGTCATTTCCAAAGCCGATATATTGACCGTTTAACGAAATGACTCTCCCTGTAGACGAGCTTGAATCCAGCTGAATGGTCTGGCCGTCAAGCAAATCCGTCACGTAAATTCTGCTTCTTGAAACATAGGAAATATATGCGTTGTAGTAAGCATCTACAGAACCGTCAAAGTAAAAGCGTACTTGCTGCGTACCGCTCGAGAAGCCTGACACCTTATACACAGCCTGGTTCGTCAATCCGCCGGGTTGAGCTGCATAAGTTAAAGTGACATCTCTCGTGCTTAATGGAAGATAAGTTCCCTTCAATGCCGGAGTGCTTCCAATTGGCGCATCGCTTTCGACCAGGATGTAGAACTCGGAAGAACTTACCTGGGAATTGTTAAGCGGCTTCTTGGTAGCCATGCCATAGTTTGCAGTATTGCCGTCATAGCCTTCCAGCAAATACATGTTCTTAATGATCATTTGCCCTGGCAGATATTTAAACGAAGCCCGTTTGCTCGCTTCATATCTGTCCGCCGGAGAAGGACCGTAAGTAATCGCTACTTCAATATTTTGCAGACCGGTACCGTCAAACTGAAAATCACCGTTCGTCGTAAATGTGACCAAGCGATAAGTTGGCGTTTGCCCATCTGGGCCCGGAATGATCAAATCCTCCGATGCCGTTGCCGTCAACGAAACCGGGGCGGTCCCGTTAACTTCCACAATTAATTCATTGTTCCCGTTAAACGGAACAGACTTATATGGAACCAGCACTTGACCGGTCAGAGCTGCGCTATCCGGTGCTTGGGCAACCGTAGGAATCGTTTGGCTCAATAGGTCAATTGGGTCTGCATAAGCCGAGTGCTGCAGACCGAGCTCTACGAAAGGCTGATTCTCGTCAAAGAAATACAGCTCTCTAGTCACCGTAACTTTACTCGTCTCGTTCTCGATAGCAATCGTTAACGTATTCAAGCCTGGTTTAAGATCTATATAGCTGGAGAAAAACTCCTTTTGGCTATCGATCAGCGTCGCTTGTTGACCTCCGTTGCCATCGCCGATATCGAGTGTGATTTTGGTGGCATTTTCATAGTTACCTCTAACGATAATCCGGCTGTTGGAGACAACTGCTCTTGCATCTTCATTCAAGCTGACCGGAGCGGAGCCGCCACCCGGGTACAAGACATTGGCACTCACCAAAGTTGGAACCCGGTCATATAAAATATAGAATGTATCGGAACGTTTATTATTGCCCTGGCTCCCGGAGAATGTAACCTTGTTGTAGCCAGAGAACAGGCGGAGGTTAACCGAGAAGCGGTTATTCCCGTTATCCGTGATTCTGTCCGTGATGGTCCGTGTGCTATCAGGAGCCCAACCGCCGGAAGATGTCGAGTTCAGTTGTTGAACCGTTACCTCCAGATCGGCGCTTACCTGATTATAAGTCCCATCTACCAGAAAGTTTTCGGTAGACGAAACGCGGACGCTTTGTCTGCTTAATCCCAGTACCGGGTCAGTACTGTTCAAATCTAGCGAGTTCGTGCTTTGAAGCTTAAGGTCATCTGGGATAAAGTAGGATGGCGGTGTCGCCGCCTCCACAGTTTGTGTCAGGCCTACTGGAACAAGTCCAATAATTAAAGACATTAAGGCCAGCCACACGAATGACTTTTTAAAGCGCTGCATGCAGTAATCTCTCCTTTGCTTTGGTTTGCATTTGTAAATAGTGCTGGATCGCCCCTATTCATCACATATTTTAATTATCGGTGCCAAACCCTTAAATATTTAGAAGATACACAAAAAGTATTTTACACTTTCTTTCATTTCTACAAATTATCCACTCTTTCAGCCAGGAAAGGGCCAATAGAAGGTCTTCCCAGAACATCAAGCAATTGAACAAAAAAAGACAACCTTGCCATGCTTCAGCATGTGCACAGGTTGTCCTGTCATGGAATGTTTATCAGTTATACAATTCCAATAGCCTCGAAAAAATAGCAGCTCCCTCATTACTTCGAGCCGCGCTCCGCATTCGCCTTCATGCGCAGGCGGGCAAAAAAATCAAGCAGCGGACGCTTGGTCTTGCCGATCAGCCCGATGACCTCGGCGCCGATTTGCAGGAAGAAGACCATGATGCAGATGACGACGAACGTAACCCAGTTCGCATTGTACATCGCTGCCGACGATTGAATAATGGCCAGCACCCCGAAGAACGCCGCGATACCGTAGATGATCAGCACCGTCTGACGATGGGAAAATCCAAGCTCGCGAAGACAATGATGCAAATGGCCTTTATCCGGTGAAAAGATTGGCTTCTTCTGCACCCAGCGGCGCACGATGGCAAATAGCGTATCGGATAAGGGTACGCCGATCAAGATGAGCGGCGTCAAGAACGATACGATCGCAATCTGCTTAAAACCGAGGAGCGAAAGCAGCGCCAGGCTAAAGCCCAAGAAGAGCGCACCCGAATCACCCATGAATATTTTGGCCGGGTGAAAATTGAAATACAGAAATCCGATAATGCTGCCAAGCAGCAGCAGGCACAGCAGCGCCACAACATCATTCCCCATAAGGAAGGCCATGACCGCAATCGTGCCAATAGCAATCGCCGATACCCCTGCCGCCAAGCCGTCCAGGCCGTCAATCAGATTAATGGCGTTCGTGACGCCGACGATCCAGAGAATGGTGAACGGGATAGCGATCCAGCTCTCCACCGATGAATACGAATGAAAAGGAATATTGGCGAATTCCAGCTTGATATCAAAACCGAATACGACAACACACGCCGTAGCAATTTGCACAAGAAACTTCAGTTTGGCAGACAGATCGAAGCGATCGTCCAGCGCGCCAAGCAGCAGAATCATCGTCCCGCCAACCAAAAACGCTTTAACGAAATTCGCTTCACGCACGGAGAAAGCTTCCGGAATAAACGGGAACACGATAAAAAAAACAACGATAAATGCCAAATATATTCCCAGTCCGCCCAACCTCGGCATGACTTTCGTATGCACCTTCCGCGCATTAGGGACGTCTACCGTGCCCGTCTTAACAGCAAACCTCTTGACGAGCGGCGTCAAACCCAGCGCCAGGCCGAGCGACACGACAAACCCGATGATGTATATTAGCCACATGTAAAATTCAACCCCCAATTGTTATACCCGGAATGAATTATACTCTGTTTAAAAGTAAATCACCAAGTCCGTAAAAGAGCAATATTGCGCCTATTTCCTCCAAAAGTCACTTATTTACCGCGATTTCGTAAGATTTCCTCTCTCACGCAGCACGCGTACTGCGAATTTCGGCAGCGCAAGCATTCTACGGAACCGGGTTGGCTCCTTGATCAGGCGGTATAACCATTCAAGCCGAAGCTTCTGGAACACCTTTGGGGCGCGTTTGGTCCGGCCGGATATGACATCGAAGCTGCCGCCCACGCCCATCATGACAGGCACGGCAAGACGCTGCTTGTGTCTAGCGATCCATGGCTCCTGTGTATCCGCCCCGCGAGCAACAAACAGGAGATCCGGGCTGGTTCTGCGAATTCCCTCTATAACCTCATCATCCTGCTCCGGGCCGAAATATCCGTCCCGATACCCTACAATTTCCGTTCCCGGATATTGCATTTTGAGCCGGTTTGCCGCCTCTTGCACGACTTCCGGGCCCGCCCCTAGCAAATAAACCCTCCAGCGATGGCGCTCTCCTTCCTTCATCAGCTCATGCAGAAGGTCAAAACCCGCCACCCGTTCCGCGACCGGATCGCCGCCGACACGCGACGCCCACACCACACCCGAGCCGTCGGGCACAATCAGATCCGCTTGCTGCATCATTTGCTTATAGGAGGGGTTCTCCAGAGCGGCCATCACCATGATCGGGTTTGCGGTAATCACTTGATGCGGTTTGCGGGCGGATATCGCGCCGGTCAAATATTGAACGGTCTCCTGCATCCCCCATTTGGAAAAAGGAATCCCAAAAATCGTTACGATGTTGTTATCGCCTTCCACGCCAATGCTCTCCCTTACTTTCGTAAATATTCCACGATTCGTTTTGCCGGAAGCTGCGCCTCTCGCCGTAATGCCTCAAGCTGTGCCGCATGCGATGCGAGCCAGCCCTCCCGGTCGGACAGCAGCCGCTCGCTCTGGGCGGCTACGATGCGATGATCGAGATCAGCGCTGCTCCCCACAGGAACACTGCCAAGCCGGCCGAGGAAATGATCGATTTTGGGATCATACGAGATGCCCAGCATCGGCACATTTTGTGAAGCCGCATAGATGAGGCTATGAAGCCTCATCCCGATCAGCAAATCACACCGGCTCACTTCCCCCAGCATCTCCAGCGGAGTCTCGCTCTGAGGCGCGATGCTGATTTCGCTGCCATGATCCTCAGCATGACTTAACATGTTCATCACGAAGCGGGAAGCTTCATCATCACTTGGGTAATGAAACGGCAGGAACCGAATGTGCAGAGCCATTCTGCTTAGCAGCGCATCCAGGCCTTCAGCCAGCTTCATCAGCTCCGTCCGCTGCGGATTCCAGAAACGGACGGAGACGCCGAGAACCGGAAGCTCTCGCTTGCCGGAGGCGGCTCCTCCTTCTTCGCTTCCCGCTGCCCTACCGAAGTCCGATACTGCAATGTCTTCCCTTGAATTTGCTTCAGGCAGAGATAACCCCATGACCGGATCGGGAACGACTTCGATCATGTTCTTGGGAATGCCAATATCGCGCAGCAATGCCGATGATTCGACATCGCGGACAGAGACGTACTCACAGCGGCGAAATACCGAGGCAATCAAAGGGCGGAACATTCTCCGATTTACCGGCCCGATCCCTTGAGCATAGATGAAGGTCGGCTTCCGCAGCCACTGCGCCAGCTTGACGACACCCAAATAATAGGGGATCGACTTTACCCCTGTCGCATCCTGCAGCAGGCTGCCCCCGCCGCTAATAAGGCCGCTGCTATTCTTGATAGCGTCCCTTACTTCACTAAATTTCATCCGGTGTACGGCCTTGACTCCGTAGGTCCGCGCCGTCCATTCCGGATCGATCGACAAGACGACAGGTTCGATCCTAAGCCCTGCCGCCTCGCTCTCTTCCCGAAGAGCGTTCAGAATCGATTGCAGCACGGCTTCGTCCCCGATATTCCGAAAACCGTAGTAACCAGAAATAACTATGGTTTGAGAAGACGTGGCGACCATTTCTCCCAGCACCTTTCAAGGATATACCATACCAGCAAGGCCAACAGTCCAAAGATCAAGCCTAGACCTAATCCCAGCAACCCGCGAATAAGCGAAAGCACGGCTGGCGTATGAATATGAGCAAAGGTATCGACCATCGACAGCTGACCGATGACCGCAACAATCATCGCGTACAGAGCCCAGCGGTAACGCAGTGCCGCAAAGATACCTACAATAAATAATGGATGCGCGAATAAAAACTCTTTATTTCGCGGCCTAACGCCAAATGTATTCTCCAGCATTGACCGGAATGCCGCTTCTCCCGGAAGCGGAGTACCTGCATTCCCTGTGCGAGACAAATAATAGAACGCGGCCGCACCCAGCACGACAGCTCCTACAACCATCACGAGAGTGATTGGCATGCGCATCCATGCCCGCAATTCCTGCACCAAGCTAGTACCCTTATACAACATGATATAAACAGCAACCAAGAAGACCGGAGCCAAATGAAGCAGACTAACCCCGCGGAACTGGCTGAGTACCAAGCTGTAGGTAATGTTATTGAGCAGGGCTATGACAAAAGGTACTGCGGACAACGACAGAACCGCCGTTTTGAAGTACAGCACCAGAGAATGCGACAGCCTGCGGCCCGCAGACATGTTCGGGATCGCCTGACTCAGATCCCTGACCTTGCGGATCGCCAGAATCATCGCAACCGTCGGCGCACTGATGGCCACGAATAAAGCGAGAGCCTGTTCCAGCAAAGTAGGCTTCAAGACGTATAATCCCGCCGAACCGACCAATCCGAGCAGGAATGAACCCAGCGTCAGCGATGGGGCGAAAATGGACACCAGAAGCGCCACGAAAGCTACGCCGCCTACGATGACGATGGCCTTCAAGTATGTCTGCCAGGAGCTATCCACCACTTGAAAAGCCCCCGCCTGTCCTAACTCAAAGCCGTTATCTTTCACACGCTGTGCCGCATCCCCCGGCTCAAGAAGCGTATGAATGATATTGTCGAGAGGATTCGTTACCGCACCTTTCTGCAAGTCTTTGCTTGGAGCGGCATTGAAGTAAATCATGCGAATATTCCGGTCCTTCGTCGCAAGCGCAATCTTGTCGGCAACGACCATCGTGTCCAAATTCACATCGGTATCGGACAGCGAGAACAGACGTACGGCATTATAGCCAGTCAAATAAGCGATTTTATGGAAGCCTTTAGGCTGCACCTTCATATTTTCGATAACGACGACGCCGAGTTCATGCTTGTTCAGCAGCGCTGCCATCGTCTCGACGCTGTTCAATTCCTCATCCTCGCGGTAACCTTTGACGCCTTCACCGTCGAGCATAATCCGTTTTACCCCGTTATCCTTATAAAAAGACAGCAGCTTATCCACATCTTCTTCATTAAATGGGACATTGTCGCTAAGCCGCGGTACGATATTGAAGCCTTTGTCCCGCAGCATTGCAAAAGCGATCGGGTCCGTTTTCAGAAGCGGCTTAAGGACAGCGTCTTCCGGTCCCGCTCCAATGATCAACCCGCCTTGCTCCCCATATTGCCAAGGAGATGTTGCAATATCCAAATCGCGCAGCCCTTTCTCAATCAAAGGTCTGAGCTGCCGGTCATTCTCTTCGTTCGTAAATGCGATATACGTATAATTGCCATTCTCGGCGATTACGCCCTGATTCATCTTAGCTACATCCGCAGCCGTAAACAGCATGATCCGGCGCGCCTTGGACAGTTCATCCAAAGTCGTCTCGAACATCGCCATCGAGCCAACGCCGGCATTCTTCAAGCGATCAAGCTGCTCGTTCATGAATGCGGCTGGGTCGGCCTGATATGACGCTACCTCCAACAATCCGCGATAATTAAATACAAACTCTACCTTCTTCGCCGACGCTTCCGTCTGAATGCGCTGATAAATGACCGGCAAAGAAGCAACGATGCCAATTACGACTAATATCCACAACCATTTGCGGGAAGCATTGTTCCACCGCGGCCAACCTTGGATCACAAAGGTACCTCCTCAATATGAATCCCGCCCCTGCCGGGTTGAATCCCGCATAGGCGGGATCTCTCCGGGATAGGACAAAATCAAATCCGTTCTCGCGAAGCGATCGCGATTAATTTCAAAACAATCGTACATGCTCCAGTTTAAATTGCCATAGGCATACATGCCTCTACATATCATGCAACACTACACCCGTGGCCATCAACCCTCAAATTTAGGCATCAACGCGCTTCAGCACTTCTTCCTGGATGCGCTCCAGCCGAGCCGCAGCATCCGCACCAGAAGTGCCCCGCACCGCGAAATAAAATTTAATCTTCGGTTCCGTACCGGACGGACGAAGACAGAACCACGAACCGTCCTCAAGTGAAAATTTCAAAACATTTTCCTTCGGCAGCCCGTAAAGGCCAAGGGAAAAGTCCTCTACCTTGGTTACCGGGATATCCCCGATGACTTGCGGCGGCTCGCTCCGGAACTTTTCCATCAACGCAACGATTTGTGCCAAACCATCTTTGCCCTTCAACGTCCGCGACACTAGTGATTCGCGGTAATAGCCGAATTTCGCGTACAATTCCTCCAGCACATCGACCAGCGATTTGCCTTGCTGCTTATAATAAGCTGCAGCTTCGCAAATAAGCGTGGAGGCAACGATCGCATCCTTGTCGCGGGCATAATTTCCAGCCAGGTAACCGTAGCTTTCCTCATAGCCAAACAAATATGTGTGGTCCCCGGACTGTTCGAATTGATCCATTTTCTCGCCGATATATTTAAACCCGGTCAGTGTATTAAACACCTCGGCTCCATAATAGCGGGCGATTTCCGCGCCGAATTCGCTGGTAACGATCGTTTTGACAATCGCGCCATTGCCTGGCAGCTTACCGGCTTCCTTCATTTGGCTCAAAATATAATGAACAAGAATTGCTCCGGACTGATTGCCAGTCAGAACCTCATACTCGCCAGCAGCGTTTTTGACCACAGCGCCCATCCGGTCCGCGTCCGGATCTGTGCCGATCAAGATGTCGGCTCCCACTTGCTCTCCCAGTTCGATCGCCAGCTTGAAGGCTTCCCGCTCTTCCGGGTTTGGCGATTTCACAGTTGAGAACTCTGCGTCAGGCTGCTCCTGCTCCTTGACGATATGAACCTGTGTAAAGCCCAATTTATCCAAAACTCGCCGTACAGGGATGTTCCCCGTTCCGTGAAGCGGCGTAAACACGACGACAACGTCTTTGGCAGCGCCCGATGCCAGCAGCTCCGGATTCAGGCTCACGCCAGCCACCGTATTGAAAAATGCCTCGTCCTCCGCTTCGCCTAACCAAACGAGCAGCCCTTTAGCTTCGGCCTCTTCTTTTGTGAGACGCTGTACTTGCTCAAAGGAAGTAAGCCCCTTGATATTATTGATGACCTGCTCTGCCTCATGCGGAACAAGCTGGCCGCCGTTAGCATTGTATACTTTATAGCCGTTATATTCGGGCGGATTGTGGCTCGCCGTGATCACAATCCCTCCGGTTGCAGCAACATGGCGAACCGTGAAGGATAGCTGCGGCGTTGGGCGAAGGGATGGGAACAGCTTCGCTTCGATTCCGTTGCCAGCTAGCACCAATGCGGCTTCCAGCGCAAATTCCGGGGAGAAATGGCGGCTGTCATGTGCAATGACGACCGACGGACGTCCTTCTTGATTCCCATGAACCTTGAGCAAGTACTGGGCCAACCCTTGCGTAGCGCGTCCGACTGTATAACGGTTCATTCGGTTGCTTCCTGCTCCGATGACGCCGCGCAGGCCGCCGGTTCCGAATTCCAGATCCCGATAGAAGCGATCCTCCAGTTCTGCAGGATTAGAAGCTAATGCTCTCAGCTCCTCTTTCGTCGCTTCATCGATGGATGGATCATCCAGCCAGCTCTTCACTTTCTCTTCAACGCTATGACTCAATTCAGCCATGGTTACAAACTCCTCCTTAAACTTATCTCTATAAAATATACAGGCCGCTTTCTGGCCGCTATTGTACTAAATCCCTTGCTTAGGAGAGCGCAAACATGATCTCGCCTTCCGCTACGACCTTGCCTTCAACCGAAGCTACGGCCCGGCCTTTGCCGATGGAGCCTTTAAGCCGGATAATTTCTACCTCAAGACGCAAGGTGTCGCCCGGAACGACCTGACCGCGAAAACGGAAACCGTCAAGCCCGGCAAGAAAACCGATTTTGCCGCGGTTGCTCCCCACATTCAGAATCGCTGCCGCCCCAACCTGAGCAAGCGCCTCCGTAATAAGCACGCCCGGCATGACCGGATACTCTGGAAAATGTCCCGCGAAAAACGGCTCGTTCACCGTGACGTTCTTGATGCCGACAGCCCGCTTGCCATCCTCCATTTCGATAATCCGATCCACCAGCAGAAATGGGGGACGGTGCGGAATGATTGCTTGAATTTGCTTCGAATCTAACATATGTACTGCTCCCTTCATTATTCTTTTCATTCGCCCTGCCGTATAAAAACGGCGGGGGACGGCCAAACTGTAATTATCCTTCGCCTCTGCAGAAGCGAGGGTTAAGATAAGGGGCTGATCCATCAAGGCATAACGCCGACAATGTGATCAAGCCCTTTTGATTGTTCTTCTGGCATACAGCACCCCCATCATTATACATTTTCCGCTTTAAAAAAGAAAACTCCCGATTTCCGGGAGCCTTTCGTCATTTTTTGCAATTGTCTCATGATTTAGACCTTGTTAAGGAGCAAATACTAAGTCAAACACATGTCTCCATGTACTCCATTCCAGGACACCGCTGAAATCCTGCTTACCGAGTACGACATAACCTACAACTGCTCCTCCAAACAGTGCCAGGCCAAGGAACAGCAGGATGAGAAAGATCCGCAGGAGTATGATCCAGCCGGAACGTTTCTTAACCGGTTTCTTGTCTTGCCTCATGAAATTCTCCACCTATCCGCGCAAGTTATTGGCCAAATTCATCATCGTATCACTGGAAGTTAGCGCGCGTGCAGCAAGCTGATAAGCTCGTTGCACCTTTAGCATTTCAGCCATTTCATTTGCCAAATCGACATTGGAGTTCTCAAGGACACCCTGCCGAATCGTCGCCTGCTCTTCCTCAGGAAGATCGGAAGTAGCGGCAATTATGCCTTCCCGCACTCCCGGGGGGAGTACAAATAGACTGCTGTCCTTCTGGATCAGCGCATCGGGACGCAGCGGAGTCACTAGTCCGATGCGGCCGACCTCTGTTTCAACTTCTCCGTCCACGGCGATAATGTTCCCCGCCCCGTCAATGTGCAGCTTCGAGCCGGTAGGAACCTCGATCAGCTCGCCTTCTTCATCCAGCACCGGGTGCCCGAGGCTTGTGACAAGATATCCCATAGCCTGGTCCTCAGGGTTAGGCTGGACAGAGAAATTTCCCGCCCTGGTGAATCCGATTTCTCCATCCCGGGTCAGCACCTGGAACATCGCATTGCCCTCAATAGCCAGATCCGTCATCTTGCCGGTCTCCTTCAGGGTACCCTGTTTAAAGTTCACCGACAGTTCCGACATGCGGGAGCCAAAACCCATACTCAAGCCAAGCGGAGTAGCACGTCCGCCGAGCTGGAAATCGGAAGACTGCTGCATTACACTGTTCAGCGTATCTTGGAAAGCGGCTTCCTTCCTCTTATATCCGGCAGTATTGACGTTAGCCATATTGTCGGCAATCATGTCGAGACGCTGCTGAATTCCGTTCATGGATACCATGGCACTGATCATTGAGTTATTCATGTGGCCCTCCTATTATACACGGCCGATTTCATTAACCGCTTTTTCCAGACTTTTATCGTAAAATTGAATCATTTTCTGATTGGATTCATACGCCCGCTGCGCTGCCATCATATCGACCATCGACTGGGCAAGGTTGACGTTGGAGCCCTCTATGTAGCCTTGCTGCACCTGTACCGCGTCGTCTTCCTGAAGCGCACGGATTCCCGCCGCCTCCTCGTCTTGAACGAGGTACACGCCGTTTCCATCGCGAAATAGCGCCTGCGGCCGGGTAACCACCGAAATGCCCATCTGAACTTCAATCGCCTCGCCATTGATTTGCAGGTTGCCCTGAGGATCGATCTGCAGCGAATCGATCGGCTGATCGTAGCCGAGAACAATCGCATTTCCTTCTGAATCAAGCACCTGGTAACCTTGCATAGTGCGCAGCGCGCCGTCAGGATCAACATAAAAACTTCCGTCACGAGTATAACGAACATTGCCGCCTGTGTCCATGACGGAAAAAAATGCCGCCGGGCGATAAATGATCTCGCCGTCCTCAGTCACATATTTCCCCGAGGCGTCAAAAGGAATAGGCTCCCCTGTTGCAGGGTTATCCAAATTTATATTAGAAATGAGGGCGAAGTCCGAGTTCTTCCCCGTCTCCGTCAAGTCGCCCTGCATATAAGATGGCAGACTCTCCTCCACAAAAACCCCGGTATTCAGCTTCCCGATCCGCCGTGTACCCAGCGTACTGTCGCCTACGAGCGAAACAAGCATTTCGGGAAAAGCACGCGATACGCTGTTCATCTGCTTATAACCCGGTGTATTGATATTTGCTATATTCTGCGTCACCGTATCATGGCGTCTTTGCTCCGTAATCATACCGGAAGCAGCGGTGTAGAGCCCTCTTAACATGGGACAACCTCCAAACTTGTTTAGCTTGTCTGCTTGGATCTCCTATGAAACCCAAATGACTTATCTCATAGATATATATATCGGCGAATCAGAATTTTTTCTTAATAACTTTATCCAAATTATCAAGCATCATGCCTGTGCCTTTGACGACGCAATGCATCGGATCTTCCGCGATGAGCACCGGCACACGAAGCTCCTCGGACAACAGCTCGTCCAATCCGTTCAATAGAGCGCCTCCACCAGTCAGAATGACACCCCGATCGATAATATCCGCAGACAGCTCTGGCGGTGTCCGTTCCAATACCGATTTTGCTGCAGCAACGATTGATGCGACAGGATCCGACAAAGCCTCCTGCACCTCCTTCGAGGTGATCGTGACTGTAAGCGGCAGACCCGATACCATATCCCTTCCGCGGATGTCCAGCTCGGCCAGCGCTCCCGACGGATGAACCGTACCGATAGCAATTTTGATGTCCTCTGCCGTCCGTTCTCCAATCAGCAGCTTGTACTTCGATTTAATATATTTAATAATGGCGGTATCAAAAGTATCCCCAGCGATTTTGATCGACGAAGCCGTGACGATGTCCCCCATCGAGAGCACCGCCACATCCGTCGTCCCTCCGCCGATATCGACCACCATGTTACCGCTCGGCTCATATATGTCCATGCCGGCGCCGATGGCTGCCGCCTTTGGCTCTTCCTCCAGAAATACATCTCTGGCGCCGCTATGCTCAGCAGCTTCACGAATCGACTTTTGCTCTACAGACGTAATATTCGTTGGCGCACAAATAAGAACACGGGGGTGGCTGTACCAACTTTTGCCCCCAACCCGGTTAATAAAATGCTTCAGCATCGTTTCCGTAATTTCAAAATCAGCAATGACGCCGTCTCTTAGCGGACGGATCGCAACGATATTTCCCGGCGTGCGCCCTACCATGCGTCTTGCATCCTCGCCGACGGCAAGCACCCGCTTCGTGTCGCTTTCTATCGCTACGACGGACGGTTCGTCGAGAACGACCCCTTTTCCTTTCACATGAATCAATACATTTGCTGTACCTAAGTCAATACCGATATCCTTGCCCATTATTCCGATGCTCCCCCAAAGCGTATTTTGTAAATCATGGAAAACGATGCGTTCAGTATATGGTAAATGTTTCCCTGTCATTACTCCGTTATTATTCGACAAAAACTTCGATTATTCCTTTATATTTCGGGATTTGTAGATAAAAATCCACTTTTCCATGCCATATTTAAAAATACCATACTTTGGGGGATGTGTTCAATAATAATCCTGCCGCTCTACATTGCCTTTCGAGTGCCCTCAGCGGGTTATTTTACCGATCCGATGGCTTCGCGTTTCGTCTGCCCTTTCTTTTTATACTTGATCTTGGTCGCCTCTCCTCCACGGAGATGGCGGATCGACTTATGATATTCGAGAATGTGCTTCACCTGATCTGCCAAATCCGGATTGATTTCCGGAAGACGCTCGGTCAAATCTTTATGCACCGTACTCTTGGATACGCCGAATTCCTTGGCAATCGTCCGAACCGTGTGCCGAGTCTCCACGATGCAGCGTCCTATTTTAATCGTTCGTTCTTTGATGTAATCGTGCACGCTCCCGCCTCCCTACTCGAGATAGTTTGGTACATTATATGAGGGGCGTGCCCATATATTCACGGTTTCGGAGGCCTGACAAGCCCGGACAAGGCCATTTATTTTACAAAAGAGGATCCGGCAGCAAAAAAAAGCGGGGAGCTATGAAGCTCTCCGCCTTTTTCTCTAGACTCAACAAACCGGAATTAATTTTTGGGAAGCACACTAACCGGGTTGAGCAATTCGCCGTTTTCATATACTGCGAAATGCAAGTGGTTGCCAAGATCCTTCTCCATTTCATTGCGGCCGGCATTAGCAAGGACATCGCCCTGCTTCACCTCTGCCCCCTGCTTTACCTTAATGTCAGTCAGGCTTTCGTATACGGTCTTCAGGTTGTTTGCATGGGTAATTTCCACAACATAGCCGAGCAGAGGATGCTCTTCAACTCGGGTTACTTTGCCGGCAAGTGCGGCCTTGACCTCAAATGGCTTGTCATCCTCGCGAGCCAAATCGATGCCGGTATTCGGTGTAAAGGTATCCTTATACTCGACCATCGCCGCTTGATGATCCTCCGCTGAACCTTCCTTCTCATAGAAAGGCTTTACGATCGACACTTCGGAAACGTTGGCCACAGGCCAGATCAAATCCTCCGTGCTTGCTGTTTTTGAAGTATCCGTTTTGTCAGAAACGTTGTCTCGCATCAATTCGTCATCGGGGAGCTGGACGGTGTCGGTTACGCTGGCGGGGGTCGATTCCATAGGCTTGCGGCCTGCATCCTGATAGACCCACACTAAGGTTAGTATAATTGCCGCTGCCGCCACATATGCTGCCGGGTACACCCATCTCTTGGACAATACTTTTTTCCATGCGGATACCGGAGCTTCCGGCTCGCCCATTATATTTTTGGGAGATTCCTCATGGGGTTGTTTTTTTGGTTTTTGTTCATTCATTGGTATCACCTCAATAACCAGTGTTACCGAGGGTGACTCTTTTATACTTCCATTATAGTAATATTTCAAAAATAATTAGTGTTCCAACCATTCAGATGCCTGCGCAAATGATATACCGGTGTAATAGTGTTTGAGAATTTGCGTTGTCGTGTATCCCTGCTTCGCCATCCCCTGGGCTCCCCATTGACTCATGCCGACGCCGTGTCCGTTGCCGTACGTCGTGATCTTGACGTCGTCTCCGTCCAGAGTCATAGCAAACTGGGCGGAGCGCAGGCCTAGCCTCTCCCGCAGCTCACGTCCAGTGAAGGACTGTCCGCTGATGAGCATCGTTTTGACATTATGCCCTGCCGTATAGGATTTAATTTGAAAAAGCGCCGGCGCCGCGGCTTGGTCAGCTAGGGAAGCCGCGGCAGGCAGGGCAGAATCCTTAAGTCCAAGCTTATTGAACAACTCGTGCAGCGGAATGGTTAACGTCTCTTTAAAAGACGGATTGACGCTTTTATCCCACGGGCTGGGCACGCTGCGCAGATAAGGCAGCTTTAGGGACCAATATTCCTCTGAATTCTCGGTATACCCGCCGCTGGCAGAGAAGAAGGTAGCGGTAATCGGCTTGCCCTGGTAGGTCATGATGATCCCCTTCGTTTGCTCTACCGCCCGGCGCAGCTTGGCCAGCTGGTCGCTCTTGCCGAGCTCGATCCACTTGTCCAGCTCTTTGCTGGACAGATAGGCCTGATGATCGACCGAATCAACGACGTCCGCTCCTGGCACGGGAACTCCGCTGCGATCCCCTTCCGCCAGGCGGCGGACGATAAACGTCCGAGCGGCGATCGCCTGTGCCTTCAGCGCTTCGAGTTCGAAGTCCGCTGGCATTTCTGCTGCAAGCACGCCGGTCACGTACTGCTCGAGCGGCAGCGTCTCGATCCCCCGGTCTTCGTCAGGTAGACGCTGACCGGGGGCAGCTCGCTGGCGGCTGGCGCAGCCGGGAGCCGGACCGCGGGCGGCACCGCCACAGCACGGCCGGATCCAGCCGTGCTGGCTGGCTCGGCCGCGGCGGGCTGCCCGGCAGCGCTCGGCGGCGGTGCTGCCGCGGGCCCGGGGCCGCTGCGGCTGCCAACAAGGGCCGCCAGCAGCACGGCCGCCGCGGCCAGCGAGGCCAGCGCAGCGCCGAGCTTGGCGCTGTTCCTTCCGCTATGGCGGAAGGAACGGTACGCGCGCGTGCCCGCAGGGACGCGCACGCGGACGGCGCGCAGCGCACGCGGCGCTGCCGGGCGCGCTGCGCGGCGCGCCTGCGGCTGCGGCGTGGCGTGCACCGGAGCTGGCGCGCTCCCGCCGGGCGCAGGCAGCGATGCTGCGCCGAGCGGCTGGTGCGCGCCAGGCAGCGCAGCGCCCGCCCCGCGGCCTGGCGCACTGCCCGCAGCCCTTAGCTGCGCCCAGCTGCCCCCACTTGACGGTGCTGTTCGCCCGTTCAGCTCTTCCGCTGCGATGCCTGCTTTGCTTCCCGCAGCACTGTTCGCCGCACTGCGCTGCCCGCTGACAGCCGCCACACCGTGTTGTGCACTCTTTACAAACCTGCCAGCCCCTTCGCTTGCAGTACTGAACTGTATTCTACTTTGTACATTGTAGTGCGTATCGTTTGCCTCATAGTGCGATATTGATGCCACATGCGATTTATCCGGTCCTCTGCGAAGTCCCAGGGCAAACCCAGCTTCAGCTATATGCGCACCGTCTTTTACACGCAGTGCGGGCTCCGTTCCCAGCGATGCCAGCTTCGCACCCTTCCGTCCCGCCACGGCTGCATCACGGCTTGTAGCGCTCCTCAGCTCTTCTTGCCCCGCGGCCGCTATTTTCCGCCAGCTGCTTTCCAGACTGCCCCCGATCGACGCACAGCTTTGATCTCTTTTATTTTTACGAGCCGATAGATTGATGACCAAATGTTCCTGATTAGAATCCGTACTCAAAGCAAGCAACCTCCATCCCGATTCATGCTGCAGCCGCATGGTTTCCTCTGCCAAGGGGATATGCGACCCTAGCGATTGAATTCGTTATACTTTTTGTTCGCTATACTTATAGATATGATCTTCACGAGCCTGCTAGAACCGGAAAGGATAAGTCTTCAGCCCGAATATATGAGAAATGAATAGGTTTGATATGATGATCAGCCAGCATAATTTTATATATGGTTCCCCTTCAAGCTGTGCTCGACATGCAATGTCTTATTCAATATCTTATGCAATGTCTTTTCAATCCGGTTCAGCACCATTTCCCCCTGCTAACGGACAGAGAGGGCGCTATTTCTAGTTAGAAGCTGAAGTACAGTACTTATCGGACCCAGATGCACTTATTTGCAATTTTCTCTACGATAATAGGAGGTCATTTAGCCAAATAACGGAACCACAGTCCGTACGCATTAGTTATTACCGCTTTTTCGCCAAATAACGGATCTACGGTCCATTCAGTCAATTGCGTACCAAATCCAGTCAGTTGCACATCAATCCAATCCATCTCACACCGACCTCCGCACCCAGCACATACGGTGTTACACCATGTCCAGCGAAACCCAACTCCCGCCATTTTCTCTTGCCGCAACAAAAAAAAAGACCGTGCTCAAAAACACAGTCTTTTTCACATCTATAGGTTATGATATTAATTCGCAATCATGCCCAGGTCGGTTGTACTTTAAGCATCGGGAGCTCATCCTTCTTATGGACAGGAACCCGTTCGCTTTGAGCAGCGGATTCTTTCTCGTCAACAGTGATCCGCCAGATGTCTGCCCCTAGGCCCGAAAGCTTCTCGGCCAAATTCACATAGCCGCGGTCAATATGATGTGTGCCGCTTACTTCCGTGGTACCATCAGCGACGAGCCCGGCAATAATGAGTGCGGCCCCGGCGCGCAAATCCGTAGCGCATACTTTGGCTCCGCTCAGCTTGGCACCGCCTGTGATGATGGAAGTACGTCCTTCCACTTTAATTTCTGCATTCATCAGCGCAAATTGCTCTACGTGCATGAAACGATTTTCAAACACGGTTTCCGTCACCACGCTTGTTCCTTCGGACACAAGCAATAGCGCCATCATTTGCGACTGCATGTCGGTTGGGAAGCCCGGATAAGGCAGCGTTTTGACGTCCACAGCCCTAAGCGGCTTATCTGCTATAACCCGCACACCATTCTCGTGTACTTCAACCTTCGCGCCCATTTCCTCAAGTTTGGCAATGACGGGACCAAGATGATCCGCAATCGCGCCCTCGACAAACACGTTTCCGCCTGTCGTAGCGGCAGCAATCATAAAGGTGCCTGCTTCGATGCGGTCAGGAATTACCGTATGCTCTACGCCGCGCAGTTTCTCCACGCCTTCGATGCGAATGACGCCCGTTCCTGCACCGCGGACGATCGCGCCCATTCCGTTCAAGTAGTTGGCAAGATCCACGATTTCCGGCTCCTTCGCCGCATTCTCGATAACCGTCGTTCCTTCCGCCAGAGTAGCCGCCATCATAATATTCTCCGTTGCCCCAACGCTGGCTACGTCCAGATAAATTTTCGCCCCGCGCAGGCGTCCGTTCGATTTGGCTTCGATAAAGCCCTGCCCTAGATTGATCTCGGCACCCATCGCTTCAAAGCCTTTCAAATGCTGATCAATGGGTCTCGTACCGATCGCGCAGCCTCCAGGAAGAGAAATTCGCGTATAGCCCGTGCGAGTCAACAAAGGTCCCATAACAAGAAAAGATGCCCGCATTTTCCGTACCCATTCGTACGGCGCTTCACAATTCGCGATCTTTTGCGCATTGACCGTAACTACTTCACGATCATATGTAACTGTCGCTCCGAGCGATTCCAAAACTTTGATAATGGTCATCACATCATCTAGCGGCGGGGCATCACGAATTACGCTTACGCCTTCCTCCCCCAGTAGCGATGCTGCGATGATCGGCAGCACAGAATTTTTAGCTCCGCTAACTTTAACGTTCCCGGACAAAATATTGCCGCCGCGGACGATAAATTTGCTCATCTTTGTTTCCCTCCGCGCGTTCATTTTCACCCTTATTTTCGATGCAAAATAAAGGCATCCCGCTCATTTCCCTAAATTTCATCATATCATCGGTAGCTTGAGGCGCACAAGGCTCTAATCTTGTAGGAATAACACGAATCATGAAGAATTTCGTCTTATTCGCAAGCATTTACTAGATCCCCTTGGCGTAATCCTTATTCACCATTGTTGACACAATGTTTTGATGTTATTCGACAAACTTCACTCTGCGTATGACTACGCATTAAGGATCCAAGACCCCCAAAAATCTTGTTAACCCGAATAGTCTAACACACTTATAACCAAAGACTTAGGAATTAAAACATATAGCGAAGCATCTGCGTGTATCCCAAGTACTCCAATATGAAGGCTGCCACAAAACGTCCCAGCACGATGGCCAGAAGCAGATGAAGCAGCTTGCCTTGCGGTCCCTTCGTATGCCGGATGAATAAATCCAGCTTGAGATTTTGCAGCGCCCACCAGGACAGGACAATACAAGCCAGCGATATTAAAATGGCCGTTAAGCCATTCATGCCAACCGAAGTCGGCACTGAATCCATGGGATTCATATCCGCGCCTCCCGCCTTGTTCTATACTTATGCAACCGCCCCAGAAAGGGTTAAAACACTATAAATATATATCGGCAAGCATAATGTAAAAAATTTATAGACCCTATATATCATACTTGCCTGAGTGATAATAATCCAGTCTTTCTTTTCGCTCAGAGCGCTTCCAATTGTATATTTATTTAAAAGCTCTTTCACCCTGCTGCAATCGCAAAAACATACTCAGAATTATTTCCTCATAGCGGTCACAAGGAGCCTGTTTCATTCTTCATGATCGACATTTTCTGCTTCAAAGCAACATAATTCTATGTTACAAAAAAATATTCGTTTCCGCTACATCGAATTTGCAGCCGTGGATACTATATCCAAATTCATGCGTTGATGTCAAACATACCGCATTTTCGTATTTTCTGCGGCAATAGCCGCCATAAACCTCATGTAATGTTCTGGGACATTTTTCACGCGTAAACCAGTAAATAGGCTTTAGAGCAAGGTTTCAGTGTGTTTTTTATACTGCCAGGTTCTTATGTCCACGGCAAAGCATTTACTTTCTGCTGAACAATTTTCATTAAAATTATTCAGATTTAGGCCAATGTCCCAAACCCGATTGTATCTTAAGTCGGTCAAAAAAGGTGCCAAGGAAACAGTTATTGTCCACTATTAATTACTACATTTTACAAGTTCTTCTTAATTTATACCTTCTTTTAATAAAGCCTGCAGGGCAGATGGTTGAAGATAGCTGATCGCAGAGGCCCGATTGCGGGTACCCTAAAAAGAAAAAACCGAACACCAGAGTGTTCGGTTTCGCTATAAAATTTACAATTAATGATGCTTTTTGATCTTCGCGTTGCCGGATACATTAATCCGGGTAATCGCCCTTTGCAGAGCCAATTCTGCACGACGGTGATCAATTCGATCCTGATTGCTGCCCGCAGACAACCTGCGCTCAGCACGCTCTCGTGCAGCTACCGCACGATCGACATCGATCTCCTCCGGAAGCTCGGCACTTTCTGCGAGAATGATAACTTTGTCTTTCTGAACTTCAACAAAGCCGCCATGCACCGCAATTGTGGTCGAATCTCCACCGGTTTTGGCCACAATTGGAGCAACCTGAAGCGGTGTTACCAGCGGAACGTGATGCGGCAAAATACCAAGCTCGCCCTCGACACCGCGGACGGTCAGGCTATTCACCTGTTCGGAGAACACCACATGTTCCGGCGTAACAATTTCCAATAAAAAGGTGCTCACTAGTCATCCCTCCTGTTCGTGGGACAGTTCATTTCTGAAGCATCCGAGTTCACGGCGCGTATTACAACGTTTTTGCTTTTTCTACAGCTTCTTCGATCGTACCCACGAAGAGGAAAGCTGCTTCCGGAAGGGAATCATGCTTGCCTTCGAGGATTTCCTTGAAGCTGCGAACCGTTTCAGCAATCGGCACGTATTTACCTTTGATTCCGGTAAACTGCTCGGCAACGTGGAACGGCTGCGACAAGAAGCGTTCGATCTTCCGTGCACGGGATACGATCAGCTTGTCGTCCTCAGACAGCTCATCCATACCAAGGATCGCGATGATATCCTGCAATTCCTTATAACGAGCCAAAAGTTGTTTAACGCCTTGTGCTACATTATAGTGCTCCTCGCCGACGATTTCAGGCGTCAGAATCCGGGAGCTGGAAGCCAGCGGATCAACCGCAGGGAAAATCCCTTTCTCGGAAATCTTACGCTCAAGGTTTGTCGTGGCATCCAAGTGAGCAAATGTCGTCGCAGGAGCCGGATCCGTATAGTCATCCGCAGGCACGTAAATCGCTTGAATCGAAGTAACGGAACCTTTCTTCGTCGAAGTAATCCGCTCTTGAAGCTGACCCATCTCTGTTGCAAGCGTAGGTTGGTAACCTACCGCGGAAGGCATACGCCCAAGGAGGGCGGAAACCTCAGAACCCGCTTGAGTAAAGCGGAAAATGTTGTCGATAAAGAGAAGTACGTCGCGCCCCTCTTGATCACGGAAATATTCCGCCATCGTAAGTCCGGACAAGGCTACGCGAAGACGCGCGCCTGGCGGTTCGTTCATTTGGCCGAATACCATCGCCGTTTTATTGATAACGCCGGAATCGGTCATTTCATGATACAAGTCATTACCTTCACGAGTCCGCTCGCCTACGCCGGCAAATACGGAAATACCACCATGCTCTTGAGCGATGTTGTTGATAAGCTCTTGAATCGTAACGGTTTTACCAACACCAGCACCGCCAAACAGGCCGATCTTACCACCCTTGGCATATGGAGCAAGCAAATCGATAACTTTAATACCGGTCTCCAGAATTTCCGATTGTGTCGACAGCTCTTCAAATGAAGGCGGATCGCGGTGGATCGGATTTCTATCCCCCGAAGTTACCTGTCCCTTATTATCAATTGTCTCTCCAAGCACGTTAAATACGCGGCCCAGAGTTACTTCACCTACTGGAACAGAAATTGGAGCGCCCAAGTCTACTGCTTCCACTCCACGTACAAGACCATCCGTCGAGGACATGGCGATACAGCGGACGAGGTTGTCGCCCAAGTGATTGGATGCTTCCAGGATCAATTCGCTGCCTTCATCCTGTGCGCCCTGTTTCACAATTTTAATAGCGTTGAAAATATCCGGGAGTTGTCCGCGTCCAAACTCAATGTCAACAACCGGACCCATTACGCTAACAACGCGTCCTTTGTTCATTATTGTTGTTTCCCTCCTTAAAGTTTTGCGGCGCTAAGCAGCCTGGGAGCCGTTCGTATTAGGAACACCGCTTCTATCCAAGCTGTGAGCCATGCAGTACCGTCTAGCGTTCCTGCATATCCGCAAACTATCATCGAAAACGAAAATGCTAGCCTTGGGCGTTGGCACCCGCCACAATTTCCGTAATTTCCTGGGTAATAGCCGCTTGACGAGCACGGTTATACGTCAGGGTCAGCTCGTTGATCATTTTCGTTGCGTTCTTCGTCGCGCTGCCCATTGCCGTCATCTTCGCTCCAAGCTCACTCGCCTTTCCTTCCAGAAGAGCACCGAAAATCAGTGTTTCGGCATACTTCGGAAGCAGAACTTCAAGTACAGCTTCAGGAGAAGGCTCATACTCGTATTCCGCTGTCGGTCCGCTCGTTTCGACACTGTCGAATGGAAGCAAACGATCTACCGTCGGCAACTGGCTCATCGCATTTATAAATTTGTTATAGCAAATATAGACCTCGTCAAATTGCTCCTCTTCAAAGCTCTGTACAGCCGCGTAGGCCAAAGACTTAATATCGGCGAATTTCGGCGAATCAGATAATTCGACGACATCCTTCAGCACAGGAAGCCCCCGGCGATTGAAGTAGTCCCGTCCTTTGCGTCCGATAACGAATAAACCGTATTCGGATTGGGATTGGTGCTTCTGGTTGATCTCATCCATCACTTTACGGAGAATGTTCGTATTGTATCCGCCGACGAGCCCGCCATCGGCCGTAATGACAATATAGGCCGTCCGTTTTACGGGGCGAGTCACGAGCATCGGATGCGTAACTCCGTCAGTGCTGGAGGCGATGCTGCTCACGACTTCCTTCAGCTTCTCTGCATATGGACGGGAGGACTGGGCCTTCTCTTGCGCTCTTCTCAGCTTGGCCGAAGCGACCATTTCCATCGCCTTCGTAATCTGACGGGTGTTCTGAACACTCTTAATTTGACGTTTTATCTCGCGAATCCCTTTTGCCATGATTTCACCACCCTCAAACTTTGGCTAAAGGCCAAAGTTACTTCGAAAGCATACGCTTAACTTCACGTAACATATTCTCAAATTTCGGCCCTTAGCCAAAGCTAATCGGGCTAGCAAACCTGATCAGAACATTGTCCCGATTCAGGCGAAACACGATCAAGCTTTGGCGGAACCAAAACGAGTATTCTTATAAGTAATCATGAATCGGCAGGATCGGCCGATTCATGAAGCTGTATTAGTTAGATGCGGAAAAACCTCTTTTGAACTTCTCGATAACTTCCTTCAGCTTTTCCTCGTTTTCTGCGGTCAAATCTTTCGTGTCGCGAATCGACTGCAGAACCTCTTCATGCTGACTGTCCACAAAAGAGAGGAACTCAGCTTCGAAACGGCGCACATCGCCAAGCGGAATATCATCAAGATATCCTTTGACTGCCGTATACAAGCTGATAACCTGCTTCTCTACGGAAAGCGGTTGGTTTACACCCTGTTTCAGGATTTCCATCATACGGGAACCACGAGTCAGACGTGCTTGCGTCGACTTGTCGAGGTCGGAACCGAATTGGGAGAATGCCTGAAGCTCACGGTATTGCGCCAAATCAAGACGAAGCGTACCAGCAACCTTCTTCATCGCTTTGATTTGGGCGGATCCCCCTACCCGGGATACCGAAATACCGACGTTGATCGCCGGACGCTGACCGGAGTAGAACAGGTCGGACTCCAGGAAAATCTGGCCATCCGTAATGGAGATCACGTTCGTTGGAATATACGCCGATACGTCAGAAGCTTGAGTCTCGATGAATGGAAGTGCAGTAATCGAACCTCCGCCCAGTTCATCGCTTAGCTTCGCTGCACGCTCCAACAGGCGGGAATGCAGATAGAAGACGTCGCCCGGATATGCCTCACGGCCCGGAGGACGGCGAAGCAAGAGAGACAGCTCACGATAAGCAGCCGCTTGCTTGGACAAGTCATCATAAATAATGAGTACGTGCTCGCCTTTGTACATGAAGTACTCGGCCATTGCAACGCCCGCATATGGAGCGATATAAAGAAGCGGTGACGGCTCCGAAGCGGATGCCGTAACAACGATCGTGTAATCAAGCGCTCCATGACGGCGAAGCGTCTCAACCACGTTAACGACAGTCGACTGCTTCTGTCCGATAGCTACGTATACGCATTTTACGCCATTGCCCTTTTGGTTAATGATCGTATCGATCGCAATAGCGGTTTTACCTGTTTGACGGTCACCGATGATCAGCTCCCGCTGACCGCGGCCGATTGGAACCATCGAGTCAATCGCCTTAATCCCGGTTTGCATCGGCTCATGAACCGATTTCCGGTCGATAACACCCGGTGCATTGTTCTCAACCGGACGGAATTCTGTCGTTGCGACAGGTCCTTTTCCGTCGACCGGCTGGCCAAGCGGGTTCACGACGCGGCCCAGCAGGGCATCCCCAACGGGTACCTGCATGATCTGCCCGGTGCGTTTCACTTGGTTACCTTCACGAATATCGTTGTATGGGCCTAGAATAACAACCCCGACGTTGCTTTCTTCCAGGTTCAGCGCAAGGCCAAAAACGCCGTTCTCAAACTCGAGTAGTTCGTTTGCCATGGCGTTCTCAAGCCCGTGGACGCGAGCGATACCATCACCAACTTGAATAACGGTGCCCACTTCGGCCACTTCAATTTCCGATTTATATTGTTCGATCTGACTTTTAATCAGCGTACTGATTTCTTCAGGTCTGATACTCAAGTTTTTCACCCCTATCTACAGTGCTTGTCTTCGAAAAGACTTCTCAAGCCGTTCAAGCTTCCCGGCCAAACTTCCATCATACAGCGTATCGCCGATTCTGACTTTCATTCCGCCGAGCAGATCCTTGTCAATCTCGTTCAGAACGCGAATTTTCTTGTTGACCAAAGCCCCAAATTCGTCTGCGATTGCCGCCTTCTCCTCTTCATTCAAAGGGTAAGTCGTATAGACTGTTGCGGTAGCCAGTCCAAGTACTTCGCCTGTAATTTTGATGTAGCGGTCCAGCAATTCCGGCAAAATTCCGATTCTTCCCCGCTCTACAAGCAGCTTCACCAATGAGACAACAGACTTCGACATTTTGCCCTCAAGGGCTCCTTCAAGCACTTCCCATTTAGCGGCTTCCGAGATATTCGGGGTAGAAATAAATTTTTGTATATCCTGATCTTCATTAAAAGCATTTACGAGAGCTCTGATTTCCTGTTCAACTTCCAGCGTACGCCCTTCCTGTGCAGCAATTTCGTACAGGGCTTTGGCGTATCTGCCCGCTACAACAGCTTCACGGCTCATGATTTGCTACCTACCTCTTTAAGATATTGGTTAACAAGCTTCTCTTGTTCTTCCGGATTGTTCTCGACCTCACGCTCGATCAGCTTAGAGGCAATGTTGACGGAGAAAGTACCAATCTCGCCGCGCAAGGATTCGACGGCCTTGTTTCTCTCGTTCTCGATATCGCGGATTGCTTCGTTCTTCATGCGAGTAGTGTCCTGCTTCGCCTGTTCCAGCAAATCACGCGCTTGCTTACTGCTGCTTTGCTTCGCTTGCTCGATGATTTCATAGGCTTCTTGACGAGCCTGATTAAGAGCAGCCTTCTGCTCCTCGACATATACATTTGCCTGCTCTTTCGTTTGCTTCGCTTCTTCCAGTTGCCCGAGCACCAACTCGCGGCGCTGCTCCATTACCGCAAACAGTTTGCTGAAAGCATACTTGCTAAGCAACCAGTACAGAATTACAAACGCAATTATGGTAATGACGATATTCTCCCAAAGGACAGTCACCGAAGTCACTCCTTTCCGTTAATAATAGTTTCTGAATTCTATGCTCTTAAAACGAAGGCGCGGATGGCATAGGCCCTCCCCGCCAAACCGAAACTATTATTAAGAGAACATGATCAAGAATGCAATAACTGTAGCCGCGAGAGGTACAACCTCGACGATACCAACACCGATGAACATCGTTGTTTGAAGCGGACCGCGTGCCTCTGGCTGACGAGCGATGGATTCCACCGTTCTACTAACGATCATACCGTTACCAAGACCTGCGCCAAGTGCGCCCAAACCAACTGCAATAGCTGCTGCCAAAAATTCCATTGTAAATATCCTCCTTAAACTATTCTCATTGTGAATTTTTTAATATAATAGATCTCTTCCGGGTCGAGCCGGATACGGCTCGTGCCTTCCGAGTTTATTAATGATCTTCTTCGTGAATCGTTGTCTGTGCAATGTATACCATCGTAAGGATCGTAAATATGAAGGCTTGAAGCGCGCCGACAAATATACTGAAACCTTGCCATACGGCCAGGAATGGAATACCTAAGAATCCCATCTTCAGAATGACCGTGATCAGAACCTCGCCCGCAAAAATGTTTGCGAACAAACGAATCGCAAGAGCGACCGGTTTTGCCAGGTTCTCAATGATATTGAGCGGCAAGAAGAACGGATACGGCTCGATGTAATGCTTCAGATAATGTTTGCGGTTTAACTTAAGACCAAGGTAGTTCATCAGAATGAATACGATAATCGCAAGCCCGGCCGTCACCGATACGTCCGCCGTAGGCGATTTCCACCAAAGCAGCTCGACATGGTTCCCATCGCTAAGACCTCTTGTCGCTTCAATAATGAAGCCCAGGAAGGTCTCTTCTTTGTGAGTCTCTGTAATAATACTGAAAGGCAATCCAAGCAGGTTGGATACGAAAATGAACAGAATGAGCGTAAGTCCCAGGGATATGTAAGGCTTACCCTTCTTCAAATCCATCGCGCTTCCGACAATCCCCTGGACAAATTCGACAACCCATTCCATAAAATTTTGCATTTTGGAAGGGTTTTCGACGGAAAGATTGCTAACAGCCAGCCTGCATAAAACAAACACAATTAGCGAACTGACCAGCAGCATGAAAATTGCCGAAAGATCGAGGTTGAATCCCCCAAGATTAATCACCGGTGCTGAATGCATGTGTTAATGTTCACCCCTTTCCCGATTAAGCTGTTAAGATTTGTTTCGGAGCCCGATCACAATGCTCGCCGGGATGGTCAGTAGCTGCGGCACAAACAGTCCGATAATGGCGGATATCAGCGATATCTGCTCGAACTTTGCCGCAACCATGACTGTAATGAATACCAGACAAATTCTAGTAATGAAACCAAAATTGAATTTACGCTGCTCCTGGCTGACTGCAAGCTCGACCAGCTGCCGCACCTTGATGGATAAATACCGGACATACAGCAATCCGACGGCTAATCCCAGAAACAACCCGGCTAAAAACGGCCGATATTCCGGAGCAAAAGCCCAGCCAAAAAGAACTGCGGACAATAACAGGAACGTTAACCGGGATACCGCTGTAACAATGGAACCCAAATCATCCATTTTGCGCCCCCAAAAACTTTTTGATAAGTACGAATATGTTGACGATTCCTGACAAGAGGCCGATTATAGCTCCAATGGCAACCCAATAATTCGGACCACCAAACCGCTCCACCAGCCATCTTGCACCCAAAAAGCCGATCACAATATACATAGCCAGCAAAAAGCCCGCTCCACCGATGGCAGCGACAGTAATCCAAGGATTACCATTATTATCAGGAATTTTCATATCGGACAATCCCAACTTATTTTACTGAATGTGTCTACTTTTTGTCAACGAATGCATTCAAAACCGTACAGTATAACTGTATGCTATCTCGTTCAAAAACACAATTATTGATCATTCGAATTTATGAACTTTCTGTGAAAATCCTCTGGACGATGATCAATTACACCGAAATGGTGATATATCGCATTGACAATTCTTTCAGATGCCTTTCCATCTCCGTAAGGATTTGCCGCACGGCTCATAGATTCATACAGCGAACCATCCGTCAACAACGCCTTGATCCGTTCATAAACCATCTCCTCATCCGTACCGACAAGTTCAAGCGTTCCTGCCTCAATCCCCTCCGGGCGCTCCGTCGTATCGCGGAGTACAAGCACTGGGACGCCAAAGGAAGGAGCCTCCTCCTGCATGCCGCCGGAATCCGTCACGATCAGATGAGTATGCGGATAAATGTTGTGGAAATCCACAACGTCAAGAGGCTCGATCAGCTTGATGCGCGGATGGCCTCCCAATGTGGCATGTGCCGGCTCTCTAACCGGAGGGCTAGGATGCACCGGGTAGACGATGGCGACATCCTCGAACTCGTCAGCAATGCGCTTTACAGCACGGAAAATGTTCATATGCGGCTCGCCTTGCGATTCCCGGCGGTGAGCCGTCATCAGAATCAGCCGTTTTCCGGCAGCGAAGTCCAGCGCTGAGTTCCAATAATTAGGCTGTACTGTATATTGAAACACATCAGTTATTGTGTTGCCTGTGATATATATACTTGACTCCGGCTTATTTTCCTTGCGCAAATTGTTGGCTGACCACTCGGTCGGGGCAAAATGCAGATCCGCCAGAACCCCCGTTAATTGGCGGTTCATCTCCTCGGGATATGGCGACCATTTATTCCAAGTGCGCAGTCCTGCCTCGACATGCCCGATTTTAATACCCTGCAGAAAAGCCGCATAGCTGGCCAAAAAAGTAGTCAGGGTATCCCCATGGACAAGCACGATATCCGGCTTCGCTTCACGCAGAACGCTCTCCAGGCCGCCCAGAACCCGTATCGTGATTTCATTCAGGGTCTGGTTCGGCTTCATGACATCCAGGTCATAGTCCGGAACGATTTTGAACACCTCGAGCACCTGGTCCAGCATCTCGCGATGCTGTGCCGTAACGCAAACCATCGATTCGATATGGTCCTGATGCTTCTGCAGCTCAAGAATTAACGGGGCCATCTTGATCGCTTCAGGCCTGACGCCAAAAATTGTCATTACCTTGATTTTAGACATGATTATTCCTTTCCTTAATTAATATCGCTTACTTTACTTTGTTCCGTAGAGCCGGTCGCCCGCGTCTCCCAATCCCGGAACGATGTAGCCATGCTCATCCAGACGCTCATCCAGCGCAGCAACATAAATGTCCACATCCGGGTGAGCTTCCTGAACGGCTTGTACACCTTCAGGCGCCGCAATCAGGTTCATCATTTTAATTTGCGTGCAGCCGCGCTTCTTCAGCACATCGATCGCTGCGATCGCCGATCCGCCCGTAGCCAGCATCGGGTCGATCACAATAAGCTCGCGCTCCTGAACGTCCGTCGGCAGCTTCACATAATATTCGACAGGCTGCAGGGTCTGCGGATCGCGGAACAGTCCCACATGGCCTACCTTGGCCGCAGGAAGCAGCTTCAGCACGCCATCAAGCATGCCCAAGCCTGCGCGAAGAATCGGAATTAATCCGAGCATCCGGCCGGAAATCACCTTCGCCTCGGTTTCGCAGACAGGCGTCTGTACTTTTATGGATTCCAACGGAACTTCTCTCGTAATTTCATAGGCCATCAGCGTAGCCACTTCATCCACTAATTCACGGAAATCCTTCGTGTTCGTTTGCATGTCTCGAATAAAAGTCAGTTTGTGTTGAATCAAAGGGTGATCACATACCACCAATTTTCCCATATTTGTCCCTCCGGTTTATAGCTGAGTCTTCTCAAGTTGACGATCCTTTACATCCAATGATGCACAAATCCTGTTTATTATATCACTGTCTTTTTCCGATTGCCACGAACTGTATCAACCTGACTTCCGCCTTGCATCTAATGGCCTAATGAAAATAATTTACCAGCTTATTTCTATGAAGGCAGTCCCTCATTAATTCTATAAAAAAAGGCGCCCCTTACCTTCAGGTATCGGGACGCCACTCGTCAGCTTCTTCAGCCTCAATTATTCGTAACGCAGCTCAGGGTACAGCGGGAATTGATCCGTTAACGCGCTAACCTGTTTGCGGGCCTGCTCCAAGACAGACTCGTCCTTGGAATTTTTAAGAACGTTGGCAATAATTTGTCCGATTGTTTTCATCGCCGCTTCATCCATGCCGCGGGAGGTAGCCGCAGGCGTACCGATGCGGATTCCGCTGGTGACGAACGGGCTGGTAGGATCAAAAGGAATAGCATTTTTGTTCACGGTAATGCCGATTGAATCAAGCACATGCTCCGCATCCTTGCCCGTGATGTTCAGGTTGCGGGTATCGATCAGCATCAGATGGTTGTCCGTACCGCCGGACACCAGATTGAGCCCTTCGCCAACCAGCGTTTCAGCCAATACTTTCGCATTCTTGACGACGTTCTCTGCATAAGTCTTGAACGATGGCTGCAGAGCTTCCCCCAAGGCAACCGCTTTGGAAGCAATAACATGCATGAGCGGACCGCCTTGTGTTCCCGGGAATACTGCTTTATCGATCGCCGCTGCCCAAGGCTTGCGGCAGAGGATCATGCCGCCGCGCGGACCGCGAAGCGTCTTGTGCGTCGTTGTTGTCACAAAATGCGCATGAGGAACCGGATTCGGATGAAGACCAGCAGCAACCAGGCCCGCGATATGAGCCATGTCTACCATAAAGAGCGCGCCAACATCATTGGCAATGGAAGCCAGTTTCTCGAAGTCAATAATGCGCGGATAAGCGCTGGCTCCAGCTACGATCAGGCGAGGGCGGTGTTTGAAAGCCGCTTTGCGCACTTCATCATAATCGATAAGGAACGTATCTTCCTGTACGCCGTAAGCTACAAAGTTATAAAGCAGACCAGAGGCATTAACCGGGCTTCCGTGCGTCAAGTGTCCGCCATGGGCCAGGTTCATGCCCAGAACCGTATCCCCAGGGTTGAGCGCAGCCAGATACACCGCAAGGTTCGCTTGGGCGCCGGAGTGAGGCTGAACGTTGGCATGCTCTGCTCCAAACAATTCCTTGGCGCGGTCACGGGCGATGTCCTCTACGATATCCACGTGTTCGCAGCCGCCATAATAGCGTTTGCCTGGATATCCTTCCGCGTATTTGTTCGTCAGCACGGAACCCATCGCTTCGATCACCGCTTCGCTGACAATGTTCTCGGAAGCAATCAGTTCGATGTTGTTCCGTTGGCGCTTAAGCTCCAGATTCATCGCTTCCAGTACTGCAGGGTCTTGTTTTTTCAATTGATCCATTGTCCAAAATCCTCCTTATGTTAAAAATAATAAATTTGTGAAGACACTCCAAACATCAATCGCACAGATGCGAATCCTGCACCTCCGGCAGCTGATAGACCGCCCGTTCCCCGCCGATCAATTTCGGCCGCGTCCAGGCTGCGGTCACCCTGGCCTGCCCGATATACCGCCGCGCTGGGCGATAAGGAACAGCCACGCGCTTTAGATGCATGCCGATCAGCGTCTCGCCGACATCCAGGCCGGCATGAGCCTGAACGCTTTCTGCCAGGCAGGGCTGCTTCAGCTGGCGATATGCCGCAGCTGCCATGGAGCCGCCTGCCTTCGGCACAGGCACAGCCGCAACTTCAGTTAAACCCAGCCGCTCCAGCACAGAACGCTCCATGACCAGTGCCCGGTTCAAATGCTCGCAGCATTGAAAGGCTAGCTCAAAGCCATGCTTGCTCTGTACTTCAGCAAATCCGGCATACAATTCAGCGGCTATATTCTCTGCGCCAGCCGTACCGATCCGCTGGCCCGCCACCTCGCTTGTACTAGCTCCGATGACGACCAGATGCCCGGATCCGAGGGAAGCTGCGGAGACCAGTTCTTCCAGCACCTCGGCCGCTTGCTCGCGAAGCGATTGCTCCGTTCGTTCTCTATCCATTATCGTATCCACCCTTCATAGACAGCTTGCCTATATTATACCTAATAATAATGAGGGATAGGGACGGCGGCGGAGCAGCGAATTGTCTGAAATGACGAAAAAGAGCATGACGCAGCAGATGCGTCGTGCTCTTTGCCCAGGCGACCGGCCGTATATTCCGATGCTCCATTGTGGTTTGATCCACTATCGTCGCCAGTTACATCGGATCCATTTCCATTCCACTTAAGAATAAAACATGCGCGTCACAATTGCAACCCGCTTTTTGCCTTTTCATTAACGTAAACGCTCTCTCTCGAGCTTCGCAATGAGCTTCTCCAGGGCGGTACTGATTTCTTGGGCCGTAAGGTCATAATCCTCACGGCTGCCTCCGAATGGATCGGAAATGTCGTACCGCGGCATCCGCTGCAGCAGCTCGCGAATCCGCTGCTCCTTAGCCTCATCCAAAGCTTGACCCAGCGCGCGGCTCAGTTCAAGATCAGCGATCAACCGGCTAAGCTCGGCCTGCTCAGCCAGAACAATCTCATCATCCTCGACATATTCCTTCAACGTATAAATTTTATCCGCCTTCTCCGGGAAGGCGGTTATCGCCTGCTGCTTATGCCCCGCAGTCAGCGTAAGTATTAGATCGGCCCACTCGATCAATTCGGCATGAAGCGGGGTTGATGTGATCTGGTCATGGACTCCCCAATCCTTCAGCACGCCTTCGGCATGCCGGGAGATCGGCAGACCCGCCACCGCGGCCACGCCCGCCGAAGCAACCTCCGCATCGATTCCCCGCTCCCGCGCCAGCTTGCGGAATATTCCTTCCGCCATCGGACTGCGGCAAGTATTGCCGGTGCATACAAACAATATTCGCAAGCCTGTTCACCTCCAGCTAATATCTGGTTGTATCTTATGTGACATTGTATCAAAAGATGAAAATTAGTCCAAACGCAAGCAAAATGGCGCCGCCTGCAGCTTCCCCATATTCCCCCAGCCGGCTTCCTACACCCCGGCCGAGCAGCAGACCCAGGATCGACATGATCCCGCCGAACACGGCAAAAGCAATGACCGTCAGCAGCAGGTCGCTATGGAACATGCCCAGGGATACACCTACGGAAAAGGAGTCCACGCTTACGCTTAGCGAAAACAGCAATATTCCAAAAAATGAACGGTAATTCACGATCCGCTCATTGCCGCCAAAAAGCGAGTTCCATATCATATGCCCCCCTAGGAGCACAAGCAAGCTGCCGGATACGTACTTGGACAGCCCTCCCAGCAATTCCCCCACATATTGTCCGGCAACGACGCCCAGCAGCGGCATCAAAAAATGGAACAAAGCAACCAGCAAGCTGATCCGGAATATTTCCATGCTCCTTACGCCGCGCATACCTATACCGATTCCCAGGGAAAAGGCGTCCATTCCCAAAGCTGCGGCCATTAAAGCTATCGTTAACAATTCACCCAGCCGCTCGTATACTACAGCCATAACGCCACACTCCCATGTCCGAGGATGGTTTTGTACAACCATATGCGAACATGGGAGGACTCATGACAAGCTTTTGGCCGGTGCCTGCAGCCTATCCCCAGCTACTCACCAAATAAATCAAGCTGGGAAGGCGGCAGCTCCGCCGGCTCCATCCCGAGAATTTCCATCATCTCCCGGGCGTTCGAAGCCGCATCACCACCGGAGTTATTATTAAAAATCATGCAGATTTCCTTCGCCCCCCGCGACTCCAACACGCGAAGCTTATCCCGCCATTCCGTCAATTCCTCTCGATTATAGCGGTACAAATAACGGATCTCCCTCCAATTGGGCGCACCGCTTTGCGTCCAGCCGGCGGCATTCCTGCCGTGGAGCCGGACGATCGTCAGCCGCTCGTCCGTTGGCTCAAGCACCGTAGGCACCGAGCCCAGGCCTACTTGAGGCTCGTCGCAGACGATATGAATCCAGCCTTCCTCACGCATAAAGTCCAGCGTCCGCTCGCGCATCCCCTCGGCAAACCAGCTCTGGTGCCTGAACTCAAGCGCTAGCGGCAGCCGCCCCATCCATTTCCTGACCGCCCGCAGCTGCCGGACATGATCGGGATTGCAGTCGAACCAAGGCGGGAACTGGAACATCACCGCACGAAGACGTCCAGATTCCACGACCGGCGCGATCGAATCCAGATAAGCCTGGAACATGACTCCCGGCCCCTCGAACGGGACCTTTCCCCGGGCGTGCCCGGTCATGCCTTGATAGGCCTTGAGAATAAAAGTAAACGAAGGCGGCGTCATCTCCAGCCAGCGGGAATACGTATCCCTGCCCAATACGGCATAAAACGAGCTGTCGACTTCCACAACGGGAAAATGACGGGCGTACCATCCCAGCTTCTGCCTGGACGGCGTGCCGGGCGGATACAGATCGTCATGGTCTCCCCACCCGGTAAGCCCGACAGATATCATACGGCTTCACCGCCTTTCGTCAGCATTCCTTATACATCTATGACGTCATGTCCCGCCGCTTTAAGCAGGCGGTTCATGACGGCGGCGCCGAGGCCGTCCTCAGGACAGGCCTCGGCCAGCATGTACGTGACGCCGCGCTCGTCGAAGCGGCGGAGCGCCGCGTAGAGACGGTGCGCAGCCGTCTCCAGCGCATGGACGCTGCCGAGCGAGAGCACGCAGTCGGCGCGGAAGTAAGGGAGGTGCTCGTCGAACGCGAGCACGCCCGTCACTTCCCCGCGCAGCGCGGCCGCCTCGAGCTCGGCGGCGATCCGGGCCGCCACGGCTTCGGCGGCGGCCCCACGCACGATGCGCAGCGTGCCGCGCGGCGCATAGTGCGTGTACTTCATTCCCGGCGACTTCGGTGCCGGGATGTCCTGGGCCCCGCCCGCCTCCCGCAGGGCGGGGTCCAGGGTCACGCCGCCCGGGGCGATGCGGGCGAGCTGCTCGGCCGTGATCCCGCCGGGGCGGAGCACGGTGACCGTGCCGTCCGGGCCGGCCTCCACCACCGTCGATTCCACGCCCACCCCCGTGGGCCCGCCGTCGACGATGCCATCGATCACGCCGGCCAGATCCTCGCCCACATGCTGTGCCAGCGTGGGGCTCGGCCGCCCCGACCGGTTGGCGCTGGGCGCCGCCACCGGACAACCTGCTGCGGCAATCAGCCGCAGCGCTATGTCGTGGGCCGGCATCCGCACGGCCACGGTGGACAGCCCCGCCGTCACGCGCGGCGAGATGGCGCCGGGTGCCGCTGGAAGCACCAGCGTCAGCGGCCCCGGCCAATAAGCCTCCATGAGCGCGCGCGCCGTCTCGTTCACCTCGGTGACGAGACCGTCCAGCTGCTTCACGTCGGCGATATGCACGATCAGCGGGTTGTCGGAAGGCCGCCCTTTGGCGGCAAAAATCGACTCCACCGCTGCCGTGCTCCGGGCGTCCGCACCGAGGCCGTACACCGTCTCGGTCGGAAAGGCCACCGTTCCTCCGGCCGCCAGCACCGCCGCCGCCTCCGCGATTGCCTTATCGCCGCCCGTTCCTGTGACATCCCACCAGCACGTCCGCTCTCCATCCGATGCATTTGCACCTTGCGGCTTCTTTATGCCGATCTCCTTTATCGGTTCCTTGACCTGATCCTTATCGTTCATGGCGTATCCACTCTAACTTTCATCTATAGTTGTAATTATTATAACCCAACCCGCGCAGCGCAAAAAGCTTGTCCGCCCCCATAACCCCATCCGCCGGTTATACGCGTGGCATGACAAGCCTTCGCCTCTTTTCAAAATTATCAATCGCTTATTTAAACAAGCCCATAATCCAATCCCACAGTCCCGACAGCATATCCCACAGGAAAAAACGAACCTCCGCCTTCTCCTGCTGCACCGGCACATGCGTCTGCCCTGCTTCGTCCATATCGCCCGAACCTGGCGCGTTAGCTAGATCAGCAGCGCCTGCCGCAACTGCGCCCCCGATGCCGGGGCTGCATTTTGAAGATCAGCCTCCGCCTCGCTCCTGCCCTTCGCCAGCGCCTCCCCACTGCCAGCGTCGATGAAGCAAAGCGGCGGAAACAGCACGCACCACCAATTTTTGCCCTCGCCTTTCCCCAATGTCACGCGCAGCGCTTCATAATCCCCTGCCGGGTAAACGGCTCCGCCGTACATTTTCGTCGGAAAGGGGACAACCCCCAGCTCCACTTTGTAAGCATAGGTTTTGCCGCTTTTTCAAGCGTCCGCTTTACCGTATCTTCTACTAAATCCAGGTTGCTCTGTATGACTCGCCGAGCCTCCGCAAGGCTGACGGGAGCTTCCAGCTGCTGAACCCACCCATTCATCTGCTCAACGATCGCATCGCGAACCTGCCGTTTGACCGCCTGATCACCCGGCCGATCCGAATTAGCAAGGATCCTCAGCCGGATTGATTCCTCCGGTATGGAGCTGCCGAGAGCGGCGGCATCGTTTTTTGTCCTTCCCAAGACATGAACAAAATCATTAAGCTGCAAAAAATAAGTGCCATACTGCGGAACTGCCGTCTCATTGCCGCTTCCCCTCTACGAAACTACTGATGTCTATCAGTATGTCCGTTTAAGAGAAACGTAAACCTATCCATCTGCTAGATTTAAGCTCTAATTCTACCAATTCTATGCCCGGCGGCAAATTACTGCGGCCTGATCGAAGCGTACCGTGAAGTGGTCAAGGGGTGATCCTCCTCCGCCTCCTTGCCGTGAATCATAATGCTCATCGCTACCCCGATGCTGGCCATATTAATCATCAATGACGTCCCCCGTAACTGATAAAGGGCAAAGTAATTCCCGTCAGCGGCATCAGGCCGATGAACATCCCGATGTTCTCGAAAATCTGGTACAGCAGCATCGCCACGATGCCGACGATAAGCAGCGGTCCGGAACGGTCCCGGCAATCCAGCGATATCAGAATCAGCCTATGAATCAGGACAAAATACAGCAGCAGCAATACCGAACAGCCAATAAAGCCGAATTCCTCGGCTATGACGACAAAGATCGAATCGGAATACGTGAGCGGCACCAGATCAGCCTGAACGTTGGCGCCCTGCATGAAGCCTTCGCCCGTCATTCCGCCGGTGGCGATAGCCAGCTTGGCGTTTTTCGTATGATAGATCGCCTTGTCCGTGGCCATTTCCGGCATTAGCCAAGGGTCAATCCGTTCGATCCAGTGCTCCCGTCCGATATTTTCGAAGAAAGCATATACCTGCTCATAATATATTTTGTAAGCACTAATTCCACCCAGAACGGATCCGCCAAAAATCGCCAAGGCAATCAATGCATGCGTGTACTTGATATTTCCAATCCAGAGCATCCCCGCCAAAATCACGAGATAACTCAGCGCATTCCCCAAGTCGTTCTGAGCCATCACCGCGACAAAGGGGATGAAGGTTAACAAGCATACCGGCACGACATCCCGCCAGAACAATAGTCCGGATTTCCGCTTGCGAACAAGCAGGAATCCTAGAAAAATAACGAGGATCAGCTTAAAAAATTCCGCCGGCTGAAAGCTGATTCCGCCCGGCAGCGTCATCCAACCCGTCGCGTTATGATATGTGTTCCCGATGAACATGACCACGACGAGCAGACATAGTCCAAACAAATAAATATATATCGCATTTTTGATCAGAAGGCGGAAATCAAGCAAGGACACCAGAAAAAACACGACAAAACCCAAAATGTAATATTTCAGCATTTGCAGGTGATACCCGCTGTACTTCGTGTCCGAGGTTGCGCTATAAAGGACTGCGATACTGATCCCCATGAGGATGAGCAAAATAAATACGATCGTGAAGTCAATTTTCTTAAGCTTGTTAAGCATTTGCCGTCCTCCTGCCCCTATCGATGAATGTGCAATAACCGCTACTTCATTATTGTAAGTAAAAGTCAGGTTAAAGTCTATCTGACAGCCCCAGAAAAGATCCCCCGACGCCAAGCCTTTGTCTGCCGGCAGCCTGGCTTGAAACGATGTACCTTGCCGTCGTCACAAGTCAAAAAATCCCCGGACGGGGAGCGGTTGTACTGCCTGCCGCCTCTGTCCGGGGAAGCCGTTGCGCGATAGTCGCTATTGCTGCGATGCTCATCCGTGTCACGCACCCGGTATTGCCGCCATGTTCACCAGTGTCATCCATTCGGTATTCCGCGGCGTTCACTTAGTCCCGCAGCTCGGCATCGCCACGATGCTCGCTCGGCGTTATCATTCCCGGCGCAGATCAGCGAGCCGCGAGATCAACTATAGCATAGTCACTACGATTCAGTGGATCGCGACGCCCAGGACATGCCGGTCAATTCCGGCCAAATCCGGTACGGTCACGATCTCCTGCCAATGCCCGGCAGCCCGCAGCATCTCGGCTACATCGGCGGCCTGCCCCAGGCCCAGCTCAAAGCCGATCAGGCGGGGCGGCTGCGGAAGCAGCGCAAGCTGCGCCATCATCTCGCGGTATGGCGCCAGACCGTCCGGGCCTCCGTCAAGTGCGGTGCGCGGCTCGTAGTCGCGCACCTCCGGCTGGAGGCCCGCGATCACATCCGCCGGAATGTACGGCGGATTGGACACCACGATGTCCAGCGGCTCGCCCGCAAACGGCTCAAGCAGGTTCCCCTGCTTGAACGCCACATCCAGGCCGAGCCGCCGGACATTGCCCTGCGCCACCGCCAGCGCGTCCGGCGAGATATCGCTCGCCGCCACGCGCCAGTTCGGGCGCAGGTGCTTCAAGGCAGCGGCAATCGCGCCGCTGCCGGTGCCGATGTCGGCGGCATACAGCGCGCCGCCGGCCGGCAGGCGATCGGCCTGCTGCACGATCGCCTCCACGAGCAGCTCCGTCTCCGGGCGGGGAATCAGCACAGCCGGCGTGACCTGAAAGGTCAGGCCGTAGAATTCCTGCTCCCCGATAATGTACTGCGCTGGCTCGCCCGCCGCTTTGCGGCGGATCACTTCCTCCCACGCTTCCTTCTTCTCGCGCGGGAACGGATCGCGCAGCGCCGCCAAATAAGCGGCGCCCTCCAGGCCGAGCACATGCCGGATCAGCAGCTCGGCGTTGGAGTCCGGCTCCTGCACGCCCGCCGCCGCTAAAAAAGAAGAAGCCTCTCTGCGGGCTTCCGAAATATTGTGCTTGTCAGATAGGGTATAGCTTACGCCGTCTCTGTTCAAAGCGTTATTCTCCTTTATCCATCATTTCAGCTTGCTCCGCCAGGGTCAGCGCGGATACAAACTCTTCGATATCCCCGTTCATCACCTGATCCAGCTTATGAACAGTCAGACCGATCCGATGGTCGGTTACCCGGCTCTGCGGGAAGTTATACGTACGAATCCGCTCACTGCGGTCACCTGTACCCACTTTGCTCTTCCGCTCGCCGGCGTATTTCGCCTCTTCCTCTTGGCGCATCATATCGGAAATCCGGGCCCGAAGCACCTGCAGCGCCTTCTCCTTATTGGAGTTCTGCGATTTGCCGTCCTGACACGTCGCCACAATCCCCGTCGGGATATGCGTGACCCGCACGGCCGACTTCGTGGTGTTAACGGACTGTCCGCCTGCACCGCTGGAGCAGAACGTATCGACGCGGATATCCTTGTCGAGAATCTCGACGTCCACTTCCTCGGCTTCCGGCATAACCGCTACCGTGGAGGTGGAAGTATGAATCCGTCCGCCCGACTCCGTCGCCGGGATACGCTGTACGCGATGCGCACCGCTCTCGTATTTCATTTTGCTGTAAGCGCCGCGGCCGTTAATCATGAAAATAATTTCCTTGAAGCCGCCGAGATCGCTCTCGTTGACGTCCATGACATCCACTTTCCAGCCTTGGTTGTCAGCAAAGCGCGTATACATGCGGTACAAGTCGGCCGCAAACAAAGCCGCTTCGTCCCCGCCAGCCGCACCGCGGATTTCCACGATAACGTTCTTGTCATCGTTCGGGTCTTTAGGCAAAAGAAGAATGCGAATCTGCTCCTCCAGCTCCTGCTGGCGGGCGGACAGCTCCTCAATTTCCATCTTGACCATTTCACGCATTTCATCGTCCAGCTTCTCGGCCTGCATAGCTTTCGCCGCCTCGAGCTCTTCGATGACTTTCTTATATTCGGTATAAGCCTCGTAAGCAGGCTGCAAGTCCGATTGTTCCTTGGAATAATCCCTTAGTTTCTTCGTGTCATTCGCTACATCCGGATCGCAGAGCAATTCGCTCAGTTTCTCATAACGATCAGCCAGGGATTGAAGTCGATCTAACAAGGGAAGCCACCTCTCTTTACATGGAAGTTTCCTGAAAATAGCCGTCCCTCAACGTTCAGCACATTAAGAGCAAACGACTGTTTATTATACCACAACTTCCGGCTTCTGAATAGGCCTTCCCGTCGACCTCCGTTTCCCAGCACCGTCATTTTCCTTACACAACCAATCCAGCCCCTGCTTTGGCTGCACATTTGCTGTATTCACTGCATTTGCCAAAATCCCTCCGCCGATCACTTCGCTGATTTCAAATTAACCCCGCCGCAACCGTCCGCGCTTATGTACTCACGGCAGCAGTCCCACCATTTGCAGTCCGCGAGCGATTCCATGACGGTCTACATCCGCCGTCACGTACTTTGCAGCTTGCTTGACGCAGTCTGGCGCATTCCCCATCGCAATGCCGTGCCCCACGTACTGCAGCATCTCCAGATCGTTCAGGTTGTCGCCGAACGCGTAGGCTTCCTCCGGCTCGAAGCCCAGTCTATGAATGAGCTGGGCGATGCCGCTCGCTTTCGAGCCTCCGCCCGGGAGGACGTCCAGCGAGAAGGGATGCCAGCGCACAAAACTGAGCCCTGCAAACCTTTCCCGGTACTGCTGGTCCTCCGGCTCCTCGCAGAATAGCATCGTCTGATAAATGGAACGCCCTCGGAAGTATTCGGGATCACACGGAGGATGAGCGTATTCCAGCGATGTTATGCATTCTTCGACATAGGGATGGTGCGTCATGCTGCTGCGCATGGAATCTGCATTTAAATAAACCAGCGGATGTCCGTTTGCCTCGGCGAACCGGGACAATTCGTCCAGTTCTTCCTTCCGGAACGGGTTCGTATAAATGCGCTCCCCCTTCATTACGACGTACTGGCCGTTAAACCCGATGTAGGAATCGATTCCCAGCTCTTCAGCTACCCGCTGCAGCATAAACGGGGAGCGGCCCGTCGCCAGCGCAACCTCGTGGCCAAGATCTTGCAGGGCTTGAATGGCTTCCTTCGCTGAACCGGGCAGCCGCTTGCGATGGTCCAGCAACGTGCCGTCAATATCGAAAAACACAATGGCTCGGCGGCCTGCCACCGGTGCATTCAGGGCCGGCATGTTCTCACCACCCTGATGTAACCTGGAGCGGAGCTGCGTCCGGCGTTGAACTTGAGCCTGTGCTAGAGGAAGCATCCAAGGAAGCCTTCGATGCTACGCCGGGAATATGCAGTGTAACCTGGTCATGGAGCTTGAAGGCGGCGGGAGAGATCACTTCCCATTGCTGGCCTGCTGCGCGGACGTCATAATTGAACTCTTTCCCTTGAAACTGGACATTTACGATTTCTCCGTACAGCCCACCGGTGTGAGCCGGCTCAAGCCGGAATTGATCAGGCCGCACCGGGTACAGTCCCTGTGATTTGAAGCAGTCCGCAACGGCGTCTCCAGGCCAAAACGTCGAAGGGTCGGCACCGAGCGGCATAAAGCGGTTGCCGCTCCAGCTTCCCTGTATTAAATTTGCCTTGGACACGAAACGGGCCACAAATTCGGTTTGCGGACGCAAATAAATTTCCTGCGGCGTGCCGACCTGCTCGATTCGGCCGTCCTTCATGACGACGATCCGGTCAGCCATGGACAAGGCCTCTCCCTGGTCATGCGTCACATAAACGATCGCAGAGCCCGTCTCGCGATGCACGGACTGGATTTCCCGGCGCATGTCCATCCGCAGCATCGCGTCCAGACTGCTCAGCGGTTCGTCCATCAGCAGCAGCGCCGGCTGAGGTGCGATCGCCCGGGCAATGGCGACCCGCTGCTTCTGACCGCCGGACAGCTCATGCGGCATCCGCTTGGCGAGATGCGCGAGACCCACAAGCTGGAGTACCTCGTTAATCCGCTCCTCCTCCCGCTCGCGAATCGCCCGCGGCGTCTCCTTATGCGTCCGAATCGGAAACCGGACATGCTCATAAATATTCATATGCGGCCAGAGGGCAAAGTTCTGGAACACCATGCCGATTCGTCTTTTTTCCGGGGGAAGACTGGATCGGGAGGAAGCTACGACGCTGCCGCCTATGGTAATCTCCCCGGAGGTCGGTTGTTCAAAGCCCGCGAGCATGCGCAGCAGAGTCGTTTTGCCACAACCCGAGGGACCTAGAATCGCTACGAATTCACCGTCCGCAATGTTTAAGTTGATGGATTGCAAAGCCTGAAAACTCCCGAATGTCTTACTCACCTGTTTCAATTGAATCGTCATGATTGCACCCCTTTTCGGAAAGTAAATTTCTGAAGAAGTCCCAGCAATCCCGCGCCCGCAAAAATCAGGAACACGATGAGGCTCGATAAGGCCGTGGAATAAAGGGTGTTTCCGGCCTGTTCAAATCCGAAAATCGCTACTCCGATCGTCTGGGAACCCGAAGAGTAGAGCAGCGCCGAAACCGTTAATTCGGTCAATGCCGTCAGAAAGACGAGCAGCGCTCCGCTAAGCAGCCCTGGCAGCAGCAGCGGCAGCAGGATTTTTCGCCAGCGCCGCCAGGCTCCGGCCCCTGAAATGCGCGCAGCTTCTTCCATGGAGGCGTCGACCTGCGCAAACGCGGTCACCCCTGCCCGAATTTGCAGAATGAGGAACCGGCAGACATAGGCGATAAATAAAATCGTTGTTGTCCCGTAGATGCCCGGATTCCAGCCCGGGATTGGCTCCATCCATACAAGAATCATGGACAAGGCAAAGACAATGCCCGGCAGCGTATAAGGGACAGAGATCGCCAGCTCCGCCAGACGATTGATTTTCGAAGGTCTGCGCACCCGGAAATAGGCAAACAAGGTACCGATGATCAGGCAGACGATCAGGGTTGTCATGGAGAGCATCAGGCTGTTCAGAATCGACTTCCAGGTGGACGGATTGTCCAGCAGAATGTAGCGGTAATTATCCAGGGTCAAATTGCCGACGCCTTTGCCTCCATAGGATTTTTTAAGCGAAAGGCTAATCATCGAAAACAACGGAATGATCGTGATGAACATAAGACCGCCCCACAACACCGGATTGACCCAATAGCGGTGCTTGCCGAGCGAATAGCGCGGCTCCTCGTCGGGCCGCAGGGAATCCGCCTGCTTGCTTTTGCGGACGGACAGCCACTGCAGCAGCGTGCCTAGTACTGCGATCAAGCCGAGGATGACGGACAAGGAAGCCCCCCGCCCAAAAGCGGACGGCCCAAAGCCTATAATCTCCTCATAAATCAGCGTGCTTAATACGCTGATGTTGACCGGCGTCCCTAGAAAAGCGGGAATTCCGAAGTTATCCAGGGAGGCGAGGAAGACGAGCAGCCCGCCTGCCGTGACGCCAGGCAAAGCCAGAGGCATGGTGATCCGGACAAAGGTCTTCCATCTCCCGGCACCGCCCGTGCTCGCAGCCCATTCCAAATCCCGGGGGATTTTTCTCAGCACGTTGACCGTAAATAAATACACAAGCGGAAAATGATGAATGCCCATGACAAATATAATGCCGCCCACGCTATACATGCTCCAAGGCTGGGCCCCCGGACTGAACCACTGCAGCAGAACAGCCATCCACCCCTGCGGGCTCATAAAAGACGACCAAGATAAAGTCAGAACATAGGAGGGCAGCACGAAGCAAAGAAGCATCAGGAGATGCAGCCATTTTTTATGCGATAAATCGGTGTAGGCCATCAGCCATGCCGCAGTCATCCCCAGGATGACGGACAGCAAGGTTGAACCGGTAACGATCACAAAGGTATACCTCATCGTTCTCCAGAAACGTTCCTGCTGCAGCAGCTCCGCATAATAATTAAGGGAGAAGCCCTGCTCTCCCTGTATGCTAAGCAGCACAAGCTTAACGATCGGCAAAACGAAGAAGAAGAATGTCGCGATGATTCCCGCAGCAGCGGCCATGTTTCGGCTCGATGAGGCAGCGCCGGGAGTATTGATTTCCGTCATAAGCTGCATGCCACCTTTTATTAGTTACCGAATAGTTCCGTAAATTTCTTCTTATCGGCTTCGCGCTCCTGGGTCAGCGTGTTCAGATCACCGGAAAGAATCTTAATATCCGCGATTCCCTTCAAGCCCTCCGGCGGTGCGACACCTTTGCGAATCGGTGTATATCCAATCTCTACAGACAGCTTCTGACCTTCCTCAGACAGGACGAAGTCAACAAAGGCTTGCGCGGCTTCCTGATTATCCGTACCCTTCATAATTGCAATCGGCTCCGTAATGATCGGTACCCCTTCGGACGGATAGCTCAAATCGATCGGGGAGCCCTTCGCTTTCTCGCGGACGACCATATAGTCAACGACCATGCCGTAAGATTTCTCCCCGCTGGCAACCGCTTTTAATACGGCTCCATTCCCTTTAATCACCGAGATGTTGTTGTCTTTCAGCACCTGGAGGTAATCCCAGCCAAAGCCTTCCGTCCGTGAAAATACACCGATGTTATAGGCAGCGGCACCGGAATAGAGCGGGCTCGGCATAATCGCGGCATCCTTGCTGTCCGCGGAGGCAAGCGCCTGCCAGGATGTCGGCAGAGTAGACACCTTATCGGTATTGGCTGCTAGAATTGTGGCGATGACTTTCGTTCCGGTATACATACCGTCTGGGTCTACGAGCTCATCAGCGATATGCTCCGCCTCTGGCGACTTGTAGGACAACAGCAAATCTTCCTGCTTCAATCCTTCAAAGGTAACGGCATCCGCTAGCAGCAATACGTCGGCCTGCACGCTGCCCGCCTGCTTCTCCGCCTGAATTTTGGCAGTAACCTCCTCCGTTCCCGAACGGAAGGTCTCCACTTTGACGTCCGGATATTTATTGTTGAACGCTTGAACCAGCTGCGCGGCATCCTCTTCCGGCTGGGATGTATAGAATGTGAGCTGTCCCGCGATCGCAGCAGGCGCTGCTCCTCCAGACTGGGACTGCTCTGATCCTGCTGCAGGGGTGCCTGCGTTCCCGTTAGCAGCCGGCTTGGCCAGCGAACCACAGGCGCTGAATATCATCATCGCTGCCGCCATGACGGCGATGACCGAAGTCTTTTTAAATGTAAACACTCTCTCTTGGTTTATGTACATCGTAGGTTTCTCCCCTTATCCTAAAGTAGAAAATTGTGAATGACTCTCGCTACTCCGTCTTCCTCGTTGCTGCTTGTGACTGCCTTGGCCAGCCGCTTGATATGCGGCTCCGCATTCCCCATGGCTACGCCGAGTCCGGCCCAGGCCAGCATGTCGGCATCATTGTCGTAATCGCCAACTGCTGCTACCTCTAAGGGGGCGATATGAAGCTCGCGGCAAAGCGACTCTAGTGCCGAGCGCTTGCTTACTCCGTAAGCATTCACATCGAAGCGATGCCGGCCGGTCCGGGTTAACGTAAATGCCGGCTTGGCCTGCGGTTTCGCCAACAGAGCCGCTCGCTGCGCCTCCTCTGGCTGCGGCAATTCCTGCGATGGTTTTGCTGTATAAGGTGACGCCAGCGGTTTCGAGTTAACCTCAGACCCACCCCCCAACTGCCCCATCCATTCCCGGATCAGTTCCGGTGACGGGCCGATAATCGTCGCTTTATAAATCGGCGGGGCCGGTAAGAAAGAACCGGACACGAATCGCTGCAAATCACCGACCGCCACCACTTCGATCATGCCCAGCTGCTCTGCGTAATTTTGTTCATTCAGCTCCTTGCCCGGGGAAACAACGACGTTCGCCAGCGGCCAGCGGGCATTCGTCTCGTTAAGCTCGCGAACATAGAGCTTGTTATAGCCGTACAGCTGAATGTAAGCGCCATGCTCGTCCGCAAACCGGAGCAGCTCCCGGACATGCTCTGGCGGCAGCGGAGCCCCTGATTTCAGTTCACCGGTCGCTTCATCCAAGATCACGGCCCCATTCAGCGCGATTAAAGGCGCGTTCATTTCCGCCGCCCTGGCATGCAGCCAGACCGAAGCCGGAAAGCGGCCGGAGGCGATGGTAACTCGTCCTCCTCTTCGCATATATACTCTGATCGCCTCATGGACGTCTGGCGTTATAATCTTGTCAGAATTAAGCAGCGTGCCGTCCATATCCAGCGCCAGCAGCTGATACACTCCCTGCACCCGGGCTATTCCCGGGTCTTGCCTGCTCGATGTCATCTGCAATGTTTGTTCCTCCTCCCTTGTTTGATGATTTGGCTTGTGTGCCGGGCTATTGTACCGTTGTTGTTGTATTGCCCCTAAATGCTATATAGGACCGAGGTGTCCGGAAGCTCAACAGGTCCGCTGAAGATCTCGCTGGCCGATTGGCGCATGTACTCCAAGTCGCCGTCCCCCGGCAAATGGACCAGCACGAGCCGCTTGACGTTCGCCTGGTCGGCGATCATTCCCGCCTGGCTTGCGTTCATATGGCCTGCCCCGGTCGTATGTACGCTTCCTTCACAAATCGTTGCCTCGCAGAGAAAAATATCCGCTCCCCTCGCGAGCTCCACCAGGGCATCGCAGTAGGACGTGTCGCCGGAGTAAACCAGCACCTTGTCCCGATAAGTCACCTTTACCGCATAGCATGGAACGGTATGAGACACGGATACAAACTCGATATCCGCCCCGGCAAGCCGGATTACACGGTTCGGATCGATCCGCCGAATCTCTGTATGGTCTCCATGCAGCGTATTTAAAATATTGGCAGGCTCGTCCGGTGCGAACAGAAGCAGCTTCTGCTTCATTCTGCCGTTGCGGATCGCGTTTACCGCCGCATACTGCAGAATGCCGATATCCGCCATATGATCGTAATGAAGGTGGGATAAAATAACCCCGTCCAGCCTGTCTACGCTCGTATGCTGCGCCAGGCGGCTCATTACCCCGCTTCCGCAGTCCAGCAGAATCTGGCCTTCTCCCGTGTCGATCAAATACCCTGCCGTTGCCCCGCCAGCCGAAGGATAACCTCCCCAGTAGCCTAAAATTTTGATATCCATTGCATCCACTCACCTCAAGCTCTTCTTATGCAGAAATCACCTATGCGTGTTATTTTTGTTTCAACTTTTACATTTGTTCCAACACAATACAATTGTAAATCGGCATTGTTTTTGTTACGTTAAAACTACATCATCCGAATGTTAAATTTGACGCAGCCGATTCCGCCCCGCCTTTTTGCGCTAAATAATCGTGTATACTATGTGGTGTCCTGTATTTGAGAAAGATTTTTCAAAGATAAAGGTGGCTTTGCACGTGAACGACAACATCAAATTGATGACGAAAATTTGTAAACTCTACTATTATGAATCCTGGACCCAGGAGAAAATCGCCGAGAAATTCGGCATATCACGCCCGATCATCTCCAAGATGATTCAGAAGGCACGGGAGATCGGCGTCGTGGAAATCATCGTGCATGATGACCCTCAGCAAACGACCGAGCTGGAAAAGGAGCTGGAAATGGCTTACCAGCTGCAGCAAGTGCTCGTTGTACCTACGAGGGATTTGAACAAGGAGCTCGTTACCAGTGCGGTAGGCAAAGCCGCTGCCCAATTCGTGCAGAAGCTGATCAAGAACGGGGACCGGATCGGGGTGTCATGGGGAAATTCGTTATACCATATGGTCAGAGAGTTCCCGCTCGATAAGAAGGACGACGTCAAAATCATTCCGCTAATCGGGGGAACAGGCAACGAACGGACCGAGGTACATTCGAACCAAATCGCCTACGAGTTGTCCAAGAGGCTTGGCGGAAAATGCGAATCGCTGTACGCACCATCGATTGTCGAGACAGAAGAACTGCACGAACAGATCGTCAGGCTGCCGAATATAGCGTCCGTCCTTCAAGAGGGAGCACAAATCGACTTGGCAATCGTGGGGATCGGCAACCCCTACTCCATGTCCACCATGGAACGGTACGGCTATTTAAATGAAGCGGTGCTAAGCGAGTTGAAAGGCCTGGATACCGTAGCCGACATCAACTCAAGATTCATTAACCGAAGCGGGGAAATTGTCGATCATCCGATCAACAACAGGGTCATCGGCATCGGACTGGAGCAATTGAAGCGGGTCGATAACGTGGTAGGCCTAGCCTTCGGACTGCACAAGATCGAAAGCATCAAAGCCGCTTTAACGGGCGGCTATATCAAGATGCTTGTCACCGATGAGGCCACTGCCTACAAAATCATAGGAGATTAAGCGCATCTACTTCACACATTTTGGTTGAGACATATGAGGCATTTGAGCATTTGAGCATTTGAGGCATTTGATATGGCCATTTGGTTGGATCTGTCGCTAACGGACATGAGATCCGCTATTACTCGATTTCGGGCGAATTCTATTGGCTAACGGACTCTGGTTCCGCTATTGGGTGCAAAACATCGTGTTTTCCCTAGAAACTTGTACAATAAGGGCTGCTGGGTCCGTTAGCTTTAGTTTTTTCGAGCTTTTGGCAAAATAGCGAATCTAGAGTCCGTTAGAATCCGGTTTACATGACTAAGGCTCTGATATGACGGCACTTTACACGAATCAACACACAGCCACACCGTGCCAAACAGCGCAAAAAAAGCTTGCCGATCCCGGCAAGCTTTCTCTTTATATTATTCAGTTACCCGCATCTACACATTGAAACGGAAGTGCATAATGTCTCCGTCCTGTACGACGTACTCCTTGCCTTCCAGGCGCAGCTGTCCGCGCTCTTTGACCGCGCTCATCGAGCCGGCAGCCACCAGATCATCATAGGAGACAACCTCGGCGCGAATGAACCCGCGCTCGAAGTCCGTGTGAATAACTCCAGCCGCACCCGGCGCTTTCGTTCCTTTGCGGATCGTCCAGGCACGCACCTCCTGAACCCCTGCCGTAAAGTAAGTGTACAATCCGAGCAGGCGGTAAGCGGCTTGAATCAGGCGATCCAGTCCGGACGCCTCCAGGCCCAGCTCCTCCAGGAACATCGCTTTGTCCTCGCCCTCCAGCTCGGCGATTTCCGCTTCGACCTTGGCGCTGATCGGCACAACTTCAGCGTTCTCCGCTGCGGCGAATTCCTTCACCTGCTGCACGAACGGGTTGTTGTCCGCATCCGTTACTCCATCCTCGCTCACGTTTGCCGCATACAGCACCGGCTTCAGCGTCAGCAGATGCAGGTCGCGGACGATCAGCTTCTCGTCATCGGACAGCTCCACGCTGCGGGCAGGCATGTCGTTGTACAGCGCTTCTTTCACGCGCTCCAGCACTTCGACTTCCTGTGCGTACTGCTTGTTGCCGCCTTTCATGTTCTTGCGGGAACGTTCGATCCGCTTCTCCACGCTATCCAGGTCGGCCAGAATGAGCTCGAGGTTAATCGTCTGAATGTCGCTGATCGGATTGATTTTTCCGTCCACGTGGGTAATATTCTCGTCCTCAAAGCAGCGCACAACATGCACGATCGCATCAACCTCGCGGATGTGGGCCAAGAACTTGTTGCCGAGTCCCTCGCCTTTGCTCGCGCCGCGCACCAGACCTGCGATATCGACGAATTCAAAAGCAGTCGGCACCGTACGGTTCGGCACGACCAGCTCGGTTAATTTATCTAGACGCTCGTCCGGTACTTCGACCACTCCGACGTTAGGATCAATCGTACAGAACGGATAGTTCGCGGATTCTGCGCCTGCTTGCGTTATTGCATTAAACAGCGTAGATTTTCCGACGTTCGGCAAACCTACGATCCCTGCTTTTAAAGCCATATGAATGACAACTCCTCATTATAGTAATTGCTCAGCTACTTGTCTTCTTCAATCATAGTACATATACCCCGGCCATATTTCAAGGACAACCGTATGGAATATCCTGCTTTGCACAACGTTGCCTTAGAACGGATACCAGAAACCGGGGAACACCTGCAGCTTCAAAAATATCGCCAGCCCGAGCAGCAGCGCGCACAGCACAACCGCCAGTTTATCTGTGAACGACATGACCGTGCCCATATACCAGGTACGGCTGCGCCCCGTGCCGAACCCTCGCAGATCCATCGCATCCGAGACAGATTCAATATGCTGGAGCGACGATTGCAGCAGCGGAACGACGACCAGCGAGAGGTTTTTCAGCCGTCTCCGCAAATTCCCGTCCTCCCGCGAAATGCCCAGCCCGCGCATTTGCATCGCATTCAGGATCGTCCGGAACTCCTGCGTCAAATCAGGAATATAGCGAAAAGCAATGCTCACCGCATACGCCATTTTGTACGGTACGCCCAGCTTGTTGAGACTTGCGGCAAACCGGCTCGGATGCGTCGTAAATATGAAGAGCAGCGTAATCGGCAGTAAAGTCATATATTTCAGCGATAAAGTCAGCACATAGAACAGCGTTTCCTGGTTAATCGTGTTATAGCCGATAGGGATTCGCGGCGTATGACTGCCCGTCAGCGTTGTTCCGAAACGGGGCGTAAGCAGCAGAATAAAGGCACTGTTCAGCACCGTAAACACCGTCAATATCCAGAAAAGGAACGACATTCGCTTCAGCGGAATACCCGTCGTCAGCAGCATGGCTATGCCTGCCGTCAGCATGACGGCAAATATGCGCAGATCCAGAAACAGAAACGTAACGACCGTCCAGCTCAGCAGCAGAATCAGCTTCACCGCTCCATCCATCCGGTGAAACAACGAATCCCCTTCAATATACAAGCTGCCTGTTCTACTCATCAGAGAGCTGCACCCCCTTGTTCATGGCAAGATAAGCCTCGACAAGACGGGACGGCGAGGATAATCCGCATAATCTGGCGAACCGGGACAAGCTGTCCTCCCGCAGCCGCGCCCTGTCCGTCACCTCAGCGTCAGACAGCACCTCCGCGACCTTGCCCGCAGCAATGACCTCGCCACCTGCCAGGACGACCGCACGGTCGGCATATTCCAAAGCCAGATGCATGTCATGCGTAATGAACAAAAACGCCGTCCCCCTGGCCGCCAATCGTTCTATAAAGCCCATAAATTCGGTGTAGTGCCGGTAATCCTGACCTGCCGTTGGCTCGTCCAGAATAATCAGCGCGGGATCGAGTACGAGTACGGACGCGATGCAGAGCCGTTTTTTCTGCCCAAAACTCAGCGCCGACACAGGCCAGTTGCGGTATGGATATAGCCCGCACACGCGCAGCGCCTCATCGATCCGCCGTTCCCGCTCCTCTGCAGCGACGCCGCGGGCGGCCAGGCCCAGACCCACCTCATCCCGGATCATATGCTGGGTAATCATTTGATGCGGATTTTGCAGGACGTAGCCGATCTGCTCGCCCCTGCGGCGTATGGACCAGCCTTCGATGTCCTCGCCTCGCCATAATACCGCTCCCGAGCGCGGTTTCATGAGCCCCGTGATCAGCCCGGACAGCGTCGATTTGCCCGCCCCGTTATTGCCCAGCAAAGCTACCGTTTCTCCTTCCCCTACATGGAAGGATACGTCCCGGATAACCTCCCGGCCCTGCGAATAGGCAAAGGATACATGCCGTACTTCAAGCAGAGGCTCGGAATCGATTCTGTCCTGATTAGAACGCATCCTAACAGGGGCAGAGCTGATCCACTGCTCCAGGCCGTCACGAAGCGCCTCAAGCTTGGCTGGATTACCCTTGGCGGCCGCTGTCCCTTCAAGCTGAACCAAATGGCTCCATCGCTCCGCGGGCATGCCAGCATGGGCCAAAGCCTCCAAATAAAGCGGCTGGCGAAGGCCATGACGGGGAAGTACGCCGTCCGCCAATATCCGTTCCGGGACAGCTGCGGCAACGATTTGCCCGCCATCCATGACGACGATCCGATCCACCGGCTGCTCCAGCACATCCTCGACCCGATGCTCAATGATCACCACCGTCTTGCCGCTGTGCCGGTGGATATCATCGATCAATGCCATCGCCCGCATGCCGCTCACCGGATCAAGATTGGCGAGCGGTTCATCGAATAGCAGAATGTCCGCCTGCGTCGTCAGCACGCCAGCCAGCGACACGCTTTGCTTCTGTCCGCCCGACAGGTCATGCGGCCCCTGCGCCTCGAAGGCCAGCATGCCGACCAGATCAAGCGAGGAGACCACCTTGGCTTTCATCTCGGACTGAGGTACGTTCTCATTCTCCATTTGAAAAGCAACATCTTCCCCAACCGTCTGCCCCACGAACTGGGCATCCGGATTTTGCAGAATCGTTCCGACCGCACGGCTGCGCTCGAATATCCCTAACGAAACGGCAGGCTGCCCGTTCAGCAGGAGCTCTCCCGAAATCTCGCCCCGGTAGGAAAAGGGAATTAGCCCATTGATGCAATGGGCTAATGTCGATTTGCCCGAGCCGCTTGGCCCGGCAATCCATATTTTCTCGCCAGGATAAATGTCGAGATTGATATCATTTAACGTCGGCTTGGACTGCTTTTTATAACGAAAGCTAAAATTACGAAAAGAAATCACAGGCTGCATAACTACATAAACTCCTAACTGTCTGCGTCTATGGTGAGGTTCGCGTCATTCCGGTTGCGCTTCGCATAAGCCCATACGGCCGGAACGCCGAGAATGAAGAAGACGGCTGTATTGGCAAGTCCGGCCGCAACTGCTTGGACGATAACCTTACCGCCAGGCTCGCCCATGACAAAAATATCGAACAAGTACGAGAAGGCCAGAGCCGCAAAAATACCGATAACGCCATACACAATAAACTGCACGATGTGCGTCTTCCTGATCTCCCCGTCCTGCGGATTGAAGCCTTTGGCCAGATAGATCAGCCCCATGAAGGCCGCGGCAATCCCCGAGCCGAGAGCCCAGCCCCACCAGACGGTTCCATTGGTAATAAAATCGTTGATAACATGTCCGAGAAAGCCGGCAATGAAGCCGACGACCGGACCGAACAGCGCACCGAAAATCGCCAGGAGAGCGATCGAAGGCCGCAGCTGCGTATCTGTGCCGATCGGAATGCCGATCCAGCTCGTTGCCCCGTAGAGAGCAGCACCGATTCCAATCGTAACGACCGTCCGGGTGCTCCACTTCCAAATGGATGGTTTCATCCTAAAATTCCCCCTTAACATTGAACTGGCCAGGCGCTATTTGGCGTTCCAAGCAATCTCTTGGTGTCATACCGGCAAAATAGCATCTGATTCAAATATAAGGGGGAACTTCTAGAAACGCAATATAATTCTCTGTAATTTCATCGGATTTATATGAAAAATCTGTCTATTCCCGGCGTACCAGCCGCGCCGTGCCCTTCAGCGCCGCGATATTGCCGGCGCCGATACCGAACATGGCGGTGCGCAGCTCCAGCTCGACACGCTCCAACTGAGCGTCGAGCGCCTGCGCCGAATGCACCGCTGGTTCCAGCAGCGCCCGGCCGAACCCGGCCAGATTTGCGCCAAGCGCCAGCGCCTTGGCGGCATCCACGCCGGTGTTCAGGCCCCCGCTGCCAATCAGGGCGGCTTGCGGTACAGACGCCCGCACTTCGCGGATGCATTCGGCGGTGGGAATACCCCAATCCGCGAATGCTTCCGCCGCGAGGCGCCGCACGGGGTCGGCGCTGCGGAACTTCTCGACCTGGCTCCAGGACGTACCGCCAGCGCCAGCTACATCGATGAACGCAGCGCCTGCTTCATGAAGCCGCTTCGCAGTCGCGCCATCGATCCCCCAGCCGACTTCCTTCACGCCGACCGGTATCGGCAGCTTTTTGCACAGCTCCTCAATCCGGGCCAGCACGCCGCGAAATGCCGTATTGCCTTCCGGCTGGAAGATTTCCTGCAGCCCGTTCAAATGCAGCACGAGCATGTCCGCTCCGGCGATTTCTACCGCACGCATGCATTCATCCGGGCCGAAGCCGTAATTCAGCTGAACCGCGCCCAGGTTGGCAATAACCGGAATCGTTGGTGCTTTGGTGCGCACGGCAAACGTAGCCGCCAGTTCCTCGCGCTCGACCGCCGCACGGACCGAGCCTACGCCAAGAGCCCAGCCGCGATGCTCCGCGACCTCCGCCAGCCGCTCATTGATCACGCCAGCCAGTTCACTCCCCCCGGTCATCGAGCTGATCAGGAATGGCGTCCGGAGCGAAGCCCCCAGGAAGGATGTTTTCAAGCTAATCTCATCGAAATTCAGCTCGGGAAGCGCATTATGGCGGAAGATATACTTCTGAAACCCCGTCAGCACACCCTCGGCACCGACTTGCTCCTCCAGGCATATGCGGATGTGTTCACTTTTGCGTCCAGACGTATTTCCCATACTGCTCCTCCTTGTCATCGTTGTCTCTGCACAGCTCTTGTATATTCAAATGCCTCTTATAACAGCGGCGAGAACAGCCGGGCCGCCGATTCCATGAACCGCACGAACAGCTTCTTCTCCATAAACGCTTTGTACTCGATTTGCTTCGTAAACAATAAATCCCGCTCGAAATCTTTAACCATTTGCCCAATGCTGTCGGTTTGCACAAGCAGGGCATTCACCTCAAAGTTCAAATGAAAGCTGCGCATGTCCATATTGGCCGTGCCGACAGTAGCAATTTCCCCATCGACAATCAGCAGCTTCGAATGGAGAAAGCCTTTCTCATATTCGAAAATCTTCACTCCCGCCTCCAGCAGCTCGGGAAAATAAGAATGCGAGGCCAGAAACGGCAGCCATTTGTCCGGCTTGGCCGGAAATAGAATCCGTACGTCCAGGCCGGATAGACCGGCAATCTTGAGCGCCGTAAAAATATCATCATCCGGGATAAAATACGGCGTAGCCAGCCAAATCGATTTCTTGGCTGAAGACATCATCGAGAAGAAGATGTTCTTCAGGGTCCGGCTCTCATTATCGGGCCCGCTGGGCACGATTTGCACGGCGCCGACGCAGCCGGTCTCCAGCTCCGGAGACAGGTACTGCAGCGACATAATCTTTTCCCCGGTAACGTATTTCCAGTCCTGGAGAAAAATAATTTGCAGCGAGCGAACCGCTTCCCCTTTGACGAGCATATGCGTGTCCCGCCAAAAGCCGTACGTCTTGTTGCGGCTCAAGTATTCGTCCCCCACGTTCAAGCCGCCGATGAAGCCGGTCGTGCCGTCGATGACAACAATCTTCCGGTGGTTGCGATAGTTGACCCGGCTGGATAGAGCCAAAAAGCGGACTTGTCCATATATACCAACCTTGACTCCGGCTTCTTCCAGCTCGCGGATAAACGATTTCGGCAGGCCGATACTGCCCACCGCATCGAACATGAACCGAACCTCGACCCCGGCTTTTGCCTTCTCAATCAGCGTCTTCTGGATTTCGCGCCCAATGTCATCCGCCCGGTAAATATAATATTCCATATGTATATGATGCTCAGCCTTCTTCAGCTCCTTCAGGAGCGAAGAGAAGGTCTCCTCTCCGTTCGTCAGCACCTTCGTGCGGGTATACATGGAAAACGGCGTACGGGCCAGACGCTGGGACAGCTGAAGCAGCCGCTGCTCTTCCGGGGTAAACTGCGATAAATCGCGAGGCAGCATGTAAGCATTATTATCGATGCGCTCGTAGTTTCTCCGATCCTCCTCCGCCTTCTTATCGAAATTCCGGCGCTTGAAATAGTTCTGGCCAAACAGGAAATAAAATAGGAGTCCGACAACCGGAAGCAGGCCAAGTACCAAAATCCAAGCCACGGTGCTCGAAGGGTTGCGATTTTCCATGAATATCGCGAAGCCGATCGTCATGACCGTCAAGGTTTGAAAAATACTGACCAGAGTACCGCCGAACTTCCCGAAGACGCCAAATCCAAAATAATAAAACGCGAAAAGTATGGCGGCAATCAATAAAACTTGCAATCCACGTCTCATGGTTGTCTCCTTTTCACAGTATGCTGCAGTGATTCTATTTTACATGATCCGCAACTTTCTTCCTAATACAATATTGAAGCCAGCTTCTATTATAGCGTAAACGAAAGAACATAGGCATGCCTTGTCCGGGAGCGCCCCATACCCCATTATTGAGGTCATACTAACAAAAAGAGACGATTCGCCAGGCGGCTTGCATCAAGCAACCGCCCTGACGGATCGTCCCTATTGTATAGCTCTGCGTGTATTAGCTTATGTGTGCTCTCCATTGACGAAGCTGCGCTAGATCATCGGCCAGGAATTCTCGCAGCAGCTCGGCCAAACCGCTGTAAAGCGGACTTTTCGTAGTCCGGATCAGCTCCTCCGCCAGCCGCGGGGCCCATTTCAGCAAATGAACTTCCAGGAAACGAATCTGGGTATCTGCCATCTCCAGGCAACTGTGGCGCATATGGCTCAAGTCGGCCTTGCTGCGCATTCCTTCCGCCAGCACCGCCATAAATTCCAGCTCCATGGCAATATGGTCGTCTCTCTCGCCGGTTAGTTTATTAAACACAACGCCGCTATCGGCGTACATGGACCGAATATGGGAAATGCAAGCAGCGGCATTTGCCCCATCCCTTTTAGCCCGGAAAATCCCTTCGCACGGAATCAGCATAGACTGATCTCCCAGGAAGAGCCGCCGATATTCCTCCGCCTCCTGATGGCACGCGCTGCGAAAATGCCGTTCAGGAATGCCCTCCAAATAACTTTTCAGCCTCTTGCCGCCTCTGCTGTTTGGAATTCGATGCGTCAGTTCTGCCCGCTGCCGCCACTGGGCAATCAAGGACATGCGCGGCGGACGGCTCAGAAAGTCCATCAGCAGCTCATATACCCAGCCACGGCGCTCCAACCAATCGTTGTGCTCCGGCATTGCCTGAACAGGTTCTTTGAACAACATGGTCATATTGGTCATCTCCCTGCGAAGAAATATAAGACAAGTATAGGCCCGTAGGTTAAGGTTCATGCCTGACATTGTTGGAAAAAAAGATGATTTCCTTCTTGACTCGGAAATCATCCAAGCAGCATATACCGACACATGATTAAGGGGGTCATGTATCGCTCACCTTCATTATATCTCATTAATGAAAACGCTTTATATGATATATTTTACATTTCGGTTAACAATTCCTCTGTCCCAAATTCTGCTGTTCGGCATATAGCTGAGCGATCCTGTAATCCTCCGGCCGATTCATATTGAATACAACGAGCTCTGCGGGCAGCCCAGAGGCCTGGCTCAGCTCCTCTCCGCTAATATATTTGGCCGGAAGGCCGGAAATCCAGTAATTTACCCGAAGAAGCCCCTCCCCCAGCGCCCGTTCTAGCTCAGGCAATACACTGTGGCGATACATTGCCAGCAGCGGCTGCGCTCGGCCGCCTACATAGGGAATAACAACCTCCATGGGCTCCCCATGTCCCCGCCTCTGCTCCTCCAGCATCTGAGCCAGCTCGGCCATATAACGGAACAAAGCTGCATTTGCAAAGGGCATGTCACAGCTTACGACAAGACACCACTTACGGGCTGATGCAGCAAGCCCGGCATGCAGCCCAGCCAGCGGCCCGCATCCGGAATAGATGTCTTGCCGCAGTGGAAGGCCTAATTCGGCATAACGGGCGGATGGGCCGCAGGAGATAACGACCTCGTCAGTGGCCTTCTGCAGCTCACAGGCCAGCCGTTCAATGACTGGCTGGCCATCTATCGGCAGTACCGCCTTATTCGTTCCCATGCGGCTCGACCTGCCGCCCGCTAAAATAATTCCAGTCCACTCCATCGGATTGTCTCCTTATGTTAAAGAAAGGTTATAATTAGTAATATTTCTGTCAATACGGAAAAAGATGGTTTGTAACCTTTTTCGTCCCTGTGTTACATTGAGAACGTAACCATTAATATTAGTGAGCTATCGATGTTAAATCGATTTGGACAGAAGGGAATGGCGCGTTTGCGGAATTATACTGAGAATCCGTCAGATTCTTTACTGCCCTTGGGGCTGCTTAATTTTTTCATCTATGGGACTATGGTTATCTTTGCAGCCTTCTTCCAATTATATTTGCTGGACGTTGGCATGGACAAGCTGGAGATCGGCAGCCTGATGGCAATTGCCCCTCTGGTTTCCTTGATTGCCCATCCATTCTGGAGGTATTTGAGCGATCGCACCCAGAATATCCGCATCATCCTGCTGATCATGCTCACGGGCCTGCTTATAGCCGGTCATATGGTGTTCAAAGTGGACACTTATACTATGCTTTATTTTACGATGATTCTGCTGTATTTTTTTCAAAGCCCTTTGCTATCGCAGAGCAACAGTCTCATTCTTGGATATATCGAAGGGACGGATTTAAAATTTAATACTTACCGGCTGTGGGGCTCATTAGGCTGGACCTTGCTCGCTTTGGGCTCAGGGGCGGTCATCGATCAGGTTGGGCACAACGGCATTTCGCTGCTGTTCAGTGTGACCCTGATGCTGGCGATCGGCTCGTCGCTGCTGCTTCCGTCCATTCGCAAGACGACTAACACGCCCTGGATAAGAACACATGAGATTACCCGGGTTCTGCAAAATAAATATTTTATCGCCTTCATTGTTTTCGGAGTCCTGGTCTCCATCCCTAATGCCATTAATACGATATTCATGCCGATATTCATGAATGATCTGGGCAGTACCAGACTGGAGGTTGGCGGCGCGGTGTTCCTGTCCACCCTATTTGAAGCGGGCACATTCACGCTGCTTCACCGCTATCTTAAACGCAGAATCACCTATTTAATGGCTTGTATCACAATCGTGAGCATTCTGTTTGCGCTACGGTGGCAGTTGATGTCTGTAGCTTCCACGCCGCTGCAGATCATTTTTATCCAGGTGCTGCATGCCGTGACGTTCGGCGGCTTCTTCTATGTGGGCACCCGGCTGACCGCCCTGCTGCTGCCCCGTCCTCTCCGCTCCTCCGGGCAAGCGGTTTATGCGTTTGCGCTGAGCGGCCTAGCCTTCATACTCGCCGGCTTCCTCGGCGGATGGCTGTTCCAGAGCTTCGGAGCGGTGATTATGTACCGGTTTGGCGTTACGTTTACGATGTTTGGCGCAGCAGGCTTTGCCGCGATGTGGTATCGCATCTACAAGGCTGGATATTCACCCACCCCATTATCTGAAGAACCTTAAATGAACTGTCGTGTCCGGTGCTCGAGCAAGAGCATCGGGCTTTTCTTCCAGTAGAACGTTATATAAAAAGGAAAACAACTCTCCGCCTCGTCACGCCCAGCTACAACTGGTTACGCCAAACAGCAAAAGCGTTGTTTTCCATGGTACTTCTTTATTCTAAACTATGAAATGCATTTCAGATCAACGATGATCGCATTAAAAATTTTGGATGGAAGGAGGGACATGCGGGTGCCAAACATTAAGCAGATCGCCGAGGCTGCCGGAGTTTCTGTCAGCACGGTTTCCCGGGTCCTGAACAATCACCCCTATGTCCGGGAGGATAAGCGCAAGGCCGTCGAAGAGGCCGTTGAACGTCTGCAATATTCACGCAACATGAATGCCGTCCATCTGGTCAAAGGAGCGACGCAAACGATCGGCGTCGTTCTGCCCCAAATCAATAATGCCTACTTCGGCAGAGTCGTCGAAGGGATCGGAGAGCAGGCGCTGCAGGTCAATTACCAGTTGATGCTGTGCCAGACAGGCTACCGTACCCATGAGGAACGGCGGGCGCTGCACATGCTGAGGGATAAGATCGTGGATGGACTCATCATCGTCTCGCGCTCGCTCTCCTTGAATCAAATCGAGAAATATGCCAAATACGGCCCCATTACACTGTGTGAAGAAGTGCGCGGCCGCTCCTTATCCTGCGTTTATTTCGATCATTATGCCTCTTTCCAAAAAGCAATCATCTACCTGTGGAATAAAGGCCACCGCCGGATCGGCTACACGGTGAACCGCAGGAATAGTGCCAGCAGCTCCACCCGCAACAAGGCATACCTGGACACGCTCGCTTCCCTCGGAGGCGAGAGCCGTGAAACCTGGATCTTTGACAACTGCTTACATCTCGAGGATGGCGCCGGGCTGCTGACAAAAATCTTGGCCATGGACGACCCGCCGAGCGCTCTCCTGATCACCGGAGATCAGGTAGCTGCCGGATTGATGATCGCCGCCCAGAATCAAGGCGTGCGGATTCCCGACGATCTTGCCTTCATCGGCCTCGATAACCAGCCGATCTCCAAGCTGCTCGGCATCACCACGATCGATAACCGGCTGAACGAGATCGGCGCAGAGGCCTTCGGCATCAGCTACAGGCAAATTACCAAACAGACCGACAGCACGATCATCCAGGAGCTTGGCTTCAAAATCGTCGAACGATCCAGCGTTTAGATTAAATGGTGGTGTTGTTTGGAGCCTCTTGGTAAAGCATCGCCACTTGATTACGCTTGGCGGGATTAAAACAAGCTGCCCCTCGAAGGATCATCGCTGATGATTGGGGGCAGCTTCTTTGCGTAAACAATAAATCCAGTCAACCTATTGTCCCGGATAGGTTCTGCTCCTGTTTAACGGGTAGCTCTGTTGTTATCCACGGCTGTGCTGCCAAAAAACTTGATGCAGTACAGAGCAGAGATGCCGACAATCGCATAAATGATGCGGGCCGCTGCGCTGCCTTGCCCGCCGAAGATCGAGGCTACCAAATCATACTGGAACAACCCGACCAGCAGCCAGTTTATGCCGCCGATAATTAGCAGTGTAAGAGCAATCGTATCTAATGTTTTCACGTTAAATCCTCCTATTGGAAATCAAATTTAGATTATGTTTTGTTATGTTATACTATTTCCTAAAATTACAGCTTTTAAAAACACATTTTGAAAATATTCGAGCTCTGATAAAAATATCTCTTATAACGAGAGCATTAACACGGAAACTAGTGAATTCAGCAGATACACAACGGACATGAGATCCGCTATTTCCTCATTTTTGCTATTTTCGACGGGCTAACGGACACAGAATCAGCTATTCCCCCGCAATTTACAACATTTCAGGGTCTTTGTACCGATTAACGGAACCAGGGTCCGTTCGCAGTCACTTTTGGCGATTTTTACATGAATAGAGGACAGAGGGTCCTTTAATTTTTACAAAGTATGTGAGTAACCGTTACTTCTACTGTCCCCTTTAGTACTACTTCCCAATGTTACTTGTTGCTCCCGTGGTACTTGTTGCTCCCCGTGGAACTTTTTTCTGCCTCCTACGCTACTTACATTGCTACTACATTGTTATTACATTGTTATTACATTGCTATTACACTGCTGCTTACTTTGCCCCCTACTTCGGCCATCACCTTGCATTGCTGCCCTCACACCCGCTAGCACCGCTATGTCACTGTCACTGAAGCTGTCACTGTCACTGTCGCTACCACCACATATTACCGCTGCCACTACCACGATCACCAACACTGCCCACCACTGCACCACCACTTTCACGACCATACTCTCCCCATGGTCCACAGCTTTCAAAAGCTCATTTCCCTCTCTTTCTTTAGCTACACTGCAGCCGCCATCGCATCACACATGGCAGCACACGGCCTTGCTCAACGCAAAATACCCCGCATTAAGCAAGGCTTAATGCGGGGTATTCATATGCACAGATACGCAGCAAATCCTGTTTATTTTTTATCCGGCAGCTGGAAGGAACTCTTCAGAGATACGACCAGGTTAAAGACCGGACGGCCCGGCGCCGAATATTTGGAATCGACGTTGAAGTAGCCATGGCGGAAAAACTGGAATTTATCCTGCGGCTTCACATCCTTCAAGCCCGGCTCCACAAAACCTTGAACGACCTTCAAGGAGTTCGGGTTGAGGTAGTCCATGAAGGTTTTCTCTTCGCCGCCTTCCTCATCGTCGAGCTGAACCCCTTCCTCCACCTGAACATCCCGGATCAACGGCTCGTATAGTCTGAATTCGGCTGGTACCGCCTGCGATGCCTCGACCCAATGGATCGTACCCTTCACCTTGCGGCCGGTAAATCCGCTGCCGCTCTTCGTTTCCGGATCGTAAGTACAGTGGATTTCCACTACATTGCCTTCTTCATCCTTGATCACGTCATTGCATTTGATGAAATAAGCATGCTTCAAACGCACCTCATTGCCCGGGAACAAGCGGAAATACTTGCTTGGCGGGTTCTCCATGAAGTCCTCGCGCTCAATATAAATTTCCCGGGAGAACGGGATTTGGCGATGGCCCATTTCCGGGTTCTCGCTGTTGTTCTCAGCTTCGAGCAGTTCGGTTTGCCCTTCCGGGTAGTTCGTGATCACGACTTTAAGCGGGTCAAGGACAGCCATCGTTCTTGGCGCCTTCAGCTTCAAATCCTCACGGATGAAATGATCCAGCATCTTCAGATCAATCTCCCCGTACGCCTTGGATATGCCCGCTTCGAACACGAAAGCCTTGATCGCTTCCGGCGTTACGCCGCGGCGGCGCAGGCCGGATATCGTCGGCATTCTCGGGTCGTCCCAGCCGTCCACGATGCCTTCGTCAACCAGCAGCTTCAACTTCCGCTTGCTCGTTACCGTCTGGGTCAGATTCAAGCGCCCAAATTCATACTGGCGGGGAACACTTGGCATCTCCGTCTCCTCGATGACCCAATCATAGAACGGACGCTGATCTTCAAATTCTGTCGTGCAGAGCGAGTGCGTGATGCCCTCGATCGCATCCTCCAGCGGATGGGCGTAGGTATACATCGGATAGATGCACCACTTGTCTCCCGTGTTGTGATGAGAAGCATGGAGAATGCGGTAAATGACCGGATCCCGCAGGTTAATGTTCGGCGAGGCCATGTCAATTTTGGCGCGCAGCACCTTCTCGCCGTCCTTGAATTCCCCGGCACGCATCCGGGCGAACAGACCAAGGTTCTCCTCCACGGAACGGTCGCGATACGGGCTATTCTGACCCGGCTCGGTCAGCGTTCCGCGGGTCGCGCGGATCTCGTCGGGGCTTTGATCGTCAACGTAGGCTTTGCCTTTCTTGATCAGCACGATCGCCCGCTCATACATCTCTTCGAAATAATCCGAGGCAAAATGCAGCTCTTCCCAATCGAAGCCAAGCCATTTCACGTCTTCCTTGATCGAGTTGACGTACTCCACGTCCTCCTTGACGGGGTTTGTATCGTCAAAGCGCAGATGGGTGCGGCCGCCGAATTCATCAGCGATCGTAAAGTTAATCCAGATCGCTTTGGCATGCCCGATATGCAAATAACCGTTTGGCTCCGGCGGAAAGCGCGTGACGATCTCCTTCACTTTGCCGCTCTTCAGATCCTCGGTAATAATGTTCTTAATAAAGTTAGGAGGTGTACTGTTGCTGCTGTTATGCTCCACGGATATCAACCTTTCCTTATATGATAAACCTCGTTCTGATCCGATTTTTCTTCTTATAAATATACCGATAACTCCGCAATAGTTCAATGGCATAGGCGCAGCCCGGCGCTTTTGTTAAGATATAGGGAAGTATAGACCTTCGAAGCTTCCGCATCCTTATATCACAAGGGAACCCCGCTAATTGAGGTCAAGGCTTCCTGAAAAGTACGTCGATAGACGTGTTTTCATCTAAATGAAGCCATCAATTCATACGAAAGGACGTCATCAAATATGGCCATCACCCCATTGAAGCTGCCTAGAGAGCAGCGCGAACAAATGATATCGCTCATTCAGGAATATTTCGAGGTGGAACGGGGCGAACAAATCGGCGATTTGGCCGCAGACGGCATGCTGGATTTTTTTCTGAAGCAAATCGGCCCTTATGTATACAATCAGGCACTAAGCGACTCCCGCCAGCTTGTGAATGAACGAATGGCATCGCTGGAAGAAGATATCTATGCGCTTGAACTGAGACCCGGACGAGTCAGATAACGCCAGGGACAAGCCTATCTAAACGTCAGCTGCCTCACATAGACCTCCGGCACGGGATGACTATTTGCTATCACTTGCTGGAGGGATAACCGGGCACCACATTAAAATATCGTCCACATATTCCCCTTCAATGCAATATTCCGCAATCAGCCTGCCCTGCATCATAAACCCGCAGCTTTCATAAAAGGCAACAGCGCAAGGATTCGTGCTGAGCACGCGCAGGGAGAGCTTGCGGATGCCCTCTTCCGCAGCCAACTCCTTCATTGCCGCCATTAGACTGCTTCCAATTCCGAGCCGCCGGTAAGCCGGATGAATCGCCACATGAATTTCATACACATGGCGATGGCATGGCATCGCCGTAGGTGCGGCAAAACCCAAATATCCGCACACCCGCTCACCGATAACAGCTACGAGCTGGCCGCCTGGCGGACAGTTCCGCAAATATTGCTCCCGGGACGCCCACTTGATAGGAGAGGGGCTGGTCCGGCTGGTCCAGGCCAACGCGTCAATCTCCATTAATTGAACTGCGTCCCGCAGCTCCGATCGCCTGATCCAGATGCTGAACTTCCGAGGCACATCCGTTTCATCGCCATGCATGCCGCCATCCCTTTCCATCGTTCCTAATAATGATGTACTACCATTATACCACTATAGGGAATTTGCTATAAAATCTCATACCGCACGCTCTGGGGCAGCATTTGCCCGGTTCATCCGGGAATGGGCGAAGAAGAAGCTGATGGATAACACCGCGGTCCCGGCAGCCAGCCAAGCGACCGGCGGAAGACCGCCGCCATCATACATCGATCCCATAATATACGGGCCGATCACTCTTCCTGCAGCTCCCAGACCGCCTACAAGCCCGATATAGAACGGTGCCTCCTTGCCGCACCGCTCGGCTATAAACGAAGGGATCGCGGGAGAAATCAGCATCTCTCCAAGCGTGGCCAGCACCATCGCCAGCACCATGCCCGGATAATTGTTCATAATGACGATGACGACGTAGGCCGACAGGTAGAACATCGCGCTAATCGTCATCTGGGCATTCTCCGTACGGGCAAACAGCCGCTTGATCGCCCCCGTCACCGGCTGAGCGACAAAGATCAATATGCCGTTCAACGTCCACAAATAGCCATAGGCAGTTTTGGACATCCCTTCGGAGATAATGTACGGGGACACCCCCGTGTTCCATATCGAGTTGCCGAACCAGAGAAACAGCGAGCCGAGGCCCATATAGAGATAAATTCGCGTATTTCCAAGCAGCAGCCCCATCCCCTTGCCTTCGGAGGGAGCCCCTTTCTTCAACTTCACCGCTGCTCCACCGCCGATACCGTCGATCCGTGACAAATAAGCGAAGAAGAACAACGCGAACCCGGCCGAGGTTACCCCGTTTAGGATAAAACTCAAATGATACGAAAATTCAGCCAGAAATCCGCTCAGCGCCGTACCGGCGGCTACTCCAATATTGTTGGCCACATAAATGACATTAAACAGCTCTCCGCGCCGGTCGGCAAACCGAAAGCCGACAAAGGCCTGGATTGCCGGAAGCGACACGGCATTGCAGAAGCCGATGAAGCCCATCATCGCCACAAAAAACAGCCAGTAGCTGTTGATAAAAGGCAATGTAAACAATCCGAGCGCATTTAGAATCAGGGAGCCGACGATCAATCTCTTAACGCCGATTCTGTGATACAGCCCGCCTCCCAGGAGCTGTCCGGCGATGCCGCCGACGGATTGGATCAGAATGACGAAGCCGGCGTCCGCCATGCTGCGGCCCAGCTCATCAAACACATACATCGACACGAGCGGCCACATGAGCGACCCGCCTGCGGAATTGACAAGACTCGCGACTAGAAAACCTTTCACTTCTTTAGGATACTGCTCCAAAAATTTCAACGTTATCGCCCACCATCTGCATGAAGAGGAAAAAGCCCTTGCGGGCTTTTCCTATACACAAAAATAATTATCTAGTATCGCGTAATCTTATTGATTCGGCAAGCACTTCCGTTGACGCTTTACCTCGACAACAGTCGAGAAGAAAGTCGCCCCATTCCCCATATCGGCAAGGCGTTCAGGAGTAAGTGCATTCGCACGCTGGCGCTTGCCATCCTGCTCCCACCACAGCCCCTGGCTGACAACGGTGCCCGGCAGCATTTTATCCGTCACCGCCGCCGTAACTTCGAACTGCCCGCGATCATTCCATACGAGAACCGCGTCCCCGTCAGATATTCCCCGTGCCATCGCATCCTCCGGATGAATTTGCAGCGTCGGCTCCTTCTCCAGCGCTGCCAGCTTCTCCACATTGGCGAAGGTGGAGTTGAGAAAGCTGTGGTTCGGCGGCGAAATGAACATAAGCGGATAGCGGGAGCCTGTGCCCGGCCGCCGTTCGCCATCATAGCCTTCCACGAGCGGAACATAAGTGGGCAGCGGCGGAAGCCCGGCCTCGGCCATGCGCTGCGAATACAGTTCGATTTTGCCGGAAGGGGTTGGTGGCGCCGTGAAATAACGGCTCTGATATTCCATATCCAGCTTCAGGAAGCGGTGCTCCTTCAATCCATCCAGCGTAATATGCTCGATATGCGGATTTTCCGGGTGATCCAGAGCCTGGCGAATCATATCCTCTTCCGTATCCTGAAAGGCCTCCTCCGTGAACCCCATCGCCTGCGCAAGCAGCTTGAATACCTCCATATTGCTCTTGCTCTCGCCCTGCGGGGGAATGACCGGCTCCTGAAGCTGGATGTAGTGATGCCAGTAGGAGCGGTATACGTCCGTATTCTCGAAGGTTGATGTTGCCGGCAGGATAATATCCGCATATTTGGCCGTATCCGTCATGAACAGATCATGTACGACCGTGAACAAATCCTCGCGCAGCAAGCCTCGTTCCACCTTGTCTGTATCCGGGGCTACCACAGCCGGATTCGCGCAGTAGACGAACATTCCCCGGATCGGCGGATCCAGGGACAGCAGCGCCTCGCCGAGCTGGTTCATGCTAACGATCCGGGCATCGGGATTCCCCCGGAGGTCGGAACGCTCCAAAGCCGTTCCATTGAATTTGGAATAATCGCCGTTCGCTTTAATGGCGCCGCCTCCCTCGACGAGCCACTGCCCCGTCAGCGCTGGAAGGCAGACGATCGTCCGGATGTTCATGCCGCCGTTGTCGTGATGCTGCAGTCCGTTGCCGATTTGTATGAACGCCGGGGATGTTTCCCCGTACATCTTGGCTAGCTTGACGATATCATCCGCCGGAACCCCGGTAATGGCTGCCACCTTGTCCGGCGTATACTGCTTCACATGCTCGCGCAGCTCTTGATGGCCGATAGTATATTTCTCGAGGAACTCCTCGTTCACCAGGCCGCGGTCGAACAGGACATGCATCAAGCCGAGCGCCAGAGCCGCATCCGTTCCCGGATGGAGCGGAATGAACCAGTCAGCCCGATCGCCGGTCCGATTCCGGTGCACATCAATAACGACGAGCTTCGCCCCTTGCTTGCGCGCCTTTTCCATGATGGACCATGCGTGCATATTCGTGCTGATCGTGTTCTGTCCCCATACAATGAACAGCTTGGCCTTGGCGGTCTCCTCCGGACTCTTTCCCCCCATGAATCCCATCGTATACTTCCAGCCTACGCTGCCGGCTGCATTGCAAATTCCTTGATCCAGCCGGGTCGAGCCAATCCTGTGAAAGAAACGTCGGTCCATGCCATCCACGCTCAGCGCTCCCATATTGCCGTAGAAGCTGTAAGGCATAATGCTCTCTGAGCCGTAATCGCGAATCAATTCCGTAAATCGCCCGGTAATTTCGCCAATGGCTTCGTCCCAAGTTATCCGCTCGAATTTTCCTTCCCCCTTGGCTCCCGTCCGCCGCAGCGGGTAGAGAATGCGTTCCGGATGATATATACGCTCCGTCATGTTGCGGACTTTATTGCAGATGGCGCCTTGCGTGATCGGATGCGCGGGATTCCCCGTCACCTTTACGATTTTTCCGTCTTCTTTATGCAGTAACAGGCCGCAGGTATCCGGACAATCCAATGGACACACAGCCGGAAACACTCCATTCTCCTCTCGAACCATGTCAACACATCCCCTATTCTCATGTCTTCCTATTGTTATCATCTTAGAAAAAAGACGGACTGGTGTCTACTGGAACCTTAAATTAATCGGCTTGGCGATATGCCATAATACTTCTTGAACAGCTTAACGAAATAGCTCCTATTATCATATCCAAGCGCCAGCGCCACTTCTTCTACGGCTGCACTCGTATCGCTAAGCATCTCTCTGGCCCTCTCCATTTTCATCCGAGTCATATATTCAACAAAGGTCTCACCGGTTTCTTTTTTGAACAGCCGGCTGAAATAACTCGAGTTCAAGTAGAGGTGGTCAGCCACCTCCTCCAACGTAATCTTCCGCCGCAGATTCATTTGGATGTATTTTTGGGCTTCGATGATTTCTGTTTTTTTGCTTTGCTTGGAGATTTGATCCATGACGGAGACGGCTTCCATCAAAAATTGGGTCATCCAAGCCTTCAATTCGTGAATACTGCCGACCTGGTCTAGCATCAGTTGGTTTTTTTTATTTTTAAACTGGTGGCTGTATATTAATTTCAGTTGTATATCAAGCTCAAGTTTATACAAAAATTGCTTCACGTAGATCGGATGAAATTTCCGTTCGGCGATAAATTGGATAAATGCGTCAACCGTCGGTCCAACATCCGTATTTCCTTCCAAAACCAAAAGATTGATCTGCTCGGCCAGCACAGGGAAATAAGAGAGCAGCTCCTCTTGGCCTGCAAGCGGCATGATCCGATTTATTTTGCTTACTCCCGGTTCGGCGGAATAGAAAAAGGCGTTAGCCGACTGGAACAAATCCATCCACTGGCGTTTCATTTTATGACTATCGCTACCCAGCTCGCCTATGAGAAAAGAAACTTCAACCTTAAGAGTCCCGGCCAAACTTCTCTGCAATTTGCAGCAAAAACGTTCCGCTTCTGCGTAGGGGTTGATTTTAAGATCCGGCTCGCACGCATAGAGCAGGCAAAATTGCTTAGCCGAATAGGGAAAAAAAAGAATCCGCGATTCTTCTTGAAGCAACTCTTCCAACATATTCTCAATGACAAACTTTAAAACGTGTTCATTATTGTACCGGGATAAAGCATCCTGATAACTGTAAACACTGCCCACCATCGGCAGGAAGCGATTCAGGTTCGGAATCAATCCATAATCGGTCAATTTTGGGATCCCGTTTTCAGGGTCCGTCAACGGGGAGGTCAAAAAATCCCGGAGCCACTTTTCCTTTAGGCTGGATTTGCTTTGAACAGCTTGATACTGCAGCTTCTCCACCCTTTGCTGTAAGCGGGAGCTTTCAACAAGCTGACTGCGGATTCTCCCGAGAATTTCCTCCATGCCTTCCACATGGAGTGTTTCTTTTAAAATATACTCCTGTACCCCTAGCTGAACCGCTTGTTGAGCGAATCTGAATTCATCATGACAGGAGAGAATCAGAAAATGCGAATGCCCGCTAAGCTCTTTCAATTTTTTAATCAGCTCTAAGCCGCTCATTCCGGGCATCCCGATATCCGTAACCACCAGGTCCGGCATATTCCGTTCACTTAATTCCAGGGCTTGATATGCATCCGAACAGGCGCCTTCCAATTCAAAGCCATACTTCTCCCAAGGTATCATATTGCTTAGGAAAGTAAGCACGGCAACGTCATCATCGACAATAATCACTTTATACATGGACGTGTTTCTCCTTATTTTCTGTAAATGGTAATGTCAAAGTGATTTTTACACCCTCGCCGGAAGGGCTCTGCAGTTCCATGGAACAAGCTGTTCCGTAAATCATCTTGATCCGTTCATGGACATTGCGCAGGCCGATGCCTGAAATATGCTGATTATCCCGCGTTTCCCCCTCGATCTTCCCTTTGGAATGAAACAGATTCATCACATCTTCCAGCTGCTCCTCTGTCATTCCTTTCCCGTTATCCTGCACGCAAATAAACAGCTTAGTTTCGGTCTTCCAGGAGGAAATTGAAATTTCGCCACTCTTTTGCTCGAGTCCATGAATGTATGCGTTTTCAATGAGTGGCTGCAAAGTAAACCTCGGAATAGTTTCCAACAAGGTGTTGGAAGCGAGACTGATCTTGAGTTCCACCTTATCCATATGCCTGTAATTCATTAATTTCATATAATGCTCCACCGTTGCGACTTCCTCATGCAAGGGTATGAATTCATTATTCCGGTTAATCGTCATTCGGAGCAAAGTGGATAAAGACTCAATGATTTTAGCGATTTCGCCTTCACCCTTCATCATGACCTGAAGACGAATGGAGTTCAAAATGTTAAACAGGAAATGGGGATTAATCTGGGCCTGCAGCAATTCCAGCTCAGCGATCCGCTTCCGGTTTTGCTCCCATTCGATTTGGCGGACCATTTCCTCAATCCGATCCAGCATTCGGTCAAACGATACCCCCAATTGGCCGATTTCGTCCGTTCCTTCGACTTTGGAACGTACATTGAGGTCGCCTCCCTGTACTCTGCCCGAGGTTCTGGCCAATCGGATGATCGGATACGTAAATTGACGGAGCAAGTAGTACATGACGATAGAGAATATGATGACGAACAACATTTGCAGCAAAAACAAATAATTAATAAAACTGCCAATATTCCCCGTGACTTTCCGGGAGTCGATCAAGCTTTGCAGGCTCCAGCCCGCATAAGCAAGCGGATGGTCCACGGACAAATATTCCGTGCCGTTCCAATTCACCACAGCCTGGCCGCCGGCCGAATGGGCTTCGGGAGCAGGTCGTCCGAGCTGTTCCAGGTCCGTATGCGAAATGATTTTTCCTGCCGAATCTTTCAGCAAAATGGTTTGATCCGAGGCATATTTACTTAAGATTTGATGGAATTGCTCTTCAGGCTTGCTAATAATAATGTATGAGTTCGGACTGTGGGCATATAGCTGAAAGGTACGGGCCACGGTGATGACATTAGGATGTTTGCCGGCTTCCGACACGACATAGTTAGGCTGCGGCGCAATAAATCTCGTTGTATTTATCGGATCGTCCGCCATCTTCTGCAGCCAATCCGCATGATATATTGTAGAAAAATCTATATTATGCGTAGGATAATTCGTAAAATAGAGCCCGTTCGGCATAAGGATGGTCAAGTAGGTTTTATCCCGGATATAGGTAAAATCGCCGAGGTTTTCGGTTATTTTTCTAAAGGTGGAAAGGTCGATTGAATTATAGCCTTCTTCATTGTATTGCATCCACGCGGAACGCAATTGGGTGATGATTTCGCTGCTGTATTGGATCGAATTCGTGACGGAAATCATGTCACTGACTATATTGGCTATATATAAATCAGAGACTTCCAAGGATTGCTCGGCATTAAGGATCGCTTTTCGCTTGAACTCATCCTTGGTATGGATACCGGTGAGCGCCAGTGAGATGATGGACGGAAGCATTAGACATAAGAGCGAGGTATAAATAAGTTTGTGTCTCCAGCTTATCTTGATCCTGTTCATGGGGCCGGTTCCCTTCCTTTTATATAAAAATAGAGGGGATGCCTCAGGCGGCATCCTCCTTCTACTATAACGCAGCGATCATTTGTTTGCATCGATTATCTTCTGCAGGCTGGACTTAATCTTTCCAATCGTGGTATCGATATCCGCCTTGCCCAGCAAATATTGATCCACCTCAGAGATGTAAGCGTTCTCCAGATCGCCGGCATAAGGCACGACAACCGGAGGATTCGGGAGCTTCGTTACGGACAGAGTGTTCATCAGCGATTCTTTATCGATCTTGTCCGGAGATGGCGTCGAGGCAATAATGGCGTCAAGCTCTTTGCCTACATCCGCCTGCCTCCAGGCCGACAATTGTTTGGTCAGTGACATGCCTTCCGTCGAAAGGAACCGGATAAATTCATAGGACTCCTGTTTATGCTTGGAATGCGATGAAATAACCAGCGAATCAGCTCCGCCGTAAGAGTAAACTTCGTCACCCTTGTTGTTTGTAGGCCAAGGTGCAAAGGCAGTTACGAACGTGGCGGGAATCGTTTCCGTTCCTCCGGCTTCCGCAATCATCCACGGGCCTGTCGGCAGCATGCTGGCCTTGCCTTGGAAAAACTGATCGCGATAAGGTATTTTTTGCGTTATTACGTCCTGGTAAGGCGTTGCGGACTTATCTACTTTCTCCATATCGTATCGGAGCTCGAGAGACTTTTTCATTAACGGATTATCCGCGTCTACCGCCGTTCCCTCATCATTCAGAATGCCTTGATTGTCGGGAGCGCTGTATTTGTTCAGCAACAGATAGTCCTTCCAGGTATGGAAGTGAGCTCCGTAATGCTTGCTTGCGCCTTCGCCGCTAGTTAACCGTTTGGCATAGTCACGGAATTCATCCCAGGTCCAGCTCTCAGGAACAGACAGACCTGCCTCGGTTAACTGGTCTTTATTCAACAGGATTAGCCAAGGTCCGAATTTTCCCGGTAAGGAGTAACGTTTGCCATCTACTTTCATTTGTTCGGCTTTATACTCGTCCTCATAAACCAAGCCTTCCTTGGCGATGTAATCATCAAGCGGCTCCAGCATATCGTTGTTGGCCCGTTGGCTGAAATTAGGTGTGGAGTTAATCGAGAATACGTCAAATTCTTCACCTGAAGCGTACATGATATCCAATTTCTTTAATGTCTCGTTGGAGTCATTCTCAACCAATGGAACGTACTCAACAGTAATATGGGGATATTTCTGTTGGAAGGCATCGATCGCTGGCTGATAGACCTCAGGGCTCTCCCAGTTGATGAATTTGATCGTTACATGTTCCGCGGCAGTATTTCCAGCCCCCGAATCATTTGCAGGCGAAGCAGCATTCTGTTTCGGCTCGCTGCCGCAGCCGGACAGCAGGCTAGTCAGCAAAGCGGATAAAGCAACGAATAATGCCCACTTTTTTCTCAATTTAAACCCTCCTTTATTTTAAAAACACATCTGAATCGTACCATCAAAATTTTTATGGCCAAAGCTACAATTTTGACTCGTTTCGCATTATTTTTACCCTTTTACGCCACCAAGTGCGATGCCTTCAATGACCTGCTTCTGAGCAAGAATGAAGATGATGATCAGCGGAATAATCGCCGAAACTGCGCCAGCCATGGTCAAGGAATAGAACACTCCGCTTTCCGAAGCAAACTTCTGAATGGCCAGCTGAATCGTCTCCAGGTTACGGCTCCGGAGAAAGATCAGCGGATTGGCATAATCGTTCCAGGTCCATATAAATCGCAGAATGGCGTAAGTGACCAGTGCTGGACGAACCAGCGGCACGGCCACCCGCAGAAACAAGGTCGGTTGTCCGGCGCCGTCTATTCTGGCGGCATCAAGACAATCCTTCTGCAGCCCCATGAAAAATTGCCGCAGCATAAATGTGCCGAGCGCACTGAATGAACCGAGCAGGATTAAGCCCAGATGGCTATCGAACAGATGCAGCCATTTAAAGATCATGAATTGCGGGACCATAATCGAATAGTTAGGAATCATGAACGTCATGAGTACCAGGACGAACAAGAAATTTTTCCCCTTGAAATAAATCAGCCCAAAAGCATAGGCAGCCATGGAGGATACGGTAAGGGACAACAAAGTGGTCAACACGCTTACCTTAATTGTATTCCAATAATATAGATAAAAGGGAGTTTCCTCAAACCAGACTTTGCTGTAATTTTTGTAAACTTGCCAATGCCGGGGAATCCACTCAATCGGGTATTTAAATACATCGATTTCCGGTTTAAATGAAGCCGAGATCATCCATAGGAAAGGCAGCAAAAAAGCGATACCCAGAACGGTCATTAATAGCGTGAGGGCGATTTTCCCTAAATCAAGCGATTTTTTCATAGCAGCCTCCCGCATTAATAATTCACCCATTTGTTTTGACCGTACAGTTGAATCACCGTAATCAACATGACGCATCCAAACAAGAATAAGGCGATCGATGAAGCATAACCGGTTTTCAAATTTTCAAAGGCGGTTGTGTACAGGTAATAGGTGATGACTGAGGTCGAGTAAGATGGCCCCCCGCCTGTAAGAACTTTAATGATATCAAAGGATTTGAAGCTTGAAATCAGACCGGTGATAAGCAAAAAGAATGTCGTCGGCGAGACGAGCGGAAACGTAATCTTCCAGAACTTCGTTCTAAAGCCTGCCCCGTCGATTTCCGCCGATTCATACAGGTCTTTGGAAATCGATTGCAAGGCAGCCAGGTAAACGACGAGACTAAAGCCGATACCAACCCACACCATAATGATCATGACGGAAGGAAGCGCGTAGTGCAGATCGGCCAGCCACTTCGGCGGATCGGAGATTCCGACCGCCCGCAAGGTCTGGTTGACGGGCCCGTAGGACGGCTGGAACAACAATTGGAATACAATGGCCACAGCCACGATACTTGAAATATACGGCATGAAAAAAACAACCTTGAACACGCTTTTAAAATAAACGTATTTGTCGATGATGACGGCGAATACTAATCCGATCAATAGCTGTACAGGCACGGCCAGCAGCAGGATCAGATTGTTCTTGAAGGAAGTGAGGAAGACCGGGTCATCGAGCAGTTTCCCGAAGTTTTTCAAGCCAACGAACTTGATTTTATCGAGATGGGCAATAAAGCTCCATTCTGTAAAACTCAAAATAAAAGTAATGACGGTCGGAATGATGGTCAGAATCAGCAGTCCGATCAGCATTGGGGCAACGAAGACATAGCCGGCGAGATTTTCTTCTTTTTCGGTATTTATTTTTTTGCGTCTCGTTTTTGGGGTGGACATCGCGCTCACAGTTTACCCTCCTCTTCTTGCTGGTGTTGTATCATGGGTTAATATTTTTGTAAAAATCCTGCATCACATAGAACGCGGGTTTTTTATAGCTTTTGTCCGCATTCAATAGCCCTTTGGTATTGTAATAGTCTTGAGTAATCGGATGAAGCCTTCTCGGGCAGCGGAAGTCGTAAAGAATCCAGGGGCTGGTTCCCTTGATATAAGGAATTTGGCCAAGCACCTCTACCTGTTTTTTATAGATGTCCAACTGGCAATCCTCGGTTCCTTTATCATCGGCGGTACCCCGATGTCCGGCTTTGGCATCGGCGCCGAATTCGGTAATGAGAACGGGCTTTGCCGGCTTGCTGTTCTCAAACAGCTTGATCAGATTGGTGAAATCGGTCTGATACCATCCGTAATATTGATTGGCCCCAATAATGTCCAGATACTCGGCAAGGCGGTCGTCAATGACATGATTGACATGGTCCAGGAGGCATGCAGCGGACACTAGCCGGGTCGGATCCCACTTTTTCGCCGTCATGGCCAAGGAACTCATAAATTTCAGTCTCGCATCGGTATCGGCATTTTCGTTGCCCACGGACCAGATGATGACGCTGGCTCGGTTGCGGTCTCTTTTAATGAGCTCGATCAGCTGGTTTTCTGCGTCCTGATAGGTTGCTTCGTTATGGAATTGGATAGCCCAGTAGACGGGAATCTCCTCCCAGAGCATGATGCCCATTTCATCGGCGATTTTTGCCGCCTTTTCGGTATGGGGGTAATGAGCCAGCCTCATGTAGTTGCAGTTCATCTCTTTGGCTAATGTAAAATTCTCAATAATCTCTGCTTCCGTAACGGCTTTGCCGTTGAGCACACTTTCCTCATGAGCGCTGATGCCCTTCAGGAAGATTTTGCTGCCGTTTAACAAAATGTCCGTACCCTCTACGCGGATTTCACGGAATCCGATGTTCTCGCTAATCACGTCGTTTTCGAAAACCGCTTTGACCTTATACAGCTTCGGATGCTCAGGGCTCCATAATTCCGGTTTGGCGTCAATCACAGCAGATGCTCTGCCGTCCGATACTTCAAGCGGAAAAGTAATCCCCAGCTCTTCAATGGTTAGTTCCCCGAGGCCATTCCGGTTCGAACCCTCCACCTCTAGCTCGACCTTGATCTTCGAGAACCCGCTTCCGGGAACCAAGGTGATGGAGAAATTCTTAATGAACGTTTCCGGCAGCCGTATGATTTCTACATCCCGGTAAATGCCCCCGTAGTTGAACCAGTCCGTATTATCCGTAGGAACCTGGCTCGGTTTGCGCGTATTGTTTGCGACGGCTATGATCCGGTTATATTTCTTTAGAATGCCCGTCACTTCGACATAGAAGGGGGTGGAGCCTCCCTTATGGCAACCGAGATATTCCCGATTCAAAAAGATTTTCGCATCGTAATTGACTGCACCGAATTTGATGAACACCCGCTCCTCCCCTCTGTTGCCGTACTGGAATGTCCGGGTGTACACCACGCTTCCTTCATAGTAAAAATACTTCTCCCCCTGGGTATTCCAGCAGGATGGAACCGTCATGGTCTCCCACTCGTCGAAGCTGAAATCCATGGGATTGGTTCTGCCCTCGGAATCCTCGTAGCTTTCTTTATACCAATCGGCCCTGAGACAGGTATCGTATTGGTCAATTCCGAAATGCCAGTTCCCGTTTAAAGATTCCTTCTCTCTGCCATGGTCGTAAATCATGCTCTGATGAGTGATTCTCTTGGATAAATAACGATCCTCAAACGATTCATTGTGAAGCGCATCGACAAAATTCACAGCCGGGTTCATTCAGACATTCCTCCCTGTATATGCTCTGGAACTTATTTAATCACTTCAGAAATCCATCTCATAGCAACAGATTTGACTGATCTTGAAATTATTTGACTACAACGGTTTTCAGTTATAATGCCTAAAAAAATCAGCCTGTTGAATGATCAACAGGCTGATTCGCTTCTTAAGTTATTAAATTATACGTGCTTGCTTACGGGAACGGATGCAAGCTCAGACTTCTGCACAGCTGTAGTCTTTCTGTCCTTCAAATAAGCCGTCCAATAAGCCCCTGCGACAAACAGGGCGCCTCCGGTCAAATTGCCTAGCCAGACGGGCACGAAATTTCTAATATAATCCCCCCAAGAGAAATAACCCTCAAATATCGCCGCGGGAATAAGGAACATGTTCGCAACAACGTGCTGAAAGCCGATGGCAACAAAAGCCATCGTCGGGAACCAGATGCCGAGGATTTTGCCGCTTATATTATCGGCGCCATAGGAGAGCCACACGGCAAGAGCAACGAGCCAGTTGCAGCCAATCCCGGATACAAAAGCCTGCAGGAAGCTGTCATCCAGCTTATGCCCGGCCATCGCGATCAATTTATCAAGATAAGGACCACTGGCCGTCAGCCCGACGACATGCCCGAAGAAATAAGCTACAAAGACAGCGCCCAGGAAATTGGCAATCGTAATCAGCACGATATTCTTCAGCATTTCCAGCGTCGTGATGCGCCTGGCCATCCGCGCGAGCGGCACGGCCATCATGTTGCCCGTCAACAGCTCGCCGCCAGCAAGCAGGACGAGAATCAGGCCGATCGGAAACACAGCGGCACCGATAAAATTGACGATGCTTCCCCATTCCTGCGGCGCATTACTGATCACCCGTATATCGAGCAAAAATCCAAGCGCAATAAAAGCACCGCCGAGAAATCCTAATATCATCACAGTCAGCAGCGGATTGCGCGCCTTCTGGACTCCCGTATCCACGGTTATTTCCGCAATTTGCGGCGGTTTGTAATAAGCCATGGTTATCATCTCCTCTTGATCTGAGCCATAATCTATCTCTACTTTATCCTCATTGTATCGTGCCTTGGAGCGCCGGCAATGTAACATAAGTCACTTTGGATATGAAAGAAGCCACCGCTCAAGGGATGATCTCCTCTGGCGGTGGCCATAAGCTTGATTAGGATATGGCTACTTTCCCTGCGGCGGTTACACGTGGACGATTTCCGCTGTCTTTCCTTCAGGGAGTACCTGCAATCCGGCACTGTTCAAGAAATTCCATGGCTTGTTAAAATGCGGCTGGAAGAAGAAATCCACGAAGGCGAGCTCCTCCATCTTCATCTCGTTTTGGATGCAGACAGAAATCGTATTGATCGCTTGCGTCAAATCCACCTTCGACATGATTTGCGCGCCGAGAATGCGGTTTGTTCCTTGCTCGTATACGAGCTTCAGTGTAACCTTCTCATGGGTCGGCATGAATTCCGGACGGTAGCTGTCAGTCACCAGTACCGAGTCTGCTTCAAGCCCGGCTTCCCTGGCTGCCGACTCCGTCAGACCGGTTGCCGCAATGTTATTCTCGTAAATCTTGATGCCCGATGTCCCTTGAGTACCTAAATATTTCACCGTAGGCGATACCAGGTTGCGTGCGGCTAATGTCCCCATGCGAACGGCATTGGTGGCAAGTGGAATATATGCATGGCTCTTAAGCGGATTATAATATACGGCGCAGCTGTCGCCTGCCGCGAACACATCCCGTTTGCTCGTCTGCATGTACTCGTCGACGATGATCGCCCCGTTATCCAGCATATCGACCTGGCCCTTCAGCAGCTCCGTATTCGGCTTGAAGCCGATGCAGAGAATGACGACATCTGCGGCATACCGGCCATGATCGGTAATAACGACATTCACCTTGCCCTCTTCGCCTTCAAACCGCACGACCTTCTCCCCAAGCGCCAGGGCAATTCCGCGTTCGCGCAGGGTATCCTCGATGATGTCCGTGTATTCCGCATCAAGATATTTGCTCAAGATCCGCTCTTCTGCGTCAATCAGCGTCACGTTCTTGCCGTTCATTTGAAAGGCTTCGACCAGCTCAATGCCAATGTATCCTGCGCCGACGACGACAATATTTTGCGCTTCCTTCCCTTTTTCAATGATCAAATTGGCATGATTGAAGCTTTTGGACAGAATAATGTTGTCCAGCTCGATTCCTGGGAATCGGGGCACGACAGGCCACGATCCCGTCGTTACGATCAGCTTGTCGAAATGATCCGTAAATTCCTCCCCGGTCTGCAAATTCCGTGCCGTTAACTGCTTCCGGTCCGTGTCCACGGCGGTCACTTCGTGAAGCATTTTCGTCTTTACGCCAAGCTCCGCAAGCTGCCCGGGCGATGAATAGAACAACCCCTGGGGATCCTTCACCACGCCGCCGACATATAAAGCTATACCGCACGACAGGAATGAAATGTTGTCATTGCGCTCATATACGGTAATCTCCGCTTCTGGATATAATTTAGCTGTATTTACAATGGCTGCCGTCCCCGCATGCGTACATCCAATAACTGCTACTCTCATGATTTCTTCCTCCTTATGATGACCCGATGTTTTATATTGTTCAATAATCGGGATGTTTATTGTGAAATATATCACTTATAAAAATGAAATATTGTGAAAACATTCACCTTGTGACTCTTATTATAGTGTGATCTTTTTCACAATACAAGGGGTTATGATTATTTTTTTAGGGTAATGATAAATATCCCAGCAATTTAGGGATATTGCCAATATCATCTAGATACCGGAGGACTGCCCATGTATACCGTCTTTGTAGCGGGAGCGCACGGAAGAACAGGTCGTCACATCGTTAAAGCGCTTCGAAGAGAAAATTATGAAGTCAGGGGTCTGGTACGCAATGAATCTCAGCGGGATCACTTGCAGGAATGGGGGGCACAGCCGTATGTCGGTGATTTGAGAACCGTGTTCTCGGAAGGAATCGATGGGGCGGACGCCGTCATTTGCGCGGTTGGCGCGGGAGATAAGGGAGACCCGGAGGAAATTGACCATCTCGGAACCGTTCGATTGATCGAGCAATCCGCCTTGCTGGGCGTTAAGCGCTTCATTCTAATCAGCTCGATGGGAACGCTGGAGCCGGAACGCATGCCGAAAATTTTGAAGCCGTATTTATTAGCCAAACGCCGGGCCGAAAAAGTACTGGAGGAAAGCACGTTATGTCATACGATTATACGTCCGGGAGGTCTGACCGATGATTTGCCTCTAGGCAAAGTACAAAGTATCCATTCGCGATGGGTTCACACATTCCGGATTTATCTCTCGAAAAGACGTGGCCGAGGCGGCGGTTCTTGCCTTAAAGCTTCCTGAGACGGAGTATGCCGCCTTTAATTTGATTGCAGGGGAGACCCCGCTAGTCCAAGCTTTGCAGTCGCTAAAGTAATCGCTAATCACTCACAAAAGCCGCCCTGACCCGGGCGGCTTATTTCTTGCTGGACTCCATTTGTCTCTGCATTAGCTGGCTCCGCTTCTCTTCCCTCTGCTGCTTGGTCAGCTTAGGGCAAGTGTAACAATAGCCTAAATCAGTCTTCGTACGGTAAGCTAGGCAGCAGGTCGGTTTCAAAGGCATCATCTCGCCGGGCGAATAAGGATGATCTACCAGGATTTCCTTAACCGCAAACGGATTGCGCTTGACACCAAACCACTCCGCGGACATTTCCTTGACAGATTCATGATCCGCCCATAGCCGCTCACGCTGCTCCGCAGTGTCCAGCCTATTGGCTAATTGCTTGATATAATAAGCAATTCCGAGCGGCAGCTGTCCCCAGAGCTGCGTAACCGGCAGCTTGGACACGCCGGCTACCGTTTCCATCACCGGCCGCAAGGTTTCCTGGTAGAAGCTGCCCAGCCGCTGCTCCTGCCAGACGCTAGCTTCGCCTTCCGGCGATGCTGACTCCGTATCGTCCCGCAGCACGAAGAAGATCGTCGGAAATTGCTGAACCCGAACGATCTGCAGCGTCAAATTATCCAACCGAAAATTTAACTGCGAGCTCGTCAATGACGCCATATAATGCAGCGCTGTACAAAGGACCCGCCAGCTTGCCGCAAAATACGTCGCCGCAACCTGAATATCAAGCCCTTTAATCTCGGATTGGTACAGGGTCAAAAACTGCTCGATCTGCTGCCGATCCAGGAGCTCTTGTCCCTCAACCGTATAAATGGCCTGCTCTCTGAAGCTGCGTACCACGTGACAATGCTGTTCTAAGAATTGATAATCGATAGCCAACCGCTGCATATGATCCTCCTGCTTTTCTCTCTCCAAGCCTCTTGAATGCCCCGTTACTTAACGAAGTGCTGCCACCTTGTCGCTGGCACCTGTAAGCACACTGTTCTTCGGAAGCTGTCCCTTGCTCTCTGCTACGCGATACAGCTCATACGGAAGGCACAGCGGTACTCCGCTCCGCGGATCCGTCACAATATCCGCCTCAATGCCGAATACTTCACGCAGGACGGAAGAGGTGACCACTTCGGCCGGCGCTCCCTCGGCGATGGCTTGCCCCTTCTTAATGGCAATCATATGGTGAGCATACCTTGCGGCATGGTTCAAGTCATGCACGACCATAACGATGGTGCGGCTGGATTCCGCGTTCAACTGCTCCAGCAGCTGCAGCACCTCCAGCTGGTGCGCCATATCCAGGAAGGTCGTCGGCTCATCCAGAAATAGAATATCCGTCTCCTGTGCCAGCGCCATGGCGATCCAGGCCCGCTGCCGCTGTCCTCCGGACAACTGCTCAAGCGCCCGATCTGCAAACTCGTTCATGCCCGTAGCATCAATCGCCCAATCGACGATTTTCCGGTCCTCAGACTTCAGACTTCCGAACCCCTTCTGATGCGGAAAGCGGCCGTAAGATACAAGCTCATAGACCGTAAGCCCGTCGGGGGCCGTCGGATTCTGGGGCAGAATGGCCAGCTGCTTGGCCACTTCCCGGGTCGACTGCTTATGAATGGATTTCCCGTTCAACAGCACCGTTCCGGATTTAGGCTGCAGGATGCGGGCCATCGTTTTCAGTACTGTCGATTTCCCCGAACCGTTCGCCCCGACAAGGGCGGTTATTTTCCCTTTAGGAATGCTGATATTCAAGTCTTCTACAATGAGACGGTCTCCATAAGCGATATTTAAATGGGATGTATTCAATCCGATCATCATGATCTCCCTTTCCGCAATACGACATATTGATTATATGTGAACACAACGCGTCCATTATCTAACAAAAGATCCTCTGTTCTAAAGATACTGATAATCATTATCAGTTGTCAATAGAAAAAGGTGATTTCCATAAGGAAACCACCTTCACTTAAACTCATTTCATCTTACTGTGTTGTTCTAACAAGCCTGACCAGAATATGGGCCAAAGCATGGCGATGCTCCTGCTCCCCGGCTTTCCACAGCTCTTGCAGTAGCTTCTCTTCCCGATTGCGCGGCTCCTCGTTAGCGGCCAGGTAATCGCCGATCTTCTCCGCCGCCTTCGCCATCATCTCTTCGCTAAGCCCTATGCTCTGAGCTACCTCGATCCGCCCTCCCAAATAACGTTTAAAGGCATCGAAACTCTCGAGGATATCTTCCTTCCGTTCCCCATCCATACGCCTAAGCGCATCATTCACTTTATTCAGCGCCATCTCGCCTTCTTTGTTGACTACATGATTATGCTCGGACATGTCCCTACGCCTCCTTAAAGTTTAGTTGGAGTTCGTAACTACATAACCCGGCTGGCAGCGAGATGAATCATTCCGACTGGCAAAAGCTATGGAGTTCCGGATACCGGAACAGCATCATAATATTCTTCCAAGGTAATGTCCCGTTCAAAAATATCCGCGGCGATTTCCTTGCCGACATAGCGTAAATGCCAAGGCTCATACTTATAGCCTGTAATGGCCTCTTTCCCTTCAGGATAACGGATGATAAAGCCGTATTCCGCGGAATGCTGGGCAAGCCACTCGGCCTCCTTCGTTCCTCCAAAGCAATCCTCCGCAGCGCACTTCCCGTCGCTCCCCGAGACGTCGATCGCAAGCCCGGTCTCATGCTCGCTATGCCCTGGAACCGCGCTGTATGTCTTGGCCTTCTCTTCTCCGTCTCTTGCTACATAACGATTGAACAAAGACGTTTGCGTACTGTGAGACCGGTAGGCTGATACGCCAGCCAAATAAATGCCGTCCCGCTCGGCTCCGGCGAACATTTCCTCCAGCGCCTTGGCAGCTTCGCTGCGCATCATCCGCTTCTCAATCTTCTCCTTGAACGTAAACCGTACATCCGGATAGACCAAATCGGACGGCTCATAATCTTCAGGTAAAGCCAGCTCTTTATTAACAAGCACAGCAATGCTGTGAGGATCGGCGGCAGCCGCCTTGTCGACCGCTGAGGAGCCTTCCTGCGGATTGTTAGCCGCTGGCGCCTGCTCCGAGTCGGAAGCGGTTCCCTGACCAGAGCTTTCTCCAGCAGCATTGCCCTGCCCTTCGTTCCCATTTGACGGGTTAGCACCCGGTTGGGACACTGCGGCCGAATTATCCGGCTGCGGTGGCGTATCCTCCTTACCGCAAGCCGTTATGGCGATTGCAGCCAGTATGCAAATCAACAAGATCGATAAGATCCTTCTCTCTTTCACTTTGCCCTCTCCCCCTAACCTCTTCCCCTCAAGGACGAGGCATTATTTCTATGTTTAAAACGTATTTTAGCCACACTTTGTTGCGTTTCAACATCAAGCCGACTGTATTTACCGCCCCCGGCGCCCTCCCCGTTCCGATCTGCCGCGCCGGCCGCCGCTGTCGCTGCGGGAGGCGTGTCCGCTTCTCGTATTAGATGGCTTAGCGCCCCTAGCCTGGGTGGACCGGGTGGATTGACGTTCACGGCTGCCCTTCCCGCTGCCTTGGCCGCGGCGCCCTTCGCCTGCTCTTCCGCCTGCCGGCTTCCTGCCTTCAGGCCGTCTTCCTTTTCCGGCGGAATCCTTGGATTCCCGACTGCCTGCCGTATCCCGGCTCACAGAAGCTGCTGTTTCGCTCTTCTCCTGACGGCGCCGTTCCAGCTTCATCCCTATGCCCCGTTCAATATGGCGCAGTGCATCGATATCTCGCGGAGAAGCAAAGGTTATCGCCACCCCTTTCCCGCCAGCCCGGCCCGTACGGCCGATCCGGTGGATGTAGCTGTCCACATCCTGCGGAATATCATAATTAAACACATGGGTTACGCCTTCAACATCGATGCCTCTGGCCGCTACATCGGTAGCAACGAGCAGCTCCAGTTTCGCATCGCGGAATGCGCGCATCACCTGCTCCCGTTTGGATTGGGATAAATCCCCGTGCAGCTCGTCGGAGGCAAACCCGGCCTCCTGCAAAGCTTCGTTCAGCTTGCTCGCACGCCGCTTCGTCCGGCAGAAGATGACCGCCAGATAAGGGCGATGGGTGCGGATGAGCTCGATCAAAGCCCCCTGCTTGCCACGGTCCGTGCATTCCACGAGAATTTGGCGGATACTGTCCAGCGTGACACGGGAGGTCTCTGCGATGCGGATATCCCGCGGCCGGTCCATGTATGACCGGGCAAGCCGCTTGACATTGTCCGGCATCGTCGCGGAAAACAGCATGGTCTGGCGGTTTTTCGGTACCATATGAATAATCGCCTCTACTTCGGCCAGGAAGCCCATATGCAGCATCTGGTCCGCTTCATCGAGCACGAGCATGCGTACAGCACCCAGCGTCAGCGAACCGCGGCGCAAATGATCCAGCAATCGGCCCGGTGTACCGATGACCAGTTGGGTGCCATTGTGCAATTTGCGAAGCTGCCGCTCCACATCTTGTCCTCCATACGCAGCGAGAATCGATATCCCCTCGCGGGCAGCAGCCAGCTTGCGCGCCTCCGCCGTAATTTGAATGGCCAATTCCCGGGTTGGCGTGATGATCAGCGCCTGTGGGTCAGGGCGATCCGCCTTCAGCTTGTCCATGATCGGCAGCAGGAATGCCAGCGTCTTCCCTGTTCCCGTCTGGGCCTGGACAATCGCGTCCTCCCCTGCCAGCAGGACAGGAATAGCCTCCTCCTGTACTGGTGTCGGAGTGCTGATGCCATGATGTTGTAGCGTTCGAATAAGCTCAGGCGAAATGCCCCATTGATCGAAAGTCGTCAAATATATCCACCTCGTTATTTAGTATCCTGCTTTGTTTCAGGTTTTCCCTGCTTTAAAAAAGGCCGAACCCGCATCCAATCAGCGTTCCGGCCTTTTGTAGAAGGTTGTTTTGGTTCCGTGATTCAACGCGGTATAAAGCCGCGCTTCAAATCCGCTTAGCCCGGCGACCTTGCCGCCCACTTCGCTGCCTGCAGCACGAGCTTGCGATACTCTGGATGCTGGAACACAGCCTGATCGCGTCCTGGAAGAAGATAGACTACACGGCCAAGCCCATAGCTATGCGCCCAAGCCGCCGGGTGCCATTCTCCATCCATCTCGTATTCCAGCAAAATCGTCGTTTCGCAAAACGGATCAAACTCAAACCGGTATGGCTCGTCCTCGATTTCAAAGGGCGAAATGTCAAGCATGATGTCATGATCCGGCGCTGTCACGCGCATCTGCAATTTCTGCAAGGAAGGATGCGATACGTTGCGGGCGCCAATGAGCTGGGCAATCTCGTATTTCTTTTGCAAAACAATGCCGTTATGAAGAACTAACAGTCCGCGCCCGCCGCTAATGCAGGACAGAAGACCTGAGGTCTGCTTGGAGGACAGCTTCTCCCTCCAACTGTCGTGATAGGAAATGCAGAGGTCGAACGACTGCAAATTGCTTTCCTCAAGCATATGGTTGTTCTCTGTACATTGTACTGAAAAGCTGTCATTCAAAATATGGGTTATTTCCCGATCAACCCCTTGCAGGGGATAAAATTTAGGATGAGTATAATCACCAATCAGCAGCGCTCTTTTCTTGTTCATGAATTGCTCCTCCTGTCCGTAAAGTCCCCATCCCCGGCAGGGCAGGGCTTATTTGCCAGCCAGCAGGGGATCGCTTTCGCCGGCGAAATAACGCGCTAGTTCAACAATCATGCTCCCCATTCGTTCTTCCTTCGGAGCGACTACGCGAGGAATTCCCGCTTCATACAGTCCCTGAGCGGTTACTTTACCTACGGCAACGGCGATTACCGGCCCGCGCAGCGCAGAGATCAGCTCGTCGAAGCGGCCTTGCTTCTCCGCATATTCCAGCAGAAACCTTACCTGCGGACTGCTTGTAAAGGATACGGCATCAACTTTCCCCTCCACAATATCCAGCAATAGGCGGTTTAAGTCCTCCTCCGGGGGCGCAATATGACGATAAGGCAATATTTCCGTGCAGACCGCCCCCTGTTGCTCAAGCCATTCCACCAGCTTTGGCGCACGGTCGCCGTATAACTGCAGCAATACCGTAGCACCCTTCAATTCATATGCGGCCAGCTCGCGGATCAGTCCATCCGTGCTGCCGTCATCGTCGCGGACATGAGGCGTCAACTGGCGCTTCTTCAAAACATTCACCGTCTTATACCCCCGCGCGGCGATGCGCGAATTAGAGAGATTGGCCAGCAACACCTCCAGCAGCCCCATCTCCTCGGCCATCTCGAACAGAGCATTAAGCCCAATTCCCGTGGTAAAAATAGACCAGTCCGGAGGTTGGCTCACCCACGTCCGTATCCCCTGCCGCAGCTTCTCGTCTTCCAAAAACACAGTCCCCTGTGCTGGCCGGTAGAGCGGAATTCCGCCCATATTCTCGATCAGCTTGCCCAGCTCCTCGGCACGGCGAGGCCCGGTCAGCGCAATTCGCTTGCCTTCTAATCTTCTAGCCACTTCTCTACCCCCGTATTCAGCTATCATTGCCAGCAGCTTCGTTTAACATAAGCTTAAACGACACAGGGGGTTAAGTAAATCGTTCTATTGCATCTTTCTCGTTAGAATGAATTCCGGCTGTTGCATTTATGCATCCAACTTTAGAATCAGGAACATCTAGAAAAAATCCCGCTTTAAACTCGAAAATGCCGCCCCGCCATCGTTTAACCGACGGCGAGACGGCATTCCATTGTCTTAGCAGGCCTAATTCCATTTAGGATTTTCGCAATCTGAACTTACCCGACATCTCTTCCAGCTGCCCCGCAATCGAGGACAACTGGGTCGTAGAAGACGCGATTTCCTGAATCGAAGCGAGCTGCTCCTCGGCGGCTGCGGAAATCGCCCCGACATTGTCCGCACCTTCTTCCGTAATGTTGCGGATTTCGGAGATAATCTGCGACACTTTCCCGGCCCCCTGCGTTAATTCCCGGGCCGAGCCGGACACCTCTTCGATTTTGGCTGCTGCTCCGCGTACGGCTCTGCGGATGCGCGAGAAGCTGCGGCCGGATATATCGACGGCAACAATGCCTTCCTCTACGCCCTTCTTCGCATTCTCCATCGATTCCAGCGCCCGCTGTACTTCCGTTTGAACACCGTCAATAAGCTCCTCAATCTGATGGGCGTAGCTCTCAGAGCCTTCGGCAAGCTTCCGGACTTCCGATGCGACAACGGCAAACCCGCGCCCTTCCTCCCCGGCTCTTGCTGCTTCAATCGATGCGTTCAAGGCAAGCAGATTGGTCTGCTGGGCGATTCCTGTAATGACACCGACAATCCCGCCGATATTCTCGGTATGCTCGTTCAAGGTTTGAATGACCCCGCCGAGCTCATCGACCGTTTGATGAATATACTCGATTTTTTCAACGACGCTGAGAACAGACGTATTTCCTTCTTCAGCCACGGCTGTAGTCTGCTCCATCGTCTCGCTGACCTCTTGAATATGGCCCGATATCGCCGCGGCTTGCCGTGAAATATCCTCGACACCTTCTACCCCGCGAATCATATTATGCGTTTGGCGTTCACTGCCAGAAGCCACTTCCTGTATAGCCTGAGTTACATGCTCGATCGCTCGGGTCGTCTGGTCTGCGCTTGCCGACAGCTGGTTCGCCGATAAGCTGACCTGATTGGACGCTTGCTGCATCTCCGTCAGCATAACATTCCATTGATCGACCGCTTCCTGCAGCCGCTTGGCCACTATGCCGATCTCATCATTACGCTCGGCTCCGCTGACCCGCTCCGACAAATCGCCTCCGCTAATTTTCTGAATAGATGCACTTAAGCGTTGAAGCGGGCCTGTTATGCTTCGAATCAATAACGCAGACACCAACAAAGCAAACACAACAGACACTACAGCCACGATCCATTTCATGGACTCATCCAGCAGCAGCAGTAACACCACAGGAACGGCGGCAATCAATAGACTAGCCATAAATAATGAAAACGTTACGCGCCTTTTCATTCAATTCAGTTCCTTTCCTTCATAGATTTGAACCTAACTTTTGACCCTAACCTGTTTTGCTTGTATATGTAATATTTATATTGTTATATTCGACATAAATCGCATATTTTCCTTTTTCGACAACGACGCATAAAACCGCTCGGCCGATAAGCGAGCGGTTTGCATAATTTTAATAGTATGAGCACTATTCGTTTGTAGTCGGCTCCTTTAATCCGCCAAACGGTATCCGACCCCTCGGACAGTCGCGATATAAGTCGGATTCGCGGCCCTGTCGCCGAGCTTCTTGCGCAGGCTCTTGATGTGCACGTCCACTACGTTGCTCCCGCCCATAAAGGAGGTCTCCCATACGTCAGCAAGCAGCTCTTCCCGGGACAGGACGCTCCCTTCATGATCCAGCAATTTAATCAGCAGCTCGTATTCCGTCTTGGTCAGCTCGATAGCTATGCCGGACCGGTACACCTGCATCTTCTTGCGGTCGATCCAAAGATCTTTATAAGTTGACGTTCCCCCGGCTGGTAAAGCACCGGAAGCTGGACGATGATTGCTTGTGCGGATAATCCGCTGAACATGGTACAGTATCTCATGCGGCGAGGAAGGCCAGACGAGGAGCTCGAGGTGCATTAAGCTCGGGTCCATTTGCGATAGCATCGCCTCGTTCACCAGCAGCAGGGAAGGGACATCTTCGAGATCCTGCAGCATTCGCTTGGTAAGCATCGAAACCTCTTCACTGCCCCGATAAGCCGTCAAGTCAAAGATAACAAGATCGGCAGCCAGAGCATTGCGGAGGCCCTGCTCCAAATGATGAAATACAAGGACATCGAAGCAGCCTACCGACAGATCCCTTACAAGCTCATAAATTTCGCTGGGAAATGGGCTGACGAGGATAACGCGCTGCGTCACCGGACATGCTTGAGGATAATCATTACCGAACAGCTGCTCATTGTATCCAAGCCCTTGCTCTGGGCGCCTAAACGGAGTAACCGATCCGCTCTGTACTCTTTTCTTTACTTCTTCTGCCTGCATTCTGGGCACACCCCCCCAAATACAACATGGGCATGATGCACGTCATATCCGGTCTCCTTGGCTACATCAGCGCTCCAGTCCTCCGGAACCTTCGACATGACTTCATCCACTCTGCCGCACACCTCGCACAGAATATGCTGGTGATCATCCAGCTTGGCGTCATAACGGCTTGCGGCCTCGCCCAGCTTCAATTCACGGATCAGCTCTTTGTCGGTTAAGTATCTGAGCGAATTATATACCGTGCCGTATGCAAAATTATAACCCTGTTCGACAAGACGGTTCATTACTTCCGCCGCAGTCGGGTGGTCATTCGCATTGCGGACGACATCGTAAACTGCTTTGCGCTGCGTCGTTAAATTTAGTGATTTCATATATAGAATCATTCCTTATGATTTGTTTTTAGAATTAGTATAAGTCTTATTATACAATTCGTCAAGCTGGTCTGTCCCTGCTCCGGCTCACCCCCCGGAAAAATTCAATTTCTGCATGGGAACAGCCGGTCCATTCACATAATAAGACTATAATTCTGACCAAAAGGATGGATACCGATGTTCGTGAAAAAATATGCGATTACCATTTTGTTTACCTTGTTATGCGCTGCATTTAGCATGTGGGTTGATATCCGAACCGGCTTTCCATGGAACACCATTTTTATAAACACGAGCCATTCCTTCTTCACGGGTGCAGAAAAATGGGCTGCTAGTGCTATGCTCCTGCTTCTCGTTGTACCCGACATGTTCCGTGCTATGTATGCGAAAAAGAAAAATCCGGCCGGCAAGTCAACTTCCACCACCGCCAACCCCTCCGCCGCTTCCGGGGCCGCTTCGGGGAACTTCGTATCCGGCTCCGGAACCGCCTTCAGTTCCGGTATGGGCAGTCCCAGCGGCACTAGTGCCGGCTCCGCCCATTATCCCGTCCCCGGCTCCTGTCCCGAATCCCCCGCCGGTTCCGGTTCCGGCTCCGGGTCTTGAACGGAAAATAAACTTGCGAATTACAGCTGCAATCAGAAGGATTAACGGGAGCACAATGAAAAATATCGGATCGACCAGATACAGCATTTTTCCCCCTTTCGTTAAATGCTCGCTATATGAACGGGTTTCAAAAGCCGTCAGCGCCAAAATGATGAGAGTAAGCGGGTAAATTAATTTCTGGTACGGGATATTGAAAATATTCGATATCCCTATGACCGCTGCAAAGAAGTAAATGCAAATTTTGAAGTAGATGCCAATAATAAACGCCATAACGACAAAGATATCTGGCCGCTGAATGAAGTCGGAGATTGAAGCCTTCCCGACCATAATCAACATGGGAAAATAAGATCGCTCGGCAAGATCAGCCCCCAGCACGGCTACTGTCGTCGCCACGGCTAAACTAAGTATAAGGCCGGTAAATAAAAGGGCTAAATAACCGGCTTTAACCCCCTTTTTGGGATGATTCAGGAACGGCAGCAGCATGTTGAACGCAATGACCTCTGCAAATGGGAACTGATAATTTGTTCTGGACACCGCTCGGAGCAGCGGACCTATGCCGCCGCCCAGCACAGGCAACAGCCGATTAATATCGACAATGTGCGCGAAAGCAATGAGAAGCAGGTTTAGCGCACCGATCATCATCATGACTGTCAATAGGATCAGAGCCGTTCGGGCGAGCACCTCCAGCCCTTTATGTATCGTATAAGCAACAGTAATCATCATGAGCATATTAACAATAAAAACGGGAGTTTCCCGCAGCGTCGTGGCAATGACCAGCAACCCGCCGTCCATTAAATCCCTTGATGCCTTATACAAGAAAAATACCATATAGCTGATTCCAGCCAAGGTTCCCAGGTATTTACCAAGCAGCAGTTTATCATATTCCGTAGGCAGCATATTGGGGAACCACAGGTACAGCATCGAATAGCCGGCATACAGCAAAATTCCGATGACCATCCCGAGCAGAACGGCCAGCCACTCGTCCTTGCCGGCTTCCATTCCCAAATTGACGACAAGTCCCGTACCCAGCTCAAACAAGACTATTAACGAAAATATTTGCAAAGGAGTGATTTTGATTTTCTCCACTTCGCTATGCCTCCCTAGCGTTGATGAAATTTATAGGATCGGTCACGCAGCTGCGTATTGCGTATGACGGAATCCACATTATATTCAACTTTAATCTGCGGAAACAGATCTTCCCATTGACCCTCAATCTTTTTCCAAACCGCAGGACTTTGACGCTCGATAACTCCTCCAAAACCAAAAATATCGCTCTTTGCCAATTGTGCTTTTTGGACAACGGCCTGCAAGTCACGAACAATCTCCTCATTCGCTTTTGCTTCAATCATGTGGAGCACCTCAGGCTGTTTCAAATCAATGGGGGTGTTTACGTCCCTTACAGACAACTGCAATTTGACTCCGACCTGGATCACCGGGTGAAGCGGATCGTCCAGTTTGGCTTTCAAGTCGGTTTTGGAGCGAATGACGTCCATGCCCATGCTGCCTATTTCCTGATCGGGCTGCAGGACCAGCGAAGTTTTTTTCATTTTATTCTTCATCCAGACCATGCCGCGGCTTTCGTTCGGGGATAACCAATCCACCAGCTTATCGCCTTTGAAAATAGCAGGGGCGCCGATCACGATTAGCGAGCTTCTAACGCTTTCCAAATTGCTCTTCTTGCCCAGTCCACTTACGTCGCCAAACACCTCCAATCCATTGATGACAGGTCCCCCTCCAGGAATCAGCAAGTCACGCATGATATCATCTATTGCCATAGGGTAATTTTCCCCTAGCTGGCTCGACGCAAACTCAACTTTTTCCGAAAGAGAATAGGCCATAATTTTGCCAATGGGCGTAAGCGAAGCAGTCACTTCTTCGGCGGTGAGATTTTCTTTGGCAATAACGACATCAGAGGACAACCGAATATCGGAGTCCCTGTCCAGGAAGTCCATAATTTCCGCGATGCCTTTCCGGGCAACACTCTCAGAGATGACAATGAGCCTGGTATGCGCTGTGGAAGTCAAGCGCGGCACTTGGCGGGATGCGTTGCGGATCGCTTCGCTAATCGTGTGCCCCTTGCCATAGTAAACAGAAGTCGGAGTAGCTCCTCTGCCGGTTTTACCCGAGATTTCGTCGGCGATGATCACCTGGAAGGTTACCATAAGCAGCCCCTCCTCTCCCGGCGCATGATCGATGCCGATTCCAGAAACGACCGCCCTCCGGTTCAACTCAATAGCGTCCCAACAGCCGCTCGTCAGCACAATACAGCAGAAAGCCAAAGCGACGGCTATAGTCCTCTTTATCATGGTTCGCTCCTCCTGCCAGAAACAAATTAGTCTAATGAGCGGCCTGCCAGTTCAGTTCATCACATAGCCCGGCAACCCCTTATATCCTGTGATCCGAAGCCCCTTGTTGGCCTTGGGGCTCTTATGGGCCTTGCTGGCCTTGCTGGCTTTGCTGCCACTGCTGGCTCTGCTGGCTCTGCTGGCCCTGTTGGCCTTGCTGGCCCTGCTGCCACTGCTGGCCCTGTTGGCCTTGCTGGCCCTGCTGCCACTGCTGGCCTTGCTGGCCCTGTTGGCCTTGCTGGCCTTGATGGCCCTGTTGGCCTTGCTGGCCTTGATGGCCCTGCTGCCACTGCTGGCCCTGCTGGCCCTGCTGGCCCTGCTGGCCTTGTTGGCCCTGCTGGCCCTGCTGGCCTTGCTGGCCTTGCTGGCCTTGATGGCCTTGTTGGCCCTGTTGGTGGTTGAGTCCTATCGAGTTTTTATTCCGGCCCTCCCGAATGAGATGCTGCTCCCTGATCCTGTCTGGCGGAGTCCTTAAGATCCAAGCCGGCATACGGATGAACGTATCCTTCTGATCCTTCGGAACAAATGGTGTAATAGGAGCTAGATACGGAACTCCAAAAGATCGGAGACTGTTCATGTGGATGATCAGCATCACAATTCCCAGAGTAATGCCGTACAATCCGAACATGCCAGCCAAGACCATGAATACGAACCGGATCAGCCGTCCAGCAACAGCGATATTGTATGCAGTCGGCGCAAAACTGGAAATTCCCGTCAAGGCAACGACGATGACCATTCCCGGAGTAATCAGTCCCGCTTCAACCACGGCTGTTCCCAAAATAAGCGCACCCACAATCGATATCGTCTGCCCGACAGCTCTTGGCATGCGCAGCCCCGCTTCACGGAGCAGTTCAAAGGTAACCTCCATCAGCATCGCTTCGACAAATGCCGGGAAGGGTACTCCTTCCCGCTGGGCAAGCAGACTGACCAGCAGCAGTGAAGGAAGCATCTCATAATGAAATGTGGTCAGCGCGATGTATATAGCTGGTCCAAGAAGCAGTATGATGAAGCTGAGATAGCGAATCGAACGCATTATAATGCTGATATCGAAACGCTGGGAATAATCCTCCGGCGATTGAAAGAAATGGCCGAATACGGTTGGCAAAATTAAGACGAACGGGGTGCCATCAACAAGGATGATTACCCGGCCCTCCAATAAATGTCCAGCCGCGGTGTCAGGCCTCTCTGTGTTAAATATGGTAGGGAACGGAGTAAAAGTCTTATCCTGAATAAATTCTTCGATATAACCGGATTCCAGTACTCCGTTAAGCTGAACGTTCTCCAGACGCTGCCTGACTTCCTGAACAAGCTTCGGATCAGCCAGGCTCTGAATATACATCATAGCCACATTCGTATGAGAGACAGCGCCTATTTTCATGGTCTCCAGCCACAAATCCGTATTTTTGATTCTGCGCCGAAGGAGGGAGATGTTGGTTGCAATCGATTCTACAAAGCTGTCTTTCGGACCCCGGACGACTAGCTCCGTAGTGGATTCCGTAATGGATCTCCATTCTCCCCCACGGGTTCCGGCTATAATGGCTCTAGTGCTGCCCTCCAAAAATATAGCTGTATCCCCGGACAAAATATCAAACACCACATGGCTCCACTCAGAAACTATTTTTGATTCACCCAGGGACAGGAACCGGGTCTGCAATTGGTCCAGCATTGCTTCCGAATCCTTCGCTTCCAATTCCCCCAGACCGGATATGGTTTCCATAACAAAGGAATTGATGATCATTTGATCGCTTAATCCATTTAAGTAAATAACAGCGATAGAGGTCGGCTTTTCTCCCCCCAAACTCATTTTGCGGACAACGATATCCGGGCTATCCCCGGTTTCTTTCTGGATGCGCTGTACGGTTTGCTGCAACTCCCCAGGAATTTCCCTATTATGGGTTCCGCCCTGTGGAATACTGCTCTGAAGAATAGGACTGCCTTGCGAATCAGCGCCTTCCTGGGAGCCGGTACTGCTCTGGGAGCCAGAAGTTCCTTGCGAGCCTGCACCTCCCTGTGCGGAATCTACCCGAGAGGTAGTTCCATTCGATGAACCGTAATCCCCCTGTGAATTTGCACCGGTCTGTGAGCTATTGCCATTTTGCAAGTTATCGCTGCTCTGTAACTCGGCTTGATTCTGCTTCCTACTGCCATTGCTCCGAGATTCAGCATCACCATGCCGCACACTGCCGCTGCTTTCAGACCCAGCATCATTCTTATGCGTGCTACCGCTGCTTTGGATACCTGCATCATCCTGGTGTGTTCTATCGCGGCTTTGAGGCTCCGCTTGATGCTGCTGAGAATTAGCATCCTTTCGGGAATCGGTCTCGTTTTTGTCTTGGCTTGTATCCCCGTCCGGTCTGCGATGATGGTTGCCGTTCTTCCTCTGCTCTTGATTTCCTTGAATTTGGCGTCTGCTTCTACCGATAAATTGATTGCGTTTCATGATGGCAGCTCCTGTCGCTTAACTTATCCCCATTATTTGCTAACAAACCCATTTTCATGCGGATTCATTACAAGTATCGCAGACGCAATCGGCAAAAGAACGAGACTAGCTATGCTTTAATTTGCCAACAACGTGGTAATAATGAAAAACGACTGCGATTATAAGGAGGTTGCCTATGAATAACCAAACTTACGGTTCTGGAGAGCTCCCCCGATACCCCCAATCCATGTGGCGGGATACGACCAACCTGCCCTCTTTTCCCCGGCTCCAAGAGGATATCGAGACCGACGTCGCCATTATCGGCGCTGGCATTACGGGCATTACCACCGCCTATCTGCTATGTAAGGCAGGCTTTAAGGTAGCCGTTGTGGATGCGGCCGAAATTCTTGACGGAACGACCGGGTTCACAACGGCCAAAATCACGGCCCAGCACGGACTGATTTACGACAAGCTGCGGAAGCATTTTGGAGATAAAGAGGCCAGACTCTACTATGAAGCAAATGAGGAAGCCCTCTCTTTCATTCGATCCACAGTGGAGGAGCATCAAATCGACTGCCAATTGCAGCAGCAGGATGCCTATTTATACGCCGACTCCGAGGAGCAGGCAGAGCAGCTTCGCAAAGAATGGGAGGCTTATGAGCAGCTAGGGCTGCCGGGCGAATGGTGCGACACCTTGCCGATCCCCATCCAAGTCTATGGAGCCATACGGATGAAGAACCAGGCCCAATTCCACCCGCTGCATTACCTGCGTACCCTCGTTGAATACGTAGTTTCACATGGCGGAACCCTCTACGAAAATACGACCCTGGAGGATGCGGCTGACCATACCCGGGACGGGCGGCGGCAGCTCACTACCGAGGGAGGTCATAAAATCACTTGCCAATATGCGATCTCTGCCTCGCACTTCCCGTTCTATGACGGAGGCGGGTTCTACTTCACTAGACTACATGCGGAACGTTCTTATGTAGTTGCTATAGAGCCGGAAATTCCGCTGGAACAGGGCATGTACATTAATTGCGGCGACCCTAAGCGTTCCCTGAGATCAGCCCTGCTGAACGATGAGCAGGTTATTCTGGTCGGCGGAGAATCACACAAAACGGGTAAGGGCGAGTGCACTTTCAAGCACTATGAAGAACTGGAGAAATTCGGCGGCAAGCTGTTCGGAGCCAAACGCATCCCTTACCGATGGTCGACTCAAGATCTCGTCACAATAGACGAAATCCCTTACATCGGGGCTATTACTGCAAACGAGGACAAGGTTCTGGTAGCCACTGGATTTGCCAAATGGGGAATGACGAACGGAACCGCAGCCGCTCTGATGTTCCGCGATCTCATTATGGGCCACGGCAACAAGTATACGGATCTGTATACGCCTTCCCGCTTTAAGGTAAATCCGGGCATGAAGAACTTTACGGTACAGAACGCTGATGTCGCCAAGGAATGGGTATCTGGCAAGGTAGAATTGATCCGCCGTAAAGCGGAAGATTTGAAAAATGACGAAGGCGGGGTTGTGCGGCATCTCGGCAAGCGGGCCGGCGGCTATAAGGACAAGGAAGGCCGACTTTACATCGTTGATACGACATGCACACATCTCGGCTGCGAGGTGGAATGGAACGAGGCCGAGCGCTCCTGGGACTGCCCATGCCACGGATCAAGGTTCAACTACGAAGGAAAAGTGCTGGAAGGGCCGGCCACGGAAAGCTTGCCGCTGCTCAGTCAGGAGCCTTGACGGCGGTGATGGCATACCGAAGAATAAAACCTGGATTGCACGAAGGCACCGGCTGGTGCCTTTCTTGCATTTACTATATTGCATTATTCAGTACTGGATGATATCATGTAGAAAACTGCTGATAAATACTGCTAAATATATGAAAAAAGAGGCGATGCCACTTGGATATCAGTATCCAATTCAAAAAAGGCGCCTTGGAAATTTGCGTCCTCGTACTCATCCACGAAAAGGATCGCTATGGATATGAGCTGGCCCAATCTGTCTCGGAGCACATCGAAGTGGCGGAAGGCGCCCTATATCCTCTGCTGCGCAGGCTCGTGAACGAAGGCCATTGCACGACGTATTTACAGGAATCGAGCGAAGGGCCTCCCCGTAAATATTACAAACTGACCCCTCAAGGGGAAATACACATGAAGAAGCTGGTGATTGAATGGAAACGATTCGTCAGCAACGTATCCAATTTAATCGAGAGAGGGAACGATTTATGACAAAGAGCGAATTCATCTCGCTGCTCAGTACTCATTTATCGGCGCTCCCGCCGGAGGAGCGCCATGAATTAATGGAGGACTATGAAGCTCATTTTGCTTTCGGCCTTCAGAATGGAAAGACCGAGGAAGAAATCGTCCGCGAACTGGGCGATCCGGTTGAACTGGCCCAGGAAGCCCTGGGCAACCGTTCGGCTCCACAGCACCCCTTATACTGGTTTGGAGAACCGCCACAGGGACAGACCGACGCAATTCCTACCGGAGATCGCGGCACCCGCTACCGGAAAGCTGCTCCAGCAGTTTATGCCGGGTTGTTCTTCCTTAACCTGGTCATGATGCCTTTGCTGGCATCTCTATGGGCAGCAGCCCTAGCCCTTGCACTGGGGGCCGTTGGCGGTATTGTGAGCCCTGCTGCCCTGCTGCTCGAATATGCATTTAACGGGGCTCTCTTGCCGGCAAAGGCTTTTGCCGCCCTAACCTTAGTCGGAATTGGTATCTTTCTCGCCATCAGTACGCGGCATGCCTATTCCGGCATCCTAAAACTAAGCGCGTCTTATTGGGCATGGAACGTCCGAGTCGCCAAAGGAGTTAAGATTAATGAATAAAAAAGGATGGAGCTTAATTGCGACCCTTTGCATCATCCTGGGCATCGGCGGGATGATCTATCAGGGCTTCGACTTCGAGAAAGAACAGCCTGCCTATACGCAGAAATGGACGTTTGGGGATGACGAACTGCAGTCGCTGTCCATCGACAGCGACTATAATGTCAATTTCGAATTTATCCACAGCCCAGATGGCACGAATTACGTGGAAGCTAGCGGGAATTTGCCCCAGAAATCAATTGATAAGCTGACAGGGACGAAAATCGCCGCTCAGTCCCTCGCCCTTCATTTTCAAGAGGAGTATGTCATTCGTTTCCTCAGCTTCAACTTTCGATCCTCCACCCAGCATGTGACGGTGGCCTTGGCCGATCCGGAGCGGTCGTTAAATCAAATCTCTGTCGATCTGCTGGCCAACAACGGCAATTTCAAGGCTTTACGCGCCAAAGAAATATCATTGGAGACGAAATCAGGCAACCTGACGGCCCAGAATTTAACCGCCGACCGCTTGAAGATCCAGAACTTCTCCGGCGTAATCTCGCTGGATGAGATTGCGGCTGATACCGATATTAAGCTAACCTCTGGCAATGTGAGACTCAACAATATAAGAGGATCTTTAACTTCCGAAATGACCTCTGGGGATTTCTCAGCCCAAGATATGAAAGGCGATATTCAGGTTACAGCCACCTCGGGCAATATTAAAATCAGTGAATGGACGGGGAACGGAACCATTAAATCCACCTCCGGCAACATCACGATCAAGGAGCAGCGCTCAGACTCACTGGATATATCCATCCATTCTGGAAACGTAGCCCTTTCCGCTGACCCTGAGTTTCAAGGCATTTACGACCTTAGGGCCACTTCGGGCCGAATCGAAGCGCCCGATTCACCTAGCGTAACCGAAGACCTCATTAAGGTGCGCTCCACCTCAGGAAATATTACGATCAAATAACTGTTCTAATCTATCCTATTCAAAAAATAGCCCCCGGCTCTAAAAGCCAGGGGCTATTATGACATATGACATACTGAAATGCGATTCGCTAGGCGATTTCGCCCGCGATGGCATCGCGGTATGACTTCAGCGAGTAATAAATGACCGTCTGCATAATGCTCTTATCTTCCTCCGGAATCAGCGTCTTGGCATAGTCCCAGGCGTTCTCTTCGATACGAAGAGCAATTCTCCTGCGCTCCAGCTCGTTGTCGGTCGCATCCAGAAGATCCGACAGCTCCTTCAGACTGGCATCCTCCGCATGCCCGAGTTCATGGGCGAACACGATACTCAGCACCTGCGGGAAAACATCCAGCGAACCAAAGAGACTTAGGCATTGCTTCTTGATTTCCTCCAAATACATCGTGACGTTATGGTTGGCGATACTGTATTTGCCGCCAACGTTCCGACCACCGGGGAAGCGCGAACGAACGTCGAGGGTAACCGTGCTGCCGGACTGCTTCAGCAGCTGATCCATAATAAGTTGTGCTGTTCTTTTCAAGTAGACTCCCCTTATTTCATGTAAGATTGACACCTCGTAATCTGATTTTCCTCCACCAGCACGTTTTTGCCTTCCTCATTATAATGCAACGGATTTCAGAAATAAATAACAGAGCAACCACATTTTTTACATGGCTTATTTGACGGCAAAACGATCGAGCCGTTTCTCCATATGCGACTGCAATGCCGAAAGAACCGTGCTGAACAGCAAATAGATCAAAGCGACCTCGCTATACACGAGGAGCGGCTCATAGGTCACAGATGTGATTTCCTGCGCCTTGCGGAACATTTCCGCATAGGTGACCGTAAAGGCCAGCGAGGTATCCTTCACTAGACTGATGAAGGAGTTGCCCAGCGGCGGAACCGATACGCGGGCCGCCTGAGGCAGTATCACGTAATATAGCGCCTGGATCCGGCTCATCCCCAGTGAATAGGCGGCCTCCCATTGCCCCTTCTCTATCGACAATATCGCTGCGCGGACGATTTCCGATCCGTAGGCTCCGACGCTTAACGTGAAACCGATGACCGCCGCGGAAAAAGGCTTCAGCGTAATGCCGACACTAGGCAAGCCGTAGAAAATAATAAACAGCTGCACGAGGAGCGGAGTTCCCCGTATAACCCATACGTAGAACTTCGCGGCTTGACGAATCAGCGTCCACTTGGACAGCCTCGCCAGGGCGGTCAATATGGCCACTAGCATGCCAAGGCCAAAGGTAATCAACGTAAGGGGAATAGTAAAAGCAACCCCCGCTTTAAGCAGGGGCAGCAGCGAATCGATAAATATTTGTACAAGCCTATCGTTCATATCAAGACATCCTTTGCGGGCAGACCGGCGGAATCACCCTGTTCCGGATTCAGTTTATTTAGATACGTCTGCGCCAAAATATTTGTTGGAAATCTCCAGGTACGTGCCATCTTCCTTTATCGCTGCCAGCGCTTCATTGACGGCGGCTACAAGCTCGTCATTTCCTTTGTTGAACAGCGCTGCGCTTTCTGCAGCCTCCGGCAGCTCATCAACGACTTTCAGCGGCACGTCCGGCTTTTGATTTTTCAAATCCAAGAAGGACAACCCGTCGTTCACCGTTGCATCGATCCGCTTCGAAAGCAGCAGGTCGATCGCCTGGTTAAAGCCTTCGGTTCCGACGATTTCCGCCCCGTTCTCCCTGGCGATATCCGTTAAATTGCTCGTCAGCGACTGCCCGGCTTTTTTCCCGTTAAGATCAGCAAATTTCGCAATGTCGTTATTATCCTCGCGGACGATCAAAGCGGCACGGGATACGATGTAGGCATCCGAGAAGTCGTATTTCTCCTTGCGATCCTCGCGAATGGTGACCTGATTGAACACGGTATCGAACCGCTTCGCATCCAGTCCGGCGAAAATGCCGTCCCACGGCGTCTCGATGAACTCGGCCTCTACGCCAAGACGCTTGGCAACCTCCTGAGCCAGCTCTACGTCAAAACCTGTCAGCTTGCCGTCTTTATCATGGAACGTGAACGGCGCGTACGTTCCCTCCGTTCCGATCCGGATTTTGCCGTTTGCCTTGATCGTTTCAAGCAGGTTCTTCTCCCCAGAGGCTGTCTCCGTCTGCGCTCCTGCGCCAACATTGCCTTTACCCGCAGAGTCATTTGCCGTATTGCCAGAGCCGTTATTCGTTCCACCGCCGCAAGCGGCTGCAAGCAGGACCGTCAATACTAGGGTTAGAACTGTTAAGCTGAGTTTCTTCATATCTACCAGACCCCTATCTATAATTTAAATTTAATTCATATAATTCAACTCGGATTAATTGAATATATTACGCTTCAACCCCGATTTCGTCAATCCCTTTTTTTATATCAGCAAAAGGGCTGTTGAAAATAAATGCCAAAACGGATACAATTTAAATAATTATATTTAGAAGGAGGTGGGTAGAGTGGATCGCAAGCTCGTATGGAATCGAATTAGCCAATTGCCTATGGCGTTATTTGGCATTTTTTATGGTGTGGCTGTCAACGGGATTAGTCTGTCCATTTTTAGCTATTCGATATCCAAATTACACTTGCGAAATGCCGCTCCTACCTTAACCTAACGGAACGTTACGTGAAGAAGGCTGCAGAATTTCTGCAGCCTTTTTTCGTCTCCAAGGTAGCTTTGCTTCGCTGGAAGCGGCATGAGCCAAAGGAGATTATAAAGAATGATTATCCAATGTATAAATGTCCAAAAATATTACGGTGCCGAGCTGGTGCTCAGCGATGTTACCTTTGAAATCAAATCCGGCGAGAAGGTAGGCTTGATCGGCCGCAACGGAAGCGGCAAGACGACGCTGATGCGTCTTTTATCCGGCAGTGAAACGCCCGATCATGGCTCTATCGCCATCCGCAAGGACACTACGTTGGGCGTTCTCGCCCAGATTCCTGACTATGCCAGCCATATGACGGTATACGATGTGCTGCAATCCGCCTTTGAGCCTTTGCTCGTGATCCATGCGCAAATGAGGCAGCTGGAAGCAGAAATGTCCGCGTTATCCTCGTCAGGCATGAACACCTCTAACATGGACCGCCTGCTCCAGCAGTATGGAACCTTGCAGGAAGCCTTTGAGCGTAACGGCGGCTTTGAAATGGAGGCGTCCATCGAGCGGGTGACTCATGGGCTCGGTATCTCTGCCAGTTCCTACAAGCAGGCCTTCAGCTCCTTATCCGGCGGAGAGAAGACGAAGATCGGTCTAGCCGTCATTTTGCTGCAGCAGCCGGATGTTCTTCTGCTTGACGAGCCGACCAATCATTTGGACCTGGCTGCCGTCCATTGGCTAGAGGAATTTCTGCATGCTTTTAAAGGTACCGTTACCGTGATCTCCCATGACCGCTACTTTCTGGACAGGGTAGCCGATAAAATCATCGAAATCGAGGACGGTGAAGCATTTACCTACCCCTGCAGCTATAGCGAATACAAAAATGAGAAAGAACGCAGGCTGCTCCAGCAATTTGCCAACTATCAAGAACAGCAGAAGAAAATTAAGAAAATGCAGGAGGCCATCAAGCAGCTGATTGAGTGGGGAAACCGTTCCAACCCGCCGAACGCGGGATTCCACCGCAGAGCAGCCTCCATGCAAAAGGCGCTGGACCGCATGGTCAAGCTGAAAAGGCCCGTGCTCGAACGAAAGCGCATCGACCTGCAGCTGTCGCAGTCTGACCGTTCCGGCAAAGATGTCATCGTCCTGCGGGAAGCAGGTAAAAGCCTCGGGGAACGCACGCTGTACCGCGGTATAAATCATACGCTTCGCTACGGAGAGAACGCTGCCTTAATCGGCGGCAACGGTGCTGGAAAAACGACGCTCATGAAGTGCATTCTAGGCATGGAACCCGTTCAGGAGGGGGAGATTCGGCTCGGCTCGCGGGTGGAAACCGGCTATCTTGCACAAGAATCGGCACCCAAGGACGACCCCTGCACGGTACTGGAGTATTTTCGGAATGGACTCGGCATGGAAGCCGGGGAAGCCCGTAATCAGCTTGCGCGCTTCCTCTTTTACGGAAGTGACGTTTTCAAGAAGGTTCATAGTCTGTCAGGCGGTGAATGGACGAGGCTGAGATTGGCTATGCTGATGTACCGCAAACCGAATTTGCTGCTCCTGGATGAACCGACCAACCATCTGGACATCGACTCCCGGGAAGCCCTGGAGGACGCGCTCGAGGAATATCCCGGCTCTGTGCTCGTCATCTCCCATGACCGATATTTTATCAACAAAATCGCAGACCAGATATGGGAGCTTGCTGGGGGCAAGATGTTCATTACCGAGGGCGGCTATGCGGACTATCAGGCTGAGCTGAATAAGCGGAAGCCTGCGTCACACGGACAGTCCGCGCAGGCATACGAATTCAACGCGGCGAGAGATTCCGCTCTCCCCAAATTGCCCGCTCCGGAAGCTTCCCCTAACGGAAAAATGCGAAATAAAGCAGAGCAGACCTCGGGGCAAGAGCACGATCATTCAGCCTCTTCCGCCGCTAACCCTGCCACGCTTCGCAAAATGGAACAGGAGATATCCTCCCTGGAGCAGAGGATTGCACAGATCGATGAGGCTATGCTTGATCCGGGCATCGGGAGCGACGCAGATAAGCTGAACGTTCTGCTGGAGGAGCGTGTTGAAGTTCAGCGGAATCTTGATCCGCTCATTGATAAATATATTTCCCTTTTAGAAAAGTGATGGGGCCGTTATTTCAGCAAAATAAGGAGTGAATGTCCGATGAACCCGATATCCTTCCATCTTCAGATGGATGACCCTCGCCTGGCCGCCTTGTCTGAGGCCGATGACCGCATGGGGGCCTTGATCACGCTGATTGGCGAGATCAAGACGGCGCCGCAAGGCCCGCATTTCGCTGCCCTTGCCCGCTCGATCATCAGCCAGCAAATTTCCGTCAAGGCTGCGGCAACGATCCGGGGCAGGGTGCTGGAATTAGCTGGCGAGCTCTCCCCGGACGCCTTATCGGCGGTAAATGACGAAGCCTTGCGGGGCGCGGGACTGTCCGCTTCCAAGGTGGCATATCTTCGCGACCTGTCCGGCAAAGTGCAATCGGGCGAAATCGTACTGGAGCGCCTGCACGAAAAGAGCGACGATGCGGTCATCCAGGCGCTGACTTCAATTAAAGGCATCGGCAGATGGACGGCCGAGATGTTCCTGATCTTCGGGCTCGGCCGCGAGAATGTCGTATCTGTGGGGGATGCCGGGCTTCAGCGCGCCGCCAAATGGCTCTATGACCTGGAAGAGCGGGTGGACCGCAAGTATCTGCAGCAGGTCATGGATCTATGGAGCCCTTACGGTTCCATCGCCTCCCTCTATTTATGGGAAGCAATCAATATCGGACATGTAGACTCCGGCCAAACGCTCAGCGAGCTTCTCTACAAATAAAATTGAATATTACACTCTGGAACGTTTTATAATTACGGGATATTTTCCCATAATATATGTTATATGAACATTGCCTATTTAAAACGCCGCAACTTGTTTATATATATATTTGAATATTTTCTAGAGTGGAGTTGAAGCTTTTGTTCGGAATTGGAGGAGTGAGCCGCGGGGCCAAGCTGTATTTAGCCGTTTTAATGGCTTTTGTTGGTATTGTTTCCTGTGTCGTTGTTTTGGCCTATAATAATTACTTTTTTCTTGGCGATCCGCTTAAGCCTAACAATGATGACGTCAAATATATGCAGACCTCCCGCCTTCTGCTGAATGAAGGCGTGCTTGCCTATAATACCGGAGACAAGCCGACGGCCTTCATCATGCCCGGCCTTCCGCTTATTCTGGCGGGATTCATGGCCCTGTTCGGTCAAGAGGAAGGCGGAGTCATCGCTTACCGGCTATATCAATGCATCCTGCAAGTGCTGTCGATCTATCTGATCTTCTGGCTGGGCAAGCGCATCTTTAACACCCGGACGGCTCTCGTTGCCTGTACGATCAGCGCGATTTATTTGCCGGATTATTTCTCTTCTGGCGTCATTCTATCGGAAACGACCTTTAGAACGATCCTCCTGCTTCTGCTATGCGTCACCATCATGGCCCTGGACAAAAATACGGCGCGTTATTATATCCTGATAGGAGCGCTGACCGCTGCAGCGGCTTATTTCAAGCCCCATGCCTCCCTCTACCCTGCCGTATTTCTCGTTCTCTGGTGGAGGCATCGGCTCCCATGGCGTTCCATGCTGAAGTATGCCCTGCTCATGATCGGGGTTTATATCCTTCTGCTCACTCCCTGGTGGATCCGGAACTGGCTGACGTTCCATGAGTTTATCCTGTTCACGAATTCCGGGGGAAGCCCCTTCCTGCTTGGAACCCGAATCCATGGGCAGCTGCCGCCAGCAGGCTTCTTCGAGGCCTATCCACAATACGACCCGGACACCTTGTTCCAAGGCGCTGACCGCATGGCGATTCAAAAGGGAATCGATATGATCAAATACGGCTTCCAGCATGAACCCTTGAAATATCTCTACTGGTTTACGGCAGGCCGATGGGTTGAGCTGTATTTTCATCCTTTCTACTCCCGCCCGATCTGGCCCGTAACGAGGCCGGTGATGAATGTGATTCAAATCATCCTGATGATCATCAATATGCTCGGCATTTGCCGGGCTCTGCTTAAGCATCGCTGGGACAAGCTTCTCCCGCTCGTTTTGGCACTCGGTTATTTCACCGTTATTTATATCCCCTTCGTTGCTTTTAACCGGTATGGCTATCCGAACATGATTCTGTTAATACTATTCGGATCATATTTCGTAGAACAGCTTCTCGGGTACTTCAGCAAGCTTTATAACAATGGCTTCAGAAGAAGGAGGACGGTAACCCCATGAAAACTCTCATTATCATCCCGGCATATAATGAGGAAGGCAGCATTGCCTCCGTAATCGCGGATATCCGCAGACATGTGCCGGAAACAGATATTGTCGTCATCAACGACGGTTCTACCGACCGGACGGAAGAGATTGCCAAGGCCAGCGGCGCCAGCGTCTTGACGATGCCTTACAATGTCGGAATTGGCGGCGGCATGCAGACCGGTTATATATATGCAAAAATGCAAGGATATGATGTGGCCGTGCAAATGGATGCCGACGGCCAGCATCCGGCAAAAGAGCTGCCTAAATTGATCGAACAGGCGTCCAGATACGATCTCGTGATCGGCTCCAGGTACGTGAAATCCACGTCATACCGCTCGCCGCATATGCGCCGCATCGGCATGATCTTTTTCTCCCAGCTGGTCTCGCTCATTACGAGACAGCGGTTCACGGATACGACCAGCGGTTTCCGGGCAGCCGGACGCAAAGTCATCAATTTGTATGCCAGCTATTATCCGATCGATTACCCTGAGGTGGAATCCCTCGTCTACCTTAAGCGCCATGGCTGCAAAATTACGGAGGTATCCACGGAAATGCAGCGGAGACAGGCAGGCCGATCCTCGATCACGCCCGCAAGGTCCGTTTACTATATGGTTAAAGTAACTCTCTCTGTCATTATGAGCGCAATGCGATATAATAGAACGGCGGTGATCAAATAGATGTTTATCAACATTCTATCAGTGTCGGTCGCGATTGCTTTTCTCGTCATCGTATTGGAACTCGTGCGAAGACAGAGGCTGAAAGAACAGTATTCCCTGCTATGGATATTATTCAGCATCGTACTGCTCATCGTTTCATGGAATGTATCCTTGATGGAATGGATCGCGGACCAGCTTGGCGTAAAATACGCTCCGGCCGTCCTTTTCCTGTTCGGCCTGCTGTTCTGCTTTTCGCTCATACTTCATCTTACGATCGTCATTACCAAGCTGACGAGCCAGGTACTCCGCCTGAGTCAGGAAGTGGCGATCTTAAAGGCTCGGGAGGCGCTTTATGGAAAAAACAATTAGTTATGTAATGCTCTTCGGCAACATTCTGCTGCTGGTCACGGGGCAGGTTCTCTTTAAGATCGGACTGACGCGGTCAGGAGGGCTCGTATGGAACAAGCTGCTTCTGTCCCCGATGATTCTCGGCGGCGTTGCACTTTATGGGCTGGCCACGATTCTGTGGTTTGCCGTTCTGACCCGTTTGCCGCTAAGTGTAGCCTATCCGATGCAAGCCTTCGCCTACGTTCTCGCACTTATACCTGCTTACTACCTGTTTGGCGAATCCATCTCGGCTGCTAAGCTGGCCGGCGTTGCCGTCATTCTGTTCGGCGTATACCTGCTGGCGAAATAACCGCATATCTGCAAACAAAAAAGACGCCGTTTGGCGTCTTTTTGAATTTTATCAGTTTAAATGTGATCGACAGCAGCTTTCCTTACTGGGAGAACGCGTTGGCATACGCTTCATCATACCTCGGACAGAGCCTCTATCTTCCTGCGGACTTCGGCAATTGCCCGCATCAATTCCTCCCGTTCTCCGGGAGATTCCGGCTCCTCACGCGCCATCAGAACAGCCAGCTCCAGCCCCAGGCGCTCCCGTTCGTTGTCAGCCATTTGCCCGTCGGAATCCCGCCGGTTCACCCGATCCTTGGATTCATATTCCTCCACCGTACCCGGGAACCACTCCGGCTCCTCCCTCCCGTCCAGCAGCAGCAGCCGATTGCAGACCTTGCGAGCCAAATACCTGTCATGCGTCACAATCATGAGCGCTCCCGGATACGCGCATAACGCTTCCTCAACGACTTCACGCGTGTCAATGTCCAGGTAATTTGTTGGCTCGTCGAGAATCAACAGATTGGACTGGCCGAAAAACAGCTTCAGAAACGCTACCCGACATTTCTCGCCCATGCTCAAATCGCCGATTTTCTTATACACCTCATCCCTGGAAAATAAAAAACAGCCCAGAATCGTCCTTGCATGCGATTCGGTCATATCCGGCAGCACCAGCAGGCTGTCCAGAATACTCATGCCTTCATCCAGGTTATGCAGCTCCTGGGCAAAATAGCCGATCTGTGCCTGCGGATGCAGGGCAACCGCGCCTGAAGACGGGGCAAGCTGCCCCGTTACCAGCTTGAGCAGCGTAGACTTGCCCGTTCCGTTAGGCCCCAATACGCCGACCCGGTCCCCCCGTTCTACCTGCAGGTTGAACTGGCGGAACAGCAGATCCTGCCCGTAGCCGAAGCCAACATCGTTCATGCGCAGCAAGGTCGACGCCGCAAACGCTCCGTCCTGCAGGTTCATTCGAAGCTTTTTCGCCTCGCGGGGCTTCTCCACCCGATCCCGCTCCAGTCGCTCCAGCTCCTTCTGTTTCGCATGATAACGCGAAATATTCTTCTTCGCCTTCGCCTTGTAGAAGCTCGCCGTGATCGCCACATCCAAATTATCCGCGCGGGCAGCCCGGTGGGCCTGATGGAACCATTCCTGGTAGCGCCGGATGGATTGCTCCAGAGCCTGCTTCGCCTGCTCCTGCTTTTTGTACGTCGTCATTTGGGTGCGCCACTCGACCTCCTTCTGCTGCCGGTAATCGCTGTAGCCGCCTGCATAACGCCGGCATCCGTCAGCCTGCAGCTCCAGAACGGACGTAGCCGTCCGGTCCATGAATGTCCGGTCATGCGACACGTACAGGATCGTCCCTTCATAGGTGCGAACCCACTCTTCCAGGTCGTTCAGGGACTGGGTATCGAGATGGTTCGTCGGCTCATCCAGCAGGATGAACTTCGGCTCGCGAACCATCAGGGCAGCGAGCTGCGCTCTCGTCTTCTGCCCGCCGCTCAGCCGCTCAAACGGCAAATTCCACAGCTCCGGCGGCAGGTTCATTTGCCCCAGGCGCTTCTCTGCTTTGACCTCCCAATCATAGCCGCCAAGCTGCATATACCGCTCATAAATCAAACCGTATCGCTCCACGCTTGCCTCCGAGGCTTGACCGGATCCCATTTCGCTCTGCAATTGCTCCAGTTCTTTTTTCAACTCATAGATTTCTCCGGATCGGGACAGCACGTATTCCAGCAGCGTTAATGGCGAATCGAGGTCGACCTGCTGCTCCATCCAGCCCCATTCTTCGAGCGGCAGCACTCTGTGGACACGCCCCTCCTCAAAGCTGATCTTGCCCAGCAGGCCCTGCAGCAAAGTCGTCTTCCCGGAGCCATTGCGGCCGAATAGCGCCACCCGCTCTCCGCTGCCTACTTCAAACGAGAGGTCTGTAAACAATACCTCTCCATTCCATTCCTTCCTTAAACCCTTAACTGTTAAAACCATCGTCATTTCACATCATCCCCCGTTTCGCGAATATGGAACGCAAATAACCGTGGCCAGCGGCACACGGTCAGATACAGCGAAATAGGGGTACAACCATAAGCAGAAACAGACTCAGACGCCAAAATGAGCGCTGGTTCAGCTTTCCTTATGATTGTATCTGTCTTTTTGAGTACAAAAAAAGAAGACCCTAAGTCGACACACGTATCCCTGACCGGCTCCCGATGTCTCGAGAGCGCCGCTTGCCTGCTGACAAGTTGTCTTGTGGGAACGTGTTCTTACTCCATCGTCTAAGGGTCCTCCTGAATAGTTAAAATAATGGGTTGCTTCTTACTCTTTTATTATTACCATGATTTCCAGCCGAGAGCAAGCCGCCTTTCCGGATTTACCGGATTAAACGAATTTAGCGGGCTTACCCGACTTCGAGATCAAAGCCGCCTTTGGAGAATTGGCTGTTGTACAGATCAGCGTAGAATCCGCCTTGTGCCAGCAGTTCTTCATGGGTACCCTGCTCGATGACCGAACCGTGATTCATGACTAGAATCAAGTCCGCATCCTTGATCGTCGACAAGCGGTGCGCAATGACAAAGCTCGTGCGCCCTTTCATCAGCTCATTCATCGCCTTCTGGATATAAATTTCCGTCCGCGTATCCACGCTGCTCGTCGCTTCATCCAGGATAAGAATCGCCGGATCGGCGAGAACAGCCCGAGCGATGGTCAGAAGCTGCTTCTGGCCTTGTGAGATGTTGGAGGCTTCTTCGTTCAGGATCGTATCATACCCGTCCGGCAGCGTGCGGATGAAATGATCGGCATGCGCCGTCTTCGCGGCCTGGATGATCTCCTCCTCCGTCGCTCCTTCACGCCCATAGGCAATATTATCGCGAATCGTACCGTTGAACAGCCAGGTATCCTGAAGCACCATACCGAATAGACTGCGCAGGTTCCCCCGGCTCATCTCCGTAATATCGACCCCGTCGATTGTAATCGAGCCGCCGTTCAATTCATAGAAACGCATCAGCAGATTGATCAGCGTCGTCTTCCCGGCGCCCGTTGGGCCGACGATGGCGATCGTCTGTCCTTTCGAGGCATGAATATTCATATCGTCGATCAGTATCGCCTGATCCTGGTAGCCAAAACGGACATGATTGAAGGAGACCTCTCCCTTCGGCTCTTCAATTTGAACAGGGTGAGCCGGATCTGGAACTTCCTCGGTTTCGTCCAGCACTTCGAATACACGCTCCGAGGAAGCGACGGTGGATTGAATGATATTGGCAATGTTAGCCGTTTGCGAAATCGGCATGGACAGCTGTCTCGTATACTGGATGAATGCCTGAATGTCACCGATCTTGATTTTTCCCTTCAGGACCAGAACGCCGCCTACCACGGCAACAAGCACATAACCGATATTGCCGATGAAGCTCATGATTGGCATGATCACGCCAGAAATGAATTGCGCCTTCCAGCCCGCCTCATACAGGCGTTCGTTGATCTCATCAAATTGCTGCAGCGACTTCTGTTCGCGGCCGAACACTTTGACCACCTTATGGCCCGTGTACATTTCCTCCACATGACCGTTCAGCATGCCAAGCTCCTTCTGCTGGCGGACAAACTGGCGCTGGGAACGCTTGGCGATCGAAGTGATCGCCATGATGCTTAGCGGGATCGTCAATACCGCGATCAACGTCATTAACGGACTGATCGAGAGCATCATCACGATAACCCCGATAATGGTCAGAACCGATGAAATCAGCTGGGTCATGCTCTGCTGCAGGGTGGAGCTGATATTGTCCATATCATTCGTCACCCGGCTGAGAATTTCCCCATGCGTTCTGGCGTCATAATATTTGAGCGGCAGACGCGACAGCTTGTCGTTCACTTGCTTCCGCAAATTGTAGACCGTCTTCTGCGAGACATCCGCCATTAAATACTGCTGGAAGTAGCTGAATAGAGCACTCAATAAGTACAGTCCAAGCAAAGTAAGAATAATTCTTCCGATGGCATCGAAGTCGATAGCCGCCCCCGGAATTCCCTTCATTTTCCCCATGATTCCTTCGAATAGTATGGTCGTCGCATCCCCCATAACCCTCGGGCTAAGAATGGCGAATACCGTACTGAGGACAGCCATGAGGACCACGGAACCAATCTGCAGCCGGAACGGACGCATATAAGTTATAAGGCGTCTGAGCGTACCTTTGAAATCCTTTGCCTTTTCGGCCGGTACGCCCATTCCGGGCGGGCCGCCATGCCCCCGGCCTCCGCCGAAGCCGCCTGGTCTTTTTGCGCTTTGTTGGTGACTCTGACTCATGCGATCTCCTCCTCTGACAGCTGGGACAAGACGATTTCCCGATACACCTCGCAGGTCTCCATCAATTCCTGATGCTTGCCGATCCCCGCGATTCGGCTCTCGTCCATCACGATGATCTGATCGGCATCCAGTACGGTACTTACCCGCTGAGCGACGATAATGACGGTGGATTCCCCGGTCTCCTGCTTGAGCGCTGCGCGCAGCTTGGAATCCGTCTTGAAGTCAAGCGCCGAGAAGCTGTCGTCGAAAATATATATCTCCGCCTGGCGTACCAATGCCCGGGCAATGGAGAGACGCTGCTTCTGACCGCCGGAGACGTTGGAGCCGCCCTGCGCAATTGGGGAGTCATACCCATGCTCCATCTTAGAGATGAAGTCGGCCGCTTGGGCAATTTCCGCCGCATGCCGCACCTCCTCATCGCTGGCATCCTCTTTCCCGTATCGGATATTGTCGCTGATCGTGCCTGTGAACAGTACGGCTTTCTGCGGAACGAAGCCGATCTTCGAGCGCAGCTCATGCTGGGACATGTCCCTGACATCGGTGCCGTTCACCAGTACCCGGCCTTCCTCCACGTCATAAAACCTCGGAATGAGATTAATCAGCGTGGATTTGCCGGAGCCTGTACCGCCGATGATCGCCGTTACCTCGCCGGGACGGGCCGCAAAGCTGATATCCTGGATTGCCGGCTTCTCGGCGCCAGGGTAGCTAAACGACACGTTCTGGAACTCGACATGGCCTTTTTGCCCATTCGCGGGCGCCGGCGCATCCGTATCCTTGATGACCGGGGCCATATCCAGCACCTCATTGATCCGGACAGCCGAAGCCGACGCGCGCGGAATCATCACGAACATCATCGACACCATTACAAGCGAGAACATAATTTGCATCGCATACTGCAGGAACGCCATCAGATCCCCAACCTGCATCATTTCCGCGTTGATGCGCAGCCCGCCGAACCAAATAATTGCTACCGACGACAGGTTCATCACCAGCATCATGACCGGCATCATGAAAGCCATAATTTTGTTTACTTTAATCGAGGTATCCGTCAAGTCATAGTTCGCTTGGTCAAAGCGCATTTTCTCATGCTGAACCCGGTTAAAGGAACGGATGACGCGAATTCCCGTCAGATTCTCCCGCATAACCAGATTCAACTTGTCGATCTTCTTCTGGATCGCCTTGAACAGCGGAATGCCCTTCCGGGCAATTAGAAAAATAGCCAGCGCCAGCACAGGCAGAACTACCACGAAAATGAGCGACAGCGTAGCGTCCTTCGAGACGGCCATAATGATTCCGCCTATACAGAGCATCGGCGCCATGACCATCATCCGCAAAATCATGATCAGTACCTGCTGGACTTGCGTAATGTCGTTCGTCGTACGCGTAATCAGCGAAGCCGTGCCGAGCTTGTCGAATTCCTCCAGAGAGAAATTCTCGACATGGTTAAAAACCTTCGCCCGCAGCAGCTTACCGAATCCTGTCGCCGCCCGGGAGGCGAAATAGCTGGCTGCGATGGAGCAGAGCATTCCTCCAAGCGCTACCAGCAGCATAAAGGAGCCAACCTTCCATATATATGGTGTATCGCCGTTGACTACGCCAATATCCACGATATCCGCCATCAGCGTCGGCAGGTAAAGCTCGGATAGCGATTGAAAAAACACCAGCACGAGCACGGCCAGAATCGGCAGCCGGAACGGCTTCAAAAACCGAAAAAGCTTAGTCATCGTCCATCATCTCCACTTTCCCTATAAATGTCGCTCTTCTCTTTCATACCAGCCTCCAAATGCTCATAGACCTGTTCAAGCAGCGAGGCCAGCTGCTCCGTCTTCTCTTTTCCCAGACGCTCGTACAGCTCCTTGAATCTGCGCGCTACATCCTCCTTGGCCTGCTTTGTCACAGCCTTTCCCTGCTCCGTCAGCTTCACTCTGACAACGCGCCGGTCCTCCTGGTCGTTATACCGGGTGACCAGCCCCCCGCGTTCCAGATTCTTGATGAGCTGGGTAATGGTCGGCGAGGTAACCTCCATCATGGAGCTTAGTGAAGAGACGGATGAGCCTCTCTCATCCTGAGTGCACCCATACTGGATGCAGAGCAGCATTTTGATTTCGCTATTGTTCCATCCGCCAACCGCCATCTTGTGCCAGTCTGCCCGGCGAAAACGGTGAAGCGCATCAATAAGCCTCTGGGCTACCGGATCGTCGCCCATAATCATGCAATCACCCCCTGTGCATTTATTTATACTATTTAATAATTAGCATTCCTATTTATTAGTACACCTAATTATATTTCCGTCATTTTTCAAAGTCAAATATCTATGGAGCAGCAATGTTATCCAATATGCAGACAGTAAATTTGCAGGCGAAAAATGCCACAACTGAAACCGGTGATCCAGACATGACCTATACCACGCGACCTAATACCACGAACCGCGGACCGAAACCGCGACCTATACGGGAACCGAAGCCGAGATCTAGATCAGGAACGTGACGGCGACCGACACTTTATAACGGATCTCACAAGCGCTATTTGTTTGAAAGTAGCCCCTGTCAAAATGTAACTAATCTAGGGAGCGTTATTTTACTTTTTTCTGCACCAAGCAGAGGATAATTGGCAAATAGAGTGGCTAGCAACCGTTAGAATTAAAATCATCGCAAATATGTACAAATAACGTGGATGAGATCCGTTAGATCGGACTAACAGCCAAATGCCGCCTCCTTCGAGTTGTCTTGTTTGGTGGGTTCATCCGCACGGACGAGAACCTGGCCTTTTACTACAGAATTTGCTTGAAAAAGTTGCAGCGACAAGGGCCCCAATGCTCGCTTCCCTCGCGATCATATAAGAAAAAACTTCTGTCGACATAATGTCCAGGATGGTTCCACTAAAAACTTATATTCTATAACCCAATAAGACCCCGCCGCAGGCGAGGTCTTAAACATGTATGCTTTTGCTCTAAAATGGCAGCTTAATTCCCTCCAGCTCAGGGAGTGCTCTGAATTCATAGCCTTGCCGCCTAGCCTCGTCGATGATGGAACCCAGTGCCTCCATGTTATCCTTCGATACCGAGTGCAGCAAAATTACGGCTCCCGGATGCAGCTGCCCAACTACCTTCTTGAACGCATAGCCGCTTCCCTTCTGATCCTTCGTATCCCAGTCCTTGTAGGCTGCGGACCAGAAGACATTGGTGTAGCCAAGCTCTTTCGTCACTCGCAGCGTCCGTTCGTTAAAGATGCCTCGCGGGGGGCGAAGGTATCCCATATCGCTCTGTCCAGTCAAAGCGACGATCTCTTTATTTACCCGTTCCAGCTCTTCCTTGATCTGTGCGTCGGAGATGGTCGTCATGTCCGGATGGCTCCACGAGTGGTTCCCGACGATATGCCCTTCGGCGGTCATCCGTTTGACGAGCGCAGGCTGATCTTTTACAAAATGCCCGGTGACAAAAAATATCGCCGGCACCTTTTTCGCTTTAAGCGTATCAAGAATCGGTGCCGTATAACCGTTCTCATAACCATTGTCGAACGTCAGGAATAAATCCTTGCGTGAGGTATCGCCCAGAAAGATTGCGCCATGCTTATCGACGATCGGTTTAAATCCCTCCTCGTCGATAGAGGGAAGCTGCCCGCCCACGCTCCGCTTAAAGCCGAAATGATAAGGCCCGTCTGCTGCGGCCGAGGCCGAAGCTGCCGTCCCGATCGGCAGGATGCCCAGGAGACAGCATACCGCCATCGCCGTCAACAACGCCATTCTCATCCTTGGTTCTCTCCTTTTTATCATGATAGGTCATTGTATTTTCAGCTGTATAGGCAAAAAATATGCATCCGCTCGCAACAAATAAGGCTATCCTGCGCAGTCTCTTGTATAGACTGGCTGAATAGCCCATTCCATATGTCCTTATATTAAATCCTTAGCCGCGGTGATCCAGGGGAAGCACCCGTCCCTGGGAGTGGCTCTCCATAGCCAGCTCGATAATCCGAATCACATCACGGGCATCTTCGGCCGCGACAGGAGAAGGCTGTCCTGCGCTAATGGCATCTGCCAGCTTCCGGTAGAATGTTTCATAGCTCCCCGTCAGCGTCTCCACCGTTCCGCTGACAGCGAGGCCGCCGATATCCGTGGTCAGCTTGCCATAATTCGCTTCGTTATCCCGGCCCCAATTCTCGTCGCCAGGGCCTGACCCTTTCCGGAGCTGAGCTTCCTGCGGGTCGAATCCGTGCTTGATGAAGCTGCCTCGATCCCCGTGCAGAATGAAGCGCGGGCCTTGCTCCCGTACCAATGATCCGGAATGAAGGACGACCCGCAGGTTCGAATAGCCGAGCACAAGGTGAAAATAATCATTAGCCTTGCTGCCTTTGCGTTCCTTGCGCAAGTCCGCCCATACGGTGTTCGGTTTTCCAAATAACGTCAAAGCCTGATCAATCAGATGCGAACCGAGATCATAGAGAATACCCGAGCCCGGTAAATCCTGTTCGCGCCAGCGTCCGGTCACTTCCGGCCGAAAGCGGTCGAAGTGAGCTTCGTAGTACGAAACGCTGCCCAGTACGCCTGAATCCAGCAGGCGGCTAATAGTCAAGAAATCATTATCCCAACGCCGATTATGATAAACCGTAAGCAGCAGCTTCTTCTCCTTAGCAAGCGCGATCAAACGATCCGCTTCCGCCGAGCTATTCGTAAATGGCTTCTCCACGACGACATGCTTGCCTGCCTCCAGCGCATGGGCCGCATATTCATAATGGGTTAAATTCGGACTGGATACGACCACAAGCTGAATATCCGGATCGCTCAGCAGTGTTTCTACATCCTCATATACCTTCGCTTGGGGATAAATTCCCTTCACTTTAGCTGGCTGAGAAGATACGACGGCAGCGAGCGTCATACCTTCCGACCGATCAATGAGCGGAGCGTGAAATACGGAGCCCGATAGGCCGAAACCGATAAGTCCTACCTGAATTGCCATTCCTGTTCCCCCTCTGTTTCAAGTCCCAATGATGGTTTGTGCAAATCGAATAATGCCCCTATTATACCATCGGACAACTCTAGCAGCCCATGGAATGCAAAATATCTTTGAAATGCAGCGCCTTTCCTAGCAGCACTATTATTAAAACACCTTTGACAGCTCCGATTTGGCAAATGCGATCCACTCCCGGGTAGCAAACGACATATAACGGTCATCGCGCCATATGATACCGAGCTTCCACGGAATGACGGGCTTCACGAGAGGAATGATCTTAACCCGCTTATTATCGATCTCCCGGCAGATCGTCTCTGGAAGAAGTGTAATGCCCAGACCTACGGCCACCATTTCACTGATTAAGTCCCATTGCGAGCTCTCGTAGATAACATGCGGCTGAAATCCAAATCTGGCGCACTCGCCGATAATCCGGTCATGCAGCGTAAAATCTTCCCGAAACAAAACGAAGTCGTCCTGGGCCAGCTCCGCCAGCTCAACTTCCGTTCGCTCCGCAAGCGGGTGGGTAGGATGCACGACCAAATTCAGCTTCTCCTCCACGAACGGGAAGCTGCATAATCCCTCATGCGTCGTCGGCAGGACGACAACGCCGACTTCCAGCGTGCCGGAAGCTACTTCAAGCTCTACCTTTTTCGCCCCGTCTTCATAGAGCTGGATCGTAATATCTGGATACCTCTTATGAAATTGCCCGATCACCTTGGGAAAGAAGCTGGCGCCTACCATAGGGGGGAGCCCAATTCGGATATGCCCCTTCTTCAAATTACGAAGATCATCCAGCTCCGAGGTCAGGTTGTGGAACGAAGCGACGATCTGCTGAGCCTGTCCGGCAATCATCTGTCCGGCATCCGTCAACTCCACTCTCTTGCCCAGACGGTCGAACAGCACGACGCCAAGCTCGTCCTCCATCGCCTTGATCGCTTTGCTGATCGCCGGCTGCGTGATATACAATGCACTCGCGGCTTTGGTGAAGCTGCCATGCCGGGCGACCTCGATTAAATATTGAAGCTGCCGAATATCCATAGACTCTAATAATCTCCTTTCTTATCGATAACTTTTTGGAATAGTATACATTATTTATATTCATTTTACTCATGAAAGTAATTAATGTAATATTTTCATTACCAACCGAAAACAATGAAAGGAACCGGCTTCCCATGAATAAATTACGTCACATCGCCTTGAGCGTGCTGCAAATCACTCTTTTATTCTTCATTTCGATGGCGATGAACCAGCTGGCCGGTATGCTTCATTTACCTATCCCTGGGTCCATACTGGGCATTATCGTCATCTTTGCACTGCTCAAACTGAATGTCATCAAGCTGACCTGGATCGAACAAGGGGCCAATCTGCTTCTAGCCGAGCTGCTCCTGTTCTTCATCCCTTCCGCGGTCGGCATCATGAAATATATTCCGCTGCTGGAGAGCGACGGGGTTCGCATTCTAATTGTCGTCATTTCCAGCACGTTTATCGTCATGCTAAGCTCAGGGCTCATTGCCTCAAGAATTACCAAACGAAGGGAGAGCAACGCGTCATGATCACCGGTCTATTCTGGCTGGCCCTTACGCTTCTCATCTACGCGCTGTCCAAACGATTGTATCAGGCCAAACCCAGCGTCTACCTGTCCCCGCTGCTGGTGACTCCGATCGTGCTCGTAATCGGCCTGATGTGGGCGCATATTCCTTATGAGTCTTACAATTCAGGCGGCAAATGGCTTAGCGATATGCTGCAGCCTGCGACGATTGCCTTTGCCGTACCGCTGTACAAATACTATAACGTGCTCAAAAAACACGCAGCAGTCATCATCGTCAGCGTGCTGTCGGGCTCGATCGTCGCCATTATTTCTTCGGCAATGCTGGCTGAGTGGCTGCGCCTGGACCATGAACTGGTCAGCAGCCTGATCCCCCGCTCTATCACGGCTCCCATCGCGATGAGCGTGTCCCAGGCCATCGGCGGAATTCCTGGTATGACAGCAATTTTTGCCGTTATTACCGGCCTGCTCGGTAGCATTATCGGGCCTTATGTATTGAAGTGGTTCCGCATCGAGAATGAAATTGCCCGCGGCGTACTGCTGGGAACCGGCGCCCATGGCACGGGGACCTCCAAAGCGTTCGAGCTTAGCTCCTTGACCGGAACGATATCCAGCATTTCGATGATTCTCGCCGCTTTGTTCACGCTGGGAGCGGCTCCTGCCCTCATCACTCTATTATTCTATGGATAAGTGCGAAGTGTGTTAATTTTAGGGTTCCTCCAAAATTTATATAGATTGGATTCAGGCTTTGCCGGATGGCAAGGCCTCTTTTTTTCACATAATGAACCTCTTCTTGTCGGCGCACGCCAAAAAAGACCGAGAGACGAGCTCTCGGTCTAATCTGTGCAGTTCGTGCAAAATCCTGCTGACTGAAAGGGAGGTTTCTACTCTGCCGGAGTTACGGAGCTGTAGCCAGCGCGCTGAATACAATCGGGCCGATGACTCTAGCTGTATTTGTAGCAGCCGCAATTTGTTCCACGGATAAGATGTAGTCATGCACCCCGGGAGCTACGTTCGAATCTACAGCTATCAATGTGGTGAGATTGACGTTCTCGAAATTCGTTTCAACAGCCTGTTCAGCGTAATAGATTTCGTGGCCGTCACGGAGAATCCGAAACAATACGCGGGGAATTCCCGTCAAGCCCTGTAATCCAACTGTCGCCGTCAATTCGACCGTATTTACAGGCGCGTTGGCAGGAATGGAAACGCGCACCAGTGCAATGCCCTGGCCAGCCGGAGTTTGCGGCACATTAATTGCCGCTCCGTTGGTAATAGGGGTTGGCACATTTGTGACATGTTGAAGAAGCACAGCCATATTTCTATCAACTCCTTTCATGGAATACTACATATTATGAAGGAGCGATAGAATGCGATCGGGCGGCTATTCTAAGGATTTTGCTCATCTTTACGAGAAAGCTAGATTAGAAACGTCACATCGCCGGAACGGGGACCGGCTTGCCGCTTAATGACGACTCGAGGGCTGCGCAGGTCACCGCCTGGGTGCGGACGGCATCCGCATAGTCAGAACGAATCCGCGATGCATCTCCTGTTCGCACCGCATGGATAAATGCGGCCGTTTCGGCAGCGTATGGATTGTCCGTGCTGGAATAGCTCGTGGACACTCCGTTGTTTTTGACCTCCAGCTTATCGGGGTCCCATGCCAGGATGCCCTGCTCGGTATAGAAGCTCAGGCCGATTTCTCCTACCGCCCCCGGCAGCACGCAGGTATTCGAGATATTGGCTATGGCTCCGCTAGAGAGCTTTAACGTGACCGTACCGACATCCGGAACCGTCACTCCTTCATGCTGCCCCTTCACGATTCGATCGCCGTAGGCCGCATAGACTTCCTCCACCTCGCCGGCGGTATAGCGCAGCAAGTCGACCAAATGCGTTGTCTGCTCGATGAACTGTCCGCCCGAGCCTTCCTGTTTTCTCCACCAGCCTACGCCAGGCATGCTGCCCATCCAGGCGCCAAGAGCCATGCCGATCGTTTGTCCTTGCAGCAGCTCCTTAAGCTGCGCAACCGACTGTTTGTAACGAAAATGGTATCCGACCGACGTCATGACGGGACTCTGGCGGAGCTGCTCCAGAATGCGGCGGGGACCATCCAAGTTGACGCCTAGCGGTTTTTCTACAAGAAAAGGAATTCCCCGGGCGATCAGTTCCGTCTCCACGCCCTCATGCGACATTGGCGGGATGCATAAATACACGGCATCCAGCCGCTCGCTGTCCAGCATGGCCGTCAAGCTGTCATAGCCCTTTGCGCCGGGATAGCGGGAAGCAAGCGCATTCGCTTTTTCCATGCTTGTCCCGCAGGCTGCCGCTACACGCACGCCCTCGGTTTCCGCTAGAATGTCCCCATGCACCTTGCTGAACCAGCCTGTACCCACAATTCCGATATTCAAAGTCATTGCTATTCTCTCCTTTATCTGCTCTGGTATAGACGATATCCGGCCCATTGCCGCTTTAAATTTAAGCGTAACCGCTCTACCAATAAATCACAAGAATAAAACCCAACCGTTTAGAATGCCGGACATTTGGCACATCCCTGTCACAATTTCGATCATCTTTTTCATTAAAACTATGTCATTTTTCATATAATAAAGTAATGAAGTATCCTGCCAGTACCCCGAAGTTCATCTCAGTATGGCATGAAGTTCATCTAAATAAAGTTTTGTTTAGAAATGGATTACATATTACAATTGATTCAGACAAATCGTGAAAAAGAGAACACGTTTGATTTTGTGTGAAAGGTGGGATAGCGATGGCTATCATGCAACAACAATCCAGCAGCCTTGACGAGGCTAAGCAATACGTCAACGAGGTGTACGAGACGGTCAAGAAGCGAAACCCTGGAGAAACGGAATTCCATCAAGCAGTTAAAGAAATTTTGGACTCCCTAGTACCCGTATTCGCCAAACATTCCAAATACCGGGACAATGCGATTCTCGAAAGAATCGTCGAACCGGAACGGCTGATTACTTTCCGCGTGCCTTGGGTCGATGACAACGGAAAAGTGCAAGTAAACCGCGGCTTCCGTGTTCAATTCAACAGCGCAATCGGACCGTACAAAGGCGGCATCCGTTTCCATCCTTCCGTCAATGCCAGCATCATCAAATTCCTGGGCTTCGAGCAAATCTTCAAAAATTCCCTGACAGGACAACCGATTGGCGGCGGTAAAGGCGGCTCGGACTTCGATCCTAAAGGCAAATCTGATAACGAAATCATGCGCTTTACACAAAGCTTCATGACCGAATTGTCCAGATACGTCGGACCGGATACGGACGTACCTGCTGGCGATATCGGTGTTGGCGCCAGAGAGATCGGCTATATGTTCGGGCAGTACAAACGCCTAGTCGGTGGCAACGAAGCCGGCGTATTGACCGGTAAAGGCTTGCTGTATGGCGGCAGCCTGGGAAGAACCGAAGCGACGGGATATGGCCTGGTCTACTTTACGAGAGAAATGCTGAAAACGAAGGGCGAGCGCCTCGAAGGCAAAACCGTTGTCGTCTCCGGCTCCGGCAATGTCTCGATCTACGCCATTGAGAAGGCGCAAGAGTTCGGCGCCAAAGTCGTCGCATGCAGCGATTCCAACGGCTATATTTATGATGAGAACGGCATCGATCTGGCGACGGTGAAACGCATCAAAGAAGTGGAAAGAAAACGGATCAAAGAGTATGTCAACGATCATCCTTCAGCCATCTATGTCGAAGGCTGCGAGAACATCTGGAGCATTCCTTGCGATATTGCCCTGCCATGCGCGACGCAAAACGAAATTAACGAAGAGTCGGCAAAACTGCTTGTGGCTAACGGCGTGAAGTACGTTGCTGAAGGCGCCAACATGCCTTCCACGCTGGAAGCGATCGAAGTATATTTGAACAACGGAGTATACTTTGGCCCAGCCAAGGCCGCCAATGCCGGCGGGGTTGCCGTATCCGCACTGGAAATGGCCCAAAACAGCGCGAGACTGGCCTGGTCGTTCGAGAAAGTGGATAAAAAGCTGAAAGATATCATGAAGAATATCTACAGAAACAGCGTAAATGCCGCCGAGGAATATGGATATTCCGGCAACCTTCTGGTAGGCTCGAACATTGCCGGCTTCCTGAAAGTCGCTGACACGATGATTGTTCACGGCGTCGTATAAGGATGAAGGAAGACATTTAAATCAGCACAAACAATTAGAGCTAACTAAATAGGAGCTGTCCCTAAAGCAGATTTCTCTGCCAGGGCGGCTCCTTTTTGTCTTCCTTTTCTAAATAAAAGCAGCTAAGATCCGAATTTAGGCGCCATTTCTTTCAGGAAGTCATAGAACAGCTTCTCCGTAGGCGGCAGCTCCCGGTTCGCCGGAATGATCACACCGACATCACGCGTAACCAGCGGCTCCGTGATTGGCAAGGCGGCTATAGAATCGGGAAGATATTCGCCAAGCGCGATTTCCGGCAGCACCGTCAGGCCAAGACCTGCAGAGACAAGGCCCTTGATCGCATCCAGATCGTCCCCCTCGAACGTCACCTTCGGCTTGAAGCCGAGATCGCCGCAGGCGTTCACGACGATTTCCCGCAGCACAAAGCCTTCAGGGAACAACACGAACAAATCGTCCTTCAAATCGCTGAGCTTGACCGAGGGCCGGCCCGCCAATGAATGCTTGGCAGGAAGCAGCGCCTTGAACTTTTCCCGGAACAGCACCTCGACTTTGATTTGCGACTCGTTTTTTGGCACAGGGCCCATAATAGCCAGGTTCATATCCCCTTTGATTACGGAATCGACGAGCTCGCGGTACGAACCATGCTGCAGCTGAAAATGTACGGCAGGGTAGCGCTCCCGAAAGGCGGACACGACGCCGGGGATCATCTGGGACGCCAGGCTGCTTGGAAATCCGATCCGCACCGTTCCCCGCTCGGGGTCCAGAAACTCGCTGATCTCCTGACGCGCGTTATCTAGTACTTTGGTCAACTGCTCCATATGAGCGAGAAATAATTTGCCGATGGGGGTCAGCTTTACCTTCCGGCCTTCATGGATGAATAAATCGACGCCTAACTCGGACTCCAGTTTGAAAATCTGCCTGCTGACAGCGGACTGCGAGACATGAAGCGCATAAGAAGCTTCCGTCACATGCTCCAGCTTCGCCACCTCGATGAAATATAAAATTTGCCTCAATTCCATTCCGCCGCTTCACCTCCGGGTTCCCTATAGTATAGCCCTTATTATATAAGTTAAGCTGACAGAACAAAAGCAGGGGATGAAAACGTTCCCCTTATGTCACAGTAATTATTCTATTTATTGAATAATTTACAATTATAAGGTAATATTAATCTGCCTATCCTATTATTTTCACTACTTTTCATAGTAAAATCTGCTGTCTAATACCACAATCTGAAATGGCTTAGAAAAAGGAGGTGTTCCTGCACATATCTGATGTGATGCCGCGCGCCTTTGTATACTAACTGCAGATCATTACCTGCGACCACCCAGATACCACTCTGCAAAGCAACCAACTCATGGCCATTTGAAATTCCCGATCTTTAAATTGTTAACGTGTGCATAGAAAGGAGCCCTGTTCTATCATTTAAAATCATTCCATTGTGAGGAGGTTTATTAAGTGCCAAAAACATCTATTTTCAAGAGAATTCCTTATAAAAGATTCCATCTCGTGCTATTATCTATCTTTATTGCAGGATCTGTGTATACAGGCTTGTTGGGCGCAGACCGCGCGCATGCTGCGGCAAGCGAAAGCTACCAGTGGCGCAAAGTGATGACCGGCGGGGGCGGCGGCTTTGTGCCGGGGATTATTTTCAATCCGACCGAACGCAATCTCATTTACGCCCGGACCGATATCGGCGGAGCTTACCGCTGGAACCCGGCCGATAACAGCTGGGTTCAGCTGCTGGACTGGGTAGGCATGGATGAATGGGGCAAGACCGGGGTTGATGCCTTGGCTACGGATCCAGTCGACCCGAACCGCCTGTACCTCGCCGTCGGCACTTATACGAACAGCTGGGATCCCAATAACGGCAGCATTCTGCGCTCTACAGACAAAGGAAACACCTGGCAAGTATCCAATCTGCCCTTCAAGGTAGGCGGGAACATGCCTGGGCGTTCGATGGGCGAACGGCTCGTCATTGATCCGAACAAAAATAACATTCTTTATTTCGGAGCGCGCAGTGGCAACGGACTATGGAAGAGTACCGATTACGGGGCCACCTGGAGCAAGGTAACGAGCTTCCCGAATCCCGGCACCTATGTCGAAAATCCCGATTACGAGTACCAGAGCGACATCGTGGGGCTGGCCTGGATTACGTTCGATCCTTCGACCGGCTCGCCCGGACAAGCTACACAAACGATTTATGTAGGCGTCGCGGACAAAAATGAAAGCGTATACCGAAGTACGGATGGCGGGGCGACCTGGTCTGCCGTTCCGGGTCAGCCGACAGGGTATCTTCCACATCACGGCGTCCTAGCCTCCAATGGACAGCTGTACATTCCGTACAGCGATGGCGTAGGCCCTTACGACGGAACGAAGGGCGATGTCTGGAAATTTGACACGGCTACAGGAGCCTGGAGTAACATCAGTCCGATTCCGTCCAGCAGCAGTGACAGCTACTTTGGCTACGGAGGATTGGCCGTGGATGCCCATCATCCGAACACCCTTGTCGTCGCTACGCTCAATTCCTGGTGGCCGGATGCCATCCTGTTCCGCAGTACGGACGGCGGAGCTACCTGGAGCCGCATTTGGGATTGGGACGGGTATCCGAACCGGACGTTCCGTTATACCCAGGATATCTCCGGCGCCCCATGGCTCGATTTCGGAAACAACCCTTCCCCGCCGGAGGTTACGCCGAAGCTCGGCTGGATGATCGGCGATCTGGAGATCGATCCCTTTAACTCCGACCGGATGATGTACGGAACCGGAGCTACGATTTACGGGACGAACAACCTTACCGCTTGGGATACAGGCGGCAAAGTCAACATTAGCGTAATGGCCAAAGGCATTGAAGAGACTGCGGTCAGCGCTCTGATCAGCCCGCCGTCAGGCGCGCATTTGATTAGCGGACTGCTGGATGTGACCGGATTCCGGCACGATGACCTGACCCAGCCTCCAGCCAAAATGATGACCAACCCGAACAGCACGACGGGCATCGACTACGCCGAGCTGGATCCAAGCTTTATCGTGCGCGTAGGACAGGCGGACAAATCCGCTAACCCGAATGCCAAATCCATCGGCTTCTCCCGGGACGGCGGCTCGAACTGGTACGCCGGAAACGGCGAGCCTGCCGGAACCGCGGGCGGGGGCCAGGTTGCGCTTTCCGCTAATGGGAATGCTATTCTGTGGAGTACTCCGGACGTGGGCGTCTTCTATTCCAGTAATGGAGGGAATTCCTGGGCGGCAAGCACTGGCGTGCCAAAGGGAGCAAAAATCGCCTCTGACCGCGTCAACTCCAATAAATTCTACGCTTGGGCGGCAGGGAATTTCTATGTAAGCACCAACGGCGGAGCCGCGTTTACCAAAACCGCGGCGACAGGACTTCCTGCCGAAGGAGACCTGGACTTTAAAGCGGTGCCTGGCATTGAGGGTGATATCTGGCTCGCGGGAGGTCACGCAACGGGCGGCAAATACGGCCTGTGGCATTCTACCGATTCCGGGGCATCCTTTACGAAGCTCGCCAACGTTCAGGAGGCTAACGTGATCGGATTCGGCAAAGCTGCGCCTGACCAGAGCTATATGGCACTCTACACCAGCGCCAAGATTGACGGTGTGCGGGGCATTTTCCGCTCCAATGATGCGGGGGCTACCTGGATAAGAATCAATGATGACAAGCATCAATATGCCTCTACCAACTCGGCCATAACCGGGGATCCGAGAATTTATGGCCGCGTATATATCGGTACGAACGGACTTGGAATCGTATACGGGGACGCGCTGGCGAATCCGCCAGAACCGGAGCAGCCGACGACACCTGACTCTACGATCTCGCCTACGACAGCCGCCTTCGACAAGAACGCCAGCAATCAGGCCAACGTGACGGTAACCATGACGCTTAACGGGAATACATTAACCGCTATTCGCAACGGGTCCACCGCATTGACGCAGGGCAGCCATTATACGGTTTCCGGCTCCACCGTCACGATTCTCGGCAGCTATTTGGCTTCACAGCCGCTCGGCCAGCTCAGCTTGACGTTTCAGTTCAGCGCTGGGGCTGCTTCGGTGCTGAACATTACGGTGAAGGACTCGACCGTGACGACACCTGCCGGAGGCATTAAGGTGCAAATGTACAATGGATCCGTAACAAACGTAACGAACACCCTTAATCCGCGGATTAAGCTAACGAATATCGGCAGCCAGGCCATCAGCCTCTCCGACGTCAAGCTGCGTTACTACTATACCATTGACGGAGAGAAGCCCCAGACCCTGTTCTGCGACTGGACGCAGGTCGGCAGCTCCAATGTGACAGGCACCTTTGTCAAGCTGCCGACTGCGGCAAGCGGGGCGGATTACTATGCGGAGATCGGCTTTACTAGCGGGGCGGGCAGCTTGGCGGCAGGCCAAAGCATCGACCTGCAAATTCGCATCTCCAAGAACGACTGGAGCAACTATTCGCAAAGCGATGATTACTCCTTCGACCCTGCTTCGACTTCCTATCAGGATGCCCTGCGTGTCACTGGCTACGTAGCGGGCAGTCTGCAGTGGGGAGTCGAGCCGTAACACGGTGTCGGGGTTAAGCTGCCGGGCGCCATGATCAAACTGGTGGATGCCATGATGCGCGCGGCCTTTTGCTGAACACCGTAAGCAGTGTGCAGTGCCGTGGGCGACGGGCGGTGCCGTGGGCGGCGGGCGGTGCGGCAGGCAGTGGCGATTTCTGCGCGGTAGCGAAAAGAACCTTACCTGTGAAGTGCCCCTATGTTAGGTTAGACCTAGCATAGGGGCACTGTCATTCCAGTGAGGTTCTGCCTGGTTGAAGTGTTTCCCTCCAATCAATTAAAAACTATTGATTTATGGCTAGATGGTCAGGATCCGGTAACTAGATGTATTTCATGCAGTTAGTTCATCGGTTTTGGCCATGGTTAGAGGGAACTAACTGCAAAACCTGCATTTAGTTTTAAGCTATTTCGACGAATTCGCTCCATTCAAGCAAACTAACTGTATGCTTTACATTTAGCGCATAGTTTTTTTATAAAACAGCTTAACTAGCTGTATAAAATACATTTAGTTTTGAATTATCAATGAAGGTTACATTCTGCCGGGGTGTGACCGTCTTTTTCCTCCTGGGCATTCTGCACTTTCGCATCCATTTGCCCTATCTGTTACCTGAAAGGAGAAAAATCCTGCATCCTAGCAGGATTCATCTTCAATGGTGGCAACAGTACATATCTGCCCTATATCCTCCGGCCGATCCAGCGCATAAAGGCTGCGGTACCGCGGCTCCCGTGCCAGCAGCTCCTCGTGCGTACCGCGCATTAGGATCTCGCCGTGCTCCATAAAGACGATCTCGTCCATCATCTCCGCGCCGACCAAATGGTGTGTGACCCATACGAGCGTCTTGCCCTCCGTCGACCGGAAGATGGTCGACAGCAGCTCGCGCTCGGTGCGCGGATCCAGCCCCACGGTCGGCTCGTCTAGGACGAGCACCGGCGCATCCTGCAGCAGGATGCGCGCAAGCGCCACGCGCTGCCGCTCTCCGCCGGAGAAGCGCTGCCCGGTCTCGCGCATCGGCGTGTCCAGGCCCGCCGGCAGCGTGGCGATCAGCCCGTCAAGCTGCGCTTGCTGCACAGCTAGGCCAAGCTCCTCCTCCGTGGCGCTTTGACGCCCAAGCCGGATGTTGTTCGCTACCGTCGTATCGAACAGATGCGGGCTTTGGTTTAATACGGAGATGACCTTGGAGATGTCATCCCCAAGATGCGCCGCGGGAACGCCGTTAATCAGCACGCTGCCTTCAACCGGCGAGATGGCGCCCTGGATGAGCTTCAGCAGCGTTGATTTGCCAGCACCGCTGCGGCCGATCACCATGACCCGCTTGCCTTGCGGAAGATTAAGCGACACATCGCGGACGGAATACAGGATACCCTCAGCAGCCGTTTGCGCCACCTTCTGGTTATGGTTCTTCTGCTCACGGCCATTCTCCTTGGCCCGCTCAGCCGTTTGCGCCACCTTCTGCTCGCGTTCCTTCTGCGTATTCCGCTCAGCCTCATAGGCGAAGGAGACGCCCTGCAGCTCCAAATGCACGTCCATGGCCTGGGCAGCCGCAAGCACAGCGGCCACGCGTTGCTGGTGTAAAGCCAACTCCGCATGTGTCCCGTCCACCACAGTGTCCATGGACCTTACCAATGCGGGCTGCGTTATCCGGTCCAAGCGGCGCAGCGATTCCTGGTACTGCGGCGTGCGCTCAATCGCTTCAGACAGAGGCAGGAATGCATCGGCCAGCGGGAATACGACAAGCACGAAGGCCGCGATCAGCACAGGGTCAATCTGTCCAGCCGCCGCCTGGCCGCCCGACCAATAAATCATCGATAAGACGGCAATTCCAACGACAAGCTGCCCGATCAGGCTTCTCCATCTTGCCCAGGCACGCAGCTTGCGTTCCTTGCGGGCTACAACATCCTCGTCATGCTCGTAAGACTCCAGAAACTCTGCCGGACGGCCGCTAACCACCCAATCTCCGATGCCCATGACCGCATCCGTCAGCTTCTGATATAACCCGTTACGCTCCCGCTTCACCTCGGCATTCGTGCGTCTGGTCAGCATCAGCGAAATATAAGGCAGCACGGCAACGAGAATGAAAATATATCCCGCTACCAGCAGGGCAAACAGCCAGTCAAACTGCCCTAAAGCGATGACAGCAATCCCATAGATAATCACGGCAACGAGACTAGGGAAAACCGTACGGATATACACGTTCTGCAGCTGCTCGATGTCGTCCGCCAGCACGCCGAGAATATCCCCCGCCCGGTAGCGGGAGCGGATAAACAGCGCCTGGGGCTCCAATATGTTGTACAAACGAACCCGCATTTTCGATAAAATCCGCAGCACCGCATCATGTCCAACCAGCCGCTCCACGTAATGAATGACCGCCCGGCCGATCCCGAACGCCCGAATGCCGACAATCGGTACGTACACGAGCAGAATATTGTAGGGCTGCAGCGACGATTTGGAAATCAGGAACCCGGAAGTGAACATCAGCATACTGGCCGCTAGGATTGTCAGCGTACCGAGAATTAAATACAAGGCGAAGCGTCCGCTGTAAGCACGGAAATATGGAGTAATCCACTGCCCCTGCTGCCCCTGCTGCCCCTGCCCGGCCGAGTGCCCGGCAGGGCTCTTTTCGCGGTTCCAGTTCATGGCGTCCTCCCTCATGCTCACAATATCCCCTCCCGGTGTAATGTTAACAAGCGATAATATGCGCCCTTTCTTGCGACCAGCTCGTCATGGGTACCCATCTCGGCAATCCGGCCCTGCTCCATAACGATAATGCAGTCCATGTCCCGCATCCAGTGCAGGCGGTGGGTCGCCAGCAGCACAAGCTTGCCTTCGAACAAAGGCAGCATCGTCGCCTTCAATTCATATTCCGTCTCGATGTCCAAATGAGCTGTCGGCTCATCCAGCAGCAGGACCGGCCGCTCGCTGAGCAAAGCTCGAGCCAGCGCCACACGCTGCTCCTGGCCGCCGCTCAAGGCGCGCCCGCCCCCGCCGATAGGCTCATCATACCCGGCGGGCAGCGAAGCCGCTAAAGCGCCTAGCCCCGCGGCGGCAGCGGCCTGCTCGATTGCAGTACGGGAAGCGCCCGGCGAATAGAAAGCAATATTCTCTGCCAGCGTACCGCTGAATATATAAGGATTTTGCGGGATGTACGTAATCTGCTTTCGCCACTCCGCGCTCGCCAAATCCCCCAGCTTCACGCCGTTCAGTTCGATTTCACCCTCCGTCGGGCGCAGGAAGCCGCCCAGCACATCGATCAGGGTCGATTTGCCGGCTCCGCTCTCGCCGATAATGCCGATTTTGCCCATACCGCCCAACTCAAGCTCGGACAGATCCAACGAAGGCAGCGAAGTCTGACCCTCCTCCTCATGCCGTACCTTCAGCGATGACAGCTTCATGACACTGTTCGCGTGCCACACCAGCGATGCCCCTTCGGGCAGCTGCGCCAAGGCGGCTTTCTCCGCCTCTCCTTCGGCGATGATCGCATTCATCGCTTCGCCGGCCTCCTTGCCATCAAGAGTCGCATGATAATCTGCCCCGACCATCCGGACAGGCAGGAAGTACTCCGGGGCCAGAATGAGGATCGTCAGTCCCGTCAACAGCGTCATGTTGCCGTCGATCAAGCGCAGGCCAAGGCTGACCGCTACGGATGCGACCGACAGCATCGTGAAGAAGTCAAGGGCAAACGAGGACAGGAACGCTACGCGCAGCGTCCGCATCGTCGCGGAGCGGTAAGAATCGCTCACTTTCTCGATCGACTTGCTATGCCGCTTGCTGTGCCCGAGAAATTTCAAAGTCTCCAGCCCGCGCAGCGAATCCACGAAATGATTCGACAAGGTGCGGTACGATTTCCACTGGCGATCCATCTGCTTGCGCGCAGCCAATCCTACTAGAATCAAGAAAGCGATGAGAATCGGCAAAGTGATGACCAAAATGACAGCCGCCGTAACATCCAGGGTAAATACATACAGCAGAATCAACGCTGGTGTCATCCCAGTTGCCAGCATTCGGGGAAGGAACAGCTCCAGATAGTTGCGGAACTTCGTTACGCCGTCCAGGACAAGTGTCACCAGATTGCCGGTGCCCTCTCTTTTCGCAAACCGGGGGCCCAGCTCGAACAGCTTCTCCATTACCTGCTTGCGCAGCTCCTTGCCTGTCCGCTCAGCGAAGCGGTGAGCTATCCGCTGCTGCAGAAGCGAGGAAATTTGCCGGACGATAAAAGCAAGCAGGAACAAGACGGCCCCGCCGAATTGCTCCTGCAGCTTAGCGCCGGCAAACAGGACGGAGACAACCTCCGCCAGCCATTTGGCCTGCAATATGATAGCGATGCTCTGAATGAGGGTCAGAACGCCGATCCCGGCAAGAACCGGCTTGATCCCTTTAAACTTCATTAAATCGCGTCCCATTAGTACTCTAAATGCTCCTTCTCATTAATGCGTTTATGAAAGACGAAGTAACTCCAAATTTGGTAGCCAAGTACAAATGGCAGCAAGGTCAGCGCAACAATCGTCATGATCTTTAATGAATATGGACCAGACGCCGCATTGTGAATCGTCAGCGAGTAAGCTTCGCTGATCGAGCTGACCATGACGCGCGGGAACAACCCAATAAATACGGAAGAGATTGAAAGGGCGATCAACGTACCCGTCATCCCAAAAGCCCAGCCGTCTCTTTTCTTGCTGATGAACCGTCCGGCAAGTAGGAAGGCCCCCAGGCCAACCACTGCGATCAGCGTCAGCGGCAAGGCACGGACCTCGAATACATCCGTTTGGAAGTACGTCATCACTCCAAAGATAACGAACAATGCCGCTAGCGGAATAAGCAGCTTATGCGCCAGCTTGCGGGCACGTTCCTGCAAACTGCCCGTCGTCCGCAAGGTCGTGAACAGCAAACCGTGGACGAGACACAGAACAACAACGGTAATCCCGCCGATAAGAGTGTATAGATTGACCATATCGAACAATCCGGCCTTCATCTCCATATCGCTGTCGATTGGCAGTCCTTTGAGCAGCCCGGAGAACACCACGCCGAGCAGAAACGGAGGCAGCAGACTTCCAAGGAAAATGGCCAGATCCCAAGTGTTCTTCCAGCGCTGGCTCTTCCCCTTGCCGCGGAATTCAAAGGCGACCCCGCGGCCGATCAAGGCCAGCAGCAATACGACAAGCGGTGTGTAGTAGCCGCTGAACAGCGTGGCATACCAGTTCGGGAAGGCCGCAAACATCGCGCCGCCCGCCGTCAGCAGCCAGACTTCGTTCGCATCCCAGAAGGGACCGATCGAGTTAATCAGCACCCTTCTTTCCATATCATTCTTAGCTAGAAACCGCGTACTCATCCCTACCCCGAAATCAAAGCCCTCGAGGAAGAAGAAACCGATAAACAGAACTGCAACGAGGATGAACCAGAGCTCATTAAGAGATAGCATGGTATCCCTCCTTACCATATGGATCTGCCGATTGCTCATCATCATTCGCATTGTCGGCATAAGGGCCTTTCTTAATCACTTTAACGAATAAATACACCATCACTGCAGCCAATACCGCATAAATTGCCGTAAATGCGATAAGCGAGAATAGGATCTGGCCGGAGGTGACGCTCGGCGATATGCTGTCCTCGGTCCGCATGTAGCCGAACACCGTCCACGGCTGACGTCCGATTTCCGTCATGATCCAGCCTGACGTATTCGCAATGAACGGCAAGGAAATCGCCCACAGCATGATGCGGTAGTACCATTTGTTCGGACGGTCCAGCTTTTTGCGCCATGCCAGATAGGTGCCGTACATCCCGAGCACGATCATCAATGATCCTGCCGCAACCATGACCCGGAAGCTCCAGAAGGTGGTCCGCACGGGCGGAACGTAGTCGCCGGGACCGTAAGTTTGCTCGTATTCGGCCTGCAGCTCGTTCATCCCTTTCACCTCGCCGGAGAATTCGCTATAGGACAAGAAGCTGAGCAGATACGGAATTTTGATTTCAAACGTGTTTTCTCCGGTCTTCGGATCGATATGCGCATATACCGTCCAAGGTGCCGGATCGCCGCTCTTGCCCCATAAGCTCTCAGCGGCTGCCATTTTCATCGGCTGGGTCTTTACCAAATACTGCGCCTGCTGGTGACCGTACAATGCCGTGGCAAACGAAGTAATCAAACCGATAATAATCGCGATGGTGAACGATTTTTTGAAGAGCTCCACATCCTGGCGTTTCATCAATTTATAGGCGCTGATGCCCGTAATGAGGAACGCTCCTGTCGCAAATGCGCCGAGCACCGTATGCGGGAATTCCACCCACAGCTGACCGTTGCTGATCAGTGCGAAGAAGTCATTCATTTCCGCCCGGCCGTTATTGATCGTAAAACCGACAGGACGCTGCATAAACGAGTTGGCCGCCAAAATCCAGAAGGCGGATGCAATCGTACCGAGAGATACGAGCCAAATGCTAAGCAAGTGCACTCGCTTGGACAGTCGGTCCCATCCGAAAATCCACAACCCGATAAACGTTGATTCCATAAAAAAGGCGAATAGCGCTTCAACGGCCAGTGGAGCACCGAAGACGTCGCCCACAAAGCGCGAGTAGTCCGACCAGTTCATGCCGAACTGAAATTCCTGCAGAATCCCGGTTACGACCCCCACGGCGAAGTTAATGAGGAATAATTTCCCCCAGAACTTGGCCATGCGCTTGTAGATTTCTTTCCCTTTGGCCACATACATGGTTTCCATGATCGCGATGAGCAGCACCAGACCTATGGACAACGGCACAAAGAAGAAGTGAAAGATTGTTGTTGCTGCAAATTGGATACGCGCAAGCATTACCGGATCCATAAAAATACACCCTTCTTTCATCTTTGGTTTCACTATTGTGAATTCTATCACGGATTTATGAAAATAAACGGGTAAAAAGTAATCGTTTTGTGACAAGAATCACATAATGCGGTGTTCAGCGTGTTGACAACGCCGGAAACCCGCATCGCGACAAGGTTTTTTCGAGACATTTGCATTTGTGGAGATATTGTGAATGGGCCTCTTGAGCAAAACGGCAACCTGCATCTTTTGCCTTTGACCGTAACTTTTCATCCCTATGCAGCGTCTAAACATGAGGTACAGAAAACTGGAAGTGGCTACGTACTCATTTATTCTAATTGTCAAATATTTAATAGAAGGAGTCATTATATCAAGATGAAATTGAAAAGCATTTCTCTAGCAGCTGCGCTCCTCGTCTTACAGGCCGCACTGGCTGTACCTGCCGCTATGGCGCAGGCACCCGTTTATGGTTCAGTCGTCCAGGAGGAGAACCTGCCAGGCCATCAGGTACATACTTTAACAAATGCGGTAGCCGCTGGCACTACAGATTCGAACGGCGTTCCGGCACAAAGTCCGGCAGACGCGACTGTACCGGGCAATACCGAATCCGGCAACGCTGAAGCCGGCAATACTAGCGAAGGTTCAACCAAGCCGCAAGCTCCTGAAGCTCCCGCATCGGAGCAGCCGGCAGGCGATTCAGCATCAGACCATTCTACGCCAGATACTTCCGTACCGGGTAGTCCATCCGACACTGCGGCCGATAACCCAGCTGCCCCGCCAAGCGGAGGAGGCCAGCTGATTCTTTATATGAACAGCACGCGCATGGAGCAGGACGGCCAGGAGTATACCTCTTCCCAGCCCATGACCGTGAAGGACGGCGTATCCTATGTCAGCATTCGCTCCCTGGTCGACCGGGTCGGTTACCAAATCGCCTATGACGCGAAGACGAAGGAGACGATTATCAAATACGGGGACGATGAGCTCCGCTTCAAGACCGACAGCAAGACTTACCGTGTGAACGGCAAAACGATGACGATGAAGGGCGCCAGCTACCAGGACAATAACGTGTTCATGGTGCCGCTCACCTCCATCACCCAGGCCCTCAACATTTCTTATAAAGTAGAGGGCAAAAAGGTCATCATGCAGTTGTCCACCAAACCCGTTGCTTCCTTCACGGTGCTGAACGACAAAATTATAGCCGGTGAAACGACGGTGCTCTATCAAACGAAGTCCTCCTCCCCTAAAGGCGTGCCCATCGTCGATGAGAGATGGGAAGGACGGCAGGACATCTTTGCATCGGCGGGCACTTACACGGTTTCCTATTCCGTCCAGGATGCCAATGGAGAGTGGAGCGATCCTTATGTCCGGACGATCGTCGTCGCCAATCCGAACGTTCCTCCTGTAGCCCAGTTCAAGACGGACAAGGACCAATACAAGATGGGCGAACCGATTACGATTACCGACCTGAGCTATGACGAAGACGGCGAGATCGTCGACCGGCAATGGATGAACAACTATCCGGCTTTCTTTACGCCGGGGCCCGTCATTATCCAATTGATCGTTACGGACAACGACGGGGCATCCTCAAAAATTGAGCATACGATCAATATTACGACGGAGACGCTGTATACGAAGGATGAGTTCTCCAAGCTCTTCACCCCGATCGGCAGCAACTTTACGATCAACGGCGGAGAAGCCCTTGGCTACGAACGGCTCACCTACACCTATTCGACGGAGCCGTACACGCTGTTCAAGGATAATGGCCCTGAGCCTGTGTACTCCGAAGGCATGCTGTACCGGGATACGATTAGCGGCCTGACACGGTTCATGACGCACCATGTCAATAAAACCGAGGAGAAGGGCAAAGTCTACATTATCGCCAAAAATATCAACGAGGTACCGGCCAATTTGGAGGTCATCACCTCAGGCATGGCCGGCCCGGATATTTATGCCGAAATTACCGGGACGAAATCCGTCGCCCGTTATTTTGAGAATTACAAGAATGACAGCAAGAAGCAAACGATCACGCTGGCTCCCGGCGAGAGCAAAATCATCTTCGATGACATGATTAAGCTAGCCCTGAAGCCGCAGGAGACGATCTCTTTCCTGGGCGATCTTTATAGTGACTCGCCGATTGAATACACCAGTGTCTTCGTCAAAGACGGTCAAGACCCGCTCGAAGTTGTAGACACGCTGCCGGTGCTCGACCCGATTCAATCGGTCATGCGCGGCACATTTACGGATTCCACGCGGATATTCGAGCATTACGAAACGATCGGCGGCGGCAAGAACTACCGCCTGTCCCTGACGGATAATTCCGCCGATCCTTTCCAGATCGGGACGGACACGGTGCTGGGCGTATCCAGCGTCAATGCGGGCAACTACGGCGTTATCTATAAAATCAAGCTGCGCGTAGCTCCTCGCACGCTAATCACGTTTAATCCGCGCGGAGGATTGTACATGGGAGCTGCCCTGATCAACGGCAACCTGGTCAGCTTCTCCCATACAGGCAAAGACAATGTTTCCAGCCAGACCAGCGTGCTGCACCGTACCGGAGATTCCGAAGAAATCGTAGAAATTTGGACGACACCGTCCGCAGGAAGCAACTTGCCATTTTCCATTCTGTTCATGCCTCTTCCTGAAATTAAGCACTAATAAACTCATACCTATAAATATCAACAGCCACCCCTCGCAGCATTGCTGCATATTGGGGTGGCTGTTCCTTTTGCGAGCCAGTGCATCCGCGTCATGCCGGGAAGCCGCTGTACAGTTCGGGCCACGCGGTGCTGCAATACATGACGGCGGTCTAGATGCTGCGGCTGGTTCTGCCGTCGAGGACATGGCGGAAAGCGAGCCAGGGATGCCTGAACAGCATTCGAGCCCCGGCATAGCGCATCACCCGCCTGATCTCCTCCTGCTCTTGCGGTGCGTAGCAGTGAACCGGACAGTTGGCACAGGTCGTCTTCTCCTCGCCAAAGCGGCAGTATGTCAGACGCTTTTGACTGTAATTGTACAAGGCATAGCAATCCTCGCATAAGAGGGTGCGTTTGGCAGAGTTGTTTTTTTCCGCATCCTTCGTCCGTTTCTTTCCCCTGTCTATAACCGAGTGGCGCTTCTCCGCTTCCAGATGCACACCTTGGCAATATATAAGCATCATATGGGCGACAGTCTCCTTCTCACGGCGGATTCTCGGCCCTTCCTGCCTTGCTGCTTTCGCTTCAGATACCATGGTTAAATACAAGCCTCCTATTTAGCGTTCGATGATGAGAATACCCGGCTCCAGGTCACAACATTTAGTATAAGCAAAACAACCAAATAAATATAAACGCCATAACTTACGGAAGCAGCTGCCAGGTGAAGGCCAGCGAGCACGGCGATCAGCAGCATCAGCATGAATACACGCAGGCCTTCGCTTTGCTGGGCAGCCTCGAAGGGCTGGGAGAAAGGCAGCACCTTGGATAGAAAGGCGAACGAAACGACCGAGAAGAGCATAATGACAAAGCCGAACACGATCAAATCCAGAATGATGGCTGGGCCAAACAAGAAGACAAAAATGACGCTTTCCAGCACATAGACGGGAAGAACCAGACGAATCAGCGCCGCCAAAACCGTTCCTCTATGGATGGCGGACCGTTCGGCAACCGGAACGGTATGGTAAATCCAGGCTGCCTTATACTTGCCCGAATAACGCAGCATCATAATCACCGTCGGGACAAGCAGCGCGCAGGAATAAATGAACAGGTGCAGCTTCGTGCCAGGGAGTCCACGCAAGCCGATATCCTTCAACTGCGTAAATATGAATATAAACGGGAAGATAAGCGAGAAGCCTAAAGAAGGATACACCTTCAGCTTAAATTCACGCTCATTGCCGATCATCGTCCACGCAAAACGAAAGAAGGCTTTCTCCTGCGGGCCTACGGGAAGGAGCCTTGCGATGAATCTGCTCCACCCGGCTCCGGCCTTATCGCTGCGCTCGCCTGGATCGGCCAGCTTCTGAAGATTTCGCTCCAGCAGTGGCATCAGCTTAATATACATGGCAATGGCCAGGATCGGCACCAGCAGGCCAAGCAGCGTAAAGAAAATAAACAGCGGATCGCGATTCCCTTGCAGAAGCACCTCAAACGGAGCGCCAAACCAGACCGGCACGATAAAAATCTGCCACCATTTCGGCTGGAACACCACATCGAGATTTACGATATTAAACAGCCGGATGAGCAGCTGATAGCCGATCGTAATCGCAATCGTAAGGCCGATTTGCACATAATTGATCATGTCCTTCAGCTTCTCGCCGTCGAAGAACCGCAGAACCACAACATATAGCATCGCGGTGAGTACGACGACAAACAGATCCATCAGGATTAAAGCCAGCAGAAAGACAATAAAGAACAGCACACCATGCTTCACCAGGCCGACAACGAGCGGAATGATTCCGAGAGCCCCGGTCAAAAACACCATATAAATGAACACATGAACGGTCTTCGCCATCGATATCGTCTTCCTGCTGATCGGTTTCGTGCCAAGAATATTCCGGTCCCGGACATCGAGCAGCACGGAGGAGAAATCAGAAATCAGCGCCGTAAGCGTCATAAACATAAAAATGCCGAACAGCAGGCTCATTTGAAAAATATAATTATGGCCAAGCAGAATGAACGGTGTGCTGAACGCACCAAATACGCCGTAAATCCACAGGGAGCCGAGAAAATTGTTGCTGTCCTTCGCGTCCTCCCGGTCGGCGGATTTCTTCCCTTTTCTATTGTTCATGAAAGAAGGCACTCGGCGGGCGTCCATCATCAGCTTCGCCTGCAGAATATGCCGCATAACAGCATAATCTACACCGGCCTTCTCAAACAGGCCTCGAAAGCGGTCCAATATGAGCAAGGATTTGTAATTTTTCATCCGCTACACCTCTTGAACGATGCTCACAAACTGTTCCGCGATCGCCCGATGCTCATTGAATCCAGTCAGCTGGTTGAATATTTGCTCCAGCGAGCCCTCCTGGCTGCGCTCCTTCAGCTCTTCAAACGTGCCGTCGGCCACGATACGCCCCCCGTCGAGCAGAATGATCCGGCTGCTGATCTTCTCAACGACCTCCATAATATGCGAGGAGTAGAAAATCGTCTTGCCGTTGGCAGCTAGAATCGCCAGCAGCTCCTTAATCACCATTACGCTGTTTGCATCCAGGCCGCTCAGCGGCTCGTCCAGAAACAGAATGTCCGGGTTGTGCAGCAGACTGGAGGTGATGAGCACCTTCTGCTTCATCCCCTTGGAGTATGTCGCGATTCGCGTATCCAGCACATGGCCGAGGCCGAGCTGCTCCAGCAGTCGCCGCCCTTTCCTCTCCGCGTCCTCCGCCGTCAGCCCGTACAACTCCCCAATAAACGTTAAATATTCCCGGGCTGTCAGCGTGTCGTACATTTCGGCAATTTCGGGCACATAGCCGATTTTGCGCTTATATTCCACATCCCCGTCCTTCGGACTTTGGCCAAGCACGCGCACTTCCCCGTCATAGCCGTCCACCAGGCCAAGCATGATTTTCACCGTGGTGCTCTTGCCTGCCCCGTTAGGTCCGATGTATCCGATAATTTGTCCCGGATAAACCTCCAGATCAATCCCGTTAAGCACATACTTGTCCTCGAACTTCATGCGTAAATCCCGGATCGAAATTAGAGGTTGCCTTGGTTCGTTCATTCCCTCAGTCCCTTCTTCAGCAATATTCCTAATTCATATTATCCAGGATATGTATAGTTTTCTCAATGATACGACTAACAAAAAGAGACTGGCCCCAAGCCGCGGCATGGGAATCAGTCTCAGTATATTTATGAAGGCATGAAGATGGAATTAGGACTCTTTCGGCAGAAAACCGCTAATATCTACACCAAGCCCCTGGGCCACGCGCATGCCGTACTCCGCATCAGCGCGGAAGAAGTTGCATACAGCGCGAAGCTGAGTCTGCTCTGGGGTCTGGCTCAGATCATTAACCAGATTCAGAATCAGATTGTTCTTCTCCTCCGCCGTGAAGCTGCGGTACAGTTCTCCGGCTTGCGTGAAATCGTCCGTCTTGGCGATGCGCTCACGGCCTGCTTGACCGGATACCGGCATTACGCTCTCGCGGTAAGCCGGCGCTTCCTTCGGACTATCATCGAAGCTGTTCGGCTCGTAGTTGATCGGGGAAGGATCCTGCTTCACGTTCATAAGCCCGTCTCTTTGGTGATTGCGCACCGGAGCATAAGGGCAGTTGACCGGAATTTGCAGATAATTGGCCCCCAAGCGGTAACGCTGGGTATCCGGGTAGGAGAACAGTCTGCCCTGCAGCAGCTTATCCTCGGACGGCTCAATGCCGGGAACAAGTACGCTCGGCGAGAAGGCGGACTGCTCTACCTCGGCGAAGAAGTTTTCCGGATTCCGGTTCAGCGTCATTGTACCGACCTTTACCAGCGGATAGCTGTCCTCCGGCCATACTTTCGTAGGATCGAGCGGGTCGAAGCTCCAACGGTCCAGATCCTCTACAGGCATTAATTGCACATGCAGCTCCCACTGCGGGAATTGGCCCCGTTGAATATGGTCGTACAGGTCGCGGGTCGCATGGTTGAAATCCCGGCCTTGCACTTCACCGACTTCGGCAGCGGAGAAGGTAGCGACGCCCTGTTTCGACTTCCATGTATATTTTACGTAAGTCACTTTGCCCGCGGCATTCACCCATTTGAAGGCGTGCACACCGAAGCCGTCCATTTGGCGATAGTTGGCCGGGGTCCCGTGATCAGAGAACAGCCAGGTCATCATATGCGTAGATTCCGTAGACAGCGTCATGAAATCCCAGTAACGGGCGGGATCCTGAATATTCGTATCCGGCGCAGGCTTCAGGGAATGAACCATATCCGGGAACTTGATCGCATCGCGAATAAAGAATACCGGCAAATGGTTGCCCACGAGATCATAGTTTCCTTCCTCAGTATAGAACTTTACGGCAAACCCCCTTGGGTCGCGGGCCGTCTCCGGCGATCCCTGACCATGAATAACCGTCGAGAACCGGACGAACACCGGAGTCTGTCTACCGGCCTCCTGCAGGAAATGAGCTCGCGTATACGGGGCCATACTGCTCTCCGTCACGAACACCCCGTGCGCCCCAGCACCCCGGGCGTGAACGACTCGCTCAGGGATGCGCTCGCGGTCGAAATGCGCCAGCTTCTCAAGCAAATGATAATCTTCCAGCAGTGTAGGCCCGTTCTGTCCGGCCGTTCTTGAGTTCTGGTTATCTCCTACAGGAGCACCGTGATTCGTTGTCATCCAATTCGTCATCTATATCACCCTTCAATTTGTTATTGTATTTAGACTTAATCTAAGTTCTGTAATAGATATTACCATGTTCTCACTCCGGTTTGCATGAAGTTTGAATGAGGGATTTATGAAGAAGCCATGTGGAACATCAGCAACATCTTCATCTTCTCTTCATTGCCATTATACAGACGCCCTTCGGTGCCATAACTGAGTAGATTGGGATAGACTCTCGCTATTATTTTCAAATGGATTTCATGTAGCTATTTGTAGTTCAGTTGCGGACTTTTCCCAATTAAATGGATTCCGTGTGCCTAGATCACCACTTTTTCCCATAACTCCCTTAATCTCTTTCTTTACCTGCAGAGAATCCAGTTAATTGTACATATCGCCATGGACAGCTTAATTTAAGCACAACAAACACAGCTATAATGTATGCCGCCCGGTTTGTTGATTTGCGGAAAGAAGGACAAGCATTTCTACCGGTATGCCTGGCTCTTCCATCAGCAATTGCCCACCAATGAGCTCGTTGTCATTCCACAAGTAAGTCATCAAATCCCAACTAAAGAAGCAGGAATATGAAACAGGCTGATTCAGCAATTCCTCGATAAATGCAACCCATCATAAACAAGAAGAACCTCGCCTAATGGCGAGGTTCTTCTGTTGGATTTATAGAATTGGGGTTCTTGAAATCCATTTGGCAGGCGTTAGCCCTTTAAGCCCGTGGTCGAAATACCTTCCACGAAATATTTCTGAGCGAAGAAGAACAGCAGGATGCATGGCACGATACTTACGACGGACATGGCCAGCACCTGGTTCCAGGACACGGCCGACGAAGCGTCCAGCGACAGCCGGAGCCCCAGCGATACGGTAAACTTCTTGACGCTGCTGATGTAGATGATCGAGTTGAAGAAGTCGTTCCACGTCCACATGAACTGGAATATGCCTACCGAGAAAATCGCTGGCTTGCACAGTGGCAGCAGCACCCGGGTCAGCACGGTAAACGAGTTGCAGCCGTCGATGGTGGCCGCCTCGTCCAGATCCCGGGGCAGGCCGCGCAGAAACTGGATCATCATGTAGACGAAGAAAGCGCCTGTAGCGAATGCCGCTGGAATGATAAACGGCAAGTACGTATCGAGCCAGTTCATTTTGTTAAACAAGATATACCGCGGGATCATGATCGAGGCATTTGGGAGCATCAAGGTCGCGATCATGATCGAGAACAGCATTGTTTTCAGCGGAAACTCGAATCTGGCAAACCCGTAAGCAACGATCACACTGGATATAATCGTAAATATGACCGTTGGCACAACCAGAATCAAAGTGTTGATGAAGAAATCCTGAAAGCCATACTGCCCCGTTCCCTGCCAGCCGAGAGCGTAGGAATCCCACACATAGGTCGTCGGCAGCAGCTTGCTGGAGCCGAATATATCCGCGTTCGTCTTGAACGAAGAGGTAAACAGCCAAATGAGCGGGTATACCATAATGAAGCCGAGGACGATCAGAAAACTATAATTAAGCATGGTGTTTGTCTTGCTGCTGGTTTCTCTCATGATTTATCCTCTCCCGTCCTCGTAATATACCCAGCTATTGGATGTTTTGAAGATCACGGCGGTAACCGTCATGATAATAATGAACAAAATCCAGGATAAAGCCGAGGCGTACCCCATCTTGAAGAAGCTAAAGGCTTCTTCATAGAGCTTCAGAGCGTACAGGAAGGTCGATTTCATTGGCCCGCCGTTTGTAATGACGAAGGCTCCGGTAAACTCCTGAAAGGCATTGACCATCTGCATGACCAGGTTGAACAATACGATTGGCGTAAGCAGCGGCACCGTGATTTTGAAGAACATACGCGGCTTCGACGCTCCGTCGATCGCTCCCGCCTCGTACAAATCGCCCGGAATTTGCTGAATTCCTGCCAGGAACAGCACCATTGACGAACCGAATTGCCAAACGGTCAGCAGCCCTAGCGTATAAAGAGCTATATCCGGGCTTCCGAGCCAGTCAACCGGACCGATATGGAGATAGCCCAGCATATTGTTGATGACCCCTTCTTTCATAAAGAGGAAGCGCCACAGTACGGAAATCGCTACGCTCCCGCCCAGAATCGAGGGTAAATAATAGACGGTTCTGAAGAAATTAATCCCTTTCAGCTTAGCGCTGAGCAGCATCGCAATGAATAGCGCGAAGGCCAATTTAACTGGCACCGCGAGCAGTACGTAAATCCCCGTAACCTTGAGAGACTGGTAAAAGTCAGGGTCGGCCGTAAAGATTTTTTTATAGTTATCTAAGCCGATAAATTTAGGCGTGCTGACCATGTTATAATCCGTAAACGAATAGTACAGGGATGACAAAAACGGATAAAACTGAAAGATGAGCAAACCGATAATCCATGGTGCGATGTATAACAGTCCGATGTACTGATAGTTTTTCTTGGCTTTTACCTTCTGTCGCGTTTTCTTCTGAGCCTTGGCCAATACCGAATGTGATGCAGACATAGCGGACTCTCTCCCTTCCTATCCTTTAAAGCTCTATTTTGTTTTATTGTCTGGCTTTGATCTCGTTCAGCTTGGATGTCAGACTGGCGATGAGCTCATCTGCGGCTTGCTCCGGCGTTGCTTTACCATAGCTGACCTTTTGAATGACGTCCTCAAGCACCTTCTGCACCTCAGAGTTGTTCGCGACGCTGTTATCTACGATGCCGGCATGGCTCAGTCCGAGCTCAACTGCATTTGTGATGGCCGCATCAATTTTGCCTGCTGCGACGGCCGCCTCCTGCGAAGACTTCACCGGCGGAACGGAACGCACGTCACCGAGAATCGCGGCAGCCTCCGGATCATTCATGAACCAGTTCAGGAATTTGACGGCCTCATCCTGATGCTTGCTCTTGTTGCTAATAGCGAACAGCTGCGAAGGTCTTACCAGCACGCCCGTATCCTTGGCATCCTTGGCGATGACCGGCAGGCCCGTTACGATTTCAACATCCTCAGGCAGCACGTTCTTCAGCGACAGCAGCGTACTGCTCATCGAAGGAGCCAGCGGAATTTCCTGGTTGATCCATTTCGGATTCTGATCGATCTTGCCAAAGAAGAGATCGCTCTCCCCGATCGGCTGGTATACGCCAGCTTCCATCGCTCTATGGAGCCAGTCAAAGCTGGCTACCGCGTCTTCTTTGCTGAAGCCGACCGTATAATCTTCATTGACCCATTGGTTGCCTGTACGCTGCTTCAGCATCGTGACGATATCCTGACGCAGAGCCGCATGGTCAGCAAGCAGAAGATATTTGGAGCTGTCTTCGGCATGCAGCTTCTTCCCTGCTTCATAAATAGTTTCCCAATCCCACTGCGCATCGGTCGGAATACCGAGCTTGTCCGCAAGCGTCTTATTGATGATCATGCAGTAAGCATTGACGCCAGTCGGAACCGCCACCAGCTTGTCGCCGTATACCCCGAAATTGCTGAGGAAATTCTGGTCGAAGCCGGAAGCATCAAAATCGGAATGCTCCTTCAAATCGATAAAGAAGTCACCTTTACTTGTCAGCTCCTGCAGCCACGGAAGGTCAAGCTGCATAATGTCCGCAGACGTTCCGCCCGACAGCTGGGTTTTGATCTTCTGTTCATAACCGTCGAAGCCCTGGTATTCCGCTTCGATCGTTACGTTTGGCGCAACCTGCTTATACGCCTCGATCGCTGCCAGCGTAGCCGCATGGCGATCCTCCCCGCCCCACCAGCTAAAGCGCAAGGTGACTTTCTCATCAGCGGAGGCTTGTTTCCCCTCGGAAGTGTTTCCTTGATTTGCGGAATCACCATTCCCCGAGGAGCATCCGCTCAGCATAGACAAGATGAGTGCAACAGCAATAAATAACGCCCCTACTTTATTTCTCTTCATCATGCATTCTCCTTTGAGTAATTGATGTAAGCGCTTTTAATTATAGAGCTCCCGCCATGCTTTTTTAAGGTAGCTGATCTTAGAAAAAGGTATCATTAAATGCGTTCTTTGCCGACAAAGGTATCCTCTTGTTATGAAATGTATCATTTTTACAGATCATGGCCCCCGCTTGTTAAATCGCTTACATCGCAAACCTTCCAATCTGCTATAATGCAAATGGAAGCGATAACAACATGCGTGTGGGGTGGAACATGTATAATCTGTTGATTGTTGATGATGAGGCCGAGACGCGTGAAGCCTTGTCGAGCTATTTTCCATGGGGTGAGGTTGGATTCGAGGTCATCGGCCAAGTCAATAACGGACAAGAAGCGCTACAGTTCATCTCGGAAAATGATCACGTCGAGGTGGTCCTTACCGATATCAAAATGCCAGTCATGTCTGGCGTTGAATTGGCGGAGCAGCTGTACATCAACCATCGGCACATCAAGATTGTCTTTATCAGCGGTTACCGGGACTTTGAGTACGCTCAAAAGGCGCTGCACTACCGTGTGAAAAACTATGTGCTCAAGCCCGCCAAATACAATGTGCTTATGGAGGTATTCCTCGAAATCAAAGCGGAGCTCGAAGCTGAACAAGCAAGGCTGGAGACCCAGCCGGCCGAGGAGCAGCCCAGAAACGACGAAAGCCTGATCATTCATAAAATAAAATCCTATGTCAAAGAAAACTATAAGGACGCTTCCCTGGAAGAGGTAGCGCGGCTTGTCCATATGAACGCCAACTATCTCAGCTTCTTTTTCAAGCAAAAGACGGGACAGAACTTCTCTGATTATTTGATAAGAACCAAAATGGAGGTCGCTGTTCATTTGCTGCAGGACGTCAGCTACAAGACGTATGAAATTAGCGAAATGGTCGGATACAGCAATGCCAAAAATTTCACACGCACCTTCAAAAGCTATTATGGCAAAACGCCAAGCGAGTATAGAAATGGCCCGGTCGCACCATGAGGGAGAAGTATTTCATCAAGCATCTGGCAACCTTCCTCATACCGCTGCTTGTTCCGATCGTCATTTTCGGCGCCTTGTCAACGGTGACGTCGCAGCATGACATCAAGGCCGATATAAATCAGAACAGCAGCTTTCTGCTGCAGCAGTCGCAGACCCAGCTGGAGATGATTCTGAATGAGCTGGATACGCTATATTTGGCACTCTATGACAATAAAGATATTTTTAACGAGTTGTCGGCTGTGCTGGTCAATCCGTACTATACCTACGAGAGCTCAACGTCCAACCGGATTATCTCCAGCTTCTTGAATGCTTTTACCAGCTCCAAGCCTTATATTCAATCCTTCTATCTATATGTCGATAATCCGAACCAGCGCTTCCTCTCCTCTGTCGACGGTCTGGTGACGCTGGATCATTATTACGATACGGCCTGGTATGAGCAGTTCATGGCCTACAGTGGACCGCCTACTAAGTGGACTGTGCGGAGGAATATCCGCTTCTATGATTTCGAGACGAATCCTACGGCGATCGTGACGTTCTATAACGTACTGGTGCCGCAGAAGATCGGGATTATTCTAAACATCCGCCCGAAATACATCGAGAGCATTCTCGATGACATTACAACTTATGAGGGGCAGCAGCTGCTTGTGCTCGATGAAGAGAACAACGTCATCTTCTCCAACCACCACGGGGACTTGTTTCAGGATAAGGACATCGAGTGGATCGCAGGGCAATCCTCGGCGTTCTTCGATATGAAGACCTCGCAGGGGCTGGTCAATATCACCAAAGTCGAGTCGGAGCGCTACAAGTGGAAATATGTATCGGCCATTCCCCATTCCGAGCTGTACAAGACCCCGACGCGCATTTTCAAATACACGGTGCTCTTTGTGGCGATAGCGGTGGTGTGCGGACTGATTCTTACATATTACGTCGTTAGCCGCAATTACAAGCAGCTGAGAATGATTCGGATGCTGATCAAATCGGCTGAGGATCGCCATGTGCCCTTGAAGCCGCCGGGGAAAGTGAGGGACGAGTACTCCTATATTCTGCACAATATGATTACGCATTTTATTGAGCACCGGTATATCCGAACCCAGCTTCTGGAGAAAAAATACCGGCTGCAGTTCATGGAGCTGCTCGCCCTGCAGTCGCAAATCAACCCGCATTTCCTTTATAACACCCTGCACTCGGTGTATTGGGAATCGGTCGCCTTGACGGGCAAACCTAACAAAGCCAGCGAAATGATCGAGGATCTGTCCGATATCCTCTCCTACTCCTTCAGCGAACCGACAAAATCAGTCACCTGGAAGGAGGAAATCGCCAATGCCGTCAGCTATGTCAACATTCAGAAGAAGCGATATAAAGATAAGTTCGACGTCATCTTCGAGTATGAGGAGGAGATTACACAGCTGTTTACGATGAAGCTGCTCCTGCAGCCGCTTCTTGAGAACAGCATCTACCACGGCATTAAAGAGAAGGAAGGTCCCGGATTGATCAAGGTGAAGCTTGTCCGACAGGAAGAGCGGCTGCGCATCACTGTTATCGACAACGGCATTGGCATCGAACCTGGAACGCTGGCAGAAATCCGGAGCCGGCTCGATTCGGACGAGGAGCGGACGAAGCATGTCGGCATGTTTAATACGAACAAGAGGCTGAAGCTGATGTACAACCATATGTACAGCTTCCAGATTCGCAGCAAGCCGGGCCTTGGCACCATGGTTGAGATGATTCTCCCTGTACAGGAAGTGCGGCATGACTGATCATGCCGCACTTTGAATTTAACTGGGGCGTCGCTTTGTTGTTGACTTTATTTGCACACTGTTTACACATATTGGGGCGTAAGTTCGTTCCCAAGGCCTTACACTTTGTTCTGCTTGCGGTACTGCAGCGGGGAACGCTTGGCAATCTGCTTGAACACCCTGCCGAAATGAGCGATGCTGTCAAAGCCGGTCTGCTCGGCGATGGCCGTTATTTTATCCTCCGTTTCCTTCAGCAGCGTCTGGGCTTCGCGGATTCGCACGTAGTTCAAATATTCGATCACCGTGAACCCTGTCGTTTGCTTGAAAATGCGGCATAAATACGTCTCGCTAATGTAAAAATGTTCTGCGATGCCTTCCAAGGTCAGCCTCTCGGCGTAATGTGCATTCAAATATTCGAGAATGCGGTAGACCCTGCGCTGCTTCTCGCTAGACTCCGGAAGAACAGGCTCTGTAGCCTCCTCCCGCATGCGGCCGATCAGAATAAGCAGCTGAAGCAGCAGCGCCTGCAAATACGGCGTATAACCTGTGGCAGCTTCCCTTTGCTCTCGCAGCATATCCTGGAGAATATCGACGATTCGTCCTTGCTCGTGCACGTCCGGCCGCAGCAGGAAGCTCTCTCCCTGAAACAGCGGCAGATCGCCGACGCCTAACCCCAGCAGCGGCTCCAGGAATGAGTCCTCAAAGTTGATCAATATCCGCTCATGCGTGGAGCGGCCTTTGCTCGTTGTCCGGTGCAGCTGGTTCTTGTTAATGAACAGCAGATCGCCGACCTGCAGGGCATATATCCGGTCGTTGACATAGTAATATCGTTCCCCGGCCAGCAAATAATAGATTTCGTAGCTTTCATGAAAATGGTCGGAATCCATATTGAATGTTCCCGTTCGTTTGATCTGCTCGACATCAAAAAAAGGTACGATATTCATAGAACATCCCTCGCCGCAAATTTAGGATAATATATGCATACTTTTTAGTGAAATGACTAAGAAAAGCTTAGATTTTTGCATTTCATATACTATAAGATAGATTCAAACCAATGTAAATGGAGTGATCACCTTGTCCAAGAAGAAATATGTCATCGTAGGTGTCGGAGGCCGGGCTGAATTTTTCTATAGTGAGCTGATTACTACGTATAAGGAAACCTCGGAGCTGGTAGCCATTTGCGACGTCAACCAGACGAGAATGAACTACACGAACAAACTGTTGAAGGACAAATACAACTATCATGAAGTACCAACATACAAAGCGGAAGACTTTGACCGGATGATCGAGGAAACGAAGCCGGATTACGTACTGGTATGCACGATCGACCGCACGCACCATAAATACATCGTTCGGGCCATGGAACTGGGCTGTGACGTCATTTCCGAGAAGCCGATGACCGTGGACGAGGAGAAATGCCAGGAAATCTTCGACGCCATCGAACGGACGGGCCGTGATCTGCGCGTGACGTTCAACTACCGCTATGCTCCTCATAATACGAAAATCCGCGAAGTCATTATGGACGGAACGCTGGGCGAAATTCTCTCCGTCAATTTCGAATGGCTGCTGAACACCCAGCACGGGGCCGACTATTTCCGCAGATGGCATCGCGACAAACGCAACAGCGGCGGACTGCTCGTGCATAAATCTACGCACCATTTCGACCTGATGAATTTCTGGCTGGATTCCAAGCCGGATACCGTATTCGCCATGGGCGACCTGCGCTTCTACGGCAAGGAAAATGCCGAGAAACGCGGAGTGACCGAATTCTATCAGCGCGCCTATGGCAGCAAAGCGGCTGAGAACGATCCTTTTGCCCTGCACCTCGACCGTAATGAGCACTTAAAGAGCTTGTACCTCGATGCCGAACATGAGGACGGGTATCAGCGCGACCAAAGCGTGTTCGGGGATAACATCAGCATCGAAGATACGATGAGCGTCATGGTGAAATACAAAAATAAAACCGTCATGAACTATTCCCTGAACGCCTACTTGCCGTGGGAAGGCTTCATTATCGTGTTCAACGGCACGAAAGGACGCATGGAGGTACGGGTTACCGAGCAATCCTACGTCAATTCCGGCGGCAAGAAAGAAAACGAAGGCGCGCTGGAGGGCATGGACATCACGATCTATCCTCACTTTGCCGAGCCTTACAAAGTCCAGGTCGAACAGGCCTCCGGCGGCCACGGCGGCGGCGATCCGGTCATGCTGCGCGACATCTTCGACAAAAAACAGGAGGACCGCTTCAACCGCGCTGCCTCCCATATCGACGGCGCCATGTCCATCATGACGGGCATTGCCGCCAACCGCTCGATCCGCACCGGTCAACCGGTGAAGATCGATGATTTGTTCAAAATATAGGCAGACAAAAGAGCCTTCGCTGCAGAGCACTGCGGCGAAGGCTTGTTGTAAACCGGGTCGCGGTTGTTATGCGGTACTCCCCGGGTACTGGTGCTGGCCAAGACGAATTTAGTTAACCCTTTGCGCTTTCTTCACGGCCCCCTAAACTGCTGATTTATGACTAGGGTCAGGTAACTAGATGTATTTCATGCAGTTAGTTCAACGCCCCTGGCTGTGTTAGAGGGAACTAACTGCATGTTTTACATTTAGCACATGTATTTTCTTATAAAATTGCTTAGCTAGATGTATAAAATACACTTAGTTTTTAAGTTACATGAGCTTCTAGAAGGCGTATAGCCTCGTCAAAAAGCAAAAACCCTCCACATACCTGGAGGGCTCTGCATTATCTTCACCTTCAAACTTCACTCATGTTATTTCCATTCAGTCCTGCTCAAAACCTGCGCTACCTACTCAGTCTATTTGATGCCTTCTTGCACTTCTTTGGCCATTTCCGGTACGGAGATCAACCCGCCGCCGGACAGGTACCAGTAGCTGGCATCAAGATAGATGATTTTGCCGTTCTTGTAGGCATTTGTTTTCTTCACCAGATCGTTCTCCACCAGCTTGGATGCCGGCTCTGCCTCCTGGCCTCCTTCGCTAACTACAGCGTCGCGATCAATGACGAACAGATAGTCCGGATTCTTCTCCGCTACAAACTCGAAAGAGATGCTTTGTCCATGCGTAGATACTTCAATCGTATCGTCTGCAGGCGCGATGCCGAACTCATCGTGAATAATGCCGAAGCGGGAGCCCGGGCCATACGCGCTCACTTTGCCACCCGTCGTCAAAATAACAAGTCCCTTGCCTTCACTTGCAGCCGCTTGCTCGTTGATGGCCTTAACGGAATCCTCGATGGCTCCCCATTCCTGACCCACTTCAGCTTCTTTGCCGAATATTTGTCCCAGGATATCCAGGTTCTCCTTCATGGATTCCAAATACTTTGAATTGTCTACGCCCAAATAAATCGTTGGAGCAATTTGACTCAATTCATCGTAGGCTTCCCCCGTACGCCCGGAAATAAAGATCACTCCCGGCTTCATCGCATTCAGCTTCTCGAAATCCGGCTCTTTCAGCGTGCCGACATTGGTATATTTGGAGTCTTCATATTTCTTCAGGTGAGGCGGCAGATTGGATTGCGGCACTCCTGTCACTTCTACACCCAGCTTGTCGAGTGATTCCAGCGTACCGTAGTCGAACACAGCGATACTGCCCGGATTCTTCTTCAGCGTTGTCGTTCCAAGCTGATGTGTAATCGACAGCTCTTCATTATCGGCGGGAGCTTCCGCCGCAGGAGCCGATGTTTCAGGCGCATTGCCGGCATTCCCCGCAGTATTTCCTTTATTCGCGCCACAAGCTGCCAGTACGAATACTAAAAACAAAGACATAACCAGTAAGGATAATTTCTTGTTCACTACAATTCACCTCATTATTATTTTCGCGATGGCTGCCCATCTGTTATGTGAAATAGACGCAAATCTTATTGCCCCCGATCGTTTCGATCGGAATGTCCATGTCATATACTTCCCTAAGCACATCTTGATCCATGATTTCGTCGGTCGTCCCCTCTTTGACGATTCTTCCGTCCTTCAGAGCCACGATATAATCCGAATAACAGGACGCAAAGTTGATATCATGGATCACAAGCACAACCGTCTTGCCCAGTTCATCCACGAGCCGGCGCAGCACCTTCATGATCTGCACGGAATGCTTCATGTCCAAATTATTGAGCGGTTCGTCCAGCAGAACGTATTCGGTATTCTGGGCGATAACCATGGCGATGAACGCCCGCTGCTTCTGACCGCCGCTGAGCTCATCCAGGTATTTGTCTCTCATCGGTTCAAGATCCATGTAGGCTATAGCCTCATCGACGTATTTCACGTCCTCCTTCGTCAGCTTCCCTTGCGAATAAGGGAACCGTCCGAAGCTGACCAAATCCTTGACCGTAAGCCGAATGTTGATATGGTTCGATTGCTTCAAAATCGAAATTTTCTTCGCCAGCTCATTGCTTTTCCAGCTGCCGATTTCCTGGCCGTCGATGACGACCTCACCCTCATCCTTCGTAATTAACCGGCTGATCATCGACATCAGCGTGCTCTTGCCGGCTCCGTTCGGGCCGATAAACGAAGTGATTTTCCCTGGGGCGATGTCGACGGATACGTTGTCGACCACCTTTTTGCCGCCGTATTTCTTTGATACTCCCCTGACCTTTACCACGATTTGTTCTCCTTCAGCAGTAGATAGATAAAGTACACCCCACCAATAAAGTTAATGATGACGCTTAGTGAGGTGGAGAAAGTAAACACTCTTTCCACAACCAGCTGCCCACCGACAAGGGCGATAATGCTAATTAAGGATGCCCCGGCAATCAACTGCCTGTGACGGTAAGTGTTCAGAAATTGATACGCCACGTTGGCCACGAGCAGCCCAAGGAAGGTAATCGGTCCAACCAGCGCCGTCGAAATGGAGATGAGAATCGCCACAACAATCAGCATCCGCTTCACAACATCATCGTAGCTGATTCCCAAGTTGACGGCGTGATCCCGGCCCAAGGCCAGAACGTCCAGATATTTATTGAATCTGGCAAAATAAATCCCGGTCAGGAACACTCCAGCCAAAGCGATCAGTAAAATGTCCGAATTGATGTTGTTGAAGCTGGCGAACATTTTATCCTTAACGATCAAAAATTCGTTAGGATCAATCAGCTTCTGCATAAAAGACGACAAGCTGGAGAAAAACGTGCCAAAGATCAAACCGATCAGCAGCAAATAATAAATGTTCCGGCCTTCCCTTCGGAAGAGCATCTGGTACAAGAGCAGCGCGAACAGCACCATGAATCCTACCGCCAGAACGAACTGCATGTTCTTGCTCATCAGCGTCAGCGCCGTAGAGCCGAATACAAACACGATAATGGTCTGCAGGAGCATATACAATGAATCCAGGCCGATAATGCTCGGCGTAAGGATGCGGTTGTTCGTAATCGTCTGGAACACAACGGTGGAAAACGCTATGGCCGTTCCTGTGAGGAGGATGGCGATCAGCTTCTTGCCTCGTTTAGGGAGGATATAGTCCCAATGGCCTCCTGCATCAATCGTCATGAACAACACGGCAAGCACGATTGCGAGAATGGCCAAGGCTGCTATTTTTGTTCTAATGCTCATATGTCTTTCTCCTCATTAGCAAGTACAGGAAAACGCCGCTGCCGATAACACCCACGGTCAGGCCGATGGGCACCTCATACGGGTAAATGATGACCCTTCCCAGAATGTCGCACGCCAGAACGAATACAGCTCCTAGCAGCGCCGTACCCGACAGGTTCTTCTTCAGGTTGTCCCCTTGGAAGATCGTCACCAGATTCGGCACGATGAGGCCGATGAAAGGAATCGAACCTACCGTCAGCACAACAACCGAGGTGACCAGCGCCACGATAAAGAGCCCTATATTGACGACCTGCTTATAATTCAGGCCAAGATTGACGGAGAACTCTTCGCCCATGCCCGCAACCGTAAATTTATTCGCATAAAAATAAGCCGCGGCTACAAGAGGGACGCTTATGTAAAGAAGCTCGTACCGTCCCTGCATGACCATGGAGAAATCACCAAACAGCCATGCATTCATGCTCTGAATCAGATCATACTTGTATGCGAAAAATGTCGTCGCCGAGCTGACAATTCCGCCGAACATCAACCCGACCAGCGGAATGAAGATCGAATCCTTGTATTTCACTTTGTCGAGTATTTTCATGAAAATGAGGGTACCAAGCATCGCAAACACGAAGGCAACAGCGATTTTGCCAAGCGGTCCCGCAGAAGAGAACAGAAGCATCGATACCATGATGCCGAACCCTGCGGAATCCATTGTTCCCGCCGTCGTAGGCGAGACGAACTTGTTGCGCGTCAGCTGCTGCATAATTAAACCGACGATGCTCATGCTTACCCCGGCGATAATAATGCTGATCAGTCTAGGAAACCGGCTAATTCGCATGATTTCCCACTGTTCCGGATCTAGGCGAAGCAAGTCCATCAATGAAGTCGTCTTGGCTCCGATCAAGAGCGAAACGACGGATAATACGATTAGCGCTGTTATCAGATATGTCTTCTTCATTTCAAGTCCTTAGTCTCGTCCCCCTGATCAGAGGAACTTAATGTCATTGCCGGCAAGACCATTGTTAATAATGATATTCATTATCAATTAGTTTAAATTATACATAGGCGCTTCCAGCCTTGTCAACCATTTAAATTTTGAAACTTCAGGCAGGACAAGGTCTGAAGCGGATTCTTAACGTTGCTGCAGGCTGATCTGCCGCCGCTTTCCAGTTTTTCTTCGCCTGCCTTAACTCACAATATTGCATAAAAATACATGTCATTCTCAATTGCATTCTCAGGTACAATAGCAGAAAAAAACTTGCAGGCTGCGTCCTCTGCCTCTAGGGACGAACCTGCAAGCTGCCTTACGATTAAAGGCGGGCTCTAGGCTCTAGATGATAGGCCCTGCCCCTCCTATTTCAAACTGATCCGGCGATGCTCGCGCGCCGATGCCAGCGCCGCTTCCAGGACGCGCATGCCTTGAACAGCATCCTCAGGCGTGAAGCGCTGCGGCTGTATTCCGAATACGGCCTTGGCCAGATCATCGACCTCCATAGCGTAAGGATCAGTCTTGTCTTCACGACCTTCCAGCCGGCTCTGGCCGCGGATCGTTACTGTATAGGAAGCATCCTCCTCATCTCCGACCGTAAAAGCATGCGGGATGTCAATGCGCCCTTCGCTGCCCACAATTTCCAGCAGCTGGCGATGCTCCGTCCACATACCGCAATCAAAGGTCAGCGCCAGGCCATCGGCAAATTCCAATATGCCCACAGCCATCATATCCACACCATGCCGAATTGCTCGCCTACCGACTGGCTTTTCTCCAAATTCCGGCTCGCGACCGCAGCCAAAACGCCTTACTCTGACTTTTGAATCGCCGGCATAACATCTTTAATCGCTATACCTGCACATTCGAGTATTCCAAATCGAAGCTTCTTATCCATCATCCTCTTCCCCTTTCTTGTAAGCGCTTAACTGTCTCCATTGTACAATCCCCTATACACGAGTACAACGAGCAGCCAGGCAAATGCCTTCCTCCATCATGGGAATCCCCCTAATTGGACATAGTAATGAGGGCAGCATGACCTTGCAGCAAAGGAGGCTAAAGCCAGGATGGACAGTACGCATGAATTCGTGGAAAAACTGCATGACAAGCAGGAGAAGGATCGCCGCAACAAAGAGAACCATGGCAAAGGCAATCCTGCGGGCCAACTGCCTACCAAGCAGCACGGCACGCAAAAATAAACCGCCAACAGGCTTAAGGGGCCTCTCCTCGGTATTTAAGGAAGGGCCCCTTAAGGTCTGTTATGGTCTAGCCTATTTCAGCCTGACGGGCTACTGCCGCTTCTCGCTGGCAATATATTCATTCGGAACATCGCCGCCGTGCGTGTTGTGGTTCTTGAACTGGCTCAGGCGACCGTTCCCGCCCTCTCCGCCGTTGCCCATGGTCCGGTTCTGCCCATTGCTGCTGCCATTCCCTTTGGGCTTTTGAATTTCCAAATTGGGATCCGTCATCATCAAACGCCTCCTATGCGAAATGTCTAACCGACTGAAGACTGCTATTGGAAACTAAAATCAGCTGTCTCCCGGTAGGGTTCGTCATTGAGGAACGTTTTATGCGTCGGGGCCGGGACTATTCCTTGATCGTCACTTTCACCGGCGAGTATTCGCCAATCACGGTCTGCCCATGCACGGACACGCTGCCTTCCGGCGTTAAGTCCTTCTCCGTCATGATGCCGAGCGCAATCGTAAATTTGTTGAACTTGACCGGAACATTCTTTTCCCGCCGGATCTCATTGCCGTTCACGTAAAAAGTGACCTCGTCCTCGGCCCGGTTATACGTGATTTTATAGTTATTAAACTCCCGTGCCTTGAAGTCGGTATCCTCCTTGAACACACAGAAGAACCGCGTCTTATCGCTCGGCGGCACCTCTACGCCGGGGAAAGGAAGCACCGCGTACACGCTGGCGTACTTATCGTTGCCGGCAAAGAAATCCAGTGCCGCCCCTGTCGTGAAATCCAGGAGGTTCAAGGACACGTAGCCGTCATAGAGGTCGCCCGGTACCGTGTTCTGTGTACGAGCCCGAATATCCAGCTCGAAGCTGATTTCCCCGTTCTCCGGCACTGCAAACTCCTCGACGGAATAATACATGTGCTTGGCATTGTCCAATATTTGCACATGGTCATGCTTCCGGCTGAGCGGGGCGCGGACATATAGTATGCCATTGCGCACAATGACGACCGCGTCCGGCTCGCGGTATTCCCAGAACGTGCCGTCCGGCAGGGGGAACCCGCCGATTTTCCACACCTGTCCTTCATTCAGTATCGTATGAAAGTCGCCAATCACCCGTTGCTTGTCCACTTGTATCGTCTCGCTTTCTTGATGTTCTGATTATTGCAAAATCCCTTGCAGCAAAAGCGCCGCCATCATCACGATGCCGCACCGCACGGAAGCCTGCAAAGAAGCCCCCATCAGCGGCAAATAGGCTGCCGGAGCGTTGTGCTCCTTCAACCTTCCATAGACCCGGTAGAGCGGAATTGCTGTCAATATCCCAACCAGCGCATATATCGGCAGTATGCCCATTGCGATGCAAAGCAATAAACAAACAAAAGCCAGTATGAGCAGCAGTTTGGAAAAACGCAGCGCCCGCTTCTCGCCCCACACGACGACCAGCGTATTTTTGCCTGCCTGCTTGTCCGCCTGCCAGTGCAGGAAATGATGATTGAACAATAGCAGCGTAGTCAACAGCCCGATCGGCAGTGACAATAGCGCAGAACGCAGACTCAAATCTCCGGTCTGCACATAATAAGAGCCCATAATGGGCAGGACGCCGAAGGACAGCAGGATTGCCACTTCACTTAATCCTTTGCCGCGGTATCCGAACTGAATCGGAGGCGCCACATAATAATAAGCGATCAGCCCGCCAAGGCCGCCGAATACAAGTACCGGCCAGCCGCTGTAGAGACTGAGCACGATGCCGCACAGCACCCCGAGTCCCAGCAAAGACCAGGTCAGCCGTGCAAAGGTCTTCTCGGACATCATGCCTCCAGCCAGGAATCCGGAATTGGTGGAAATCACCTCCGGTGTATTTTTCGCCGCCGTATCCGCACCGCTCCGGAAATCCCACAGATCATTAATCATGTTCGAGAACAGATGCGCCGCTCCCGCGCCGACCAGTGTGATGATGAAGAGTACCGGATGAAATTCCCCTTTCCATACATAAGCGCCCAGCGCTCCAAGAAAAACCGGAATCAGCATGACGGGAATGACCTGAAACCGGGATGCCTTTCTGAACAATGTCCATTTATTCATCCTCCGCCTCACGCTCCTCCAGATAAAATGATCAACCAAACTGTACATATTGATTATACATGAACTGTTTTGCTAGACCAAAGTCCAGTTTTTTTCTTCCCCAGAGACCGAAGATGGTGTTCAATTAATGTAGTATGCTTATCGTAAATTCAATACATATGCAAAGGAGATTCAATATGAATCGAATGTCTTGGCTTGGACCGTTAATGATTTTAGCGGGCGTTTACTTGTTTTTCTTCCAAAAAGAAGCGATATCAATGGGCAGCCTGTTCGGCAATTTCTGGCCTACCCTGTTCGTCATTCCGCTAGGCCTTTTCTTCCACTGGATGTACTTCTCCCTTACCGAACGCCGCGGTGCAGGCCTGCTCATTCCCGGGGGCATTCTGTTTACGGTCGGTATCGTCTGCCAGCTCTCTACTCTGTTCGACAGCTGGGGATATCTGTGGCCCGGGTTCATTCTCGCTCCGGCGGTCGGCCTGTTTGAATTCTACTGGTTCGGAAACCGGAACAAATGGCTGTTGATCCCCATCAACATCCTTGGGGTGATGTCTTTGCTCTTCTTCGCGGTCATTGCGTTCGGCACACTGTACAACCGTGTAGTATTCGGACAGCCCGTGCTTGCGGTTGCCTTGATCGCCATCGGCGCAGGAATCATGTTTGCCCCAAAAAGAAACAAATTTTAAAATGGTTTGACAACAGGTTAGTCTCCTCTATATAATCATTTCAAATATATCCAACGTTGGATATTCGATTCCATCTCTAGATCGCAAAGGATGATAATAAGGTGACTAACCTGATCTTGCTGGCCCTGCTGCGGGAACGGCCTATGCACGGCTACGAGCTCCAGCAGCTCATCCAGACGAGCCGTATGGATACCTGGACGAATCTGCTGTCAGGCTCGATTTACTACGCCCTCAACAAAATGGAACAGGACGGTCTCCTGCGTACGGAAGCGGAGGAACGGACGGGCGCGCGCTTGCGCAAAATATATGCGATTACCGAAGCCGGAGAAGAAATGTTCCAACAGATGCTGCGCCAATCGCTGACCATAACCCCACACTCCGTCAAATCCGATTTCTCCCTTGGCTTGTTATGGATCGAGCATCTGCCGCCGGAGGAGGCCCTGGGCCTGCTGCAGCAAAACTTGCGCCAGCTGGAAGAGACACTCGACCTGTGGCGCGTCGGCAGAGAGATTAAAGGGCAATACGGCCTTTCGCCTTTTGCCGAGGCCTCCTTTGACAACGCCATGGCGCTGCTGGAACTGGATATCCAATACGTGGAGCGCATTATCCGGCTTGTAGAACAAAGAAAGGCAGCAGATGCCTAGCCGCCTGCAGCTGCATCGGCAAGAAGCCTGCTCACGGCACAGTAAGTGCCATGTTTTGCAGGCGATTTTTTCACCATATTATCCAACGTTGGATATATAACGTTGAGCAAAGGAAGTGGATATGTCGATGAACTACTTGATTCAAGCAGATGGACTGACCAAAGTGTATAAGAAAAGACACGTTATCCAAAACATCAGCCTGACCATTTATCCCGGCGAAGTCATCGGGATCATCGGGCCAAACGGAGCGGGCAAGTCGACGATGCTCGATTTGCTGCTCGGGCTGCGCCGCCCAGACCAAGGCACGGTGACATACGGGCATCCTGAGCTGTATCGCCGGATCGGCGTCCAGCTGCAGTCGACTCCGTTCTTCCCCGGCTACAGCGCCCTTGAAAATATGCGCCTGTTCGCCGCCTTCTACGGAGTCAGGCTGAAAACGGACGCCATCATGGGCCTTCTCGCTCAATGCGGCCTTGAGGAAGCTGCCAGAACCGATGCCCTCCGCCTGTCCGGCGGACAGCAGAAAAGGCTTGCTATTGCCATGACCCTTGTCCATGATCCCAGCCTCGTGTTTCTCGATGAGCCGACCGCTGCCCTCGATCCGCGGGCACGCCGAGAAATCAGGGAGCTTATTGCGCTGCTTGCCAAGAGCGGAACATCCGTCGTATTCACCTCGCATGACATGGAGGAAGTATACAAGCTGGCTACGCGAATTGTGATGATCGACGGTGGTATTCTGCGGGCAGATGGCCGCCCGGAGGATTTATTGAATGAATATGGAGCTTCTGGTTTGGAGGAGCTATACGTCCAACTAACAGAACCCATCCGCAAGGAGGAAGGGGCATGATAACCGTATTTACAACAATGCTGCGGGGAATGCTGCGCGACATGCACACTTTATTCTGGACGATCGCCTTTCCGGTTTTACTGCTGCTCGGCCTGGGCCTGTACTTTCAGCAGCCGGCCTATTCGGTCAAATTGCTCGGCGGCATACTGGCGATGAATGTACTGTTCGGCGCGACGATGGTGACTGCCTTCAACGTTATGTCGCATCGTAATCGCGGCGCATATAAACTGCTGCGCGCTACCCCTTTCTCAACCTCGGCCTTTGTTGCCGCCATGACCGCTGCGAGAACCGCGCTATCCCTGATCGTCAGCGCTGTGATTATCGCTGCTGCAGGGCTGGTTCTCGATGTTAGCCTGAGCCCCTTGAGCCCGCTGCTTATGCTTGTCGTTCTGCTTGCCGGGACCGTCTGTTTCACGGCGATCGGCTTCATCGCAGCCAATCTGTCCAGGGATGAGAGCAACGTCAACATGATCTCGAATCTGATCAGCTTCCCGATGCTCTTCACCAGCGAAGCCTTTTACAGCCTGCAGCAGGCTCCGGCATGGATTCAGATCTTCGGTTCGCTTCAGCCTTTTCACTATTTCGTCCAAGCGATGAATCTAGCCCTTGATCCAATAGGTTCACTGCCGGAATTCGGCATCTCTATGCTGATCCTGGCCGTCTTCACTGTCATCTGCCTCGGAGCTGCCGTTCTGACCTTCCGCTGGGATAACGAAGCGCCGGCACGCCGGAACTCGGCAGCAACAATGTCAGGCGGCAGCCCATCCTAGCTAGGTATTTAAACAGCATGCTGGTCCCATCGCCGCCCGCGGTACTAACGCCTCTCCACTACAACATCATGATCGCGGCAAGGCCGAGGGCGACGATGCGGGCGGCATTGGTCAGCATAAAGTTCTGCACCGACAGACCGAAAGTAAACTGCTTGGTCGGCTGATCGGCGAACCGTTTTATATTTTTGCGGACCGGCAGGAACGTAAAGAGCACAAATGCCACAATAACCGGATGGACGCGAAGCGCGCACAGCACGATCAGATCCAGATAGGCAGCGTAGTAGAGCATTTTGAACAGGATCATCGCATTCGGACGGCCGATGTAGACGGGAAGCGTGTACCGTTTGTTCTCGATATCATCCTCCATATCGCAAATATTGTTCGCCAGCATAATGTTGGCAATGCCAAGAATCGCCGGGATGGACACGAAGAAGACCAATATAACCTCCACAAGCTGAACCTGCAGCACAGCAGTCCCTCCAGTCAGCGTTAAGGAAGCAAAGCGTTCTCCGACATGAATGTAAGCCGAGATGAAGATGATGACAAACCCCATGAACAGTCCCGAGAAAATTTCCCCTAGCGGCATGCGCGAAATGGGAATCGGGCCAAAGGAATACAGAATACCTACGGCAAATGACAAACCTCCGAGCAAGAGCAGCAGTAGTCCGACCTTCAGAAACAACAAGATGCCTGCACCTACGGCCAGCGTCAGCAGAATCGCGATGACCGCAACCACGGCGGACGGTTTGATGTTGTACTGTACAATCGCATTATGAACTTCATAGCCGTAGCCGTGCTTCTTAACCGCCTTGCGGTAATCGTAATAATTGTTGATCGCCGTCGTTGCCATATCGAAGCTCAGCAGGGAAACCAGCATCAATCCAAAATGGGAGGCATTGAACTGCTGAAACCGGAACAAAGCATACACCGTGCCAAGCAAGAATGGAATCATACTGGCGGCTTTCGTTTGAATTTCCACCAGCTTCAAAAACTTTTGAATCGCCATAGTACCCCCCTTTTAGACCATCTATAGTTTTGTTTCCAAATTAGTCTGATCTTTAAAAAGAGGATATCTCATATTTTAAATATTTTCTGTTTCATAAGTCATTGACACGCATCCATTTTTCATTCCATAGTCCCATTATCCTGACCGTTATGACCGCTGTTTTCCGCGTAAAAAAAGGGTTTTCCCCGAACTATGCCGAAATGTAGGTATTACGGATTATTATTTCCTCCGGGGGAGGACCACATGATGACCATAAGAAGACATTTCTCTTATACAACAGGCATCATCTTTCTAGCGGGACTCGGGCTGGCACTGCTCAGTGAGTATCATCCTCTTCACTTGATCTTCGGTATTTCGCTCGTATTTACGAATTTGGTGCTGCTTCTGCTCACCCGTCTGTATGGCGCAGGCTGGGGGCTGTTCACTGCTACGCTTGTCTATGCCGCTTCCATTTTCGTGTGGGGCAATCCGCTGTTTCAAGGGGTTCTATGGTTAGAGATTGTCTTTTTGTGCCTTTCAACACATTGGGGGAAACGCATTCGAACGACCATCGGAGCGGACTTCATTTTCTGGGTCGCGGCGGGTATCCCGCTTTTCTTCCTACTATATTATTTATCCTACCGCAGCCTTTCGATCGAGACATGGCTAATAGCGGCCATCTACATCTCGAATGGATTGTTCAACGTACTGGTCGCAGATGCGATTTGGGAATACCTCCCGAGTAAGTATTTTTACATCCACCGGGCGGACAGGGACAAGCCCATATATCTGAACAAGCTGCTGTACCATATCTTATTTCTTGCTATTGCCCTGCCATTTGTGTTCTACCTGCTCATGAACAGCAGAAATACATATGATTCCGTTCGCTATAACTCACTGCAGGTGGCTCTGCATACGTCAAGCAGCATTTCTAGCGAGCTCGATCGCTGGAGCCCGGATGACATCCGCAGGCTCGAACATCCTGGCAAAGGCGGTCTCGAGGAACTACAGCGTGTGATTGAATTCTTCTCGGCCGATCGGAGCTATCATATTATGGTGCTCGATCCGCGGCATGAACAAATCGTTGCAGATAGCGGAAATGATTCCCCTCAGCACTCGGTAACCCAGCTGCTGCCTTTGCCGACCAACTCGGTGATCCAGGGAGATTTATACCTGCATATGCCTGAGAAGCGGCTGCGATTGCTGCCGAATCAGGAATGGCAGGAAGCCAGCTACATTTACGGAACGACCCTAAAGCGCGTACCCTTCATTCTGTACGTGATGGTTCCTCTGCAGCCGTATCAGGAGCAAATCTACAGCCAGTACTTGACGCAGTTCATTTATTTTCTGCTGTTCATGATCGCGGCCGCGGTGGCCAGCAGATGGGTTACCCGCCGCCTGGTTCGGGGACTGTCAGAGCTTGCCGACATTACGACTGGACTGCCTAGCAAGGTGTATCATTCGCGCAGCCTCGAATGGCCAGAGAGCCGGATTTATGAGATCCGTTCGCTGACCGTGAACTTCCGGCAGATGACCAATAAATTGCTGAGCATGTTCCAGGAGTCGCTCACGAGCAACCAGCTTCTCCAGGAACAGACCTTCCAGCTGCAGCAATCCGAGAAGAAGCTGCAGGAGCTGGCCTATTACGATGGCCTGACCGGACTGCCCAACCGTCTGCATTTTACGGAGTATATCGGTTCCCTTGGCATTCATTACGGTCCAGAGCATTCCTTTGCCGTCATGTTTGCCGATTTAAACCGCTTTAAGCAGATCAACGATACTTTAGGCCATGAGACGGGAGATATTCTCCTGCAAAAGGTAGCCTCCCGCTTCTCGCTGCTGGTTAGCGACCAGCTCCGCGTGTTCAGGCTTAGCGGGGATGAGTTCGTCTTTGTCTATCATTTTCATGATACCGCTTCCGTTCAGCAGGCCGCTCAAGCAATCTGCGATGCGCTTAACGAGCCCGTTACGATCAACGACATCGTCCTGTACGTCTCCGTAAGTATTGGGATTAGCATCTATCCTTACGATGGCGATAATCTGGACTTAATTATGCGCAATGCGGATATCGCTATGTACGTAGCCAAAGAGCAAGGGGACAGCAGTTATCATTTCTATGATCAAATGATCGAGAACCAGCGCTCCGAGAACATGAAGCTGGAGAACAGCTTGCGCAGCGCCCTTCTGACGGGTCAGTTCTCCCTGAATTATCAGCCGAAAATCGACGCTCATACAGGCCGCATCAGCGGTGCCGAGGCATTGATTCGCTGGGTTCATCCGGCATACGGATTCGTTCCTCCAGACAAATTCATACCCCTGGCCGAAACGTCGGGCATTATTATGGATATCGATGAGTGGGTCGTCACTGAGGCATGCCGCCAGAATAAAGTCTGGCAGGAGCAAGGACTCCCGCGGTTCCCGATCGCGGTCAACCTTTCTGCACGGCATTTCTATCAAGGCAATTTGATCGGAATGATTTCCCGCGTACTGAAGAAGACCCGGCTGGATCCACGGGATCTCATCCTCGAAATCACCGAAGGCTCGCTGATCAAAAGCGCGGAATATGTCATCAAGGTCATGGCGGATTTGCGGGCAATGGGTATCACCATTTCCCTGGACGACTTTGGCACCGGCTACTCCTCCCTGAGCCAGCTCCAGCGTCTGCCGATCCACGAGATGAAGCTCGACCGCTCGTTCATCCAGGGGCTCGCCCATGATCCGAAGAAATCGGCCATTGTGCGCGCCGTCATCGAGCTCGGCCATCATATGGAGCTGAATATTGTGGCCGAAGGAATCGAATCGCAGGAGGAGCTTCACTACCTGCGGAACCTGAAATGCGATCAATTCCAAGGCTATCTGTTCAGCGGCCCACTGCGGGAGAAGGAGTTTGCCCGGTTCGTGAAGCAATGGAACGGAAGCAAATGGATCGGGTGACCCGCAAAAGCAAAACAAACAAAACCTCGCCGCTCGGCGAGGTTTTAACTTATAATTCCGCGTTTATGCTTCATGCGAAGCCACGCCTTCCTGCTGCGATAAATACTGCCGCACCCGGCTCTTCTTCGCCCCGTACATCGCTTCATCCGCCTGCCGGATCATTTCCTCCAGGTCCCCGGTGCCGCTTGGCGCCACACTGAAACCGATACTCGCACCGGCGGTCAGCCGATAACCCTGATACAAATACCCTTCGGACAGGCTCGCTTTAATGCGGTCAGCCACCTTAACCACCCGGGTTTCGTCTATGTCTACCAGCAGCACGAGAAACTCGTCGCCGCCGAGGCGGCATACCATATCCTGCTCACGCACAATGCCGGTCAGTCTATTCGCAATGTCCTTTAACAGCAAATCCCCTGCATCATGGCCAAAAGTGTCGTTCACTTCCTTGAAATCATTCAGATCGATAAATAGAACCGCCAGCGAAAACTTTCCCTGACTTGCATATTCTTCGAACCGCTTGCTGAACAGCGTACGGTTTGGCAGCCCCGTCAGCTCGTCATGGTAAGCCAGATGCTCAATCTTCTCCTCCATCTGCTTCCGGTCGGTAATATCGATCATGACGCCTTCAAGACGTACCATATGGTTCAAATGGTTAAAATACGGCGTGCCGCGGTTTTGCACCCATTTTACCGTGCCGTTGCGGCAGATAATGCGGTATTCGCTTACCGCGCTGCGCCGGCCGATAATCATCTCCTGCTGAAACTTATGAAACTGCTCCTCATCCTCGGGGTATACCAATTCATCGAACTGATTGGAATTGCTTCTGAACGACTTGGCGGAGAAGCCAGTCAATTGCTCGAAGCCATCCGACACATCGGCCTTCATCGTGCTTAAATCAAGCGTCCAAATGCCGATAGAGACGCTGTCCAGAATCGTTCTCAGCCGTTCTTCGCTTTGTCCCGCCCGGCGCCAAAGATTGCGCGTAAGCTTCGTATGAATCACCGAAAAGGCTGTAATAAACACGCCGTAAGAGATTAAATAAGACACTTCCCTGCCCTGCAGACCAGGAAAAAGCACCTCCGAGTAGGCAAAGAAAAAATACACCGAAGAGAGGATAAATAGAATCCCGGAGAGGAGCACCGCCCGAAAGTCATGATAAAATAAGCTCAGAAGAGGTGCAAGGGCCATGAATATAAAATTCGGCAGATAAGGATCGCCTGTGATCAAAAAGTAGAAGAACACAAAGAGGAAACACACAGTCAGCAGCATGGTGAAAGAGGCCCAGCGTTTCTGCAGCACTACCCCTGTCAGGAGCGCAAGCAGAATCAGTCCGACCAGAGGATATACGGGAGCCAGCTTCCCTTCGACAATCAGGTTAATGATATTGGCAATGGCAAAAAATCCCCATAATATTTTCAGCATCAGCATGTTTTTTTGATGGATGAGTTCAGCTTCTTTATGCATTCATTTCACTCTTTCCTTGAATAGGCATAATGAACTACGTGTTAAATTATAGTATACCTGATCAGCATTTTTTTGCTAGACGCATCTTAAGAAATGGACATCATTGACAACGGACAGCGCCCCATCCCGCTTCTTCGGCTGGATGGGGCGCTGTGTCTACCTTCTATCTATTTGGGCTTAGCTTGCTGCTGAGGATATGCATCTTACGGTATATATTGCTGCACCATTTCGACGATAAGGCCGTCCTTCACCGTAATATGGAAAGGAAAGTCGCGGACATCGATCCATTCGGTATTCTGGAGAATGTTCTTGAATTGCTCCAAAGAAACCAACTCGCCCCAACGAATATCCATGTCCTCCACATCCCCCGTACGGTCATAGATCTGCATGAGGATTTTGACATCCTGCGCCACCTTGTAGCTAGTCAGCTCATGATCCTCATTTACGATATAGTATCCGTCCGGCGGCCCATCAATTCCTGCGTCCGGTTCATGCTCCAGAAAGGCCTGTTCAGCGGCCTCCCCTTCGTACCACTGGATTTCATCCGCAACCAGCTCATGTTTGCCGTTCGCCACAGTGTTCAACTGCTCAATATACACGACCTTGGTGTCAGGCGTCTGCTCGACCGGCGCATATCGCGGCTCCGCTGCCCCCGAACTGGACGTACTAAACGAAGACATCACGACGATAAGGACTAAAGGGATCATTACAGCCAGCCATTTTTTCAACATTGCGTTCTCCCGCCTTTCAAGTCTTCGAGACATATATAGTTCAAAGTCTATACCCTTTTATAACCATTTTCAGGTCGTTCAAACTAAAATGAAATGATTTCATCCTAATTATATGTTTTGGCGGGAGCAAAAGGGTCTCAATTATGTTAAAAGGGATGACAATATTTTATTTATTTCATTCATCAATGCGCCGGAAAAAACGCCAGCTGGACGATGAAGATGAACCCGAAAATGTAGAGCAGCGGGTGAACCTCTCTGCCCTTCCCGCTAACGAGCTTCAGAACCGGGTAGGTAATGAAGCCGACCGCAATTCCCGTGGCGATGCTGGCCGTGAGCGGCATCATTAACAGAATGGCGAAGGCCGGGAAAGCCTCGTCGAATTTTTTCCATTGAATTCTTGCCAGCCCTTCCATCATGAAGCAGCCCACGATAATAAGCGCCGGCGCCGTTATTGCCGGAAGCGAGGATATCGCCCCAACAAGCGGGGAAATAAACATGGACAGCGCCAGCAAAACTGCCACAACGAGCGAGGTCAACCCGGTTCGCCCGCCTGCGGCCACGCCCGTGGTCGATTCGATGTAGGCCGTCGTCGGGCTCGTCCCGAACAACGAGCCTACGGTCGTTGCAGTCGCGTCGGCAAGCAGAGCGGACTTGGCTCGCGGAAACTCGCCGTTCTTCATCGCTCCCGTCTGCTCGGCTACTCCGATCAACGTACCGGTCGTATCAAAGAGCGTGACAAGCAGGAAGGCGAACACCGTCGCATACAACCCCTGGCTGAATACGCCGGGCACATCCATGTCAAAGAACACGGGAGCCGGCGGGGAAGAGACAAAGCCGTCAAAGGTCAGCTGATGCGTAAAATAACCAACCAGCGCAGTAAGAGCCATCCCGATGAACAGCGCTCCCGTAATTCGCCGTGCCAGCAGGATCAAGGTAACAAACAGGCCGAAGATCGTCAGCAGCGTGACGGAGCGGTGCAAATCCCCAAAGGTCACCAAATTATCCGGATTCGCTACAACGATACCGGACATCCGCAACCCAAGAAAAGCAATGAACAAACCGATTCCTGCCGTAATCCCGAATTTGAGCGAATCGGGAATGGCGCGGATCAGCGCTTCCCGCAGCGGCGTCAGGCTGAGCAGCAGAAACAGAATCCCGGCGATAAATACCGTACCAAGCACCGTCTGATACGTTAGCCCAGTAGAAGCAACTACGCTCGTAAAATAAGCATTAAGACCCATACCCGGTGCAATCGCAATCGGGTGTTTGGCGAACAGCGCATAAAGAGAGTACCGACGACCGCAGAAATGACGGTAGCCATGAAGACTTGCTTGAATGGAATCCCTGCCGCAGAGAGAATAGCCGGGTTGACGACCAGGATATACGCCATAGCCAGAAATGTCGTGATGCCGGCCAGCACCTCGGTCTTGATGTTCGTTCCGTGCTGCTCCAGCTTAAAATATTTATTCAGAGCCTTGTTCATATCAATCATAGTTCTCCCTTCTGTCAAAAAGGCGTTATGTATTAGTATTAACCATTTTGAACCTCCCTTATTTTCCAGTGATCGCGCTTGTTAGTCAAGCCTGATCCTCACGTTATCCAAAGGATTGTTCTCAAATTCACAACTAATATAGTATAATCTCATTAACGAGATTTAATAGGCCGTTCGAACTATAGACACGAACGAACCCTATTATCACCGAACAGACATACGAAGTTAAGTTAAAAGGAGCCCAACTATGATGACTAGTAACGGTAAGCAGCAGAAATTCGCCCTAATTACGGGGGGCAGCCGAGGCATCGGCAAAGCGATTACGCTGGAGTTCGCCAAATCCGGCATTCATGTCATGATCAATTATTATGGCGATGACAAGGAAGCAGCCGATGTAAAGCGGCAAGCTGAGTCCTATGGCGTGCGGGCAGAGGTGTTCCATGCGGATGTTAGCAACTCGGCCCAGGTCAAGGAGATGTTCGCGGCGGTTGACGAACATTTCGGAAGGCTCGATATTCTGGTGAACAACGCAGGCATTGCCCAGGCGGTAAAAGTAACCGAGATGACCGATGAACAGTGGGATCGCATGCTCAAAATTCATCTTTACGGCGCCTTCTATACTTCCCGCGAAGCAGCGTCCCGCATGCTGGCCCAGAAGGCCGGAAAAATCATTAACGTCACTTCCGACCTGGCCAGGCAAGGAAGTGCGGAGCTAGCGCATTACTCGGCCGCAAAGGGCGGCGTCACTTCACTGACGAAATCGCTGGCAAAAGAGCTTGCTCCTTTTGTGCTCGTGAATGCCGTGGCGCCGGGCGGTACCTTCTCCGATGTCCGATCATCGCTCGAGGAAGGAACGCAAAGCGGGGATTCCCGTCATCTGCTAGGCCGGTTGGCGTTCCCTCAGGAGATTGCGAGATCGGTGATGTTTCTCGCTTCGGACGATGCCAACATATACACCGGGCAGGTGCTGGGTGCTAACGGAGGCAGCGTGATGAACGGGTAATACGACATTCATGCCGAGCTTATTGCAGGTTCGGGTTATAGATCAATCCAAAATCGGGTACATCGCGATCGAGAGATGTTACCCGATTTTTTGTCGAGACCGTTTATTTTTGCAGAAAAAGAGGGAGAGGAGAAGACATGATCCGGGTTTGTTCGACTGGAGTGGACATTGCACAGGCCGATTTCATTTTTCAAAATAAGATAACCGTTAGTTCAGCCCAAATAGAAACAATGTTCCATAACCGAGCACCGTCAAACCGACCGACCCGAGCAGCCCTGCCCAGAAAGGCTTAATCCCCAGCCGCCGGAATACAGCCAGATCGACCCCGAGCCCCAGCCCGGCCATGGCTACGGCAATCAGCAAATAAGCGGCCGCAACGGTCAAGCTGGCTACATTGCCGGGAATAACCCCCAGCGTATTCCCTCCGCTCATGAGAAGAAATCCAAGGATAAACCAGGGAATTTGAATCTTCTGTTGGGTCTCCTCCGCCTCTGGCTGGGCATCACAGCTTGCCGATTGCCGAGTCTGCCGTTCCTTGCGGCGCATCCACATGCCCAGCCCAAGCGATACCGGCACAAGCATGGCTACCCGCGCCAGCTTCACGACAACAGCGATATCCTCGGCTTCTCTTCCTCCAGGCGCTGCTGCGGCGATGACATGAGCTATTTCGTGCAGCGTAGCTCCTGCGAATACCCCGTAGCCGTGAGCGGACAGACCCAACAGCGGATATAGAAGGCTATAAATTAAAGTGAACAAGGTGCCCAGAATAGCAACGACAGCCGCTCCGATCGCAGTCTCTTCGTCTTTGGCCTGTACCTGCGGCGCTATGGCGACGACCGCGGCAGCTCCGCATATCGCGGTTCCGCAGGCGGTCAAAAGCCCAAGCTGGCCGGAAATCTTCATCCATTTCGCCAGGCTGGCCACAACGGCGATCGTAAATGCAATATGGAGCACCGCCATAACAAGCACTTTTGGACCTGCTTGAATAATACTTTGTAAGTTAAGCCTCATCCCGAGCATAATAATCCCGAGACGAAGCAATTTTTTGCTGGAAAAGGAGACGCCGCCCGCGATCCGCTCGGGAACGCCGACGGCCGCCCGCCAAACCAGTCCAAGCATAATGGCGATCACGAGATGTCCCATTACGCCTAGCAGCGGCAAGCAGGATAAATACTTCGCCGCCACAGCCAGCAGCACGGTTAATCCGATGCCCTGCACAAAACCGATGCCCTGTCTCCGTTTGAACGGTACAACTTTCGTCTGTGACTGTACAGTTTGTGCCATGAAAATCACTCCAAGACTCGTATTGTCGAAACAGCGCTGATTCATGTTTACTATAAATCCATGTACACCGGATGTGAAATACGAATCTGCTATCTGAACCATAAGCAGGACTGATGATTCGGGCGCTATCCTATTTCCCTGGTTCAAAACGAAAGGATCATGGTACCGGATAGATTGAGACTCATCTCGAAGAAGGCTACAATGGGATTATCGAAAGGGGAAGTGAATATGATCGTCGACACCCTGCGTGTCTTTGTTACGGTTGCAGAACAACGTCATTTCTCAAAGGCCGCAGAACTTCTGAACATGTCCCAGCCTGGCGTAAGCCAGCATATTCGCAATATGGAGAACGAGCTCGGCACGAAACTGATGCTGCGCTCACCCAAGCAGGTGAAATTGACAGAGGAAGGAACCATCCTGTACCGGAAAGCCAAACAGATTTTAAGCCTGTACGAGGAAGCGAAGCAGCAAATCCATTTGCTGCATGAAGTGGTAACCGGCTCGATTCAAATCGGCGCCAGCTTCACGATCGGGGAATATATTCTGCCTCGGCTTCTCGCTAAATTTGCCGGACAGTATCCGGAGGTCGATCTTCAACTGACGATCGGCAATACGGAGGAAATCGTGGCGGGAATCCGCTCCAACGATCTCGATCTTGCGCTCGTAGAGGGCACTGTGGAAGAACATCCTGATTTGATCATCACTCCTTACATGCAGGATGAAATGATCGTTGTGGCGGCGAGGAATCACCCGTTAGCTGCGGCAGCGGCATTGGAGCCGGCTGACCTGGCCAATCAAAATTGGATCATCCGCGAAATCGGTTCGGGCACCCGCGCCTTTAGCGATCATTTCCTGCAGGCGAACGGATTGACCGCCAAGCGGTCCTATGTATTCAATAGCAGCCAGGGCGTGAAAGAGGCGGTATCGGCAGGCCTGGGGATTGCCGTACTCTCGCGCCTGGCCGTCCGCAAGGAGCTGGGGAACGGTGAGCTCTGCGAGCTGGCGGTAAACGGACCGGCCATGAAGCGGGAGCTGTCCGTCATTCGCAACAGACAAGGCTCCCTCACCTTGGCGGCGGAGATGTTCCAGCGGGAGGTACAGGAGCGGCAACAGGCGGCGGAATGGACCTGCGATTTACCCAAACTGGCCGACCATCTCTAAGCTCAAGGCATACGCCAGGTTGCCAGCGGGCGCAGGAAGCCTCCTTGAGGACTGGCCCCTACTCCGCTGTCCTGTTCCCCTCGTTCTCCACGTAGTATTTGAGCATGGACAGCTTGTTGTCCCAAAATTGCTCAAAGTAATTCAACCAATACTGCAGCTCCTGCAGCGGCTCCGGGTCAAGACGGTACCTGGTCTCCCGGCCTACCTTCCGTTCCCGGACCAGCCCGGCTGAGGACAGGACATGCAGATGCTTGGATACGGCGGTACGGCTCATCGGAAAGTGTCCGCTGATCTCCTTGACGGGCATTTCCTGCCTGCTGAGCAAACTCAGCAATTGCCGGCGGGTCGGGTCGGCTATGGCCTGGAACACATCGTACTTCGGGGCTTCCGACATGCTCAGCCTTCCACGTAAGAGGCCAGCTTCTGCACCAGTCCGCCCCAGCCTTGGTCCATACGGGGACGCACAATGGAATGAGCCTCTCCGAACTCCGTAACCTGATCGGCGCTCCAGCCGCTATGAATCAGCGTGAACTCCGTTTGCCCGCCTGCTTCTACCAGCTCAAAGGACAACGTCCAATCTTTCCCCCATGTAAAAGAAAGCCGATGCGGCGGCTGAATCTCCGTCACCTTGCAGGGCGAGTTGCCAAATGGTCCGGCATTCAGCACGAATTCGAACCCCTCCTTCGGTTCAAAATTGTTTGGCATAAACCAAGCAGCGATTCCCTCCGATGTGGCCACAGCCTCCCACACTTTGCCGATGGGTGCGTTCACTACAATCGTGCGCCGTATATCCGGAAGCGATCCGCCGTTTGTTTGTTGGTCTTTGTTCATATCCACACTGCTCCTTATCGATTGTTGAATTTATCTCTGCGCATAATATGAAACCTTTTGGTTTCCAATTCAATGGTATGACACCCAAAGGTTTCGTGTCAAGCGCCAGATTTTACACCTTATCATGCCCGTCCCGCAAAAAGTCACCCCTGCTGTACTCTTGGTCATTCTCCGGTTCGAAGCCGAAAATAAAAAAGGCCGCACCTACTATGAAAGCAGATGCGGCACTCAGGCACATTACAAATATGACAGTTACTTCACCTTGATTTCCAGCAGCCTTGCCGTCTCCGGCTGCGGCAGAGCGACCTGGAGGACGCCCTCCGCTTCGTTCCACTGCCAGCTGCAATCAAATCCCTGCGGATAAGCGCAGTGAATCTCCAGCGCCTGGCCCTGCAGCTGCGCCAGAGGCAGGCTGATTTCGGCGGATTCGCCGCGAACGCGCCAGATGGCCAGATAAACGCTGTCCTCATGGCGCATCCCCAGGCAGATCCACTCATCCTGCTGCTTCGGCAGCCCTAACGGCCAGAAAGGCAGCGCCCGCGGGATATGATGGCGGATCGACTTATAGTAATCGAGCGCCTCTTTGACCAGCTCGCGGCGGCGCGGGCTTAGTTCGGCGAGATGTCCGCTTTGGTGCACCCGCAGCAGCAGAGCATTCACCATATTGAACACGACTTCCTCATCGTCGCCCTCGCGCAGCGGGTAAGACCAGATCGCCGATTGCTCCGGTGTAAGTGCCGAAGGCGACGCTGCCGCAATAGCCGCGTAATTTACGTAATTCTCCTGATCGCTCGTCGACTGGATGCTGTGGCGGCTTAGCATGGCGTAATCCATCCGCATGCCGCCGCTGGAGCAATTTTCGATGACCAGATCGGGATACCTTGCAAAGATCCGGTCCAGCCAGGCCAAATATGCCCGATTGTGCTGAAGCAGTCCATCGCCGAAGCTATCGGCATCCTTCTCGGTGCCGATCCCCGCATTGATGTTATAGTCCATCTTGATGTACCCTACGCCGTAATCCTCTACGAGCCGGCGGATCACTTCATCCGCATGGGCGATGACCTCGGGATTCCGGTAATCCAGCTGGTAGCGGCTCCGATCCTTCACCCGCTTCCCATGACGCTGGAAGAACCAGCCGTCGTTCGTATCCTTGAGCTTCGGACTGTTGATTCCCATAACTTCAAGCTCGAGCCATAAGCCGGGAACCATTCCCTTGCCGCGGATATAATCGAGCACGTATTTAATCCCTTCCGGGAACCGTTCTGCAGATGGGAGCCACTCGCCTACGCCGTCCCACCATTCGCCGGAGGCGTACCAGCCGGCATCAATACAGAAATATTCGCAGCCTACGTCCGCTGCCGCATCGATCAATGGCAGCAGCTTCTCGGTCGTCGGATCGCCCCAAAGGCAATTCATGTAATCATTGAAAATAACCTGCAGCTGGCGGTTGTCTTCATTTGGCCGTCGAATCAATCGGCGGTAATGCGTCAATTGCCCGACCGCCTCGTCGACGGAACCTTGCACGGCCCCAACCGCAACCGGAACCGAACTGAAGGTTTCGCCCGGTTTCAGCGAAATCCACCAATGGTTGTCGTGTTCAGTCGGTCCGCTGATCAATAGCGTCAGCAAATCGGACTGCTCGATAATTTCCCAGTGCCACGAGCCGTTATGCTCGATTTGCCAGAACAAGGCTGTTCCCGCCTCGCCATTTTCCAGGATCGCCATCGGAACATGCTCCGCTGCGGACCAGGAGCCGGTATTGCTGCAGGACACCCGCTTGGAGCCCCTGTCGATCAAATGCGACATGCCCAGCTCCGGCAAGCTGTATGTCCGCCATTGCAATTCACTCTGCCAGCCGTGGTGCGGAATCGATAGGCGCATCTTATCGTCCCGAGCCCCTGCGCCTTCCTTATCCACGCCGGTCAGCGCGAAGCTGGAGACGTATTCCACGCCTACGGGCTGTAAGCCCTGATTGATCAGCTCAACCCAGCAGCGGACAACGGCCGTCCCGTCATAGAATTGGAAATGCTGAACGGCCTGCAATGAAGTGGCCGGGTCGTTCAAGACCACTTCCAGCTTGCGACCGTGAATCGTCCGCTCGTCCCGATGTGTCTCATATTGCAGGCGCAATCCAGGATAACTGGCCCGGTGCGTTCTCCCGTGATATTCATCCCGGTCTTCACCCGTCAACTGCAGCTCGAGCAGCCGGAAACCTTTCTTATGCGCATCGCTTAATCCGCTAATGCTGCCCTCTACAGCCGGCCAAGGCGCAGCACCAAAGTGAAGGAATAACACATCCCGCTCGTCCGTTAACTCGAATACCAGTTGCAGCCCGTTTTCTTCAATCGTAATGATCTGACTCACCGTAACACTTCCTTTCATTTGTTCTCCGTTCATCTCCTAGATAAAACTTAACTCAGCACCGGGGAGTGCTGAGTTAAGAAAGGGAATATTAGGGTACGCCAAGTTATTCTGCAGATCCAAGTTGGATCCAAGCTTTTTGAATTTCGTCGATGATTTTCTCTTTGGACTGATTTCCGCCAATGTATGCCTGCATTAGTTCACCGAATTTTTGATGGAACGTATCCAGCGAGTAGTTGACGGCCAAGTCTCCAGATGGCTGTACTTGCAGTATTTCATCCATTTGTTTAGGCATATCCAGGTCTGGCAGCGGAGCATCCTTGATTGGAGGGATAACCTTCGCTACGCTGGAGAACCAGTTCTTACCGTAATCGGAAGTATACAGCCAGTTGAAGAATTCAACCGTTTCTTTAACGACTTTAGAATCCTTGTTAATGCGCAGAGCTTGATCAGCACCGGTAATAATTGTAGCTTGCTCCGCTTTATCGCTTACAGGATAACCTGCGATTCCAATTTTGATGTCCGGATTGATTTTCTTGATCGCTTCTTCGTCCCATGCGCCTTTACCTGTCATGAACGCTGCTTTGCCGGAAGCAAAGTCGCTAACTTGGGCGTTGCTGTCGCGCTCAAGCGGCTTGTCCGTTCCATGTTTGATTGTCGTATCGATGAACTCGAAGAAGTTGTCGGCCAGAACCGGATGCTCCGCGAACGTTGTTTTGCCGGCGATGAAGCTGTCGACCAAATCCTTCGCGCTCATGCTGGCATCCTGAGCTGCCGCATCCACGAAATGCTGGAAGATATGCTTCCATACCCACCACTCTTTATAAGCGTTGGCAAAAGGAGTGATGCCTTGCGCTTCCAGCTTGGCAATCGCATCTTGCAATTCCGCTGTAGTTGCAGGCACTTCCGTAATGCCGGCTTGCTCAAGCAGATCCTTGTTGTAGATCAGGGTGAACAGGTTGCCTTTGACCGGAAGGCCCAGCACTCTGCCGTCGGAGGAAGACATGTTCGAACGAACAGCATCCGTCATTGCTGCAGCTAGCGGCTCACCCGTCAAATCTGCACTGTACTCTGCAAAAGTATCGATATCTCCGCCGGCTGTCGTCTGGAATACGTCCGGCGTGCTGCCTGCCGCGATTCTGGACTTAAGAACCGTGTTATAGTCAGCCTGCATGATTTCGAGGTTGATCGTTACGTTAGGCTTCACTTTTTTGTACTCTTCGATATAAGCATTAAATGCATCTGTATATTCTGGAGAAGCCGTAAACATATTAATCGTTACCGGGTTGGAAGAATCGCCATTTCCGCCTTCCCCTGCCGCGCTGTTCGCTCCATTGTTGGCTGCCTTGTCGCCGCCGCAAGCCGATAGAAGCCCCATCAACAGCACCAGACTGAATGACATGGCCAAAAATTTCTTCTTCATAAGTTTTTTGCCCCCACTTTCATTGGTTAGTATGTCTATGAGACTATTCTAATGAAATGGGCTCTTGATGAAAATGTAGATAAGTGGCAACTTGAGGGTAAAAAAGTGTAGTCCTCCCCCTGTTCACTTTTTCCCCCCTTCCTGCCTGGTCCGGTATTCAGAAGGCGACACGCCGTAGTAGTTGCGAAATGCCTTACTGAAATAATTCTTGTCCTTATAACCCAGCATCTCCGAAATCTCCTGGATTTTCAGGGAAGGATCGTCCAGAAGCACACAGGCCTTCTCCATTCTTACCTTCTGCATATACTCATGAATTCCGAACCCGAACTGCTGCTTGAAGAGCTTCATTAAGTACTCCCGGCTCAGGAAATATTTCTCGGTAAACATGGAAATTTTAATATCCTCGAAATAATGCTGGTCGATGTATTCCTTAATATCCTCGATATGGAAGGGCCGGTTAACGGTCATCGACTCCCGGATCTGCTCACTGTAATAGTCCAGAATGCGATGAAGCAGCTGCTCGTATTCGTCTGTTGTGCTGAAATCCCCGCTTAATCCCACCGCATCAAGCGAGCTGCGGGATCCGGTCGCGGGGAGCTTGGCGGAGGAAACACCCAAATCCAGCGCCATATCGTTGAACAGGACGATAATATCGCGAATCATCCGCTCGGCTTCTCCCAGTGTGAAGCTGTCGGCCTCTTTGATTTTCTTCGTAAAGTCTGCGAAAACGATCCTGGCATGATTCATATTTCCGGATTCCAGGGCAGTTCTTAGAATAGGCATCCGGCTAGTCAAAGACATCGGCTCTGGCGTTCCTGCTCTCTCCTTGGCGCCAAACACGGTTGTCCCTTTGAGCCTATGAAGGTCGATAGCCATAATCGAGGAGCGCGCTTCACCGTAAGAATCGGCTAACTGCGTAACCTCTTCGTACACACGCCCAATCCCTGCCGCTGATACGATCCCGAACAAGTCGCTTAGCGTATGCCCAACCTTCTTCATCAAATAGTCGGCACGGAAAGCAAGGTCCTCCGGATATCCTCCTTGCATCGTAAAAATCGCGATGATTTCCCTGTCCTGCTTCGGATTAGGGAAGCTGAAGCACATGTCATCCTCCGTCGCTACCTCGTTAATTACATTCGCCACGGCGAAATAGAGCAGCTCCGTGTCCCGGTTAAAGCGCTTGTCGCGGACATGCTGCATATTCAGAAGCTGCAATACGAGCGCGCCAAAACGGTTATCCTCCTTATCGGCACCGATGAGCGGAAGGAACGCTTGGTTGCTCTGCTTCTTGAAGCCCCGCCCGAGGATGGACAAATAAATTTTCTCCTTCAATTTAGGTAGGGACATATTAAAGGCGATATTCCGCGTAATTAGCTCGCTATGCGTCTGCCGCTTCGCCTGCAGCACATCAATCGCCTTGCGCAGCGCTTGATTCAGATCCTGGCGGTTAATCGGCTTCAGCAAATAATCAGCGACCTTGGAATGGATCGCCTGCCTTGTAAATTCGAAATCATTGTAGCCGCTAATGACGATCGTCAGCAGTTCGGGATAATCCTGCTCCACAATGCGCAGGAACTCCACCCCGTTCATCTCCGGCATCTTCATATCTACCATCACGAGATCGGGCTGATGCTTCTTTAACATGTCCAGCCCGGCAACACCATTCGTAGCCTCCCAAATCTCCCCGACCTGCAGTCCTTCCCAATCGCCCAATATTTTAATGGCCTCGCGCAGCGGCTCCTCGTCGTCAATGATGAGTACTTTATACATGTCCTACGCCTCCCCGCGGTATCCTCATCGTCATTTCCGTTCCTGATCCATCGCTGTGGATGGCAAGTCCCGATGGATCGCCATACAGCAGCTTCAAACGGGTATTCAAATTTTTCAGGCCGATATTCTCCCCTTCTTGCTCTTCCCACTCTACTTCAAATGTATGCAATATTTGCTCCAGCCTGTCCGGAGATATGCCTGGACCATCGTCATACACCGATATAATGGCATGGCTCTCGCTCACCGTGGCCCGAACGACAATCGTAACCGGCGTGGACACCTTCTCCACCGCATGCTTAATCGAATTCTCGACCAGGGACTGGATGGACAGCTTGGGAATTTGCAGCTCCATTAGCGATTCGTCCCACTCGATATTTACCCGAAGGCGGCTGCCGAATCTAGCGCTTTGGAGCGCCAGATATCTCTCGATATGCTTGAGCTCTTCCCTAGCGTATACGATATCTTTGCCGCTTATGCAGTACCGCAGCGTCAGCGCCAAAGCGTCCACCATATCGGCCACGTCGTCGTTTCCGCTCTTCAAGGCCTTCGTAGATATCGCCTGAAGCGCATTGTAGAGGAAATGAGGGTTAATTTCCGCCTCCAGCGCCTTCAGGATCGCATTTTTCTCGACCAGCTTCATGCGATAGCGTTCATTGATCAGATCATTTGTCCGCCGCACCATCTGATTGAAATGCATCGTCAGGTAAGCTATCTCATCATTGCCCTGCACGGGGGCCTCCGCATCAAACGTCCCTTCGCTGAACCGCCGCATATGGCGCGAGAGCCGATTTAGCGGCCTGGTAATGGCATTTGAAGTCAAAGTAACGAGAATGACCGATATGACCAGAAAAATAAAGCCGATCAAATAACTCAAATTCCGTGCTTTCGTAGCTGCTTCATAAATGCTGCTGTATGGGATCGGCTTGATCAGCTTCCAGCCGTCCTGCTGCCCCACGTCATACACGACGAGGTACCGCTTGTCCCCATCCGACCAAGTGACAGGGCTTCCCGAATCATCGCCAATGTTCTGGAACCAGTCGGCCGAGCTGATCGCCTCATAAACCTCCAAATCATCCATGTGAAATGGAACGTTGTCCGGATCGAGGTACATGAGATGTTCTCCCTCTTCGAACGGAATGTCGCTTATAATGCTGTCCTTCACTGTCGGCTTCAGGTAGAACGATAACACCGCCCGCGGCTCCCGCGAGGCAATTGAGCGCAGCACGCGGTGGTAGCCCATGAATTCCGGCTCGGTAATCATCGTATATCCGCTAGTCGCATCCGGCAGGACGAAGGATTGGAACGAACGGTTCTGCGGACTGTTCATCGCCTCCTTGTACCACGGCTGCTCATCGATGCCGCCCTGATAACCGGATCTGACCGTTATATTGTAGGCCTCGCGGCTAATCGAATAATATTTTTGCTGATCGATCAAATACAAATAAATGCTCTCCAGGTCCTTGCGGCTGTAGAACAAATCCCTTAAATAATCTTCGAGATACATTCTGGCCGCATAATCATTGCCCTCTTGCATGACAGCCCGAATAATCTCGTCATATTTGTTGTGGGGCAGCGAGAACTGCTCGATCCCGTCCAGGTAATCCTCCAGCTTCTGATTTACCAGCATCAGGTTGTTCGTCGTACTGGCCATGCTGTTGCTGACCGATTCCTTCTGGAGCATTTGATAGGAAATGACCGTAAGCGATCCCACGATAAGTATAATAATGGATGTAAAAAGCAAGTTTAGCTTATTGACTAATTTGCGAGACATTCGCTCAATAAGCGATTTCATAGCTGCGGTTAAACTTTTGATCATCGCTGTCCCGTCCCCCTACACGTGCTACAGTTTACCTTTTTACCCTTAACTGTTTTCTTATGTCCATTTAGACGCGTCCGCCCCTGAATTATAATTATTATAGCCGAAAACGACAGAGTGTATAGAAATGTCTGCTCTCTTGTCTGTATAAAATACGTTGCGAAAAAGAGGTGCGACTATGTTCAAATTGGGGAGAAAATGGGCTGAACGGTTGGAATTTGGCGTTTTCACACTGCCTGTTCTAATAAGCGTAATAGCCGTGTTCTATTACCCGTTTATGATGACGATTCGCTATTCCTTAACGAAGTGGAATGGAATATCCAAAAACCCTAAATTCATAGGCTTGGACAATTTCAAGCAAATCTTTAGCGGCGATGCCAACTTCATGAATGCAAGCTGGTTCACGATTAAATATGCGATTTTGTACATCGTGATCGTGAACGTGCTGGCCATTCTGCTGGCGCTTGTTCTGGATATGAAGATGAAATCAACAACCTGGCTCAGAGCCGCATTCTTCATTCCTTATATTCTCAGCTTGGTTATCGTTGGTTTCATTTGGAAGTTTATCTTCATGCAAGGCTTCGAATCACTCGGGGCAAGCACAGGCTGGGGCATATTCAAGCTGAGCTGGCTCGGGGAACCAAATCTGGCCTTCATCTCCGTCCTGCTGGTCTCGATCTGGCAGTCGGTCGGTTTCTATCTCGTGATTTACATCGCCGGTCTGCAATCGGTGCCGGATGATATGAAGGAAGCAGCTACAGTAGATGGCGCTGGTCCAGTCCGCCGCTTCTTCAGCATTACGCTGCCTTTGCTGGCGCCTTCCATCACGATCTCCGTGTTTATGGCGCTGACGAACTCCATCAAAGTATTCGACGTCATCCTGTCCCTCACGGGCGGCGGTCCTGGCGGTACGACCTACAGCGTCGCTTACGATATATACCGGGATACGTTCCAGAATAACCTGTATGGATACGGTACGGCCAAAGCGCTTATTCTGTTCGTAGCCGTACTTATTATCACTATGATTCAATTGACGATCTTCAAACGCAGGGAGGTTGAGGCATAATGAAGAGCAAGAAGGCAGGCCGCATCGTCTTTGAAATATTCATGGTCATTCTCTCGCTGCTGTTCTTGTATCCTTTGTTCTTGACCATCATCAACTCTTTGAAGAGCTTCTCCGAAGTCATGACGGACGTGATCGCTCTTCCAAAAAGTTTGGCCTTCGAGAACTACAGCTATGTGTGGAAATACATTAACTATCCAAGATTGTTCCTGAACAATACTGTCATCACGGTGCTTGGCCTGGCCGGGATCGTCCTGATCTCTTCCATCGCGGCGTATAAGCTGGCCAGAACAAAATCCAAGATGAGCAACCTGATTTATTTCATCGTGATCATGCCGATGCTGATTCCGTTCCAATCGATCATGCTCTCCGTGCTGCAAATGGCGAAGAACTTCCATCTTTCGGACAGCACCTGGGGCCTCGGCATCCTGTATTGGGGGTTCGGCGCACCGCTGGCCATGTTCATTTACCACGGCTTCGTGAAGGGGATTCCCAATGAGATTGACGAGAGCGCAACGATCGATGGCGCTTCCGGTTTCCGCCTGTTCTTCCGGGTGATCTTCCCGCTGCTGAAATCGGTAACGACCACGATCATCATTATCGACGTCATGTGGATCTGGAATGACTTCCTGCTCCCGCTCCTGATGGTCAACGGCTCTCCAACCACGAAGACATTGACACTGGCCGCCTATACCTTCGTAGGGCAGTACACCTCGGACTGGCAATATGCCATGACGGCGATGGTGATGGCCGTACTGCCATCCATTATCGTGTTCATGTTCCTGCAGAAGCACATTGTGAAGGGCGTTGTTGCCGGTGCGGTGAAAGGTTAAGCATTCATAAAAGAGCGCCGGGCCTGCGGTTTTGATCCGCATGCCCGGCGCTCTTCTTTTTTCCTGCTTCCAGCTATAAAGTTTCGAAAAAAAGATCCTAGCCAGTATATCGGCGGGATTTTTGAGATATTTTATAGCGTATGGCTCTTTAGTTAGTTTGCTAGTTCTCATCCTCATACTAGGCCGCTTTCACGCAGGCATCCGGTTTGATACAATTCAAGGAAAGATCATCACAATGAAGAGAGGCTGATTCCCGTGAGAGACGAAATCATCAACCGCTTTACTTCCTATGCCCGAATCGACACGCAATCCAATGAAGACAATGAGATTTGCCCGTCTACTCCCGGTCAACTTACTTTGGCCAGACAGCTGGTACAGGAACTGCAGGAGATCGGCGTGGAGGATGTCAGCATGGACGACAACGGCTATGTTATGGCCACCCTGCCGGGTAACACGGTTAAAGACGTGCCTACCATCGGCTTTCTAGCCCACCTGGATACGGCAACCGACTTCTCTGGCGCCAACGTACAGCCGCAAATCGTAGAGAATTACAGCGGTGGAGACATTCCTTTAAATGAAGCCGGAAATATCGTATTATCCCCCCGGGATTTTCCAGAGCTGCACAAATACAAAGGCCATACTTTGATTACGACAGACGGCAACACTCTGCTGGGCGCGGACGATAAAGCGGGGATTGCCGAAATTATGACCGCGATGGCTTATCTGATCCAGCATCCTGAAATCAAGCATGGCAAAATCCGCGTCGCCTTTACGCCCGATGAGGAAATCGGAAGAGGGCCGGAGCGCTTCGACGTAGCGGCGTTCGGCGCGGAGTTCGCTTATACGGTGGACGGCGGGCCCTTGGGCGAGCTGGAATTCGAAAGCTTCAACGCCGCTATGGCGAAAATAACGTGCAAAGGAGTTAATGTACATCCGGGCACGGCCAAAGGAAAAATGATCAACTCGGCCAAAATCGCCATGGAATTTCACGCCCAGCTTCCAGCCGGGGAAGCGCCTGAGCATACCGAAGGCTACGAAGGCTTCTACCATCTCTCTTCAATCAAGGGGGACGTAGAGGAAACACGGATGCAGTATCTCATTCGCGATTTTGACCGCCAGCAATTCGAAGCCCGCAAGGCCAGAATGGAGAGCATCGCCGATGAACTGAGGGCCAAGTATGGCCATGACAAGCTTGTCCTGGATATCCGCGATCAATATTACAATATGCGCGAGAAAATCGAGCCAAACATGGAAATCGTGAATGTCGCTGCCGAGGTCATGAGAAATCTCGGGATTGAACCTGTCATGACCCCGATCCGGGGCGGCACCGACGGCTCCCAGCTGTCCTACATGGGATTGCCCACGCCCAACCTGTTTACCGGGGGCGAAAACTACCACGGCAGATTCGAATACATCTCGGTCGACAATATGGTTAAAGCCACCGAGGTCATCATCGGAATTATCCGGCGGTTCGAGGAAAGAGCGCAGTCTTAATGGGCTGCGCTTTTGCGCGGCGGATTTATCCTGCCGTTTGTACATCGCTGTACGCACAATGTACGATAACACTTTAAATTTTGTGTAAAAAGAGCTATTCTAAATGTTCAACAGCCTAGGCTGCCATTTATTACTTATATGGGGAGGTACTCCATGAAAATCAGGGTATCTGCAGTACAATATCATCTTCATACGATCCGCTCCTTCGAGGAGTTTGCCGACCAATGCCGGCATTACGTAAGAACGGCCGCAGAATACGACGCCGAGTTCATTCTGTTTCCCGAATTTTTCACCACGCAATTAATGTCGATCGGGAACGAGCACGGCCAGGCGTTGACCATAGACAAACTTCCCGATTTTACGGAGCAATATTTGGAGCTCTTCACGGCACTGGCCAAAGAGAGCGGCACCCATATTATCGGAGGAACCCATGTCGTACGCAAAGGCGGCAAGCTGTACAATACAGCGCATTTGTTCTATCCTGACGGCAGGATCGGGGAGCAGCCCAAGCTGCATATCACCCCAACGGAAGTGAAGGAATGGAATATGAGCGCAGGCGAGGGGCTGCAGGTGTTCGAGACGGACAAAGGAACAATCGCCATGCTCACCTGCTACGACATCGAGTTCCCGGAAATCGTGCGGATGGCCAAAGCCAAGGGTGCGGACGTCATTTTCTGTCCGTCGTGCACCGACGATCGCCACGGCTTCCACCGTGTTCGCTACACGAGCCATGCCCGAACGATTGAGAACCAAATCTATGTTGTCCTTACCGGTACGGTCGGTGCGCTGCCGACGGTCGACTTCATGCGTGCCAACTTCGGACAGGCCGCGGTCATTACGCCGAACGATATTCCGTTCCCGCCGCAGGGGCTGCTGGCCGAAGGCGAGATCAACCATGACATGATCGTGACCGCCGACCTGGATCTGGAGCTGCTCTATCAAGTGCGCGAAAGCGGATCGGTCACAACCTGGCGGGATCGGCGCACCGATTTATACACGGATTGGACATAACCGATTGCTTTGCGTATTAAGGAGGGCTGTATATGTATCGTAAGGAGCTGTATGTATTTGACGGGAATCGCCCTGTCCCGGCCGTCATCCGGAATTATGGCCCAGAGGATTTTCCCGGCCTGATTGCGGTGCAGCAGGAAAGCTTTCCGCCTCCCTTCCCGCCGGAACTTTGGTGGAATACGGAGCAGCTCAGCAATCACGTCAGACTGTTCCCGGAGGGGGCGCTGTGCATTGAAATCGACGGAGAAATCGCCGGGTCGATGACGGGACTTCTTGTAACAAACGAAAGCGTCCAGCCGGGTCATGCCCATACGTGGGAAGAGGTAACGGACGGCGGTTATATCCGTAACCATGATCCTCATGGAGGTACGCTGTACGTGGCGGATATTAGCGTTCGTCCCACGTACCGGAAGCTGGGACTGGGCAAGTGGCTGATGCTGTCCATGTACGACGTCGTTGTCCAGCTCGGGCTCGACAGACTGCTTGGCGGCGGGCGAATGCCCGGATATCACTTGCATGCCGGGGATATGACGGCAGAGGAATATCTCGAAGCCGTTGTCAGCGGCAAGCTGAAAGATCCAATCATCACCTTCATGCTTCGTTGCGGCCGCACGCCGGTTGGTGTCGTCCCGAACTATTTGGAAGACGAGGAATCCTGCCATTACGGTGCTTTGATGGAATGGCGCAATCCTTTTAAAAGATAAATAATCTAGAATAATAGAAGCCGATTAGGAGGTTCACACATGGAATATCATCGCATTACGAACATTGAAGATCCCCTGTTCCGCAGCATGCACGAGCTAATGCAGGAAGTGTTCCCGCCAGAGGAAGTACTGGAATTCGACCTATGGAAAGAGCCGCTGGAAGACCCGGGCATTCGCGTCTTTGTCGCCGTGCATGAAGGCAAAGTGGTGGGCGCTACGGAATACCGTTATTATGAGGATTTTAACGTGGCCATGACGGACTTTACGATTATCGGACGCTCCGGGCTTGGGATTGGACCATTCCTGGCGAAGCAGCGGAGCAAAGACTTGGAGAAGCTGGCTGCCGAGAACGGCGTCAAGCTGCATGGCATGTTCGCGGAGATTTACGACCCTTACCGGGTAGAAGAGCATGAGTTCGGCGGCGTGAAGCCGATGGACCCTTTCGTGCGCCGCGAGGTACTTTCGCATCTGGGCTACAAGCGCCTCGACTTCGAATACGTGCATCCGTCCTGGAACAATGACGGGGAAGCCGTGACGGGGCTCGATCTGTGCTTCCTGCCTACCGACGACGAGCAGGACCGGCTGTCGGCCGAGCTGATCGTCAGCTTCCTCAAGCGTTATTACGCTGTGCTGCCTAACCGGCCACAGTCCTGGTATGCCATGGTGGAGCGTTTGGAAGGTCAAACCGAAGTAGCATTGCTGCCGCTATAATAACGATCTTTGTATTTTCCCTTAAAAACACGAAAGACCCGTTCCTGTTCGTATCAAGCGATACGGGGAACGGGTCTCTTCGCTTTATGCATTTCATCGAAGCCATGCTCAATGGGAGCCGTAGATTAGGCTTACAGCGTTAACCCGCCGTCGACCGTAACCAGCGATCCCGTCATGTAACTGGAGGCGGAAGAAGCCATAAAGGCGACCACCCCGGCGATTTCCTCAGGTTCAGCCGGACGCCCCATGCGCATATTCGAGATTTCCTCAGGTACATAGCCACCCTCTTGGAAGGACTTCGCCACGTTTTGAGTCAATGGGGTTTTTACGCCTCCAGGACAAATCGCGTTAACGCGGATACCCTGCTTCACATATTCCATGGCTGCCGACTTGGTTAATCCGACAACCGCATGCTTCGTAGCCGAATAGATGCCGGCGCTGTGTTCGCTGCGGATGCCTGCCGTTGACGCAGTATTCAGAATATGACCGCCTCCCTGCTGCTCCATCACCTTCAGCACATATTTCATGCCGAGGAAGACGCCTTTCAAGTTGACGGCCACCAGACGGTCGAATTCCGCTTCCTCCACGTCCGCGGTCTTCGCGAATTTCTGCACAACCCCGGCATTGTTGAAAAAGAAGTCGATCCGTCCGTAAGCTTCCACAGCCTTATTTACGAAGTTCTGAACATCCTCGCTTTGAGCCACGTTGGCTTGGACGAATATCCCTTCCCCGCCCTGCGACTTGACGAGCTGCAGTGTTTCTTCCCCTGTCTCCGCATTGAAATCCACGAGAACCACCTTGTAGTTCGCCGCCAGCTTCAAGCTGGTGACACGGCCGATTCCGCTGCCGGCTCCAATTTTGACATGAAACGACACTCTCCTTGATGATTGTAGTCTTGGATATTATGAGCTTGTCTTGTCAACTTCATATTCAGCATGAACGACGTGTCACGAATTTTTTACTTCGCAGCATACCCGCCGTCGATCGGCAGCTCGATCCCCGTAATATAGGAGGACTCACCCCCCGCCATTATTAATCATGTGCGGGATGACATGCTTCTGTCCGAGAAATACGCTAGTTACGTTGATGGACATCGTCTTCTCCCACTGCTCGATTGTAAGCTCCAGAAATGGTGTCGCGTTCGATACCCCGGCATTGTTGACCAGGATATCGATTTTGCCGAATTTTGCGATCGTACCTTCGACCACGCGAGCCCAATCCTCTTCGGAGGCTACGTCATGCGTGAAGCCGATCGCCTCCCCGCCGTTCAGCTCAATTTCCCGGACAACCTCCTGAACTTTATCCTCCTGGATGTCGGAAATGGCCACCTGGCTCCTTCTTTGGCAAAAAGGAGAGCGTCCGCCTTCCCCATCCCTCCGGCTGCACCTGTAATGATAGCAACTTTATGGTCTAATCTACCCATGATGGTATCCTCCCGTTGTCATTTCTGGATCTTGCCGACTGGCAGCAAGCTCCCCATTTTTTCGTAAGCACTTATCAATGTATCGATTTCTTGCTCCGTAAGACTGTCCCACATCGGTTTGGTCAGCTCCTGGTATCTTTCAAGCATGCTTGCCATTACTTCATGTCCTTGCTCCGTAAGCCGCAGATAGACGCTGCGACGGTCGGTATCCGGGGTTATGCGTTCAATATAGCCTTTGGCTGCCAGCTTGTTGGACAGATTTGTTATGGCCGGCAGCGTGACATCCAATACCTCTGCCAGCTCTGAGCAGCTCTTCGGCTCGTCCTCAGCCAGAATTTGAATGATCAAATACTGAGGTGCCGTCAAATCGTGGTCAAGCAATTTGGCATAGCCGACGACGAACCGGTTCATATAGCCAGATATCATAGCTGACAAGCGTTCCTGCTTATTCAGCGCCCATCACCTCTGTTCCTTTTATCTAAAATTTTAATTAATCCATTATAATAGTTTAAAGGTCTTAACTATTATATTTTTATATAAAATCTTAGACGATGAGGAGTCAAATTGTCCCGGCAGAAAAAAAGCACCTTCGAGGCCTAGGCAAGCCTCAAAAGTGCTCTTGGATACATAACATCCTATGGGGACGGCACGGGCTACAATGTGATTACAGCGTGGTCGCTCCACTCCACTGGAAGCAGCCTGGCGTAATGCGGCTGAAGGTACCGGTCATCGACCAGCACCAGCAATCCCGTGTCCTGCTCGGAACGGATAAGCCGCCCTCCCGCCTGAAGAACCTTGTTCATACCCGGAAACACATAGGCATAATCATAACCGTTCCTGCCCGTCTGATTGAAATAATCGCGAATAATATTCCGCTCCAGGCCAATTTGCGGCAAGCCCACGCCAACAATGACCACACCCGTCAAGCGGTTGCCCACTAAATCGATGCCTTCGGAGAAAATGCCGCCCATGACCGCAAACCCTATCAATGATCTGCCGGATCGGCCAGCTTCAAATGCAGCTAAGAAATTCTCCCGCTCTGCCTCCGACATTTCCCCATGCTGAACCATCGTATCCGCCTTAGGATCTCCTGCCATAAAGCGTTCATAGACCATCTTCATGTAAGCATAGGAGGGAAAAAAGAACAAATAGTTCCCGGTCCGCCGCTCCGTCAATTGCCGCAAATAAGCGGCGAGCGGATCTACCGTTGTTTCCCGGTCACGATAGCGCGTCGATAGAGGCAGCAGGACAACCTCCAATTGCTCCCTAGAAAAAGGGGACGGGACAGATAGTGTATAATCATCGGCTTCCGCCCCTAGCATATCCCTGTAAAAGCCGATCGGCGCCAGCGTCGCCGAGAAATAAATATGCGAGCGGTAGCCTTTTCCCATTTCCCGCAGCAGATGAGAGGGGTCTAGGCAGAACATTCTTACCCGCACCTCCTGGCTGGAAATATCCACGTACGTTACATAGCGTTCATCGTACAGCTTACCGATTTTTACAAAATGGACGGCTTCAAAATACGTCTCAAGCAGCAGCGACCCTGTTGCCGGAACATAGCCGCCTGTCCCCCCAGCCAATTCGCGTTCCGCTTGCTGGACGAAATCCTCCAGCAGCAGGAGCAGCTCGTCTGGAGCCTCGTGCTCGATTATACGCTTCTCCTCCGCCTGCTTTCTCCGCCGGATGAAGCAGGCGTTTACCGCTTTAGCCGCCGCGGACAATCTCTTGTTCGCCGCCTTGAATTCCCGCTGCAATGCGAGAAACGACGACTTGCCGAGCGTACTCGAAAACATCTCTCTGGAGCGGTCCACCAGGTTATGGGCCTCGTCCACCAGCAAAGCGGTATGCCGCTTATGCTCGGCAAGCTGCCTTTTCAAGGAAACCCGCGGATCAAAAATATAATTATAGTCACAAATCACCGCATCGGCGGCATAAGCGGCATCCAGCGAAAATTCGAACGGACAGACACGATGCTTGCGAGCGTAAGCCTCGATGACTCCTCGGTCGATCAGGGTCTCGTGGCCAAGCATATCGAGGATGGCTCCGTTCACCCGATCATAGTAACCGTCTGCATACATACAGTCTTCTTTCCGGCAGCTGATCTGCTCCTGAAAGCAAATCTTCTCCTTCGCGGTAATGGTTACCGCATGAAGATGCAGTCCCGCGGCCTGAAGGCGCGCAAAGGCCTCCTCTGCCGCAGTTCGCGTAATCGTCTTAGCTGTAAGGTAGAAAATACGCTGCAGCAGCCCGGTGCCAATCGCCTTAACCGCCGGGAATATCGTCGACATCGTCTTGCCGATTCCCGTCGGCGCCTGGGCAAACAGCTTGACCTTCTCAGCAATGCTTGTGTATACCGCGCCCGCAAGCTTGCGCTGTCCTTGGCGATACGCTGGAAAAGGAAAAGCTAATCCGTCGATGCTTGCATCCCGCTTCGCCCGGTGACGATACAGCATTTCCGCATAAGGGGTGTATCTCTGAATGACATCAGTCACGAACACCTCCAATTGCTTGCGCGTCATCCTCTGTACGAATCGCTTGTGTACATCCGTATCAACCTGAACATATGTCAGCTGAATGTTCATATTCGGGACATCGTTTGCCACGGCATACATATAAGCGTAGCACTTCGCCTGCGCCCAATGGACGGGGAAGGTATTTGATCCAATCTCGTCCAGCTCCATCGCCGTAGATTTGATTTCATCGATCGTCACCTGCCCGTCCTCATCAACCAGCAGGCCGTCGCAACGCCCGTCAATGACGAAGACGAACTCTCCGCAAGGCACTTCCAACGACAAATATACTTCCTTTTGATCCAATTCTCCGTATTGCTGCTGTATCCTCTGATGTGCTTTCGTGCCTTCCGTCAAGGTGGCGACGCTCCGAAATCCGCCCTCCAGGCTTCCGCTTCGGAACACATACTCGACCAGATGACGGACGGCGATTTCTATCTCATAATTCACGATGTCCACCTGCCGATCTATTAAGAACGTTTGTTCCCTACAGTATAACATGATCAACATAGGTTAGCGCCAGTTCTTCCTTGAACACAAAAAAAGACAGGCTGATATCCGCCTGCCTCTGTTGCAAAAATTATTATGCCTTATCCATCCGAATATTGTAGTTATAAGCGTCGATCAGGTTCGACACCTTAGAGAAGTAGCTGCTCACAAGATTGTTGTCCCTGTTGCTGCTCGTATCCTTTGTTTCTAGAATGGTTAAAATATCGGTTGCCGTTCCGATGACCTCCTGCAAAGCGGCGTCCAATTCCGGGACCGTCGTCCAGGATTCCTGCTTCCTCCGTTTGGCATCCTTCGCATATTCCGTAAACTGCTTCGAATCCTGGACCAGCAAGTCAAACAAGATTCTATATTCCTCCAGGTTGCAGTCCAAAATATTCTCATCAAAAATTTCGGCTTCAAAAAAGGCCTTTTCAATATCCTGCGCACGCATCACTACGCTAAGGGCATGATACCGGATTAAATAGTCCTGCTCTTTGAGCTTATCCAGATCACTGAGCTTCTGCTGTGCCGCAATCTGGTCGAAATCGTTATAAAACTGGTTGGCCAATGGCTCGTATGTATGGTATTGGGCAATAAATTGGCTATGCAGCTCCTTGCCTTTGGCAAACTGGTCGTCGGCGTATGTCCCATCGTTATAGTAATCGGTTATTACCTCCATCGTATCCAGCAGATCAAGTATTACCGGGCCTAGTTGGATGAGCGCTTCGTCCGCAGCGCCATACGACGGCTCGCCGGCTGCGCGGTCCACTGCAGTGTTCACTGTCTTCGCCAGTCCGTCCAACCCGGGAAAAGAGGCGAGTTCACTGCCACTGAAGTCCTCGCTGATATACATATTTTCATCCATGCCAAATTCGCTAATATAACCCTCGATCGCTCTATCGAGCGCTCCGCCGGTCATCATATTGTTCAAATTAATATAAGCGCCGTACTTGGCGGCTGCATGCTCTTCTTCTATGCTTGCTCCATTGACGCTTGAGCTTCCCTTCAGCTCATCGATCAAATTGCAGGAGGTCAGCAGAACGCAAAACAATACGCTGCAGAATATGAGATATATCCGACTCCTCATGTTTGGAAGGCCCCCATTCTATTTACCCGTCTGAATTATTTATCGGCTAAACTGTGGGGATTTTTTACTAGAACAACCATTCTTGCGCAGTCAATATGCCCATATCCAAAGAATTCTAGGTTCTGTTGACCGAGATGCTGCTGCCTGCGCTATTCCTCCCAAAAAAGATCATTCAGCGTCTTCGACAAAGCTTTGCAGATCGCCACGCACAAGCTGAGGCTGGGATTGTACTTTCCAAGCTCGATTAACCCGATGGTCTGTCTCGATACGCCAACGATTTGAGCCAGCTGCTCCTGGGACAGGTCCTTTTCGACTCTCGCCAGCTTCATTCTGAGATTCTTCATTCCAAATCATCCTTGTTCACGTGCGCACTGGCTTTATTCGCCACTGTATGAAGGCCGAAGGTTAACGCCAGGAACAGCGGAACATAAATCATCAATGAGACGAAAGCCACAAGCACGAAATACCAGAGAGACTGTAATCCCCCGTCAGCATAAAGAGCTGCGCTGCGGAAGCCAAAGAACAAGGCCAGTCCTACACCCAAAACGCTGCCTGTAATGATATTCTTGGTGCTCATCTTGAATTTGCTCGTGCGATCGTGAACCTCGGCAGCATCTGAATAAATACCTAGGGAAGCCGAACGAATCAGATAATAGAGGCTGGAAGCCAGCAAAATGGCGACTTCTGTGATTACCGGTGTATCCGTGCCCAGCATGGTGAATTTGCCGATCACCGACGCCAAGGAGATCAACATGACCAGCATATATATTTCCTTGTAAATTTTATTTTGTATATTCACGATTCTTTCGTCCACTTGCTTGCCCCGACTTGAAAGCCATTGAAACCATTTCATATCCGTACACCCTCTCTGCGTAGATATAATAAACACTCGTTTTTCACACCCTAAATCTACAACATAAGCGTCATTATGTCAAATATATATTGCATTTAAATAATTATAATTGTCATTTATATTCCTCCCCATAGAAAAAACGCCCCCGATCGCAGCCGCAGCCGCAAACGAGGACGTACCTGATTAAAAAGGGAAAAATATCGGCAGCACCGCCACCATCACTATACCGATAAAGATTTGCAGCGGGAGGCCAACCTTAATATAATGGCTGAATTTATATCGTCCAGCCGACATGACAAGTGCGTTTGGCGGCGTGGAGAACGGAGACGCAAAGCACATACTTGCCCCGATCGAAACCGCAAACAGAAACGGATACGGGCTTACGCCAAGCTGAATCGCTGCGGTAAGAGCGATGGGCGCAAACAGTACCGCGCAAGCCGTATTGCTGATGAACATCGTGAGCAGGGATGTCGTGAAATATACCCCGGTCAGCAGTACAATCGGACCATAGCCGCCAAGCGTGCTCACCAACCCCTCGGACAGCAGCGCAGCTGCTCCGGTCTTCTCAATGGCGATCGACATTGGGATCATTCCGCCGATTAAGACGATGCTCTCCCAGTTGATGCTTTTATACGCCTCCTCCATATTGCGGACGCAGCCGAAGACAACCATCAGCACGGCGGCGATCATGACGGCCGCCACAGCAGGCACCAGCTCGGTAATGAGCAGGATCACCATGAGCAGCATAATGCCTGCAGCGATCGGGGCCTTGATGTCCATTGTTACCTTGCGCGATTCTTCGATTGGCTGGCCGACAACAACGACGTTAGCCTGATCCGCAGCCAGCAGCGCGATATCCTTCCACGTGCCTTGAATGAGCAGGGCATCGCCGAATTTCATCCGCTCCTCCTTCAAGTTATGCAGCAGGTAATGCTCCTTCCGCTGGATGCCGAGAATATTCACCCGGTACTTCTCCCGGAATCCCGAATGCTTGACCAGCCTGCCAATCAAGCTGGAGTTCGGCGTCAGCATCACCTCGGCAATGCCCACCTCGCTGGTCGCATACTGTGTATCCTGAGCGGGAAGCGGCTCGCTTCTTTCCGGAACTTGATGATCGAGCAGGCCTAGCCCGTAGTGACGGGCGAATTGCTCCGCCCGCTCAAACGTACCGTTGACATACAGGATGTCATCCTCTTGAACGACGGTATCCGGTCCGGCAATTTCCTGGTTAATCGTCTTGAAAAATTGGTTCTTCGCCGAGATTTTTCGGCGGATTTCAATGATGTTGACCCCGAACCTGGCTGAAATGTCGAGCTCCTGCAGCGTTTTTGATTGAAGCGGCGAACCCTTCCCTACCTGAACGCGGAACAAATTTTGAGTTAACTGATACTGCTTGGCGAGATCCTGCAAGGAGCGGCCCTTCTTCTTACCCTTGCCCTCCTTCTTCTGATGATCAGGCAGGAAGCGGCGCAAAAAGAGCAGACCGATGATGCCCGCAGTCAAACAGACGAGGCCGATCGGCGTAAAGCTGAAAAAGGACAGCCCCTTGTACCCGGCCTCCTGAAGCGTCTGCTGAATCACCAGGTTCGGCGGCGTGCCGATCAGCGTAAGCATACCGCCAAGGCTGCTGGCAAAAGCGAGCGGCATCAGCAGTTTACCCGGATGAGTTCCCGCACTCATGGCCAGACTCACGACGATCGGCATCATCACGGCGACTGTGCCGGTATTGCTGACGAATGCGCCGATCAGCGAGGTTACGAGCATGACCATAATCAGCAGCCGGGTCTCGCTCGTCCCCGCCAGGCGAAGCAGTACCCGGCTTGCCATCTTGGCCAGCCCGGTCTGGAGTATGCCTCCGCCTACGACGAACAATCCGATCATCATGATGACGACCGAATTGGAGAAGCCAGATAGCGCCTCAGCCGGAGTAAGTATGTTCAGCAGCATCAAAATGATCAACGATCCGACCGCCACGAGATCAGACCGGATTTTGCCCGAGACAAACAGCACCGATGCTGTTATCAGAACGATAAGAGTGATGATCATTGGGCCATTCACGGTTGTTCCTCCTATGTAAATCCTGGATTTATTTCGTTATGTACGAACTTCAATAGCCATATCATAACATTGGGCCAAGCTGGGGAATAGGTGTTTCGACAAGAAACACACTTTACCGGCTTTATGCCAAGGCTTATTATCACCCGGCGCGGCGCAAAAATCCCCTTCAGCTGCTCAGGCAGAGAAGGGGATTTGAATGGTCTCAAAAGGCTCTAATCCACGTAGCCGGCAAGGCCCTTGTCCATCAAGTAATCCATCTCCAGCTCCAGAATCGTCTCCACGGTCAGCTCGTCCAGCTTCACGTCCGGTCGGCTCAGCACGTAATCCACCAGCTCATCGCCATCGATATCGACATCGCCTTTGGCGCCCTTATGGGCATTGTTGATGAACGCCTCCTCATGCTTCAGCACAGCCCGGATCGCCTCCGGTTTCGCTTCGGCGCGCTCAGCAATGTACTGAACGAGCTCTTGCTCATTAATTTGTTCGCTCATGAATGGTCAGCTCCTCTTTCACGATAAGTTATGCGCATCAGCTGAAGTTCTCATACAGCTTCTAGCTTGCCCTGATATCTGTCATTGTACCATAGGATTGTGCGCAATAACCCGCCAATTATGGTCGCAGCTGGCCTGGATGATCCGGTGCTTCCGGATGTATTCCGCAACCAGCTCAGCCATGTCGGCCGCGATTTCCCGCACGACGGGTCTTCCTTTGAACATTTCATAATCTCCACCGCCGCCGGCCCGGTAGCTGTTCATAACCACATCCATTTCCGTCTCGTCCTCAATTTCCCTGCCGGCGAGATCCGTCAATTTCATAACCCGCTGCCCGAGCGGCTTGGCAGGGTCCAGCTCATACCGGATGCCCTCCCACATATCGTAATTGTAATGCTGGGCTTTCGGCTCCAAGTAGGCTGAACTGACCATAGGCCTGCCATCCGGGCCGACCACGAAATAAGCGGCCGTCTGCTCCAATGCATCCCGAATATCCTTCCCCTTCAGCCGGAGCACCGTCAACGTATTGGGGTACATGAAATTGCCCAGCACATCGCGCATGGTTACGGTTGCGCCAAAGCCGCGGGACTCCTCACTCAGCAAGGCGGCGCACGATACCGCGGCCCCAGCGGCCTCCATCTGCACTTTATTTACGAACTCAATGAAAGGATGATCCGCCGTCCGGCAGATTAACGGACTGTGGATGCGCATATCTCCCGCCACCTGCCCGATCGGCTGATCCAGCCAGCTCTGTGTTGCGCCCTCCAGACTGGAGAACATCTCCAGAATCCTCCTGTCTGCATTTACCGAATCATCGACCAAGAGAAGCTCTGACGTTTTGCGGCAAATGATCCATCCTTCCTCCTGCTTCTCCAGACAGACCACAACCTTGCCCAAAGCCTGTCCCAGGCTGCCTGGCTGGACTACGGTAACATCGCCAAGCTGCGTCGCCAGGAAACGATGCTGATGTCCGGTAACCAGCACATCTATGCCTTCTACTTCCCGGCAAAGCGCATAGCCCTGATTTTCCCCGGTCAGCTTCTCGCTGGCTTCCCCGCTGGCCAGATCCCGCTCGAAGCCGCCATGATAACAGACGACAAGCAGATCGGGACGCTCCCGCTCCCGGATCAAAGATACCCACGCCTTCGCCGTCTCAAGCGCGTCACGAAACTCCAGGCCCTCAAGATAAAGCGGATTCTCCCAGTTGGGAATATAATGCGTCGTCAGGCCAAGAATCGCCACTTTGACCGGATCATCAGATGGGCCTCTCTGTTTGATGATATAAGGTACGCCGAAGGCAGGCTCCCCTGTCTTGGCATCGACAATGTTTGCCGACAACCAGGGGAACTCCGACATTTCCATAACGCGGCGCAGCACATCCTGCCCATAATTGAACTCATGGTTCCCTGGGACAGCCGCGTCATAGGACAGACGGTTCAGTACAGCCGCCGCTGGATGGGACGCCCCCGTCCCCTTCTTTATATCATAAGAGGCCATCGGCGACCCTTGTATCAAATCGCCGTTATCCAGCAAGAGCAGGTCGGGAGCTTGCCGCCGTTCCTCCTGAATTAGCGAAGCTATTTTTGCGAGGCCCAGGTTCTTATCCTCTGCCGTTCTATAATCTGTAGGATAAATATGCCCGTGAATATCGCTTGTCACGAGAATTTCAATTTCGCAGGCTGCCGTTTTATTCATCGCCATCTTCTAGTCCCTTCTATAGCTAATTTCCAAACGCCTTTCCTATCTTAGTCTATCAGGCGAAATCATGATTTATATTAAATGGGCGGTCCTAAAAATCACATTTTTTTACATAATACTATAATTCTGCTGACAAGCCGTTAATAAACCTCTCTTATAGTTAATGGTGCAATCCAAAAAATAGATTTATGTGGAGGTCATACCGTTTGAAGAAGATCACCCGATTTATTCTGCCTTTCTTTATGTCCGTCGCCTTCCTTAGCGGCTGCGGCAGCAATGCTGCTGTCAGCAATACCGGAACAGATACTGCGGCGAACGCATCCGCCGATCAGCAGAACCAGGCTGCGAACGCGCCGAAAGTCGAAGGTTATGTACCGGAGACCCTAACCGTGCAATTCGTTCCATCCCAGAATGCCGATACCCTTGAAGCTAAAGCGAAGCCGCTGGAAAAGCTGCTGAGCGACCGCCTTGGCATCCCTGTCAAAGTCAGCGTATCGACCGATTACAATACCATTATTGAAGCGATGGCTTCCAAGAAAGTCGATGTCGGCTTCCTTCCGCCAACCGCTTATGTCCTGGCTAAAGAGAAAGGCGCTGCCGATGTCATACTGCAAGCCCAGCGTTATGGGGTACAGGATGATACGGGCGCTCCGACTGAGGAGCTTGTCGATTTCTATAAAGCGATGATTATTGTCAAGAAAGACTCCCCGATCCAGTCCGTAAGCGATTTGAAAGGCAAGCGCATCGCCTATCAGAACGTCACATCCTCCGCGGGCTTCGTATGGCCTGCCGGCAAGCTGATGGAATCGGGGCTCGATCCGCTTAAAGACGTGCAAGCCATTACGGTTAAAGGACATGACCAGGGTGTGCTCGCCGTATTGAACGGAGATGTCGATGCCGCGGCGATCTTCCAGGATGCCAGAAACGTCGTCAAGGGCGACTATCCGACGGTATTTGAGGATACGCGGGTGCTGACGTTCACCGAGCCGATTCCGAACGATACGGTTTCCATCCGCACGGACATGAACGCAGAGTGGAGCGAGAAAATCGCTAACGCCTTCATCGATATCGGCAAGGATGAAGCAGGACGCGCGATCATTCAGGAAATATACTCACATGAGGGTTACGTGAAATCGGAAGACAGCACCTTCGATATCGTGCGTGAATACGGGGAGAAAGTGAAGACAGAGTAAGCTGACCATTTGGAATGGGGAACCTCTGGAACACCGTACGCAAAATGAGCAAGCCAGTTGGAGTGCTGCCGCACTGTGACTGGCTGTGCTTGTTCTTAGAGAGGCTTAGAGCTGTCAAGCGGAATTGTTCGATAAAACTATTATAAGGAATGATCATTTACGTGATAGAGCTTACAAATGTATCCAAGACTTATCCCAACGGAACAAAGGGGCTAAACCAGATTAGCCTGTCCATTTCCCAAGGCGAGTTTGTCGTCATCGTCGGACTGTCGGGGGCAGGCAAATCAACGCTGCTGCGCGCGATGAACCGGCTGCATGACATTACCGAGGGGGACATCCGCATCGGCGGCAAGTCGATTACGAACGCATCGGGACAGCAGCTTCGCAGCATTCGCCGCGATATCGGGATGATTTTTCAAAGCTTCAATCTGGTTAAGCGCTCTACCGTGCTGCGCAACGTGATGGCCGGACGGGTCGGCTACCATTCTACGCTGCGCACCGTGCTGGGGCTATTTCCGAAGGAAGACACCGATATCGCCTTTGAGGCGCTTAGCCGCGTCAACATCGCCGAGAAAGCCTACGTTCGGGCCGACCAGCTGTCCGGCGGACAGCAGCAGAGGGTCGCTATTGCCCGCGTGCTCGCCCAGGAAGCTAAAATCATCCTCGCTGATGAGCCGGTTGCCTCTCTTGATCCATTGACGACGAAGCAGGTCATGGACGATTTAAAAAGAATCAACCAGGAGCTGGGCATTACGACGATCGTCAATCTGCATTTCATCGACTTGGCCAGAGCCTACGCCACTCGGATCATCGGGCTCAGAGCGGGAGAAGTCGTCTTTGACGGCCCCGTATCCGAGGCAACGGACGAGGTCTTCGCTTCCATTTACGGTCGTCCGATTCAACAGGACGAACTGCTGGAGGAGCGGGTCGTATGAACGCCAAGCCAAGCATCCCTATCCACGCGCGCCCGAAGGCCCCTAGCCGGTTAAAGCATGTGCTGACGGCGGTTATTATCCTGCTTCTTCTCTGGGGAAGCGCGGTGCAAACGGACTCGACGCTCAGCGAGCTTGTAGCTGGCCTGCCCAATATGCTTGATCTGCTGCGGGAAATGTTTCCGCCGAAATGGAGCTATTTCAGCCATATTACCGAGGCAATGCTCGAGACGATTCGCATGGCCCTCGTAGGAACGACGCTCGGAGCGATCGGCGCTATTCCCGTCGCCCTGCTGTGCGCCAGCAATTTGGTCAAACCCCGCTGGGTTTATTATCCGGTGCGTTTCCTCCTTAATCTCGTGCGTACGATCCCAGATTTGCTGCTGGCCGCCCTGTTCGTCGCCATATTCGGGCTCGGTCCGCTGCCGGGCATATTCGCCCTGGCGGTGTTCTCGATGGGGCTCATCGCCAAGCTGACCTATGAAGCGCTGGAGACAATCGATAACGGCCCGCTGGAGGCGATGACCTCTGTCGGCGCGAACGCCCTGCAGCGAATCGCTTATGGCGTCATTCCGCAAATTCAGGCGCATTTCGCTTCTTACGTGCTTTATACCTTCGAGATTAATGTGCGGGCGGCGGCCATCCTCGGCCTTGTCGGCGCCGGAGGCATCGGGCACTATTACGAAGTGACTTTAGGTTTTCTGGAATATGACAAGACCAGTGTCATCATTATTTTTACATTAGCTATCGTGCTTGTGATCGACTATGTGAGCATGAAGCTGCGGGAGAAGCTGCTATGAAAAAACCAGGAAACGAAATCAGGCGCAAGCCGAAGAAACGAGCCTATCGGTGGCTCATTTATGCCGCGCTCGCCATTATTTATATATGGGCATTCGCCGGCATCCCTTACACCGGCATCAAAGAAACGGCCGGGCAGATTACGAAGGCGATCATAGCTGGGATCTTCTCGCCGGATTGGGATTACGTGTATTTGCCCGACGGTGAAGATTTGCTGCGAGGGCTGCTGGATACGCTGGCCATTTCCATGCTCGGCACCTTTATATCGACGGTCATTTGCATTCCTTTTGCCTTCTGGGCAGCCACCAATATGAGCTCATCCCGATGGGTATCCGGCTCCGGAAAAATGATTCTGAGCTTCATCCGTACTTTTCCAGAGATTATTATGGCCATCCTGTTCATCAAGGCCGTCGGCCCGGGCTCTTTCGCCGGGGTACTGGCGCTTGGACTGCATTCCGTAGGCATGCTGGGCAAGCTGTTTGCCGACGAGGTCGAAAGTATGGACAAAGGCCCCGTCGAAGCCTTGATCGCTTCGGGAGCGAGCCGCCTGCAAATCATGTGGTTCGCCGTGATCCCTCAGGTGCTGCCAGGTTTTCTGTCCTATACCTTATACCGATTTGAAATTAACGTCCGTTCCGCCACCATTCTCGGGATCATTGGAGCGGGCGGAATCGGAACGCCGCTCATTTTTGCCCTGAGCTCGCGAAACTGGGAGAGGGTCGGCATTATTCTGCTTGGCATCGTCGTCATGATTACAATCATCGACATGATCTCTGGTTCAATCCGCAAAAAGCTGGTATAATTCGTCACCTTGTGCAACATTTCCATAAACACTCCCGTCTTGGTTTGTAGAATTACTTACAATCCAAGTCGAGAGGAATGCCAATGATGAATACTACTTTGAGAACTTCGCTGGCCATGCTGGCTTTGTCCACGGCGATCATAGCTTCTGGCGCTGCAGCGGCAGAGCCGGCAGCCAGCCAGCCATCGGCCTCAGCAAATATCGCGCCGATCGTTTCCTCGCCGCAGGCATCAGCTATCGCTATTGAAATCGACGGAGCGCTTCAGCCTGGGGCGGCCTACCAAGCACATGGCGGGGAAGCCACAATGCTGCCGCTCCGCGCTGTTGCGGAGCTGCTGGGTTATACCGTGAAATGGAGTCAAGCGGATCGTTCCGCCATCATAAGCAAGGACGATATGAGCGCAGCCGTCACGGCTGGAGCGAAGGAATATGGGCTTAACGGGATCAGCGCCTCTCTTCCCGCCGCTCCTGAGTTAACGGGGGGACAACTGCATGTGCCGTCCGCCTTTGTCGAGAATGCACTGCATGCCTCCGTAGCGATCAGCGCCGATTCCGTCTCTATTACAACGCAGGCGCAGCAGCCAGAGCAGCCGTTGCAGCAGCAAACCGCCCAGACCACCGGCGTTATTACTGCCATTCAGGATGACGGGAAATACGCCTCGGTTCATATCCAGGGAGCCTGGCCTGACGGGCTTGTTCTGAAAGTCAGCGAGGACACCGTATATCAACGCGCTGATGGAACGAAGCTCCAGTGGTCGGATCTGCGGCTCGGGATGACCGTGAAGGCGGAGCATTCGCTAGCCATGACCCTCAGCCTGCCGCCTCAGACGGGAGCCTACACCCTCACCATACTAGACGCCGAATTGCCCGGCGAACTGCTCGGAACCGCAGGGACGATCGAGGAAATCCGCACGGATGAGCAAGGACATGCCAGTTATCTGGTCAAGGGCCAAGGGTTGACTGACCTGTCCCAGAATGACATCGTTCTTCGGCTCAGCGACGATACGGCTATCGTGGATAAAAAGGGCAAGCCTGTAGAGCCGGGCTCCATCGAGCAAGGTACTAAGGTCATCGGGTTTTATCAGCCCGTCATGACGAAAAGCCTGCCCGCGATCAGCCAAGCGGTTAAAATTGTAGTAGAAACCGAGCTTCCGCAGCAGCCATAATGAATAACAGACGCCCCGCAGTTGGAATCATTATCCACTGCGGGGCGTCTTGCCGTATCTCTATCAGTTCTCCGCATGCATCTGCGGCCTTTGCCGCGGTTGGCCCGCAAGCTGCCTCTGCTCAGGCGCGATCCCAGTGGCGATGAGCCGCGATGGCCTCAATGAAGCTGGCTGCAAAATTGCTGCCGCTCACCCCCATAACGACACCTGGGCTGTTCTCCATTTGCGGCTCCAGCCACTTCATGCCGCCCGCGGCTGCCCCAATCGGCTTATAATGCGAGTAAGCCTCCTGAATCAAGAAAGCCGCCTTCCGATTCGCGTCAGCAGAAGCGAGCTCTCCGCCAAGTGCGTAAACCGCATCAAACAAGACGGAGTCGGCGGTCAGGAACGTATGCACGACCTCGCATTCCGTATTCTCCGATCCGTGGAGCACGCCAAGCTTGTCAGCTCATGGCTGTTCCAGATACAAGCGCTGGGCCGTTAGTGATTCTTAACGTTCCCCACGGCACCCTTATGAAGGGGATACACCTTCAAACATACCGACACTATATCAATCGCAGTCACAATGGCCACGATAGATATCAGCCAGTGCTGACTCCCGCCCCAGATCGTCTGAACCCATTCAAATGCCTCGCTGCCCGGAGTCAAAATACTTAACTGCACAAGTTGATCTACAAAATAAGGGTTCCAAACCTCAGAATCTTTGAACATAATCACCAGCAAAATAAATGTGACCGCATTTAATGCCACATGAGACAGCATCACACCGTGCGTCCATTTGCCGAAAATCATCTTGACCGATTCCTTCAGTATGCTAAGCGCCGTAAGCCCCCAGATGAGCGGTAAATACCGGGCAAAGTTCTCTACATTGAAAATGGGCACGACTTCCCTGAAGTTCTCCCGAAACACAATCACTCCGATCAGCTCTACCGAGAACGTGAACAATACGGCGAACAATACGGAGAAAATAATCCCCACGATAGGCTCACTGCGCTTAATGAGCAGCCTGCGGTCAGGGATCTCCGGCAAGTCGGCAAGAGACCATTCCCGCTTGCTTTTGTTCAAATCCTCCGGCTTCACGCCAGCGTACTCAATAATGGCAAAGGAAACCGTCACCCAAGCGAAGCCTTGTACACCGATGGTTATGATCGATACGATATATGAGATAAAATGCTGCGGCGTCTCCGTTGGCGTAATGAGAGCTTGAACAGCAAAGCTCACCGAAAGCCCGATGCCAATGGAGATCAGGACAATTCGCAGTACCGAGATATAAGCGTCGAAAAATCCGGGGCCAATCAAATATCTTGGCCGGGCGCGGTATTGATCCGCCAGCTTATGCGGACTTCCCAGCTCCCGGAGCACCGCCTCAATGTCGTCATCCGTCACCGGCCCGCCCTGCGTGCGCTCATCCAGCATGTCTTCAATCAGACCCTGCAGCTCCTGATGAATGTCCTCTCTCTGCCCTTCGGGCAGCTTCTGTGTTACGGCATAAATATACCTCTGAACATAATCCACGGGCCACTCCTCCTCAAAATTCAACTCAAATCAAGCAAGCCTTCCACGCTGTGATTCAATTCACGCCATTCCGCGCTCAGCCTGCGGTATACCTCAGTTCCGAATTCGCTCCGCCGGTAATATTTCCGCGGCCGGCTCTCCGTCGTATCCCACTCGCTGTCCAGCAGCCCCTGCTTCTCCAGTCTTCTTAGCAAGGGATACAGCGTGCCGGGGTCAATAGACATGCCCTTCTCTTCCAGGATCATCACCAGCGAATATCCGTACTGGGGCTCTGACAGCTGGCTGAGCACGCCAATAATGATCGTTCCCCGCCGCAGCTCCTGCAGTAATCCATTCACGACCTCTTGAATGTCAGTCATCTTATCAACTCCTGCTCCCAATATACTGTATGTCACACACTATTGTAAAGTGCATAATATTATTTAATTTATAGCCTCATAAAAAAAGCATGGGCAAGATCCAGGGATCTTACTCATGCAAGGCAGGCTGGACATGATTCAATTTATAGGGATTAAGCAGCAAAAATAAATTTTGGATGCGGTTCGATCCGCTTGCCCATTGGAAGCATAATATGCCCTATTCTGCAATGGTTGCACCAAGCCTGCACCTCCTCCCAACGCCAAAAAGAAGCCCGGGAAGGCTTCCTTTCGGCATTTCCTATGTTATTTTACCATTTTATGACTTGAAGCAGCCAGGGAAAAGCCCTGATGAGATGGCCAGGCGATTCCAGCTGTTAATCGTATTTATGGCAATCAATAAATCTACGTACTCACTCTCGGTAAAATACTGCCTCACCTTCTCATAGACCGGCTGCGGCACTCCTTCAACCGAAATATTCGTCACGCATTCCGTCAGCTCCAGAGCGGCCCGCTCCTGATCCGTGAACAGATGCGGAACTTCCCGCCATACGCTGAGCAGTAAAATCCGGTCGGCATGATTCCCCATCGCCATCAAATCCTTAGCATGCATATCCAGGCAGTAGGCGCATCCATTGATTTGAGACGCGCGAAGCTTGATCAGCTCATTCGTAACGGGATCTACACTGCTCTCCCTGGTGTATTTCTCCAGTGCGGACATCGCTTGATACGCTGGGGGGTTAGCCTTCTGAAAATTCAACCTTAGACTCATTCATCCATCTCTCCTCATCATGTGATACAGAGTAGACAATGGAGCCCCCGATTTTGTGACACCTCCCCCTTCCTGAATTGACGCCTTTGCCTGTAGTAGCTACTATTTGGAGTGGGAGGTGTTTATAACCATGACGACATTATTGCTGCTCGGAGCGGTCATGATGTTCCTGGCCGTTGCTTTAGGGGCGTTCGGAGCCCATGCATTGAAGAAGAAGCTGTCCGAGGATATGATGAAAATTTATCAAACCGGGATCCAGTACCACATCGCTCATGCGCTCGGCTTGCTGCTGTTAGGCCTGATTTCTGCGCAGACCGAATCGGCGTCACTGATTGTGCTGGCTGGCTGGTTCCTGTTCGCGGGAATCATCCTGTTCTCAGGCAGCTTGTACGCGCTAAGCCTGACCGGCATCCGCAAGCTAGGAGCGATTACGCCGCTGGGTGGCGTGGCCTTCCTGATCGGCTGGGTGATTACAGCGATCTCGGTAATTTAACCGGCGGGTCCTCCGGGTTCAGCAAGCCATACTTCGACTTAACCCGGGTAAGGATTCGCATCCATACCCCGGAGAATAGCGTAAGAAAGAAAACATTCGACAACGCGTGGGCCAAATCGAAGTAGAAGCTGGCGACATAAGCCGACACGAATACTGGCCAGGACAATGGATCATAGAAACCGATCAGGAACCATAAATTCATGATCCAGCCAAACAGAAATCCCCAGAGAAATCCGAAGAGATTTCTGCCCCACATCCGTTTCATCCATAAAGTATCCTTAAGCAGCCCTGCCGTAAACCCGATCATTCCCCAGCAGAACATCTGCCACGGTGTCCATGGCCCTTGGCCCAGGAATATATTCGATACGACGGCGGCGATGCTGCCCACCAGAAATCCCGTCTCAGCTCCAAAGGCAAGCGCTGCCATAATAATGACAAAGGACGTCGGCTGCACACTAGGGAGCGGCGCAAACGGTACCCGGCTCACAGCCGCGATGGCCCCCAGCATTGCGACAAGCAGGATCTCCTCCGTCCGCAGCCTTTTTCTCTCGAAGCGGATAAAAAAGGGGATGATTGCCAGCCCAATAATCAGGAAGCTGAGCGGGAGATAATACTCCTCGAACCATAACACGGCAGCCAGCAGAACAATCACGGCAATGATGCTGCCGGCATAGACAAAACGTTTTATTTTTCCCATGGCATCCCTATATCCTTCATGGTAATCGCTGCGGGGAAGAAGTCGCCCGCCGTACGATGAATGATGGTCGTATAAAAGTAATTGTTCCGCAAAAAGTTTCTCGTCTCCTCTACCGCAACCAGCTTGCCGTCAAACAGCAGCCCGCAGCGGGTCGCGTAATTGGCCGCAAATTCGATGTCATGACTGACCATCAATATGGTTGTGCCCTTCTCGCGGATGGATTCAAGCTGTGCCGCCAGCTTCATTTTGGAGGTGGGATCAAGTCCCTTTGTCGGTTCGTCGAGCAGCAGCAATCGCGGCTCTGCCAGCAGGACGAGAATCAGCGCTGCCTTTTGCTGCTGCCCTCCGCTGAGGTCTAACGGATGCTTGTCCAGTGATCCCTTCAGCTCAAACAGCTCCAGCAGCTCATCTAACCGCTCCTGCCTGCTCATAGCAAAAGTTTGGCCCTGCTGATGTCCCTTGCCGGAGCCTTGCTCCAGCCGTTCGATGCGATCCTTGAACTGTGCCCCCACCGTATCCCGCGTGAAGTAAAGCAGCGGATTCTGGGCCACGTAGCCAATTAATCGGCTTCTCTCAGCGGTGCTGCTGCGCAGCAAAGACTTTCCCGCCAAAAAAATGTTCCCGCGCTGCGGTTTCCTGGCGCCCGCAATTTGGTGCAGAAGCGTAGATTTGCCTGAGCCATTTCCGCCGAATAATGTAAAGAATTCCCCTTGATGAATATGCAGCGAACAGCCCTTCAGCACGAGAGGCGCGTTTTTTTCATAGGTAAAAAACAGCTCCCTGCATTCCAACAAGGGCGTTCCATGCCTTCCGGCCTGCTGTTCCGCTTGCTGCTGCGCTGTCTGCTCTGCGATTAACGGGACGGTTAATGCTGCGGCTAGCGATTCGCTTGGCGTATCAGCAGAAGCTGATGATGCCTCAGACGACGATTGAACCTGGTTTGCAGGCACCTTAGCATGCTGGCTAATCCATTGCCGCCCCGCCTTGACGGTAAGTGGAATGGGCGCCTCCGTCCCCCTACGGGCAGCCTCTCCGCCGGCTCCTAGAAATAATCGGCAGACAGCGGGCAGATAAGGGATAAAAAATCCATCCCGATCGCTCCAAATTTTACGGATGACTTCCTGCGGAGCACCAGCGTAAGCCACCTCCCCCGCCTTCAGCATGACAACTTGGGTAGCAAGGGGGAACAACTCCTCAACTCTATGCTCGCTAATAATGATCGTAATGGACAGCTCTTCGTTGATCCGGGCGAGTAATTGAATGAACTCCTTGGCGGCAATCGGGTCAAGCTGTGCCGTCGGCTCATCCAGCAGCAGTACTTTGGGCCGTAAAGACATCACGGAAGCCAGGTTCAGAATCTGCTTTTGGCCCCCGGACAGTTCATGCACCCCCAGCTGCAGCCAGCCTTGCATGCCGAAGAACTGAACGAGCTCGCCGATTCTCCGCTGAATCTGCTCCGCAGCGTAACCCAGGTTCTCCATCGCGAAGGTAAGCTCCTGCCATACCGTATTCATGACGATCTGACTGTCCGGATCCTGAAAGACCATTCCGATTTCTTCGATGGAATGCCTTGCATCCAAATCGTCCTGCAAGTTTCCCCGGTACCGTATTTCGCCCTGCCGATGTCCTTCCGGCCTAATCTCCCGCTTCAGCTGGCGAAGCAGCGTCGTCTTTCCCGATCCCGAGGGCCCGCATAATAATACGAAGTCTCCCTCTTCAACGGTGATATTTATATCCGCCAGCATCGCTTCTGATGCTTCCGGATATTTGAAGCTTACATGTTCGATCTGATATAGCGCCAATGCAGCCACTCCTTCCCATTCATCACAAGGGGGATGGCCAGGAATACAGCATAACTAAGCAAATGAATTCCCAGCTGGGACGACCACTGCCATGTCTGCAGCCGGGGATATACCTCATAATGATTTACGCCAAACAAAGCGCCGATCACGATATTCAGCCCCGTTATGATCATCATCCACAGCACGAGCTTGTCCCGGCGATCCATCCGGTAGACTGTGCCGCTGCTTCTTGGCCCGATCCCATAACCTCTTGCCCTCATGGATCCGGCCGTCTGCAGCGCTTCCTCCAAGGACCAGCCGACGAGCGTATGCATCGTCTCCATTCCCTCCCTCATCAGATGCTTCTTGCTTCCTCCCGCGTGTAAATAACCCATGGCCCTTTGAATCGTCATAATTTGCTGCAGTCTGCGGGTCAGCAGAGGGACGAAGCGAAGCGTTACAGTTATCACAAAGGCCGTCCGCGGTGCGTACGGTGTAAGCAGATACAACAGCTTGTCCGGTGTCACGACCAAATTAAAGGCCACGAAGGCAAGCAGCATATTAAGCAGTGATAGGGCAAATATCGCGCCATACACGATGGCTTCCATCGTAACAGGGCGATCCCAGATGTAGAACAGGATCGTAGCACCCCGGCTGGAGAAAAACGGATTCGAAATAAATATGACAAAGGCGATGAGCAAGTAGCCTTTAATTACTTTTTTCAAGGCCCTCCCCCCATCGAGAGAGAAGAGGAGCGCTACAACGCATATGAAAGACACCAGCGAATATACAGGGTGCTGGAACATCATGCAGGCTCCCAGCAATACGAGGAAATACAGCATGCTTAATTGGGGATGCAGCCCTGTAAACCCATAGACCATATCAGCTCTTCCCATCCCATAATCCGTCCTCTGCGCCAGCGCCCAGATCTTTGCCTAAGTCTTCCGTGTACAGCCACCGAATGTCATCGCCGGGGCTCAGCGGCCATATTCCCGCACTCCGGTTCGGGAATTTGCCGTTGACGCTGTACATCCATCCGCTGCCCGAGCCTTTATCAAATTCATATAAATTGTCAATGCCCTGCACGTAAGCTGTCGCTCCGCTTCCGGTATACTCCATTTGCAGCTTCTGGCTGCGGGTAGCCTTTTTCAGTACGTCCAGTACAGTCTTGGAATCGCCGATATCTACCTCGATCGTCCCCATAATTGTTCCGATATCCGGTGATCCAACGATTGTTAACGTAACGGAATCACTGGAGCCGGCTGCTGTCTCCTTGGCACTGTCTTTGCTGGGCTTCGCCCCGGTACTTGGCGGCGTAGAAGATGCAGCTGTTTCCGAACCGCTCGGAACGGATTGAGGCGTAGCACCCTCTGCTGCGTCAGCCATTTTATCCTCATCGGCTCGCTTCCCTTCACCGGTCTTACTGCCTGCACCCGACTGCTTTCCGGCTACCTCACCGGAAACAGCAGTGGCTGGCTCTTCCGCCTTTGCTGCTGACTCACCGGCCGTGTCTTGTACAGCGCCCTTGTCACTGGATTCAGCGAGTGATGTCTCTCCTCTGCCCTCAGGCTGTAAAGCTGAAGACGGCTTTTCCTTGTCCGGTACCGCCTCTTGTATCGGGCAAGCCTCCCCGTTCTCCGAAAAGTAATTCCTGGAGTCTGTTTCGGCAGACTGAGCCTCATTACGGGACGCCTCGACAGATGCATTACCAGATGCATCACCGGCTGAACCAGTCCGCTCCGGGTTGCCACTTCCGTAGAACCATACCGCAGCTAATACGATAGCGATAACGGCCAATAGCCCGAAAAATTTGTTTCTATTCTGCCATAATGTCCTGCTCCATTTCGGCATATGCCCACCCCAAGCTATGATAATCGTATAAATAGGGAAAGAAGGAGGCTTAAGTCTCCTTCTCCCGGTTAATGCTATGGATTGATCATGGCGTGCATTTTCACGATCACGACAGCAGCCATTTCTCTAGTGACTTGCTCGTGCGGCCGGAAATCGTCGCCGTCTCCCGACATGAGCCCGGATTGAACAGCCGAATCCACATAAGCGGCAGCCCAATCGGATACTTGCTCACGGTCTTTGAGAGTACGGTTCGGGGCTGTGCCCTCCCCTGCATTCAGCAGCATTTGCCCTTGCATGCGCACAAGAATCGTAGCCATTTCCTGTCTGGTTATTTGTTGATTCGGCCCGAAATGATGATCGCTCAAGCCGGAAATCAGACCTCTCTCCTTAGCCGCAGCTACATATCCGGCGTACCAGGAGCCTTGGCTGACATCCTTGAAGCCCGCCGTATTTGCAGACGGCTGTTCGCCTGCCAGCTTGACGACCAGTACCGCGAATTCCGCACGGGTCAAACCACGTTTTGGTTCAAACTGCGGCGTCGCCGTTCCGGTTCCTGCCATCAAGCCCAGCTCGGTCGCTTTTTCAACCGCTTCCTTGGCCCATGCAGATATGGAAGCTTGATCCCCATATACAACTGGAGCCGGTTTGGAGACGGCAGGTTGTATATCGGACATATCGAACAACGGGCTTTGCTTCTTCAGCATCCGCTCATACGCACTAAGCGCCATTAGCCCCTGGTGGGTTGCCATATAATCGCTAGCTTCTCCTGCCGTATGGGCGAAGCCGCCATCCTTGTTCACAAATGCCTGCAGCGCTGTGAGCAGGTCGCCGCCGCTCTTCACGAACCGCTGATCGTCCAGTGGAATATTAAGGCTGGACAGGGCAATAATCACTTGCGAAATGCTCTCGCTCGTCTCGACGCCCCACGCTTTAAAGCCTCCACTGGCGAGCTGCTGCTGTGATAGCCAGGCCAGCGCGTTATCCGCAGCCGCTTTGACCTCTTTGCGGTTCTGGTAGTTCGCCAGAGCTTGCAGCGCCATGGCTGTCATATCGATATCGCTTTGGCCGTTGGACGACTTGCTGATCGGGAATCCACCATCGGTGTTCTGCTGCTGCAGCAGCGAAGCGACCAGCTTGTCCCGTGTCCACAGCGCATCGTTTGGAATATCCGCCTTGGCTGCATCTAGGGACAGCAAAGCGAATACGAGTCCGTTTGTACCCTGATTCATCATGCGCGCATTGTTGTAGATTTTCTCCAGCAAGTCTGTCCCCGCTACGCTGCGCGGGTCCTTGCCGATTGCGGCAACAGCCAGCACCATGCGCTCGTAGTCCGTCACTAAGCGGAAATCACCGTTGTTCTCGCGAACATGGCTCTCGAGCACCGAGTAATACTCCGCAGGCACTTGCTTGCCGGAGCGAGCTAAGGCCAAAGCGTCCCAGTCGTTAAAATTATCGTGCTTGGCGAAACTGCGATTGTTCAAAATCCAAGCCGAAGCCTTAGCAATTGCTGACTTGATACGCTCCAGAGAAGCCGTTTGCTGCTCCGGCGTTGCCGCTGCGGCTTGTCCTAAGGCTCCTTCGGCAGCGCCAATGCCAGCAGGCCCGCCAGCTCCAGGTGCTCCGGCGCCCGGTGCTCCTTGTCCGGCGTCTTCGTCTTCAAGATCTTTGCCGAGATTTGTAGTATAACGCCAGCGGAGAACATCGCCGTTCTGCAGCGTATACAGTCCTGCGCTGTAATTTGGAAATACCCCGTTTACCTGATACATCCAGCCGCTCACAGGCCCTTTGTCAAACTCGCCTAAACCGTTTATTGCTTGAACATAAAGGGTAGCATCTGAACCGATGTAATTCATAGAAATACCGCGCCCTTGCAGCGCTCTCTTTAGGACTGTAAATGCGGTATCTCCATCCTGGAGCGTAACCGTGACAGGCGCAATAATGTCACCTTCGCCAATCGTGTGTTTCTCTACAGACAAAGTAATTGTACGCACAGCTGGAGGAGTTACTATGCCGCCTCCTGTACCCGGATTGCCGCCATTGCCAGGCGTGCCTTCCCCATTGCCGGGAGCTCCGCCATTGCCAGGAGTGGTACCGCCGTTGCCCGGACTACCTCCTTGTCCAGGAGTATCCTTGGTCTTCAGGTCGTAAGCGATGAACTCCGTGAAATGCGTTGTCTTGATGACTAAATCCCCACGATCGTCTGCATAGGCATATACATCTTCCGTTCCTTGCGAGGAGTCGTTGTATTTCGGAATCGGATGGAAGCTTCCATCGCTGCCGATCCAGCCGGCATGCCTGCTGCCCTGCCCAATCAGCTTCAACGTTACATGACGGCTGAAATCAATCCGATCACTGCCGCCGATCTTCACGCGAATCGCAATCTGAGTAAGTTCCTCGTTCGTTAAAGACAATACGGCGTTTACCTTATTAATCAACGAGTTATCCGTGGAGCTCAGCTTGCTCGGCAGTTGAATCTGGCGATTCCAGCCTGATGTAATGACCTCAGTATTTGGTGCAATATCAAAATACGTACTGTCTGTAACTGAAGTGACCTGCGGCAATTGCGCTTTAGTAAACTCTAGGATGACCCTGTCTTCTGTCAACGGATCTCCATATGACCCGTTCTCAAAATGAGTCTCACCATCTGGAATTGAAATGATCCGTTCGTGAACCGGCCCGGAGGAAGCCGGAACAACTACGTTCACTGCCTCGCTGTCGCTTTGCCCGGCCAAGGCATCTGCCAATGCCTGCACGGATATTGTGCCTTCGGCTGCTTGGCCTGTAAGGGCAATGTTAGCCAGCTGGTTATTGAGCAGGGTTACGCCCGCAACCTGCAGCCCTGTCGTACCAGTGTCAATAAGCCAGTGATTTGCCTGCTCTGCAGCCGGCGTAAATGTATCTCCTACCAGCTTGATTTCAATCGCCGGGTTCAAGGCTCCATGACTGATTTCAGATGCTGCTGGCGTTATGCTCGCCCAGCGGCTGTAATAGAAATGTACCTGATCGCCGGGCTGAATAACATAATCGCCCGCTCCGACTAAAGGAGCAACACCATTGACGTTGTACATCCAGCCGTCCCAGCCGCCCAAAGTTCCGGCGGCCTGTCCGCCAATCGCCGTGACGTAAGCATTGCTGCCGCTGCCCGTAATGCTGTAACTGATCGGCGGCACAGCGGTATCAAGACCCTGCTTCATCACATCAAGCGCTGTAATTTCTCCGCCGTTCGAGGCTACCGTGACAGTCTGAGGCGCATACAGCTCGCCGTCCATTCCGGTCACTTGCAGCTGTGCTGATATACCCGGCTGAACCGGCGTCGTTTCAGCGATACGATACCAGGTCGACTGCCCATGCTGGATGTCGAGCAGTGCAATAAGCGCCTGCTCCGTAGACATGCTGTTCATTCTCGTGTCGGCAGCTTTCCATTTGAAGGAGCCGTCAGCCAACTGGAACAGCGCATAGGCATCCAATACCGAATGGCCGTTCTTGATCCACTCGGAGGATAATGCATCGTCGCCTACAGCCACCAGTCCGGACACTGTAGTCGACAGACTATTCGAATTGTCTCCGGATCCCCATGTCCCGGGTGAGTTAAACCCGCCATGATCGAGCTGCCGCTGCTTCAACAGCTCCTTTGCGCGCTGAATAGCGCTGTCCACCGCGCTCTGCCCCTGGTATTTGCCAAGCGCCAGCAACGCCATACCGGTCATGTCCGTATCGCCGGACGACCCAGTCGGTGTTAAACCGAATCCGCCATCCGCATATTGGCAAGATAGCAAATAGTCCAAAGCTTTCTTCGCCGCCGCCGCATCCCATGTGCCTACGTCCGCGCCGAGTTTGACCCCGGCATCCATAGCAAGCATAGCCCAAATATGCTTGTTAACGCCGCCGATCGCCCCTGTAGCAGGATTCTGCTGTGCTGCAAGCTCAGCCCATAAATTTCGATCGGTCTCCCAAGCATGCGCCGGATCTTTCCCCATAGCCAGCAGCCCGAATATGTATCTGATATGCTCGGTTCCCCCGTTATTGGCCGCTAAATTAGGCGCCGTCGTCTCCCAGGAAGGCAATCTCCAGCTTCCATCCTGCAAATCTTCTCCTGCGCCCCATAAAGCTACCAGCTCCCACCAGGACTCGATTCGTTTCGTCGAGCCGGCATCACTATACTGCTTGGCATAGTAATCCACAGTGCTCGCAATCATACTGCTCAGCTGCGTGTTGCTGGTTCCTCCCGCCGCCTTGGCGAGCTGAGGATTCACTAGAGACAACAGCAGCATGAAGCTCATCCATAGAGGCAAGCTTCTCTTCATCCAATTCTTCCAACTGTTCAACGTCCGCTCTCCTTTACCATCCTTTTTTGTGGACAACAAAAAAAACACCTTTCCCATAGAGAAAGATGTTTCCGAAGATTTGTCCGTGTAGCACTATACACACTCGGCCGCTCCAATGACTAAACACGACGGCAGCAGCACGAATAAACATCTCCATCTCATCCTCGTGAGAAATTACAGAGCCCTTACACGGCAGGTCTCCTGGCTTCGCATCATCGCTTCAACTATCCCCTTCCCGTTGATGATCAACAGTGGTTTTATGATAGTCAGCTCCGCGTTACAGTGGCGGGACCGCGTCGAATTTTCATCGAACTTCCCTATTAAGCTGCGTCATAATACATTATGGGCAGCACCGTATAAGTAGAATATAAAATTGATTTGATTCCGGGTTATTGTATCAGATTTCACGGGTTTAGACAAAGGTTTTTCTGCATTGCTATCGCGATAACGGTAATTGGGCCAATCATCGCTAGAATTGTTCTGGCCCGGCCGCTTTCTTCAAATAACCCGTTAGCCTTCCCCGGCCTAATCAAACCGCTGCGTCTTATACCACTTGCTTTCCCGATGCATGATTTTGTCCATGATCATGTTATAAGAGGCACGGAGTGAAATGACAAGGAATAGCTGTGCGTAAGTAAAATACGTAATACAGGACAGTACGAAGTTCCGGACGTTGCTCTGCCCGATATCGGAAGCCAGGGCAAGGTTGATCTGCAGTACGTACAAGTAATACATCAGCGCCCAGGCGAAGATCAGATAAATGTACACATCGCCTTCAAACTGAAAGGGAGACAGCACCTCCGGTTTAAATAAAGCGATGAGCCAGTAAGCGATGTTGACGACAATGATCAGGTCGGAAATCACGATCGTGACCAGAAACCAGAAATAGCTGGCCATATAATAAAGGACATGCAGCTTGATGCGCCAGCTCGAAGGCTTGAACAAGTGGTGAAAATTGTCCAGTACGACCTGGTAGTTCCCTTTGGCCCATCGTTCGCGCTGCTTCATATATACGGATAGCTGCTCCGGCTCCTGCTGGTAAGCCTCGGCCTGCGGGGCCAGCGCAATAAGCTGGCCCCTGGAGAGAATTTCAAACGAAATGGCCGTATCCTCGGTCAGCGCCTGCTCGTCCCAACCGCCGATTTCTTTGATCAGCGACGTTTTGATAATAAAGTTCGTGCCCGGTATCGTCCCCAGCTTGAACAGCTCCCACATGCCGGTATGGAGCACCCGCTGCATCGTCACCAGCTCCAAATTAATGCACCTGGATAAGAAGTTCTGCCCCCGGTTCCGGGCCTTGTTGCGTCCAAACACCGCCCCGTACAATTCCGGCTCCTCCATCGCCTTCTGCACGAGAAAGAGCAGCGAATTTTTCTCCGGCGCAGCGTCCGCGTCAAAAATGCAAATCCACTCCCCGGTGGCATGCTCCAATGCATCGTTCAAGGCGCCTGATTTGCCGCCCGTTCCTTTACGCTCCATGATGAAGAAGTCCCGATGCTGGTACATGGGCTGAGCCTTAAGCGCCTTTAGCCGCCCTGCTGTATTATCCGTGCAGTTATCCGCCACGACGATAAACTGAATTTTGTGCTCGGGATAGTTCAGATGGAGAACATGCCTCGCCGTAGCCGTGATGACAAGCTCTTCGTTGTGGGCTGGAACGATCACGGTCACCGTGGGGAAGCCTTCCATATCGGCAGGCATTGTCAACGGCGTTATACTCTGCCGCCATACAAAGCGAATGGCTCCGGTCATGATGATGATCGATTGAAATACGGCAATCCAGATGCTAACCATGCACAGTATCAACAATACATCAGCCACTGAATTTCCCCCGATCATATTTTTTATTTACTCTGTTCCGAAATACAAGGGTAGCAACCGTTAAAATGACAACAGTCACCGCAAATATGAAGCTGACTCCAATACATAATGGAATGAACCAGTCGACGTACGACGCCATAAGCAAATCCGGCACCTCCCTCCCGAATCCAGGGCAATCCCTCTAGCAATTAAATGTACTCCCCTATCAAATCCGTTTCGGAATATCTCTCCAGTGCAGCGATAATTGCGTCGATATCCTTATACTTGCTGAACTGCTCCTTCTGGAATACGATCGTTCCCGCGCGAATGACGAGCTTAAGGGGGCGCCCATTTCTATCCAGGAAATGAATATCCATCAGGGCCAGCTTGATCCGATCCGCCAACGCCTGCAGGAAGTCATGGTTGGTCATCGGGCACAGAATGATAAACCTGCCCTGCTCCAGGGAAAATTTATAATCCTCATAACGGATCTGAGTCTGAATAATGCTCGATAGCTCCTGCAGAAGCAGGGCATAACGCTGCGAACCTAGCAATTCCTGCACCAGCGGTAGAAAATCGATTTTGAACATCGCCATGCAGAAGCTGTAGCGTTCTGAGTACCTGTTGGCCAAATTAGACTGCTTGACGACAATTTCGGCCAGCGCCTCTTTGTTGCCGAGTGCCGTATCGAGATCAACCTGCGGTGTACGCTGCTCCAGTTCTGCCAGCCGCTGGATGACGATCTTGCTACGAATTAGCGCCGATTTGATTACAGCGGCAATACCAACATTGGCCGGTACAAGCAAAATCCACAAAAAAGCCAAAACATCCAGACGCGCAAAAGTCGACAACCATACAAAATACCCGACCAGGAACACGAATACTCCGACGACGGACACCCCTAATGGAAGTATCAGCCCGATCAGCAGTGCCGCCAAGGCCGCGATGCTGAACGCAAATTCCGCCCCGGTATAGCTCTGCTCAAGATAAACGTTGAGAAAGACGAAAAACTGCTGTACGATCGCCAGTAAAATAAGCAGGATATAGCCCGATGCCATGCGATATGCCGGTATGTTGCGCCTCATAATCAACCTTCCTTCTATGTCGTCATCAGCCCAAGGAGAGTTCTGGCTTACAATCCATGGATGTAAAAAAATAGGCATTCCCATATAAAGCCTCATACGGGAAGTGCCGTATATTTCGATCTTTTAATACTATATTCTACAGATTCAAACTATACACTTTCTGAACAATTACCCTAAATTAAGGATTTTGCAAAGCTGTCTCGGCAAGTAAAGGAAGAATATTATCAAAAAAATGGGTGTTCTTGTTAAAAACATACCCGCCAGAAAAGGATGTGTCCTTATTTTTAAGGGATATCATTTGTTTGCTCAACTGCTTGGCCCATTCCTTATCCCCGCATTCCAAGGCTAGCAGTATGGCAAGACCATACACCGATGGCGATTCGTAAGAGACCTCCGCCGTGCGGGTTGCCCGGTTATAGCGTCCTTTAATGCTTTTCTGCTGGCTGAGCTCCTTCTTCAGGAATGAGATAAGGGGGGTCGGCTTCTTGCCCAGCTCTGCACGGTGAATGCCTATCATTAATTGATCGATGAGATTAACATCGTCGCCGTATGCATATTTCTGCTCCTGAACATCGTAGGTGACCGGAAAGAACACGCCGTCATCCGGCATTTCGGAGAGTAAGCGAACGTATTGCTCGTAAGTGCCCGAATCGATAAGCTGGTGATCCTTCATCAGCTTAAGCACCGCTATATTCACATAAACCAGGCTCAGCGTTGTAGGGGATTCATCCCTCGCAAAGTCGTGGAAATCGACGAAATAGCCGTTGTTCTGCACATGCATCTGCAGTGTGTCCGATATTTCTCTTGCCGCAGCTAAATATTCGTCTTTTTTCCAAAGCTGTGATGCCTCTAGCAGACTGCCGATAATACGGAAATCGTCACCAAGCGCATTCGTATTTACCTTCACCCGGCCATCCGACTCTATCTTCCAGACAATATACTTCTCCGACGTCAAAAATCGGCTGTTCAGCACCTCATAGCTGCGTTCAAACAACGCTTGATCCCGCTTCTTTACGGCATACTGCATCCAAAATCCCAATGACTCGGAAAGCGCCTCGCGCCCAGCCACGATATCCGGATCAGTGGAGGCTCCCGGCTGCAAATAAGTGGCTAAAGTTCCATTTGCATTTGTCATATGCTTCGTAATAAATTCCTCTGTGGACGAGCCCACACTCTTCACGGCCTCCCCCTTGGAATACACGGTGACAGCTGCGGATAATCCTAAAATAACTACCATGAATACCATCAGCAGCTTTGTCCAGCTATAGTGCCATACGGTCATTACTTTCACCTTCTCCTACTTGGGTCTAAACCCCTCTTGTTCCATTTTCATGATACCTAAGGCCCAAACTTTGGACTTCCATTATTATTTTATCCTATATTTTCTTAACGCGCTGTAAGTATTTCATTTATAACCCGGAAGGGTTCCATATATGTAAAAGAAGGCAAAAAACTCTCCTTTTAGGAAAGGAGAGTCTTGCGGGTTAAATTTAAATTAGTGCAATTGCGAGCAGCGTGAACAGGCTTAACGTCAGAATCTCATTGCCGAAAAATCCCGGGCGAAAGGCCGAGGTTCTAACGACGCCCCTACCATCGGGACGCAAATAAACATTTTGGTAGTCTACATTCGTTATCGTCCCTGTATACTGCTGTCCATCTATGGTTAGAATGCGAACCCTCTTATCTTTGCAGTGCAAACAAGTATAATAGGCTTCAACCACAACCCTCATCCTCCTTTTTTAGATCACATATTAGTTTATGAGGAGAATGAGGGACGGTAACGGCTTAGGTCTACTTAAGATATTCTTCTGTCCTTCTTAATTTGCTTGCTCCGCAGTTGACCGCAGGCGGCATCGATATCCGTGCCGTGCTCCAGGCGGACGCTGCAGTTGATTCCCTGCTTCTTCATCACATCGTAAAAGGCCAGGATCGACTCCTTGCGGCTTCTCTGGTATTGGCCGTGTTCATCGACCGGGTTATATGGAATGAGGTTGACTGTAACCCCGTTTCGCCGGTCGCCAATCAGCTCGGCGAGCTCCTGCGCATGCTCTGTTCCGTCGTTTACGTCTCTTAGCAAAATGTATTCCAAGGTCACCTTCCGGTTCGATTTTGCCAAATAGTAATCTATAGCCTCCATCAGCCTTTCGATCGGAATGGCCTTGTTGATCTTCATGATGCGCGTCCGCAGCTCATTGTTGGGGGCATGCAGTGAAATCGCCAGGTTGACCTTCAGATCGGAGTCGGCAAACTCAATGATTTTGTCCGCGAGGCCGCTTGTGGATACGGTAATGCGGCGAGGCCCGATGGCCAGACCCTTGTGGTCCTTCACCGTGCGAATAAAGTTGGATACGTTCGTAAAGTTATCAAACGGCTCGCCGATGCCCATAACGACGATATGGCTTACCCGTTCCTCCTGTCCAGCTTCATCCAAATGGAACTGTACTTTCATGATTTGTTCCACGATTTCTGCGCTCGTTAAATCACGGCTCTTCTTCAGCAATCCGCTCGCGCAGAAACTGCAGCCGATATTGCAGCCGACCTGAGTGGTGACGCAGACAGAGAGACCGAACTTATGCCGCATCAACACCGTCTCAATCAGATTCCCGTCCGCCAGTTTAAAGAGAAACTTGACCGTTCCGTCCGCAGACTGCTGCTTTACCTGTTCTGTCAGCGTCTCCATCACGAAATTCTCTTCCAGCAGCGCAACAACCTCAGGCTTGACATCATTCATATCCGCGAAGCTGTGTACCCGTTTGCGGTAAAGCCAATCCCATACCTGGAGCGCGCGTGATTTCTTGTGTCCCCGCTCCTCCAGCCAGGCGATCAGCTGATCTAACGTAAATCCATAAATGGATGATATATTCATCATATTTTCCTCTTTTCAGAACTTCAAATTCTGATTATTATTGTCCCAAATCTTTTTTATGAAAACAAGGCTCTATTTCATGAGAAATATATCCGAAAGTGTAACTTTGTGACCCTGTTAACGTCTACATAATTAAATGGACGGCGATTTAGTCAATTTCTAGGGAACCCTTCAGGGTAGAAACGGAGTTGTTTGCGCTTATGACCGGAAAAATCGTCTTGGCTGGAGGAACTGGCTTCATCGGAACTTATCTCAGTAAGAAGTATCAGCAGCAGGGGTATGAAATCATACATATTTCTAGACAGCCAGGCCATATATCATGGCGGGACCACAAGGGAATTGTACATGCGTTGGAGCAGGCGGACATGCTGATCAATCTGGCGGGAAAATCCGTCGACTGCCGTTATACCGACAAGAATAAAAAGGCCATCATGGACTCACGTACGGAGACGACCCAGCTTCTCGGCGCTGCCGTGCTTGCCTGCAAGCAGCCGCCTGCCCTCTGGATCAATTCCAGCACGGCCACGATCTACAGACATGCGGAGGATCGGCCCATGACGGAAGCTGGCGGCGAGATCGGAACTGGCTTCTCCGTCGAGGTGGCCCAAGCATGGGAGCAGACCTTTTTTGCCTTTAAATTGCCGGCAACCAGACAAGCGGCGCTGCGGATTTCCATCGTTCTTGGAGAAGGCGGGGGCGTCATGACGCCGTACAAAAACCTCGTCCGCTTCGGGCTTGGCGGCATCCAAGGCCCGGGAACCCAGCGGTTCAGCTGGATTCATATCGAGGACATTTACGGCATTATTTCGTTTCTGCAGGCCAGGGAGGATTTGAGCGGCGTGTTCAATTGCGCCTCTCCGAACCCTGTCACCAACCGGGAGCTCATGAGCGAAATGCGGCGGGCGATGAACCGCAAATTCGGTCTGCCTTCGCCGAAATGGCTGCTGGAGCTTGGCGCCGTCATGATTCAGACGGAAACCGAATTAATTCTAAAGAGCCGCTGGGTGATTCCAGAGCGATTAGAGCAGGAAGGCTATGAGTTCAAATTTCCCCGGCTGGATCAGACGTTGCGCAGCATTCTTCATTTAGCCGAAGATTGGAGATAGGAAGATGAGGCTCACAAAAAGATGGCAACGCATATTAGTAGTTGTGCTTATTTTGTCAGCAGTGATCTATTTGAACAATACCTCCCTGCTGACTAAGGAGCGCAGCGGGTCACCTTTCCTGCTGGCGCACCGCGGTCTTGGTCAAACGTTCAGCATGGAGGGCATGGAGGGAGATACTTGCACGGCCACCCGAATTTTCGAGCCGGAGCACCCTTACCTGGAGAACACCATCCCTTCCATGCAGGCTGCCTTCGATGCCGGAGCGGACATGGTGGAACTGGATATTAAGCCGACCAAGGATGGCCAATTCGCCGTGTTCCATGACTGGACACTGGAATGCCGGACGAACGTGCAGGGCATGGTCGGTGATTATACGATGGATGAGCTGAAGGATATCGATATCGGCTACGGCTACACGGCGGATAACGGCGCGACATACCCTTTTCGCGGGAAAGGCATTGGGTTGATGCCGTCGCTGGATGAGGTGCTGGAGCATTTTCCGAAAGGAACTTTCCTGCTTCATATTAAAAGCAATGACCCGGAGGAGGGCCGCCAGCTCGCGCAATATCTTGCGGATCTGCCAGAGGATCGTTTGCATGACCTGACAGTTTATGGAGGCGATGAACCTATAGCTGCCTTGCAGGGGGAATTGCCCGGGCTGAGAGTAATGTCAAAGGCTACACTCAAAAGCTGTCTGCTTGCGTACGAAGGGGTCGGTTGGAGCGGTTATATGCCTTCGGCCTGCAGAAACACGCAGCTACATATCCCCTTGAAGTTCGCTCCGTGGCTATGGGGGTGGCCAAATAAATTTCTTAACCGGATGGATGACGCCGGTACGCGGGTAATCGTTGTCGCAGGCAGCGGGGAGTGGTCGGAAGGATTTGATACCGTAGAGGATTTAACAAGGCTTCCCAAAGGCTATACCGGCGGGATCTGGACGAACAGGATTGACCGGATTGCGCCGGCGTTACTGCACAATAAATGAAGCAGGATAAGACGACATAGCAAACACCCCGCTAATTGCTTTAGCGGGGTGTTTATGCATAATGGATTTACTCCGGCGGCTGGGAACGGCGTACAGGCTGACGGCTTCTTTCCGCAGCGCGCCAGTTCCTGGGGCCTCGAGGGCGGTCAACCACATGCCGCCCCCGAAATTCAACGCCTTAAGAGCCTGCACCTTTATAGCGTCTGACCCCCATGTTCCATGCCAGCAGACCGATTGTGAGGAAGATTCCCCCCATCACCGGAGTAAGCAGGGCCATGCTCGTCATCTCTTCCCGCTGCAAGAATAGAGCAGCCGGATAAATACCGACGAAGGCGAACGGGATGACCCATGTCAGTAAAATTTGGATCGCCCGGTTATAAATCGTTATGGGATAGCGCCCATAGTTCTGTATATTGAACATCAGCGGCAGGATCCCAGTTGGTGCGTCTGAATAGAACGACAATGAGGTAAGCGCGGTGTAGATCCCTGCATAAATGGCGACCGCGCTCAACGTCAGAATAATCAGCGCCGGAATGGTCCACCATTCCAGCGGAAGGCCGAGCTGCCCGCCGCTAATCACCATAATGATGATGCCGACGAGGCCGCCGATCAGAGCTGGCGGGTCGATATTTTCAAGGAAAATTTGAAATAAATGATGCGCCGGACGCGTCAGCACGCGGTCCATCTCCCCTTTGACGATATAGCGTTCGCTGAAATTCCACATATTGACGAAGCAACTGAACACGGCATATGGCACCATAAAGAAGCCGTAGACGAATATCACCTCGTTTTGGCTCCAGCCGCCCAGGCTGTCAGTGTGCATGAACACGACCAGGATGAAAATAAAGTTCGTCGCCTGGAACAGCAAATCCGAGATCACCTCGACCCAAAAATCGGCGCGATAAGTAAGCCGGGTTTTCATGTAATTTTTAAAATATTCTAGAATCAAGCCTAGGTAGTACAACATCCTCGTCATACCTCTCGTCAACCTCCTTGCACGAACAGGCGCTGCCGCGCTGCCCGGTATAACAGAATCATCGGGATGATTAAAGCCGCGAACCAGAACACCTGAATGCCCAGCACGTTCCAGATGCCTACGCCCTGCACTCGGCCCGTAAAGACGGAGCCCGGCAAATAGGTGATCGCCTGAAAAGGCAGCACCTCAAGCACTTTGGACAGCCAGCCAGGGAACAGGCTGATCGGTACGATAAGCCCTGAGAAGAGATCGACGAGGACCCGCTTCATCCGCATAACGCCTTCATTATTCTCGATAAAGAAGGCCGAGAGGCCTGTTATGACATTAATCTGCGAATTGATCAGGAAGCTGAAGATCAGCATGACAAGAAAGCCAGCCCATGCCGACGGGGCGGTTGGCAGCTGCACCGGGAACAGGAGCATAGCGATGGCCATGCCGGGAATCATGAACAGCAGGAAGCGGAACATGCCTTCCCCAAGCCCCTGCATCATTTTGGCAAATACATAGTTATAGGGACGTATGAACTGGATGGCAATGCTGCCGTCGCGGATATCGGACGAGATTTCCCGGTCCAGATTGTTGAAATAAAATGCCCTGGCCATCCAGGATACTGCAACATACGTCGTCATCTGCACGGCGGTAAAGCCGCCCAAGGAATCACCGTCGCCATAGATGGCTTTCCAGGTGAAATAGTTGACCCCGATATTGAGAGTATAGATTAGAATACCGGTGTAGTAATTAATTCGGTATGCAAGCATGGTCAGGAAGCGGATGCGGATAAAATCCAAATATGCGTCAAGCAGCAGACGCTTTCCGCTATAACGCGGCTTCCGTTCTTCCGGGCGGGTCGGTCTGGACGAAGACTGCTCGGATGCTAAACGCTTAGACATGGCTGACCTCTTTGGTACCATCCGCCAGGGAATCAAGCGCTTCTTCGGCCTTCTCCGCCGAACCGGATTGATATATGCTGCGCACGATTTCATCGGTATTCGTCTCAATGATTTTGATATCCGTAATGTCTGCCTGACCCACTACCCGTCCGAGCACATCGGATACATTAAGCTCCAGCGGAATCCAGACCTTGGCATTGAGATCGTTCTCGGCTGACCATTCCACGGCCAGCCCTGCGGTCCACTGCCGCAGCGTCTCCAGCTTCGTCGCTCTCCCGAATTGAAATAGCACCTCGCGCCCCGTTCCCCAGCGCTGCTTCAGCTCCTCCAGGCCGCCGTCGTAAATGATTCGCCCGTCATCCAGCATGATGACGCGGGAGCAAAGCGCCTCGATATCCTGCAAATCATGCGTCGTCAGCAGGATCGTCGTACCGTGCTCGCGGTTCATATCCTTCAGGAAGTCGCGAATTTCCGATTTCACGACAATATCGAGCCCAATCGTCGGCTCGTCGAGGAACAGGATCGACGGGTTATGCAGCAGGGCGGCGACCAGCTCGCAGCGCATGCGCTGCCCCAGGCTAAGCTTGCGCACCGGACGGTTCAGCAGATCCTGGAGATTCAGGCGCTCCACGAGCTCGTCCAGCCGCTTTTTGAAATCCTGCTCGGATACGCGGTACACCTTCCGCAGCAGCTGGAACGATTCGATGACGCCGATGTCCCACCACAGCTGGCTGCGCTGCCCGAAAACGACGCCGATATTTTGCACGAACCGCTCCCGTTCTTCGTAGGGAACGTAGCCGCCGACGGTGAGGCTGCCGGAGGTCGGCACCAGTATGCCGGTGAGCATCTTGATGGTCGTCGATTTGCCTGCGCCGTTCTCTCCGATATAGCCGCATATTTCGCCTTGAGGAATGGCGAACGTAATGTCTTTCACGGCAACGACCTCCTGGTACTGCCGCTTAAACAAGTCCGCAAAAGCTCCTTTGAGGCCTTCGCGGTTTTTTTGTATTTTAAATGCTTTGCGCAAATCCTGCACTTCTATCGCGTTCATATTTACCTACCTCACTAATTAAGTCTTGGTGTCCCGTCCCAAGCTCCTATTATAAATTACTGTCCCCGAAACCTCTACACCAAATGATCAACGGTATGTAAAACGGAGGTTTCATCGCTAGTTCGCTGAGCGGCAGGCGGCAGGTCAGGTGATCATACTTAACGGACAGGAGTTCCGCTATTTCCAACTCCCACCATGAATTAGGATCCTAAAGGACTTAGGATCCTTTATTTGTGAAAATACGCTGCCTTTGACCTTTACTTGAGCGGAATAGCGGAACCAGGGTCCGTGAGCTCCATGTTTTACCCCATTTCCGACAAAATAGCGGAACCACGGTCCGTTAACGGCCGCCCGGAAACTCCAAAGCCTAGACTCCCCCTCTTATATTTAAAAAAACGCCTCGCGGCGTTTTTATACAGGCTCATCCTATTAAGGGGGCAAATGAGATAAAGCTATTTCTCCAGCACAGGGATCATGATTGTAAATTGGGGGCTCGTGCTGTAAGGATCCTGCTCGCTCGGGTATATTTCAAAATGCGTCAGCTCCTCGCCTTCCTGCGGAAGCAACTTAAATCCTTGTTGCTCGATCCAAGCATATATGCTGCTGTACGATTCCCCGATATTCTGCTCGGCCCGGTGCTCGTACTTCGCGTATTTCATCGCCGGAACGTGAACCTTAATCATGCCTTCCGGCACCTGTTCATCGGCATCAGCCACCTCAAATACCGCGCAGTGCTCAAATCCAATTCCGCCCGGATAGGCATGATAAGATAAGCCGTAGAAATTTTCAAGATCTACGATTCCCCGGATCTCCCCGCGCCGCCGCTGCAGTTCCTGATGAATTGCGCGTATGCCGCCCTCTCCCGCCTCAGCAAACGTTCCCTCCCAACGCAGCCCAATCGCGCTGAAAGCCTGCTTTGTTACAACCAGCGCCTCATTTACTTGTTCCATTGCCACCTCTCCCCATCCATGAAATGATCAGTCGCTTAATGGGTAGTATTTTACTACATGGCTTATACAAAATATGTTGTTTCTTGTCGAAGAGATACCCCAGCCGAATTCTCATCCCCATAAAATTAAAGTACTATATAAATAGTTACCATATAGCTAAATGACTCTGTATAGAATCTGTTCACTAATAGCATGAAAAGACAGGTAAAACCCTGCCCAGGGTGATACGATGATACGCATAAGGAGGTCATGTATTTGGAAGGGCTATTGCGTATAAAGCAAGCACTAGAGCTAATCGAGCAAAGGCTGGAGGGACGGTTGAGCATCGATGAAATAGCCAAGGCGGCCTGCGTATCTCCATTTCATTTTCAACGAATGTTCCTTATATTGACCGGTATGACGGTAGCCGAGTATACGCGTAAGCGAAAGTTGACGCTAGCTGCACAGGAGCTCGCGACGACATCCTCTAAAGTAATCGATGTGGCGCTGAAGTACGGCTACGATTCCCCGGAGTCTTTTACGAAAGCTTTTCGCAAAATTCATGGTGTCCCGCCTTCGGAGGCCCGCCGTCCGGGTATCCGTCTAAAGGCCTTTCCACGCATTTCCTTCCACTTATCACTGAAAGGAGATCAAGACATGGATTACAAAATGATCGATAAAGAGGCTTTTAACGTCATTGGCATGCCGATTGAAGTGAAATGTGATGACAAGGGACAGATCAGTAGATTCTGGCAGGAGTGCCACCAGAATGGTTCGATCGGGAAGCTCAGCTCGTTGGGCAACGGCGGCAATTTCCTCGGCGCCTGCATGAATATGCAGCCCGAAACCGGCGATTTCACTTATATGATTGCCGTTCCAACGGATTTAAATGCTTCTGTGGAGGGCTTCTCCCTTGCGACAATTCCCCGTTCGACATGGGCGGTTTTCAATGCTGTCGGTCCGGTCCCCGGTGCCATTCAGCACGTGTTTGAACGGATTTTTCAGGAGTGGTTCCCAGCTACCGGGTATGAGGTGGCAAGTGATGTGCCAGAGCTGGAAGTCTACTCGCCAGGAGACATCTCGGCTGAAGATTATCTTTGCGAGATTTGGATTCCCATTAACAGAAAATAACCGGAAATAAGCCGACTGCAAAACGCAGCCGGCTTTTTACGATAGATCCCCTTCTTCTCCTTACTTTGCCAAAGGCTCGTTATCCGAGAATAAATCCGGGTTCTCCCGCAGCATATCCGAAAGGATATCCGTTGTTTTCACCGTATCGCACACTAAAACCTCGGCATCGCCTAGACGGGCCCGATAGAGCGCTCCCTGTTCCTCGAGCACACCTTCAACTTTCCAGAAATGCTCCGACCAGGACAGGCCGCAGTGTCGGCGGGATGGAACTAAGATTTCTCTGCCGTCCGGGAGCACCGTATACAGCTGCTCATGGTCGTCCGTCATCCTTCCTTGGATATCGACCCATTCCTCAATGCCGTGAATGAACGTATTTCTGCGCAGATCGACCCCGACGAGCAGAATCGTCGCTTTGCGGTCCAGCAGGCGGCCCCAGGCGGACTCCCGGTGACATGGCGTATCCCAGCGTTCATCGCCGGCGGTAAACTCGGCCGCATCCTTGCCCAGCGCCGCCACGGAATGTGTCGGATGCCAGGAACGGACCACGCCCGGGCGCTTGCGGAACAATTCAGGGAGTATGCCGACGCAGACCTCTGAGGTCTCGACATAAAATTTGGGATTATCCTTATTAATATAAGACCAGGTGTGGGTAGGCAAAACTAACAGCCCGTCTTTCATATATTCCGAAAGAGCATCCAGCACCGTGTCCGCTCCTCCATCCACTTCGCCGATACTTTTCATGGATGAATGCATCAGCACTGTGCCATGCCGGTCAATGCCAGCGCTTTCAAGCTGATCCATCAAACTTTGCTTCGTGTGCATGATAAACCTCCAACTGTTGGTAATGGAATGATTCATCCCCATTATACCTGTCCTGTCTGGAACAACAAGCCCGGATTGAGCAATTGTACAGGGAAAAACCGCACAATATGTAGAACAGCCAAAGGTATACTTTCCGAGACAGAAACAACTCAAAACTAGCATAAAATAATTGCCAGATATAGATGGTTACTCTATGATGGTTAATAAAGACACAAAATATACATAATTTCAAAAGGAGTTTTGAATTTGAACAAGAAGCTTTTTGCCAAAGTCATCACTGCGGCAGCATTGCTTGGCACATTAGCGTCACCAGCGTTCGCGACAACGTTCATTACGGATATCAACGGCTCTTATGCGAAGGATGCCATTCAAGAGCTGGTTGATAAAGGAATTATTAATGGCCATGGTGACGGAAGATTCGATCCAACTGGACGTATCCAAAGGCAGGATTTCGCGATCATTCTCGCCAAGTCTCTAGGGCTGGATGTGAACAGTGCGCCAGCAGCAGCAACATTTAGCGATGTCCCTCCAGGCCATTATTCTTTTGCAGCCGTCGAGGCCGCAGTACAAGCTGGACTTATTCACGGATACGGCAACCATCAATTCGGCAATGGCGACAGTTTATCACGGCAGGATATGGCCGTCATCTTCACCCGGGCTCTCGGGGTAGATGTTAGCGGTAAGGGGGACAAACTTACCTTCACCGATAAGGACGATATCTCCAGCTATGCCAAAGATGCGGTAGCCGCAGCTGTCGAATTGGGACTCATCAAGGGCAACACCGATGGCAGCTTTAGCCCGCTCCAGAGTGCTGACCGCCAATCCGTGGCTCTCGTAGCCAATAAGTTCATACGGAATATCGAAGAGCAGCGCCATTCCCAGCAAAATCCTACCACACCGCCAGATGGGGATACCCCTCCTTCGCCAAATGAACCTTCAGCGCCTACAACACCCGAGACCGAGAAACCAGCACCATCAGGAAATACCGGCAGCTCAGGATCAGGCTCCGGAAGCGGAGGCAGCGGAAGTGAAAGAGATACGACTGCACCTGTTGTGAGTATTCTATCGGATACACCTGTGTTTATTGGCAGCAGCCTAATCGCAGCCAGCAATGAAATCGGCTATTTATACCTTATTCCGAGAGGATATCCATCGTCAGATCGAGCAGAACTGGAAGTACTCGTAGCTGAAGGCCTCGCGAAAAAGGTACAAGTTACTACCGCCAACACCCCAACACCGCTTGAAACGGCTCAGTTAGAGGCTGGAATCTACAACGTATTTGCCGTGGATCGAGCCGGAAATCTATCCAGAGCTAGCTCGGACATAGAACTAAAGCAGCCTCTATCTTTAACCCTAGCACCGGGAGCCATCTTTGTACTTAACCCCACTTATGTTTACGATGAAGGCATCGTAACTATTGTGGATGATTCTATGATAGAGGATAATGACCCTTACACGGATCGCAATATCAACAGCTTCTTCCAAGTTCAACGAGAAGAAGAACCGCTCTCGCTGCAATACAACCCTCAGGAGGGTCATTTCCTCATATTGGAAGATGGGACAACAGTCGGCTATATTCAGATTTCCTCAGAGTCTGAGCTTATTGAAGCTCAAGAGACTGAGCGCGGAGTGCAGATTCTTCTTAAAGCGGGCGCAGATGAGGACACTGCAGCTTCCTTAAAGCTCACTCTCTTTGAAAATGAAACCGAACTCAGCAGCACTATCCTGCCTGTCATCATGGATGCAGCACCGCCGACGGTCACGGACAGCGTCTACAGCGATGGAGTAATTACAATTACCGCGAGCGAGCCACTGGTTTGGTATGACAGCTTCGAAATAAACATTTCACATGTGCCGGTGAACAGCAGCGGCAGCAGCTATGATCTTATGCCTTTTGAACACTTCACTCCAAGTATTCATAATGGGAATGTAGTTATTATTTTAAAGGACGAGGCTTTTAGATATTATCCTCTGCAGCCTGGCGATCAGTTCGAGATTACATTGTACGGAATCGGGGATTACGCTAGGAATATGATCGGTGATGAAGTGTTAATCGTAGAAATTCCATAATATGAACAACAGAAGCTTTTCAGGGCTGAATTCCCGGCTGTATAGCCGAGGGATCAGCCCCTTTTCATTCGCTTGCTCTCCTCTAACAAGAAGCCTACGACTTCTTCATTTACCCGTTCGGGCTGTTCATGGTTAATTCCATGACCCGCATTGGAAATGATCTTATACTGAAATTTCCCTTCGTCCAATATTCTCAGGAAATCCCGCTGCAGCTCAATCCGATGTTCTGCCACGAGAAAATATAGCTTGCTTCCCGCCGCGCAACCCTCTTCCCGGTTGTATTTCTCTACCTTATGCACAAACATCGCCTGCTGATTATGGCTCTTCATAAGCAGTGCCAAATGATCCCCCAGCCAAGGATATTGCGTGAAAACCCCGGAATGGGGCGAACTAAGCTTTTTCAAGATGCGAAGCAAATTTTGATGAGTGGGAATGCAAATTTCCGGGAACATCATCAACAGCGTTCGCACCATCGTCTTAAATGGCTTCGTCACCATACCACCTTCCATACAGACGGTTCGATGTACTCTGTGACTATGAGTAACCGTGTAGTTGTACGCCATATATGCCCCGTTCGATACCCCAGCCAAATGGACGCGCTCATACTGAAAATGATCGATAATTTGATTGATCCAATCCACCTGATCGAAGCCGCTTCTAGTAAAATACTCGTTCGGTATGCTCTTGCCCGGGCCGCCTAGAGTATCCACCGCGATGCAATAAAAATGCCGGGACAGTTCTTCAATATTCAGAGCCCACATCACCGCCGAATTATCCCCTACCCCATGAAACAGTAATAACGGAGGACGATCGGGAGTACCCGAAATAATGCAGTGAGTTATTCCATACTTTGTCGGGATGCGCTGCTCCTGGAAATCTACAGGCCACATTTCTAATATGCTTTGGTAGGATTGAAGCACCTGCTGCTCGGCACGCTTGCTTTTATATACCTTGACCATTTCCTACTGACCTCCAGCTTCATTTTCTGCTGCTATAACCCCTCTATCCGCCAAGAAAAAATCGCCCTCCATCTGCTTGTCACATCGATGAAGAGCGATTTCATTCTAGCGTACTGCATACAGCCTATCTACATTTACTTACTTCTGCACAGGGTTGAACTCGTGAACCCATACTCGCATCGTCGGTACCCAGCGCATGCCGGGATGAATGGACAAAATCGACTGCTTGTATTCCTCCAAATTGTTGTATCCTTCCTGCTGGGCTTGCTCTTCGGTCAGATCGCCAAGGGTCTGGGAATAGACCTGCTCTACTACAAAATCCCGCCCCTTCAGCGTCATCACTTCCCCCACATCGGCGTACCGGCCATTGCGGCGGGTTGCCGTCTTCCGGCCTGCCAGCACTTTCTCCACATCCTCCGGCAAAGTCACTAGCCGTTCAATCGAACAGGTTTTCGGCGGCAATGCCTCATGATCTGCATGATTTTGCATGTAGTAGCCCTCCTCGTCAGTTCTTCCATTTAACTTTACCACAATATCAGCGACACGGTTTCCCCGGATGCCCGGCCCCCGTTCTAACGGCCTGCTCTAACGGGCTTCATATACTCTTCCAGCGCGGAGCCTTTTACGTAAATATCTGGAGAAATATAGGAGTTCATAATATTGTTCTGCCGGACATTCCAGTAGTGATTTACCGCAAGGATCATCAATTTGTTCTGCTTGTCCTCGAATACGCGCTGCCCGACTCCTTTACCGTAAGTTTTCTGACCTACCACGGTCACGTTGGGCAAATACGTACTCAGCCCCATGGTCAGCAGCTCTGAGGCACTCGCCGTATTGCCATCGACCAACACATAAATTTGCTTAAAAGGCACATAATCGGGATTTGAATAATAGCTGTCCGCATAGCCGTCCCGCTCGATCAGCATGCTAGTCACGCATTCCGGCAGCAGCGCATCCAGAATATGATTCGCGCTATCCATATTCCCCCCCGTATTCCCGCGCAAATCAATAACCAGCTTCTTCGTTTCGGGGTCGGCAATGCGGTCGAGTTCTTCAATAAAACGGTCGTCGGTATTATGATTGAATTCATGAATACGGAAATAGGCGATGGACCCTTGATCTTCATAGATCACGTCCTGACCGTAAGGTACTGTTAACCGATCGTATTCCTCCCCATAAATAACGGCGGTAAATGCATCACTCTTATACTGGGCTCGGCCAATAATCTTGGCGATTTCCGCCGGCGTCATATGTTCTTTATCCAGCTCGGATAAAATTTCATCCATGTCCGGAACACTACTTATGTATAAATAATTATCCTTGAAAAAACTTTTGACCCGCTCCCCAAGCGGCCTGCGGCTATCTTGTATTGCATCTTGGATATGCAGGGCCGTCGAATTGCCGGAGTAGATCTCCAGGCTCTTCTCGCAGAACTCTTCCGCAAGATCATAGTCCTCCTTCATAAAGTAGGAGTAGGCGATCATGGCATAAGCCTCGTCATCCTCAGGATCAAGCTTGATCACTTGCTCCATGGCCTGAATGGCTTCGTCATAATGATCCAAGTCGAAATGGCACTCTCCCGTAAACCAGGGGATCAGCGAAGAATTGACCTTGCGCTTCATAACCTCATCGCCAAAGGCGATACACTGGTAATTTCTGCGGCCGTTGTACAGCGCCCTCAATTTGCTGATACTGCTATCCTCATCCAGAGGATTGAGCTCGACGGCCTGATCATAATATTTGGCAGCCTGGACATACATGGATTGCTCCATATAAACATCCCCCATAGCTATATGTATATCTGCAAAGTTCTTATCCTTCTGGACGGCCGCATCATAGCTGTTCTTCGCCCGGTCCAAATCGCCCAGCATGGTATAGGACTCTATCATTTGTACGTAGACGTCCATATGATCGGGAAACTTGTCGATCATGCCGTTATAATGCTCAGCAAGAATGTCCAAATCGTCCAAATCCTCGAGCACGGCCGCTTTGATGCGGTACGCATCATAATTATCTGGCTCCTCCCGGATCAAACCATCAACAAGCTTGCTCGCCTCCTCATACCGGTCTAGCCAGAGAAGGGCGTATGCCTTCATTTCGTACCCATCCATATCCGTATCGTCTAAGCCGATATATATGTCGAACTGCTCCAGCGCTTCTTCATACCGCTCCAGATCGAACAATACTCTGCCTTTGCCGTAATAAGCGTATTTCTCATCGCCCAGTTCAAGAGCCTGATTGAAGCTCTCAAGCGCCTCTTCATACCGATACAAGCCGTACAGAGCATTGCCCTTATTCACGTATTCCATGTCTCTGTTCGGTACGATAAGGAGCGACTTCTCGATATATTCAAGGCTCTTCTCGTAATCCTCCAGCTCATTGTAGGCCCAGCTCAAATTATTGAATGGAGCTCCCATAGGCTCATCCAGCTTTATTTCGCGATCCAGATCAACGAGAGCCGGCTCTATTTCATAAGCGTGCTCTACCGCCTCCTCCAAATACTCGATCGCCTCCTCGTACCTTCCCTTATCGACTAGGAGGTAGCCCTTGGTGTTGTTCGCTATCATTTCCTTCCAATGGATAGATTCTTTGTAAACACCCGTCGAACAGGCGCCCAGCATGCTTATTGCACAAATGATGACCACCAAGGCACTAACCCGGATCAGAATTCTCTTCTTCAAACTGTTTCCCCACTCTTCCCAGCTATAAGCTCTTGTTAGATTCATTTATATCTTATCACGGAGCGTTCAGGGGAGGAATGACTTTGGAGTAAAATACTGGGTGTTGCTATAATGGAAGAGTATGAAAATTGAAATGAACATAGGTGGGACAAGCATATGATAGAAATCTACGGTGTCCGGCTGGAAACAAATATCGACTCGCTCCCTATTTGGAGGCTGGTTCAAGCGCTTCCACCCGAGAGGCAGGAGCGGATTCATAGATTCAGGCGTAAGGAAGATGCGCTAAGAACGTTAGCAGCGGACCTCCTGTCGAGGCTCCTCATCTGCAGCTGGCTGAACATCCGGAACAAAGATATCCGGCTGACTCAAAATGCTTATGGCAAACCGCTGCTCGAAGAGAATTCCGGGCTGTATTTCAATAACTCCCACTCCGGGGAATGGGTAGTTTCTGCCATAGCCGGCTCCCCGGTCGGCATCGATGTAGAAAAGGTAGAGGAGATCGACTTCAGCATCGCCGGGCGTTTTTTCTCGGAGCAAGAATGTCTTGACCTCGATTTGCGGCGGGGGGAAGCGAAATTAAACTATTTCTTTGACCTGTGGACGCTCAAAGAGAGCTACATAAAAGCCGCAGGCATGGGCCTCTCCATGCCGCTCGATTCCTTCACCGTGCGCGCCGGGAATGACGGCCGGATCGAGCTGACTACCCTGAATGAATTCAGAGGCTGCTCCTTCAGGCAGTACCCGATCGGCCCCGGTTACAAATTGTCCGTCTGCACGCAGGATGACCGTTTCCCAGATCACATTGGCTTGCTAAGCATGGATGAGCTGCACGAGCGGTTCATGACATATGTATGAGCGAAAGTGGCGATTCAATAAGAGGGGGCGTTCCCCGTCATCTACGATGACTTATGGGACAGCCCCTCATGTTTTTCATCAGCTTCTACATCGAGCCCAAAATAAAATAGAGCAGGAAGAAGAAGGCGATGAGGTACATTGCCATCGACACTTCCGACCGGCGGCCCGTCACCCACTTCACGATCGGGTAGGCGATGAAGCCAAACGCGATCCCGTTCGCGATACTGAAAGACAATGGCATGATGGCCAGCATCATGTAAGCCGGGAAGGCTTCGGTAAAATCGTCAAAAGGAACTTCCTTGATCGACATAATCATCAGGCAGCCCACGATAATCAGCACCGGCGCAATCGCACTGCTGGGGATGACTTTGAACAAAGGCACCAGGAATAGCGCGGGGATGAACAACAGCCCTGCGGTTAGAGAGGTAAGTCCGGTTCTTCCGCCGGAGGCAATGCCGGTCGCCCCTTCCGCCGCCGTCGTCATCGGACTGCAGCCGAGCAATCCTGCGCTGATCACCGAGAAGGAATTGGCTTGAAACGATCTTCTGAATTTCGACTTATTCGGAAGCATGCCGAGCTGGGCCCCCATATTCTGAAAAATAATGACCATCGACAGCGAGAACACCGCCGTCCAAAACTGGAAGGTGCCAATACCACTAAAGTCCAGTGCCAGGAACAGCTCTCCGTAACCGCCGAAAGAGATGCTGAAATCTCTCAGCACTGTGAAATCCACAATCCCCAGCGCGGCGCCGATGCCGGTTCCCGCCAGGATTGCAATCAGGAAGTTCCCTTTCACATTCCGCAAAAATAACGGCAGCGCAATGACCAGCGTCAATATCGTCGTAAGTGCGTGCGGCTCGCTCAGATTGGCTAGGGTTACAAAGGTGCCCTCGCTGGCAATGATCAGTCCGCCGTTCTTCAAACCCAAGAAAGCAATAAAAAATCCGATCCCTGCCGTCATCGCATGAATCATTGACTTCGGAATCGACCGTGATAAGTAATCCGCCCACTTCGTTACCGTTGTGACCATGAATACAAGCCCGGCGACGAATACTGCGGCAAGCGCCTGCTGCCAAGTTAACCCCATCGAGAAGACGAGCGTAAATACAAAAAACGCATTATCCCCCATGCCAGGAACAAGAACGAGGGGAGAATTAGCCCACAGCGCCATCAGCATGCAGCCGATGAAGGAGCAGATGACCGTTACGATCGTTGCCGCCTCATACGGCATCCCCACCATGCTCAAAATAGCACCGTTCACGGCAATGATATAAGCGACGGTCATAAAGGTAGTTAGTCCTGCCACCATTTCAGTACGAATCGTGGTTTTCTCCTCTTGCAGGTCAAACCATCTTTCCAATCTACTTCCCAATAAGAACACCTCTTTATTTAGCACTGCCATTCATTTAAAAAAGGGCTGGAGGTCTACACCGACTCCAGCCCTCATCTTCAGCTATATGCCCGGCTATGAGCCGCGGCGGCTATCGCTTCCCAACCTCATAAGGTTCCCCTAAAGCCTTCGGCGCACGAGCCTTGCCTACTGCGCCAATCAAGACCAGCATGGTCAATAGATACGGCAGCATGTAGAAGAACTCGTTCGGAATGCTGGCGGCAAAGTCGAAGATTTGCAGCTGATCCTTAACGGCTTGAGCCAAGCCAAAGAACAAGGAAGCCAGCATCGCGCCAATTGGATTCCATTTACCGAAAATAACCGCGGCGAGCGCGATATAACCTTGTCCGGAAATCGTATTGAACGCGAAGTTTCCGTTCGAGGTTAATACGATGGTCGCCCCGCCAAGCGCCGCAATCGAGCCGCTGAGAATTACGGCCATGTAGCGCATCCGGTTGACCTTGACTCCTACCGTATCTGCAGCGCCGGGATGTTCTCCGACGGCACGCAGTCTTAGGCCAGTCGCGGTTCTGTAGATGACATAGTAAATAATGATCACGAACGCAATCGCAATATACGTCGTCGGATAGTTGTTGAAGAATGCATTCCCGAGGAACGGAATATCTCCAAGCAGCGGAATTTTAAACTTATGGAACACCGTTGACAGCAACGGACTCTCCGCCGAGCCCTCAAAGATCAGCTTCACCAGGAAGAAGGTCGAGCTTGCCGCGAGAATGTTAATAACGACCCCGCTGACCACCTGATTCGCCTTGAACCTGATCGTGGCGATGGCGTGTATGCTGGAGAAAATCGCCGTAAACACAAAAGCTCCGATAATGCCCATCCATGGCGACAGCTTGCCCAACCCTGCCGTCTCTGCATAATAAGCAATGACCGCGGAGAAGAAAGCTCCGGACACCATGAAGCCCTCAAGACCAATATTAATGACGCCCGAACGCTCAGAGATGAGCCCTCCGAGGGCGGCAAAGATCAAGGCCGTAGAGAATACGAGCGTCCCATTAATGAGATTGCTGATAATGTCCATCCCTTACACCTTCTTCTCCATTTTATTAAATAGCGGACGGAAGAAGAGCTTCACAATGCCTGGTGCGGCAACAAAAAAGATAATGAAGCCGATAACCATCCGAATGATCTCGCCCGGTACCTCTGCGCCAAAGCTCATGCCTTGCGAGCCGTAAGTCAGCGCCCCGATCAGCATTCCGGAGAGAAGCACGCCGAGAGCGGAATTGCCGCCAAGCAGGGCTACCGCGATCCCGTCAAACCCGAGACCTGAGGTCACCGAGTTAATGGCGATGTATTTGAATACGCCGAGCACCTCGAATGTACCGACCAGCCCTCCGAATACGCCGGAAATAAACATCGTGCGCACCATAACTTTCGATACATTCATCCCTGCATATTCGGCTGCATCCGGATTAAGCCCGACCGCACGAAGCTCGTAACCCCATTTTGTCTTGTTCAGATAAATGGAGTAGAAGATGACGGCAAGAATCGTGAGCAGGAATCCCCAGTGAATACGGGCGCCGCCCATAAGCTCGGACAACCAGCCAATCTGAATGCTCGCAGACTCCTGGATCATCGCAGAGCGCTGTGTTCCTGCCTGCGGCATGAAGTTCCGAATCAAATAATGACTCAAATACAGCGCAATAAAGTTGAACATAATACTGGTAATAACCTCATTGATGCCCCGCTTCGCCTTAATATACCCTATCAGTGCACCCCATAATCCTCCAAGAATTCCGCCAAAAATAACAGCGACGATGGCGTGAAACGGCGCCGGCAGGCTCAGCTTCGTCCCTACGATCAGTGCACCGACGGAACCCATGATGATCTGTCCATCCACCCCGATATTAAATAGGCCGGAGCGAAAAGCGATGCCAACCGCCAGACCGCACATGACAAGAGGCACGATCGTACGCAGCGCCTCTCCAATGTCATAGCTGCTGCCGAATATTTTGGTTACCAATGAATCATAAGCGAGCAACGGGTCATATCCGCCGAGCAGCATGATCAGCGCTCCCAATACTAGACCGATAATAATAGAGACAACAGGAATAACAGCAGATTCACGCCTAAAAATACTCATTAATTTATTCATGTGTGCCATCTCCTTCATGCTTGCCTGCCATCATCAATCCAAGCTGCCGATCATTCGTTGATTCCGGGGTCGTCTCGCCCACGATCTGTCCTCCGAACAGAACGAGGATGCGGTCGGCTACATTCAGAATTTCCTCCAGCTCAAAGGATATAAGCAACACGGCTTTTCCTTGATCACGCTGAGCTATGAGCTGCTTATGGACAAACTCGATGGCTCCAACGTCTAGTCCCCGCGTAGGCTGCGCCGCTATGAGCACTTCCGGTTTTTTATCGATTTCACGGGCGATGATGATTTTCTGCTGGTTGCCCCCAGACATGGAGCGAACTTTCGTATCGATGCTTGGCGTCCGTACGTCAAACTCCTTGACGAGGCGCTCGGCCATCTCATCTCTCGCCTTCTCGTTGATGAAGCCGCGTTGGCTAAGCTCCGGGTGATTATATGTTTGTAAAATTATATTTTCACTGACTGTAAAGTCCAGAACGAGTCCATGTTTATGCCGGTCCTGCGGAATATGGGACAGTCCGCTTTCCGAGATGACGCGCGGGGATTGGTTCGTGACGCTTTGGCCGTGAAGCAGAACTTCCCCAGATCTAATGTTGCGCATGCCTGTAATTGCTTCGATCAGCTCGGTCTGGCCGTTGCCGTCGACCCCGGCAATCCCGACGATCTCTCCTGCGCGTACGGAGAAAGACAGTCCGTCGACCGCATTTTTCCCTTTTCCGCTTTCTACTACTAAGTCCTTAACCTCAAGCAGTACATCTTCAGGTTTCGCAGCCTGCTTCTCCGTCTTGAAGTTAACCGCTTTCCCTACCATTTTCTCCGCCAGTTCCTGCGGATTGGTCTTAGCGACTTCCACACTCTCAATGACCTTGCCCCGGCGGATAATCGTGCAAGTGTCGGCAATTTCCATAATTTCTTTAAGCTTATGCGTAATCAGTACGATAGATTTGCCTTCGGCAACAAGACGTCTCATAATCTCTAGCAGCTCGCTAATCTCTTGAGGAGTAAGCACGGCGGTCGGCTCATCGAAAATAAGAATGTCAGCCCCACGGTAAAGCGTCTTAATGATCTCTACCCGCTGCTGCATGCCAACGCTGATCGATTCGATCGTAGCCATCGGATCGATATCCAGCTTATATTGTTCAGAGAGCTTTTTAACCTGTGCGCTGGCCCCTTTAATATCGATCTTCATTCCCTTCTTCGGTTCCATCCCGAGAATGATATTCTCCGTGACCGTGAAAGGCTCGACCAATTTAAAATGCTGATGCACCATTCCGATGCCCAGATCAATCGCCTTGTTCGGGCTGTCGATTACTTCCTTCTGCCCGTTAACATAAATTTCACCTTCATCCGGCTGGTATAGTCCGAATACGATGCTCATCAACGTCGATTTCCCGGCACCATTCTCGCCGAGCAAAGCATGGATTTCGCCGCGTTTCAATTGAAAGCTGATCGAATCGTTGGCCACTACTCCGGGGAATCTCTTCGTGATTCCTTTCAGCTCTAATGCAATATCCGCCTTAGTCAAAGTAGACCCCTCCATCAAAGTTTCCGTCCCCTACCACACCAAGGCGGCAGGGGACGAATTTTATTATTCTACAGGTACAACAATTTCGCCGTTAATAATCTTCTGACGATACTCTTCGACTTTAGCCAGCACATCAGGATCAACATTCTTATCGGAGGTCGGAGCAATATCAACACCGTTCTCCTTCAGACCCATCAGCGTCACTTGACCTGCCGGGAAATTGCCTTCCGCTAAGCTCTTGGAAATTTGGTAAACGGCTTCGTCTACTTTTTTCACCATCGAAGTTAATGTTACATCATCACCGAAGATCAGGGATTGGTCTTTGTCGACCCCGATCACCCATACTTTATCGCCCTTGCTGTTGCGCTCTTTCGCTTCGTTAAATACTCCGTTGCCTGTTAAGCCCGCAGCATGGAAAATAATATCCGCCCCGTCGTTATAAATCGTGGAGGCTGCCGATTTCCCCATATCGACCCGGTTGAACAAACCTGTGTAGTTAACGATCAATTTTGCATCCGGATTAACCGCTTTAATCCCTTCGCGGAAGCCCACTTCAAAGCGTTTGATAACCGGAATCTCCATACCGCCGACAAAGCCGATTTTGTTCGTCTTTGTCGTAAGTCCTGCGATTACCCCTACCAGGAAAGAGCCTTCTTGCTCTTTGAAGGATACCGAAGCAACGTTAGGCAATGTCAGGTCGGAGTCCACGATTCCGAACATCGAATTCGGGTTCTCGTTAGCGAGCTGAGTTACCGCATCAGCCAGCGTAAAGGCAGTAGCCCATGTCAGGTCATAGTTTGCTTTAACGAATTGATTCAAGTTCGGTACGACGTCCGCATCGGATTTCGGCTCAAGGTATTTAACTTCGAAGCCGTAATCCTTCTTCAGCTGCTGCAGGGCTTCCCAGGCGCTTTGGTTAAAGGACTTATCGTTGACGCTGCCTAGGTCAGTAACCATGCCCACTTTAAGCTTCTTGATATTTTGATCATTGCCGGCCGGGCCGTTCCCGGCTCCCGTGTTCTGATTTCCCGCTTTTTGTCCGCATGCCGTAAGTACCAGCATAAATACGAGCAGCAGAGGTAATGCCATTTTCATTGTCTTTTTCATTGTTATTGTCCTCCCTAATGTTAATTTGCCCTTGAAACCTTACTAGATGATTGCTTAGCTGCGGGTCAGCTGCCCTAAGAAGCTCTCCCCGATTCCCGGCTTGTCCACCCCGAAGTTATCGGCAATCGTGGCCGCCAAATCCGCGAAGGTGGTTCTCGTCCCGAGCGAGACGGCCTGATCTGCGAGCACAGGATTATAGATTAGAATCGGGACGTATTCCCGGGTATGGTCGGTACCCGGACTCGTTGGGTCATTCCCGTGGTCCGCCGTAATGATGAGCAAATCACGGTCTCCCGTCCGCTTCATTAACTCCGGAATATAGCTGTCGAACTCTTCCAGGCAAGCTGCATAACCTGCAGGATCACGGCGATGGCCGTATAAGGAATCGAAATCCACCAAATTCGTAAACAACAAGCCCTTGAACGAACGCTCCATTAGCTGGATTGTTGTTTCAATACCGTGTAAATTATTCTTTGTTGGAAATGACTCGTTTATTCCTTGTCCTGTAAATATATCATATATTTTACCAACGGAGATAACATCATAATTTTCTGCTTCCAGCTGGTCCAACACAGTGCTTCCAAATGGGGCTAGAGCGTAGTCATGCCGGTTCGGCGTGCGCACGAAAGCACCGGGTTCACCTATATACGGCCTTGCGATGACCCGCCCCACTACGTAAGGGTCATGCAGCGTCAATTCGCGGGCGATTTCGCAAGCACGGTACAGTTCCTCTAGAGGAATCACATCTTCATGGGCCGCGATCTGAAAGACGCTATCAGCCGAGGTGTATACAATCCAGGAGCCTGTCCGCATCTGCTCCTCTCCGTATTCATCAAGAATTTCCGTGCCCGAGGATGGCTTGTTGCCGATAACCTTACGGCCGGTCATCTCTTCGAATTTGCCGATCAGTTCCGCTGGAAACCCGTTTGGATAGACTTGAAATGGAACCTCCACCTTGAGCCCCATGAGCTCCCAATGTCCGGTCATTGTATCCTTGCCTACAGAGACCTCTGCCATCTTACCGTAGCTGGCCTGTGGCTTATCCGCCGGCGGAACGGCAGAAAGCGGGGCGATGTTCCCGAGTCCAAGCGCGGCTAGATTGGGGAGCTGGATGGCAGGAACCTGCTGGCAAATGTGACCGAGCGTGTGGCTCCCTTCGTCTCCGAAGGCAGGAGCATCCGGCAATTCGCCAATACCTACGCTATCCATGACGATGACGCATATTCGTTCGAATTTCATAATTTAACCTCGATTCTGTAAGTATAAGAAGGAAGCTGACGCTTCACTTTACTCACTCTTGGCTGCATGCTAACAAAAAGTGACACTATGCTAAGTTTTCGTTAAATCATGATACAATAAAAGATAGGACTACTTTACAATCTCATAACCAGGCTTTTCATATAACGAAACTGAAAGGACGTAGAAATCATGATCGATAACCTCTCAGACATTCATATTTTTTCCGGCCTACCTGAAGAGGATTTGCAGTATATATTCCCGTTCCTCAAGGAAAGGCAATTTAAGAAAAACCATATTCTAATGTTTGAGAATGACGAAAGCGATGAAATTTATCTTCTACGCTCAGGCATGGTTAAAATTTATCGCATGTACGAAGGCAAAGAAGTGGTCCTTAGCATTACGATGCCCGGCGATATTATCGGTGAAGTTGAATCCCTGTCGAATAACTATCACCGGATTTCATCGATTGAAGCGTTGGAGAATGTTTCTGTCTGGCAGATCTCCGGCCATGACTTCATGCACATCGTCGATAAATATCCTGTCGTTCTGAGAAACGCTTACAAGATCCTTGTAGAGCGTACCCGGATGCTCAATCGCATGATTCGCTACTTAACCTTCTATGACGTCCGGGGTAAAGTCGCCAACTTAATCATGGATCTATACTATAATTTTGGGACGACCAAGGAAAACGTTTACAAGATTGACCTGAAAATTAACCAATCCCTGTTAGCCAACATGATTGGAATCACCCGAGAGTCGATCTCCAAAACCTTAGGTGACTTCCAAGCCGAAGGACTCATCGACATTCGTGATAAGCATCTATACCTCCTTGATATGAAACTGTTAGAATCCATGTGTCATGTGACGGAAGAGTTGCCAACGCTCCGCAAGTGGTATAACAATTAGGCGGCCTATTGCTCTCAATATAACAAATGACAGCGCTTTAATTCCGTTAACGGCGTAACGATAAATTTGTTAACCAATTCACAGAACGGGGGTTAACCCCTTAACAGTTCCATCAGCTTGCATTGTGCTATGCTTTTCGTGTAATGTTGCAACAGGCACAATATAACTAAGCTGGAGGGATTTTACATGAGCTTTCACATCGAAGCTAAAGTTGGCGAAGTCGCAGAATCCGTCTTACTGCCGGGAGATCCGCTGCGCGCGAAATATATTGCCGAGACTTTCCTGGAGGATACTGTCTGCTACAATCAGGTCCGCGGTATGCTGGGCTTTACAGGAACCTACAAAGGCAAGCGCGTGTCGATTCAAGGAACCGGTATGGGGATGCCTTCCGCTTCTATCTACATCCACGAATTGATTAATGACTACGGTGCCAAGCATCTTGTGCGGATCGGCACCTGCGGCGCGATTCAACCGGATGTCAAAATCCGTGACGTCATTATCGCTCAAGCTGCTGCTACCAATTCCGCGATCATTCGCAACCAGTTCCCTGGATACGACTTCCCGCAAATCGGGAATTTCGACTCCATTAAAACCGCTTATGAAATCGGTGTCAGCAAAGGGCTGAATCTGCGCGTCGGCAACGTTCTTTCCTCCGACCTTTTCTATACAGATAGCAGCGATGAATTCAGCAAGCTTGGCAAACACGGCGTATTGGCGGTAGAAATGGAGACAGCTGCACTGTACTACCTCACGGCTAAATTTGGAGTAAAAGGCTTAAGTCTGCTTACGGTCAGCGACCACATCCTGACCGGCGAGCAAACCACGGCTCAAGAGAGGCAAACGACGTTCAACGACATGATTGAAGTCGCCCTGGAGACCGTTACTCAATAAGGTCATAGGTATGGCCTTCCATTGAGCAGAACCCATCACAAACAACAAGAGGACTACCCGTATGCAGAGTGGGTACTGCGGCGGGCTAGTCCTTTTTTAGTTGATTTTAGGTTAGGAGGTTATTTTATTCGAATTAAAATGAGCATGCTGTTTCTTTTGGTGATCTGTTGCCTCGGGACTCTCCCAGTTAACACCTCTAACACCCTCGCCATGACGATACATCAAGATCGCTTTCAATTTATAGATGAAGAAATTACGCAGAACATGCAGCGGTTCAACATTCCGGGCATGGCTTTTGTGCTGGCTGATGAGAACGGTACTGTCTATTCCAAAGGTTATGGCGTGCTGAAGCAAGACAGTACCCTTAAGGTTAACACATCGACCAATTTTCATATTGGTTCTATCTCTAAGGTCTTTACCTCACTTGCGATTATGCAGCTCCGGGATGCAGGACAGATCCAACTCCATGACCCTGTCACTAAGTATTTGCCATGGTTCACCACGAAAGATCCTATTCTATCCGGCCGCATAACCATCCGGGATCTGCTAAATCATACAAGCGGGCTGCCAGGGCGGCTGAATGCCCATGATCTAACTGGAACAAGTCTGGAGACGATTGAGCCGCAACTCGGTCGGAAACTGCAGAACGTTTCTCTTGTAGCCAAGCCAGGTGCAACCTATGAGTATTCCAATATAAACTATGATCTGCTCCAACTTATTATAGAGGAAGTCAGCGCTCTTTCTTTTCCTGACTACATGAGTCAACAGATTTTTCAACCACTCGGCATGAAGCGAACATTCTTCAACCAGGATAACGAACTTGAACCTAATTCGGCCACCGGGCACCGATACCTCTGGGGGAATCTCCGGCCTTTTCATGAGCATCTTGCCTATGCTACATTGGGCTCTGCCGGTTTATCGACAAACGTTACAGATCTGGGCATTTACATTTCCTTTCTCTTAAGCGACTCTGCAGCATCAAACAATTCTGTTCTTCAATCGAGCAGTTTGCGTGAAATGCGCAAGGCGGCCATTTATGATTCGTCTATCGGGTATGGATACGGCTGGGAAATGACCAGAAATACGATTGAAAAAAAGGGAGGTCTGCCCGGGTTCACTGCTAACCTCATTATAGTTCCAGGTAAATCCTACGGCTTTGCCCTGCTTGCCAACTCCAAGCAAAATATAACCGATGAAACAAACTTTAATATTTATCGGATCCTGGAGGGGGATTCGCCTATTCATTTGGCCAAAGCCGATTATCCCGCCATTTCGCCTATAAATAAGAGTCTTCTATATATAAGCGGACTACTGATCTTCATCGTATTATTAATGTGGCTGCCCACACTCATTCGTTGTTTCACCAAGCAAGGCGGCTGTCTCTGGATCAAACCCACAACCGCAACCATACTCATCTGCTTCGTGTTGAATATCATTATAAATGTGGGAGTCCAGTATTACATTTACGTATACGTTCCCTTTGCCAGCGGAGCTCCGTCCCTCTATCGGCTTACGACGGCTCCCGATTCGGTAAATGGGTTGACGCTGCTGTCCATAGCTTGGCTCGTCTTCAGCATTTCAGTCGCGTGCAAGTCCTTAGTTCGCTTAAATAAGACATCACAGAGGGTTCAGAAAAGCACTAAATCAATCACTCCGCCTCGACAATGAACTCAGCCCACTTCGTCGCTACCGGCCCTCGTTCAGGAGCAGCGATGTAGTTCGGGCTGTCGATTCTGACTAGGTAGTTACCCGGGGCCTCGACTCGAACGGTTCCTGAAAACTTGCCGGCCTGAATCGGGAGCCTCTTGGTGCTGACTGTCTCGTATACGCTATAAGAATCTTCAGGCTTTGGATTATATTTCTGCACTGCTACAGTAACTTGGTCGAATAAGTGATGGGACTTTACCATCGTCCCCTCAATTGCAATTTCGGCACCGCTTTTCACATTGACATATCCGGACGCAGGCTGATTAATTGTAATGTATTGCTGGCCTTCCTCCGTCAATTTCACAGGCACCGCAGCAGAATCGCTAACCTTGCGCAAAACAGTGAAATGGGCTTCGCCTGCGGAAATAGCATATAACTTGAAAGGATTTATACCGGGCCGCAGTTCAGCCTCAAACTCCATGCGGTTGTAAAGGCGGCCATCCTGCGATATGCCTTTGGCCGTCACTTGCCCAGTTCCTCCACCCCAACCTCCGCTGCCAAAAGCGAACAGAAATTGCGGGGCATACATATCCTCCTGATACAGCATCGAGAATTTGGCCGTCTCTCCGTCGACCTCCCAGCTCGGAGTCAGCACTTCAATGATCTTCTCGCTCCAATTCCAGGTAACTGTTCCCTGGTTCAGCGACGCAGTAACACCGAGCCATGCCAGCGGCTTCACGGGAATATATATACGCCCGTTCGCCAAGAATGGCTTTGGAATTTTCTCGCCTGGTATCGTGTCCCCATCAGGCAAATAAATTTGATCCGAACCAATGCGGAAGGATAGCTCCTGCCAGCTAGGGACAACTTGCGGCTTCATGACAACCCGTGCCTCCCTTTTCTTGGCATCCCATGTCACAGAGGCGGCGGCACCGCTCTCCTGGAGCGTACGCAGCGGCACAAAGACCCGGCCGTTCTTTAGAATCGGTTGATCTGCACGTATGCTCTTTCCGTCTAATGTCGCGGAAGTGCCTTGCAAATTAAATTTCAATTCGTGCTTGATCCGGTACATTTTCGCAATGTCTCCCGCCGGGCCACTGGCCGCATCCGGCGCAGCGATTACAGGGGCAGCTAGTGCACTTATGCTTAGAGTCAGCGCTGACGTGATGGACAGCATAGTGGTCATTATTTTCCTCATCATTATTTATCCCTCCATCCTCTTTCTATGTATATAAACTCCATATTCCTTTCTAATGTTGCGAAATTAGCTAAATTTGCAAAATAAAATCAACTATATCGCAGGCGATTACAGCCTTGAACACAGTTGATCTTATATACAGCGCCCTTAACACCGCGTATCCTCTTACTGAATTGTACTCATTTGATCATTTGCTTAATCAATTCCCGGTTGCGTGCCTTGAAGATCTCGTTATGAGAAGAAACCATCCCGTTCTTGTGAGCGTCAGGCTGGATGTATTGCTTGGCTCGATTGACCGCATTGGCGGCATCCTGGAAAGCCCCGGCAATAAGATGCAGCTTCCCGTCGTGCTTCAAGATATCGCCGGCGGCATACAATCCCCCGATAGAGGACTCGCTGCCGGAACTGCCGGCAATATAATAATTGTCCGCAATGTCTATGTTCAGTTCGCTATTCTCCAGCAGGGTAGTATCGCGTTCATAGCCGTGATTAATAATGACTTCATCGACGCCAAGGAACATCACCTCGCCCGTCTCATGATTCGTCAGTTCTACACGTTCTATCGCTTCGTGGTTCTCACCAGCAATCAGCTTCGTAATCGACGTATTAAAATAACATTTAGCGGAGCTGTTCAGCAGCTGGGTCACTTGCGCCTCATGCCCGGACAACGACTCTTTGCGGTAAGTCAAATAGACCTGGCCGGCAATCGGCTCCAGTTCATTCGCCCAATCGATCGCAGAATTGCCGCCACCGGATATAATGACAGTCTTCCCTTTGAAACGCTGGAGCGATTTTACCGTGTAGTTCAGGTTAGACACCTCGAATCTCTCCGCGCCTTCAATCTCCAGCTTCTGCGGATTCAGGATGCCGCCGCCCACGGCGACGATTACCGTGCGCGAGTAGTGCTTCCGTCCTGAAGCAGCCTGTAAAACAAAGATGCCTTCCCCATCCCGAGAAATAGACTCTACCTTCTCATTCAATACAACCTCCGGATTAAAGGTCAGTCCCTGCTCAACGAGCTGCTCGATCAATTTCGCACCGGGAACTGGCGTCAATCCCCCAACGTCCCAAATCATCTTCTCGGGATAGACATGAACCTTGCCGCCCAGCCTTGGCTGATATTCTATCAGCTTGGTCTTCATTTCCCGAAGCCCGCTGTAAAAAGCGGAGTACAGCCCTGCAGGCCCCCCGCCAATGATCGTTACATCAAATATGTCCTGCCCTTGCTCCTCCACATCAATTCACTCCTCAGCAATATTTGTTGACCTAGAAAATGATTGACAACAGTACATGGTGATTTTATAGTAATTATATTGAAATTGATAATCATTATCAAGTAGAAAAGGGGATTAACAAAGTGAAGAGGCTATGGATTCCAATAATACTATTATTTGTACTCCTGGTTAGCGCATGCGGCAGCCAGGCCGCAGATCATAGAGGAAACAGCGGGGGAACCGGCCAAAATACGGACGCTGCTTCAGAGAACAAGGGAGCGCCGGACGGCAATAGCGAAGCTGGAACGATCACTTACCAGTCCGAGAACGGACCTATCGAAGTGCCTGCAAATCCGCAGCGCGTTATCGTGCTTTCCTCTTTTGCCGGTAATGTCATGGCTCTGAACGTAAATCTGGTTGGCGTCGATTCATGGTCGAAGATGAACCCGCGCTTTGCCGATCAACTTAAAGATGTAGAAGAAGTCTCCGACGAAAGTCTGGAGAAAATTATTGAGCTTGACCCCGACCTGATCATCGGTCTGTCCAATATTAACAATGTCAACAAGCTGCAAGAGATTGCCCCTACGGTAACGTTTACTTATGGGAAGGTTGATTATTTGACCCAGCACCTGGAGATCGGCAAGCTGCTGAACAAGGAGAAGGAAGCTCAAGCGTGGGTCGACGATTTCAAACAAAGAGCGCAGCAAGCCGGAGAAGACATTAAGGCGAAGATCGGGGCGGACGCCACCGTTTCGGTCATTGAGAACTTCGATAAGCAGATTTATGTATTTGGCGACAACTGGGGACGCGGCACGGAAATCCTGTACCAGGAGATGAAGCTGGCCATGCCGGAGAAGGTCAAGGAAATGGCGCTGAAAGACGGATACTACGCCTTATCTCTGGAGGTTCTGCCTGAATATGCCGGAGATTACCTGATCGTCAGCAAGAACCCGGATACGGACAACTCCTTCATGGAGACCGATACGTATAAAAATATGCCGGCCGTCAAAAACAAACATGTATTCGAAGCCAATGCGAAGGAATTCTATTTCAACGATCCGGTCACCTTGGACTACCAGCTGGAATTTTTTATCGATCACTTCTTAAACAAGTAGTTACAGATTGCCTTTATCGTTGAAACAAAGAACAGGGATTCTTATGACGATGTAAGAATTCCTCTTCTTTATATTCTACTTTAAGAAAAGATGAGTGACTGATGACTATAAAAAAACGAAAGACCATCCCCTTTCCTTACAAGCTCCTGGCCGGGATCATTGCATTTATCGGCATGTTCGTCATTGCCCTGGTTTTTGGAGCCGCAGACACGTCGATCCAAGATGTATGGCTGGCGCTAACTTCTAATACTGCAGGCGATAAAATTTCCATGATTCGCGAAATCCGCCTGCCTCGCGAAGTTGCAGCTATTTTCGTCGGAGCAGCCCTGGCTGTGGCTGGGGCGATCATGCAGGGCATGACGAAGAACCCGCTCGCAGATCCCGGCCTGCTTGGCCTGACAGCCGGGGCGAATGCGGCGCTGGCCGTAACGATCGCCTTCATTCCTGCGGCCAACTACTTCGGCATCATGATCGGCTGCTTTATTGGGGCGGCTGTCGGGGCCGCGCTGGTCTTCGGCATCGCCGCGGCTAGGAAGGGCGGCCTGTCCCATTTCCGAATCGTGCTGGCCGGGGCAGCCATCTCGGCATTCCTGTATGCGATCGCTGAGGGGATCGGGATTTATTTCAAAATATCCAAGGACGTATCCATGTGGACGGCAGGCGGCATGATCGGCACGACCTGGAAGCAGCTCCTGATCATCGTGCCCTTTATCGCGCTCGGCATCCTGGTATCGTTATTCCTCTCCCGCCAGCTGACCATCCTCAGCTTAAGCGAAGAGGTTGCCGTGGGACTAGGCCAGAATATCGCGGTCATCAAGACGGTTCTCTTCATCGTGATCATTCTGCTGGCCGGAGCTTCTGTGGCGCTTGTCGGGAATATGGTGTTCATCGGCCTGATGATTCCGCACGTCGTCCGGGCCATCGTAGGTACCGATTATAGGTACATTATCCCGATGTCGGCGATTTCGGGAGCTGCGTTCATGCTGTTTGCCGACACGCTGGGCCGAACTATCAACGCTCCTTACGAGACGCCCGTGGCCGCCATTGTGGCGATGATGGGTCTTCCTTTCTTCCTGTTCATCGTACATAAAGGAGGCAAAGCATTCTCATGATACAACGGGCATTACTACGCAAACAGCGCCTTATTCTGCTGATCCTGCTGGCGCTGATCATCGCCACGGTCGTTATTGGCATGGGAATCGGCTACTCTTCTTTATCCTATGACCGGTTAATCCCTACTCTGGTCGGTCAGGGCACATTCAAAGAGGAGTTTGTATTGTTCTCCGTCAGGCTGCCGCGAATCGTCATTACGCTGCTGGCCGGCATGGCGCTGGCCTTGTCAGGGGCCATCCTGCAAGGGATTACGCGCAACGATTTGGCTGACCCGGGGATTATAGGCATTAACTCTGGGGCTGGTGTGGCAATTGCGGTGTTCTTTTTATTTTTTCCGATCAAGGCAGGACCGTTTGTGTACTTGCTTCCTTTGGTGGCCTTCATTGGGGCCTTTCTGACGGTGTGTGCCATCTATGTATTCTCATACCATCGGACGGCTGGCCTGCAGCCTGTGCGCTTGGTGCTTACCGGGATCGGCTTCTCCATGGCGCTGTCCGGGGTCATGATCGTCCTCATCTCCTCCGCGGAGCGGGCCAAGGTGGACTTCATCGCCAAGTGGATTGCCGGCAACATCTGGGGTTCCGATTGGCCCTTCATCTTGGCGATGCTGCCCTGGCTGGGTGCGCTTATTCCCTTTACCTTGTACAAGGCCCATCGCCTGAATTTGATGGAGCTGAGCGAACCGGTCACGATCGGTGTAGGCGTGCCCGTTGAAAGAGAGCGAATCGTGCTGCTGCTTACTGCCGTTGCCCTCGCGGCGTCTGCCGTCTCCGTCACGGGCGGAATTTCATTCATCGGCCTGATGGCTCCGCACATAGCCAAGGCGCTTATCGGGCCGCGCAACCAGCTGTTCATCCCTATTGCGGTACTCATTGGCGGGTGGCTGCTGCTCGCAGCCGATACGATTGGCCGCAACATCGTTCAGCCAGACGGCATTCCGGCAGGGATCATGGTCGCCCTGATCGGCGCCCCCTACTTTGTCTATTTGCTGCTCAGAAAATAACCTGAACATCAGAAAGCCCCTAAAGCGCACGGCTACCGCCTGCTGCCTTAGGGGCTTGAACATTTCAGAGTTGCTTAAATTTCTTATTCAGTTACAGCCTTTACAGCACGGTCCATGGCATCGATCACCTTGTCACACCACGCATCGAATTCCGGATCCTCCAGTTGAAGCTCCGGATGGGCCAGTATGTACTGCACAGTCTGCTTGATGCCTTGATCAAGCCTAGTCGTTGCCACGAATTCCGGAACAAGGCGTTTCAGTTTAGAATTATCGAACACGACTGAATTGGCTTTATCCCCCAGCAGACTGCCCCGTAAATCATCCGAGCTGCACGCCGCCAGAAATTCGGAGGACACATGAACCGCATTCAGCTTCACGCCCAAAGCATCGGCAATCATCTCATAGATTTGGTTCCAGGTTACCGTCTCATCAGATGTAATATGAACGGACTCGCCGATCGCATGAATGTTGCCCATCAAGCCTATGAAGCCTTTGGCAAAATCGCTGTTATGTGTCATTGTCCAAAGTGAGGTTCCATCCCCATGAATAATGACCGGCTTGTTCTCAAGCATCCGCTTAGCGACCTGCCAGCTTCCCTTGCTGCCATGCACGCCCAACGGGATGGAGCGCTCGCAATACGTATGGCTTGGCCTTACAATCGTTATCGGGAAGCTATTCTCCCGGTACTGCTTCACCAGATACTCTTCGCAGGCGATTTTATTTCTGGAATACTCCCAATAAGGGTTCGATAATGGCGTTCCTTCAGTAACTCTATAATCCGACAATGGGGTCTGATAGGCTGACGCCGAGCTGATGAAAATAAATTGCTTCGTTCTCCCGTTGAACAGGCGATAATCCCTCTCCAGCTGCTCGGGGTGGAAGGCGATAAAATCGGCCACGACATCAAAGTTCATATTCTCGATAAGCCGAGCAACGGCGGCTTCATCATTGATGTCGGCTTGCAGAATATTGACTCCGGCCGGCAATCCGCTATTTCTTGTTCCCCGGTTCAACAAATACAGCTCGCAATTCTCCGTCTCGGCCAGCTGCTGCGTGATCGCTGAGCTGATCGTTCCCGTTCCGCCGATAAATAATACTTTCATTCGGACACCTCCATCCATGGTTGATTCCACTTTCAAGATATCATGTATGGTCCAACCAGACAATGACTTGATCATTCCAAATGTCCATTTAAAACATTCTCTTCCAATACGGCGAATTTATTGCCGTACACCTTGGTGATATGCTTATCCCCCCATGCGCATAAGGCATCCAGGATCCCTCGCAGGCTTTGTCCGTATTCGCTTAATTCATACTCCACCTTAGGTGGCACTTGATTATATATAATTCTATTAATTACGCCGTCTGCCTCCAGCTCGCGCAATTGCTGCGTCAGCATTTTCTGGGTAATTTCCGGCATAAGCCGCTTCAATTCGCTCGTTCGCTTCTTGCCATGCGTCAGATGGCACAGAATCACACATTTCCACTTGCCCCCAATGACCTCCAGCGTGGCTTCTACGGAAATATTATATTTCTTCTTTTTCAAAGTGCACTTCCTCCTTACATTTGAGCCTTCACATAGGTTCAAAAAAGCATCTACATTAAAACAAGTATCTATAGCACATTATAGTGTGTACTTATTCAAATCACATGCATACTTCATAATAGCACTTGTCGATGAGTTATCAAAATCATCCCAAGCAAATAGAAAGAATGATCGAGTGATAGGATATCCCTTCGTAAAGTAATATAATTAAACTACAGAGTTACAGAAATTTCCGTCTGAATAATCATGGGGCTAAAGGAGAGGATACGATGGTAAACGTCAGAGGAAGATGGGCGCTGATTACGGGCGCAAGCCGGGGCGTCGGTTATCAGATTGCTATTTTTATGGCCAAGCAGGGCTGCAACCTGATTTTGCACAGCAGAAGTCTGGAGCATACCCGGAAAGTCGAAGAAGAGGTTAAGGCATTGGGCGTAGAAGCCTATGGTGTGCAAGCCGAGCTGGCTAACCATGAGGAAGTCGTGGCCATGCTGGATGAGATTGAAGCAAACGGGACCGAGGTCGACATCGTCTTCAACAATGCGGCGGTGCAAATTGCGTATAGAACTGATTATTGGAGCACGCCCGTCGAGGACTTCGAAATGAGCTTCCGCATTAATTTCATTTCGATCGTCACCATCTGCAACAGGCTGATTCCAAAAATGATTGAACGCGGCTTCGGACGGGTCATCAACACGACAAGCGGCATCCGGAACGAGCCCGAGCAAGCCGGTTATGCGGCAAGCAAAGCCGCTCTGGACAAATTCACGAAGGATCTGGCTTCCCGTTTAGAGGGAACCGATGTAATGATCAACATTACCGATCCAGGCTGGTGCCGAACCGATCTAGGCGGGCCGCAGGCTCCATGCGCTGTTGAGAGCGTTGTTCCCGGCATCGCGGTAGGCGCCTTTGTAGACGATAAGAAAAGCGCGCGCTTCTTCCCTGCGCAGGACTTCGTCGGCATGACGCTTGAAGACGCGGTAGCCAAAGCCGAGAAGATCGAAGCGAATCCATATACCATTTAGCCGTAACGCGCAAAAAGGGGAGTCCGGAGGACTCCCTTCTTTATAGAATATAGATATCGACTTCCCCGTATACTCTGCCCTGGCACTATGCTTCACTCCATAGGACCCCAATATCCTAAAGCGAAGAAGATTGGCCTTTAAGCGCAGCGATCCGATGAAAAGCCGGTTTTGGATGATGCTGTTCATCAAACAGGAATGGCCAATTTTTTCGCCCGCGCACGGGAAAATCATTCAGCCAGGTATAGTCGTCCGCCGCTCCCCAGAAGGTCACGGAAGTTATCGCATCCCTGTATTCCCTCAGCAGCTTGAAGACAGCCTCATATCGCTCGGCCTGGAGCTCGAGCATCTCCGCCGTGGGCTCCGCCAAATCCGTACGCTTGTCATCAAACCGGAACATCGACATATCCAGTTCAGTCACCTGCAGCTGCAAACCGAGGCTGGCGTATTTGTCCATTGCCGCGCGAATGTTATCCAATGAAGGACTGTACAGATTCCAGTGGGCCTGCAGTCCAATGCCGTGAATAGGCACACCTTGATCCAGCAGCGACTTCACCAAAGTATAGATCTTATCGCGCTTCCCTGGATGAGATTCGTTGTAGTCGTTATAGAAGAGGACTGCGCCTGGGTCGGCTTCATGCGCATATTCAAACGCCCGTGCAATGAATTCCGGTCCGGCAATATCCAGCCATTTCGATCGGCGCAGCAGGTCATCCCCTTCGTCCGCTATAACCTCGTTCACCACATCCCAAGCGTAAATCTCGCCTTTATAACGGCCTACCACCGTGTGGATATGGGATTTCATCCTCTCGAGCAAAGTTGCCCGATCTACGGGGTTCCCCTGCTTATCTTCAAACAGCCAGCCAGTGGACTGGTTATGCCACACCAAGGTGTGTCCCCGCATAGCCATGCCGTGCTTCCGGGCAAACGCCGCTATTCGATCGGCCTCGTCGAATGTATAGGCCCCCTCTTCCGGCTGCACGCTGGCGAATTTCATTTCATTCTCCGCCGTAATGCTATTGAAATGATAAGCCAGCAGTTCTTCCTGCGTCCGTATGGTCAGCGGATTGACGGCGGCACCGATCCGAAAATCGTCTGCAAAAATATCCTTCAATGCCGCTTCCGTACGTGTTCTATTCGTCAAAATAGCTTCCTCCTGACTGATGATTAGTCCAGGCACTGCATGCCCCAATTCCGTTACTCCTTAACACTTCCTACGTTCAAACCGACGACGAAGTATTTCTGCATGAATGGATACACCAGCAGAATAGGCACGGAGGCCACAACCGTCACCGAAGCCCGAATCGATAAAGGCGTCACCATTTGCGCGGCCGCCCCCTGAGTCATGCCTGCCCCTGCAGCTACTGAAGGATTGTTATTAGCATTCATACTCGAGGATAACAGCTTCATCAGTTCGTATTGCAAGGTGCTCAGTTCCTGTCTAGAAGAGGTGTAGATGAAGGCGTCAAACCAGGAGTTCCACGCCCCGACAGCAACAAACAATGCAATAGTGGCCAACACCGGCTTGCAGAGCGGGAAGATGATCTGCCAGAAAATTTTAAAATCACCGGCTCCATCGATCCTCGCCGACTCGACCAAGCTTTCGGAAATAGATCCGATATAGGTACGGATCACGATCATGTTAAACGCGCTGATCATCGAAGGGATCACGTACACCCAGAACGTATTGATCAAGTGCAGGTCCTTCATCAGGAAGTAGCCTGGAATCAGACCGGCGTTAAAGTACATCGTCAGGATAAAAATAAAGGTAATCGGCTTCCGGAACACATATTCCCGCCGGCTCAGCGTGTAAGCCAGCATCGTGGTCAGGAACAAATTCAACAAGGTCGAAAGCACCGTTCTGGCTACCGAAACCACAAATGCGTTATATATCGTTCCCGAAACGAAAACCGCCTTGTAGTTCTGCAAGGTGAATTCCCTTGGCCAAAGATATAATCCGCCACGGATCGTATCGCTCCCAGCATTAAGGGATACGACGATCGTGTTCAGAAATGGATACAAGGTGACGATAACCAAGATGATCATGAATATCGTGTTGAATGTATGGAAGACGATCGGCTCTATCCGTCCTCTTCTTATACGTCTATTGACTGCCGCAGCAGTTGCTGGTCCTGGGGTGGTTGAATAATTTGCCATAACTATAACAGCCTCTCTTCCCCTAGTCGTTTAGCCATCCAGTTTGCAAAGAGCAGCATGGTCACGCTAACGACCGTTTTAAATATGCCAGCAGCAGTAGCCAGTGAGTAATTGCCTTGAGCAAGCCCGTATTTTAACACGAAAATATCTATGGTCTGCGACCAGTCGACGACAAGGCCGTTGCCCAGCAGATATTGAACTTCAAAGCCTGCTTCGAGAATATGACCGATCGACATGATCAACAGAATAATAATCGTTGGTTTTATGCCCGGCAGTGTAATATGGAGCATTTTCCTATAACGGCTTGCTCCATCAATATCTGCAGCTTCGTATAGCGCGGGATCGATCGCGGACATGGCGGCCAAATAGATGATCGTATTCCAGCCGACTTCTTTCCACACATGCGATGCACCGACAATACCCCAGAAATATTTTCCTTCGCTGAGCCACTGAATGGGCTCTTTAATCAGATTCAGCTTAAGCAGGACGTCGTTGACAATTCCGTCTGAAGCCAGCGAAGTCGCTACAATTCCAGTTACGATAATCCATGATAAGAAATGCGGCAGATAAGATATCGTCTGCACGGTTCTTTTCCAAAATACTTTCTTGATTTCATTCAGCAGTAAAGCCAATATAATCGCGGTTGTAAAACCAAGAATTAGATTAATAATACTCATCGCAAGCGTATTTCGTAGCACCTGCAAAAAACTGTCGTCTTTAAACAAAAATTCGAAGTGTTTAAAACCTACCCATTTCTGATCACTGAAGCTGCGCGCCGGTTTGTAGTCCTGGAAGGCCATGGTCCAACCCCATATTGGAACATAGGCAAATAAAACAATGTAAGCCAGAAGTGGCACTGACATGTAGATCAGCTGACTCTGGCTTTTAATGAGGGACCAGGTCATTTTCTTTTCATTTTTAGACTTCCGGACGGTACGGTCTTTCGTTAATGTCTCATCCATAAGCGTTTTCTCCCCAAAGCCTGTAATTGCGGAAGGCGGGAGACAAAAGCAAGTCGTCCTCCACCTTCCGATTCAACCCCCATGCCTTATTTCACTGACCAGGTTTCCGTTCTCCACTGCAATACTTCATTGATGCGATCTTCATACGCCTTGATGTTCAGCTTGCCGATTTCGGACACATACTCGTTCCACACTTTATCGAAATCGCTTGGTTTGGCAAGAATGGCTTTCGGCAAATACTTCGTCGACAATTCATTTTGCTTCGTATTTACAATTTTCGCTTCGGATCCATCCACCAAGTCTATGGACCAAGCCGGATAAGCAATGTCATTCTCCGGTGCCTCACTAAAGAAATCAACGGGGCTGTCAAAGCCGTAAGCTTCAAGGAACTGCCTATCATATGGTTTCAACCCAGCCTTGAATTCTTCAGGTTGAGCGGCTGCATCCGTGGAGTTCCCATCGGAGAAGTAGCCTTCCATTTTCGGTGCAAATTTAACCCATGCATCCGCTTTATTGCCCAATTTCCAGGTACCGTCATTAAAATTATCGCGCTGCTCTTGCGTTTTCATGAAGCGGCCTTCCTCATTGACATAGTAGTCCTCGTCTGGAATTCCCCAAAGGAGAATTTTCTGCCAATCCTCTTCTATCAAGCGATCCATTAACTTAATAATCTTGACAGGATCCTTCGCGTTGACACTGATGCCAAAACCGTTGTTGAGGTTCAGTGCCGGACGATCCTTATAGTGATCCCTTATGCTTGTATCGTATACGAGAGGAAGACCGATATAAGTTCTTTCGAGCTTCTCCTGTGTAATCAAAGATTCCTCAGCCGTTTGGAAATTCCAGTGCTGGTCAAACATGCCGAGAACGGCGCCGCTTGAAATTTTGGCCATATACTGGTCGTAGTTTTGCGTAAATGCCTCTTTATCGACCAATCCGGCCGCATTCATTTCATTCAGCTTCTGATAGTACCGCTTCGCGTAATCCTTATCGGCAAAAATCTCCGCTTTGCCGTCTTTTACAACGACGCCGCCGTTATTCGGATGACCGATCAAATGCTGCGGAGCGTTGAACAATCCCCAGTTTCTCCAGTCATAGTTCAGGATCTCGAAACCAATGGTCGGGGTTCCGTCGATCGTTGGGTATTTCTCCTTGTACTTGGCGATCAAATCAAAGTATTCATCCAGCGTTTTGACTTGAGGATAACCTGCATCCTCCAATACCGCCTTTTGGATCCAGAAGGCCGGTCCTGCATACCAGTTGCTGGCAGGGTCACCGTTCAAAACGCCATAGTTCGGAAGAATATAAATATGACCGTCATTTGGATCCTTCATCATATTCCAGTATCTTTCATAATGCTTTTTCAAGTTTGGAGCGTGTTCCTCAATCAAATCCTCTAGAGGGATATAAGCCCCTGCTGTAGTCAGCTTTGTATTTCCCGTCATTAGATCAGGATAGTCCGAGCCTGCAATCATAACACCCAGCTTCTGATCAATGTCACCCGCCAAAAATTCAAATTTGAAGGAAGCACCGGTCTCTTCTTTAATCATCTTGTATATCTTGTTGTCCGGTGTTGGCTGTTGACCGGCCTCTCCAATAAAGACGCTGATTTCAAATGGTTCTACCTTACCGCCATTGTTCTCGCCCGCTGACTGCTCCGGAGTATTTTTGTTTCCACTCAACTTCGTGCCGCCGCTGCAGCCTGACAGAATGACGCTGAGCGACAACAGCAGGATTGTGCCGAGCCGAAACAATGTTTTAGACGTACCCCCCATGTAAAAAGCACCTCCGCAAATTTTTTAGCTACACAAGCCACTTTTTTGTAAGCCCTTTCATGTAACCTATCTTTATTTTAGAAGCGCTGTCAGAGCCGAACTATAGCACAATTAAAGGATTAACCCTAAAAATATTAGAACCTGCTGCTTTTATATTCGCTCGGCGACATCCTCATCCGGATTTCGAATTGCTTGAAAAACTGGCCATAATGGCTGTATCCGACTTGTTCGGCAATTTCGCTGTTCTTCAGCTCACTCTGCTCGAGCAAGCGCACCGCCTCCTCGATCCGCAGATTATGCACAAGCTCATTAAAGCTGATTCCGTTCCTCTTCAGCAGCAGCTGACCCAGATATGCCGGATGCATGTAGAAAATTTCGCCTAATTTCTTCACCGTGAGGCGCTCGCGATAATGCTCGCGAATGTAATCGTTGATTTCCTGTACGATACCCTGCGATTGCTTGGATTGCTCCCGCAGGAGCAGCTCGATGCTATCCATTCCGAAGGTTTGCAGCAGCTCGAGCAAATCGTCCATAATAAGCACCGAATCCGATAAACCGGGAAGCCCGTATTTCTCGAGCAGCAACTCTGTCTCCGGATCGCTCGTCTCTTTCAAGTACTCCATAATTCTCCACATGATGTGGATTACGATCTTCCTGACAATTTCCGGAGCTACGAAGATTTCCCGGAAGGTACTGGCTGCCGAATCTACCGCTTCCCTGAAGGCATCCTGATCCAGAAGCGAAACCGCGCCGATGATCCCTTCTGCCAGCTGCAGCTGGTCATAGTGGTAATTCAAAGGACGCTTGGCAATCTGCTCATACCTCAGAACGCGGTCATACCCTGTGTCATAAAATTTATACATCATCGCTTCCTTTGCGGTACGGTAGCTATGGCCGATCTGCAGCAAGGTATTCCCGCCCTCGCCCGCGGCCATAAAGACGCGCTGCCCGGCATAAAGCTGCACCAGCTCCTGAAACAGCCGGTCTGCAGCACGCGCCTCTGCGTGACAACGTTCGCCGTATACGATGCCGAAGCGGTTCATGTCCAAATCGATCAAATACATCGCTTCTTCCTGATACAACAGGGCAGCCGCCCTGCTCCGCAGCTCGGCAAACGTGGCTCCTTCTGTCTGCACGAGGCAGAAATTCCACATCTCCCGTGCTTGCGATACGCGGTTTAGTACCGAGCATGACGCCTGGTCCTGCGCCTGCCCCTGCAGCACATCCTTGATGCAGGATACGATCTCCTCGTAAGACGCAATTTGGCTCAAACTCTGCCTTTCCTTCTCCTGTGCCAGCTCCTCATGGATTTCCGCCAATTCATCCAAAGCCTCTTCAGGAATGATCGGCTTCAGCAAGTAGCGATTGACGCCATAACGGAGCGCCTTCTGAGCATATTCAAAATCACTGTATCCGCTGAGAATGACGAAGCGGACATTGCGCGCACCCTCCGCTTGCCAGGCCGCAATCATTTCCAGTCCATCCATAAGAGGCATATTGACGTCCGTTACGACCAAATCCGGCTGCAGCTCCCGGATCAGCCGCAGGCCTTCAATCCCGTTGCTCCCGGTTCCGCACACCTCAAACCCGACGCCTGGCCAGTCGATCCATAGCTGCATCCCTTCCAGCGCACCGGGTTCATCGTCGATCAAGAGCACCTTGAAAGTCATATCGTTCCCTTCCCCCTTGGTTATGTATGATCTAGAAGCTTGAGCGGAATTTCATAACTTACCTCAGTTCCTTCATCAGGCCGGCTGACGATGTCGAAGCGAACCTGATCGTCGTAATACAGCTCCAGCCTGCGATACACGTTGCGAATGCCGATGCTCGTTCCCGAGGAGTTCTCGTTGCGCACGGCAAGAATGACCTCGCGCAGCTTGGCGGCCTCCATTCCCTTTCCGTTATCCGCGATGACAACCCGCAGGCGGGCATCCTTCACCGTGGCGCTGATTCGTACTGTGCCCAACCCATCGATTGTCTGGATACCATGCTTGCAGGCGTTTTCAACGAGCGGCTGTATGCTCATTTTCGGAATTTTATAGTTCAGCGCTTCCTCCTCGATCTCGAACTGGTAATCAAACTTCTCTCTGAAGCGGAACTTCTCTATTTTCAAATACATTTCAATGAACACCAGCTCTTCCTCCAGGGATACGAGATCCTCCTTCCAGCTAAGCAGGCGCCGCAGCAGCTTTGACAGACTCTTAATAATATCAGTCACGTCTGAGTAGTTGTTCTTCGTGCAGACGACCAAAATCGCGTTAAGCGTATTGAACAAGAAATGAGGATTCATCTGGCTCTGCATAAAATTAAGCTCCGCGCGAACACGCTCCATCTCCAGATTCTTCTTCTGAATCTCCAGCTTGTATACGTTGTTGATCAGAGCGTTGATCTTGGCGGTCATCCCGTTAAAATTGCGGATCAACCCGCCGATTTCATCGCGCCCCTCGTCGATCTGGATCAGATCGAATTTCTCATTGGACACCTTCTGCATATGCCGGGACAGCCGCTTAACCCGATAGTTGTAAGACCGCAGCATGACATAGATAAACATGGTGGCCATCAAGGTGACAGCAGCAGCTATCGCGCCGATGAATAATCGCATATCGATCATCGCCTTCGTAATCCGCGTGCCTTCCGCCATCCCGATCAGCCGCCAGCCCTTTACATATTTGGCCGTACCGATCGAAACCATATGCACATCCTCGTTGCTGTACTGCTCTGGAAGCTTGAAGACGGTGTAGGGATCGACGCTGTTTCGCTGGTAGCCGCTTTGAGCTGACATAATGATCTGATTATGCTCATTGACCAGGTAGAGGTTCAGATAGTCCCTTTCCCGCACGATCACATCGTAAATTTTGCTTAAATCGATATCGATGCGAAGCAGCTTGTCGTACGTATCGAAATGATCGATGTAATCCATTTTCTCAATGACGCTTAAATAGGGAGCCGTTAACGCCTTATCACTGCTGTCCGTCGCCTGATACGCCGTAACCAGCACGCGCTCGTTCGACTTCTTCCACAGCTTATACCAGTCGCTGTTCTTCACTTCCTCGTCGATGACCTGGTAATTCCCTCCGCTTACGATGGACTTATTATCCGTAAAAATCGTAATGCGCTGAATCTGGTTATTTACCGGCATATAGCTCGTTACCCGGTGTCGAAGCTGTTCGTCAAACGCCGTATAGAAATCCAGCGGATCCTCGTATGTCTGATCCAGCATCTCGTACAGCGTCTTGTCCCTGCTCAAAGCATGACTGACAGCTACGCCGCCATCAAGATAATCATGAATATCCTTTCGGGCCCGCTCTAGCGAAATCTCCAGGTTCTGCTCCTCCCTTGACTTAATCAGATGAGACATGCGGTCCATGAATAAAAGATTCAAGAGGATAATCGGCAGAAGCACGCCAATAAAAAAAATGAGCAGAAACTTAAAGTTCAACGGGATATCGTTTACGATTTTTCTAAGCTTCCACTTTCTCTCAAGCATCTGCGGCTCCTCCTTGTTCCGGAACAGCCTTTGTCCCGGCATCCTGCTTGTAGGCTGAGGGCAGCATCCCCGTACTTAGCTTGAATTTATTAATAAAATAGTCCGTATTGGGGTAACCGACCTGCAGCGCAACATCGGAAATTTTCATCTGTGTTCGCTTCAGCAGGCGCTTGGCTTCTTCAATCCGCTTCTCGTTCAAATAGGCATTAAACGATTGCCCTGTGTTCTTCTTGAACAATTGCCCCAAGTAAGTCGCATTCATATGAAACTGCCGGGCCAGCTCCTGAAGCTGCAGCTTGCTGCGGAACTCCCGGTCCACGTACTGAATGACATGGAATATCGTGTTGGATTCATTCTCCCGTTTAAGCTCGTTTAACCGGGTGGCCCCGCGGACACATAACTGCAGCACGTATCGCTCAATCATGCTATAATCCGCCAGTTCTCCCAAGAAGCCATACCCGTTCTGCAGCTCTTCCATCAGTCTATCCGGGTCTCCGCCCAGTTCAGCGATCCGCTCGAAAATGATCCATTCCAAATTCACGACGTAGGCCTTAGTCAGCTCAATATCTGGCACACGGCAGGCAAAAGAAGCGATGAATTCCCTGGCGCAGCTGTCGATGTTCTCCACATGCCCAGCCATGACAGCATCTAACAGCTGATCGAGCTTCTCTTTATGGGCCTCATATTTCGTTGCTCCCTGATAATCGCCGCAAAAATAAAACAGGCCATCTCTGCCCTGGCCGCGCTTCACCTGCACCACTTGAGCCGCCTGCCTGTACAGTTCCCTGATCGAGCCGATGCCGCAGCCCTTGCCGCTGATCGCCACCAGGACGGGTTCCCCGGAGCTGACGGATAGGTGCCTATGCAGCTCCATAGCGGCTTCCTCCACCCGGCCGGGGAGGCATTCCGATGGAACGAGCAGACCTGCTCTGCCCGAGGAGTCCTGAAAAGCATGAACCCTATCGTCAGGAAATGACGAGGCGACCCAGGCGTTCAACTCCACAGTCATCGGAACGGCATCAACCAGAAGACACTGCAATTCCGAGTCCTCCTGGATTTTCATTGCACTGGCCGCCTGCTGCCACAGGCGTTCGCCGGACTCGCCCTGGATCAAACGGTTAATGATATTGTTTACGATGAAGGCCTGCTGTTTCCTCTGACTTTGCTCCGTGGCCCGTTCCTTCTGAAGACTCGCATTCAGCTTGACCAGCAGACAATATATATCCTCATCATCGATCGGCTTGAGCAAATATTCCGCGACCTTCTGCCTCATGGCGATGCGCGCATAGTCAAAATCATCGTAACCGCTCAGCACGACGAATTTCGGGGGCTTCGGCAGCAGCCGGTTACACTGCTCAATCAGCTCAAGGCCGCTCAGGTTCGGCATATTGATGTCCGTGATCACCAGCTCAGGGCGATGATCCTGTATCATTCGGAGCGCCTCGCTGCCGCTTAGCGCTTCTCCGCAAATGTGAAAGCCATATCGTTCCCAGGCAATCATCGTTTTTAGCCCTTCCAAAACCAAGGGCTCATCGTCTACCAGCAATACGTTCAGCATACAAATCCGCCTCCTCAGTTAATTCCCACGCGAATTGAAAGCGCATTCACTAATAGTAATGTCTTGGCTGCGTTCTAAGATACTTAAGTAAGGCTGATTCTATCAAAGGAGGAAAAAAAAAGAAACATCCAGAATTGATTACCGGTATACTATTATCATCAATTAAAGGATAGGCCAATTAAAAGGGAGGGGCAACTATGATGTTCAGCACTGCATTGATTCATAAGTTCGATACCGAGGAGAAGGTCGTAGCGTTTACTTTTGACGACGGTCCGAATCCTGTGTACACTCCGCAAATTCTGGATATTTTTCGGGAAGCAGGCGCCAAGGCCAAGGCGACCTTCTTCATGATCGGCCGCCAGATTGAACAGCATCCTGAACTTGCACGCACCGTGCACAACCAAGGCCATGAGATCGGCAATCATACTTACACGCATCCTTATTTATCAAAGCTGAGCGCAGAGGAATGTGCCGAAGAAATCATCCGGACAGAGCGTTTGATCCAGGAAATAATCGGCGTCAAGCCGCTGACCTTCAGGCCTCCTTACTTTGATTACAACGAACAAGCTGCGGGGTTGCTTGGAAGCCGGGGTTATACGCTGGCTGGCGCGGTAAACGGCGAAGCCATGGATTGGGAGCAGCCGGGAGTAGACCATATCGTCGAGAAGACGAGGGATAGTCTGTCTCCGGGCAGCGTGCTGCTCTTTCACGACGGCTTCGGAAACCGCTCGCACACCGTAGAAGCCGTGCGGATCCTCGTGGCAGAGCTGGTTGCGGAGGGTTACCGATTGGTCACCGTCAGTGAATTAATCAAGCTATCCTCCCCGGCCAAGGAAGTGTAACCTGTACAAGGGAGCCGCATCTCATGCAGCATGCAGCTCCCTTTCTTCTTCAACTTATTCGGCTGAATCTGGTTTGCCATTATTTTTCAACCGATAAATTAAAAATTTCTCCTTCTTATGGGCCGCACCGGGCACGATTACTTTATTGATCAATTGAAAAGGGGGTATGCATCTGAAGGAACTGTTTGTATTCCGCCACGGGGTAGTACAGGATAATGTCGACCATCCGAGGCTCCTCTTGGATTGATTGTAAAATATTGTAAACTACTTGCTTGAAGATCTCAATGGAAAAAGGGTTGAAAAAGTAAAAGATATTGTCCGTACCTTTCACTTCGATATTGCTCGGCGAGCCCATATTTCAAGCGGATTGGAGCGCTGATATGCCTGGCCTGCGACCTGTAGCTCCCCTTGTTATGAAGGGCTTCCTCATACGTCTTCTCGTGTACTTCGATGCCCGTGACGGGAATATGGAACTTATTGTGAATGTAAAATGGCACCCGCCCGCGTCCGCAGCCGAAGTCGACAACCCAGCCCGTCTTATTCAGTTTATACACTTGAAACAACCTATCTAGTGCCTTGTAGGGTGTTGCCTCTCACTTGCAACGATTCCTTATTAACTTTCAAAAAGTTGTTGAATACGCAAAAAAAAGGAGAGGCGAGCCCCTCCTTACTTCAAAAGAATTTGTTTATATTTCTCGTACCATGTCTTCCATTCTTCATGGCGTCCTTCTACAGCCTGTCCATCCATCAATTTCTGGATGACGTTCAGGCATACATGCCATCCGGCCAGATCCTTCGGAGTATGGTCCGTAATTTGGCTTAACTTCTCGATAAGAACGAGGCGGCACCCGCCCGTTTCCGGATATAGCTCGAAACGTACCTGATCCTCGCCGCCCCATGCGTATTCCAGTACAGATTCTGGTTCGAACTCGGTAATCTTGAGCTCCTCGAATGTTCCGTCCTGCATATCGAACTTGACAGCTCCTCCTTCCCGGAGATCGTCGATCCGCAGCTCCGGGAACCACTGGCCCAGCTTGTCGTTCTCCGTCAACCAGGACCAGACCTCCTGAACGGAATACGCGAGCCGACGTTCGAAACACGCGGTATATCCCTGCGGGGCTTGCCGGATGTCTGCTAACAATGATATTCCTCCTCATTAAGCGGCGCTGCGTGCCGCAATGGCATATCCCATATTATACAACGCAGCGCCCCGGTTATGCCCCTATTCTATTTACGATCCAGAAGCCGCAGTATAACCGTTACCGCTTCAGCACGGGTCACCGTCTCCAGCGGCGCAAAACGATTGCCGTCGCGGCCGGAGATCAGCCCCTGCTCCTGCATTTCGGCTACAGCTCCTTTCGCCCATGCCGGAATTTCCTTATCGTCAGCAAAGCCGGTTACAGCCTCCACAGCCGGCTTCAGTCCAGCCGCTCTGGCGAGCATCGACATCATCTCGGCGCGGGTGACCCCCCTGTTTGGCCGGAAGCTGCCGTCCTCGTAACCGCTGATGATGCCTGCCTGCAGGGCTTGAACGATAGCATTCTGTGCCCATGGACGGATGCTGTCGCGATCGGTGAAATGAAGCCCCGAAGCCGCCGCCTCACTCCCGCTTAGCTTCAGTCCCTTGGTGAGCATAACCGCGAATTCAGCACGAGTAACCGCTCCATTCGGCTTGAACGATCCATCAGGGTAACCGCTCACAATGCCTCTGGCGACAGCTTCCCGAATGCGGGATTCCGCCCAATGTCCCTCCGTATCAGCGAAGATATTGGTGGCTGGCTTGGATGGATCGCTGGTTGGATCCCCATATCCGCCATTTTGCTCTGGCGGGGAATTGCTAGAGTCTTCCTCCGGCTGCGTGCTTCCAGGATCCCCTGTGCTGCCGGTTCCTGTGCTGCTGCCGGAACTGCCGCCGGAACTGCTTCCTGGAGTACCACCTGAATTGCCTCCACCTGGAGTACCACCGCCAGAGTCTTCGCCTCCGGTGTTTCCGCCTCCGGTGTCTCCGCCGCCAGGGCCGCCTTCTCCAGGTTTGCCCGGCTCCTGAAAGCCGATGAATTTCAGGAAGTCGCCCCAGATGACATTGCCTTCAGCGTCCCGCTCATAAGTAACGACCGGGTCAAGGCTGGCGAAGTTGGCAGCGGTCAACTCCTGGCCCGACTTGTTCTTGGAGACCTTGCCATCAAACATATAGTTGTTATCCGCAGCAAGCGCTGCCGGATAGCTATCCTTCGCGATATCGACCGTCCGGTAGGACAGGAAGCCGTCGATCGTGAAGTCCGGCGTAATATGCGAATACGTCGTAAAGCTTAAGTTCCCTCCGTCATTGTTGAAGCCGATGTTGTTGATCGCAATGACACCAGGATTGCTGTTGCTGGTGAAACCATAGGCCCCGTTGCCGAAGGCAATGGAATTCCGGATCACATGCGGTACATGAATGCCTTCCCCACCCAGCTTGAAGCCGTTCTTGTCGCCCGCGCCTACCGTGCCATCGGTCAAAAATCCGTTGTTGAACGCAGCGCTGTCCTCAATCACCACCGCCCCGATCGCGCCTGTTCCCGCCTTCGCATACAAATCCCAGCCATCGTCAATATTGTTATGGGACAAGCAACCCCTAAACACGTTTCCGACACCTGATGTCAGCTTCGCGGCAAAGCCGTCGGCATTGTTGTCGGACGGATCGCGGTTATCAAACGCCGTGCTGTTGAGAATCAGGTTGTAGGACGGCCAGTCCGCCAGCTCCTGAGCACTTGTATCCGTGCGGCTGATTTGCAGCCCCGTGTCTCCGTTCGCGTAGAACCTGCTGTTTTCCACGATATTGTGGCTGCCCCCTACGGTGAAGCCTTTGGTGTTACCTGCGGAACGGGTGAAGTCCAGCCCTTGGACATGCCAGTAATTCCCGCTTAGTACAACGCCTTCTGTTTTCTTGTCGAAATCGATGACAGGTCTTGCGCCGTCCGCAGCCATCAAATACTTCATCGCACCAGGTTTCCCGTCGTTATACTTCTTGACTTCGATTTTGGAGCTGCGCACATATCGGCCATCCTGCAGCACGATGCGCTGGCCCGCCTTCACGAAATCGATCGCCGTATCGATATCCAGCGGACGCTCGGCTGTGCCGTCGCCGCTGGTCTTACCGGCCGGGGAGACGATAATGTCTTTGCCGGCGGCATACTCCCTCACCACGACCGTGAAATTCCGGACGATTTTGTCATAAGAGGTTAATTTCTGTGTATCATCCGGGACAAACACGATGCTGAAATTCGTATCGCTTTGCGCCGCGAGTGTGGCCGAAGCCGTCAAGTGCTGATGCGCGTTTGCAGCAGCATCCTGCAAAATCACCGTCTGTCCTTGCTTGACCGTCACTGTCCCGTCTACATTCGGCCGCAGCACCAGCTCATAATCGGTGTCCGGCGTTTTCTCCAGAGACAGCACCTCAAGCCGCGGCTCCACTGGCTCTGCGGGCGGCACCACTTTTGGCGCATCCGTATCCGCAGCGGTAACGGTCAGCTCCACATTGCTGACGATGATCGTCGCAACCCGTGCCACATAGAAGCCTACATACATTTTGGAGTCCTGCACATTTAGAATATCCGGAGTAAAAATAATCTCCTCTTGCCCATTGTTCAGCTTGCCCGTAAAACCGCTATTCGTCTTGGCCAGCGTCAAGCGGTACGGTGCTGCCGGATGAGTATTGGCCGCCGCCGGGCGCTCATTGTGCAGCATCACCTTCTGAATGCCCTGGCTGCCTGCGCCATCAGGCGTCTCAACACCTGTGCGCACGAACAGCTGCGTGCCGTTATCATCCCGCGTACCGCCGCTATATCCACCAATGGCTGCAATATTAGAAGCGAATACGCTGGTGTTGCCTTGCACCCCAATAGCGTCCCTGGCCATCAGCCCAAACGACTCCTGGCCATCGTGCGGATTTTTGGCATAGGATACGACCTGAATGTCCGCTGACAATACGAAGTTGTCCTGAGCCGCATCCAGTTCGGTGTAGTAGTACGAAATTCCATCATGGTCTCCGGTCACTTTACCGCCGTCCGAAGCCACAAGTTCAATCGAGCCGTCAGCATGGATCGTAACATAGTTGTTCTTAGCCGAAGTGGATTGGCCAAAATGAGTGAACTTCCACTCAGGCGCCAGCTTCTCCCGCACCGTAACCTGATATGTGATCGGACTGATCAACGCGTCAGCAGAAATCACGCCAATCTCATAGGTTCCCGCCGTCTGTCCGTCAAACCGGGAGGTATCGAGTGTAAAATCCGTAAGCTCCTCCCTGTCGCCGTTATCGAACACCTTCGAGACCTGTAAGCCCGCATGTTCGAAAGCATCGCCACGATCAAAAGTGGTCTTCGGATAATTCGTCACTTCGATCCCGACCAGTTCTTTCACCTTCACGGTCACCGGAAAAGAAGCCGTTAGCCCCTTGTGGTGCAAAGTAACGTGCTTCTGACCCGGGGCAGCGGTATCCAGGGAGGATGCCGTATATTCGCCCCTCATCAGCCGCACTTCCGAACCGTCGCTATACTTGGCGTACAGCAGGAGTCCATCCAAATCCAAGACATCGCCGATAAAATAAACCGTTTGCTCCGGCTGCTGCCTGACCTCCAGCTCTATCAGCGCCGCTGCCTTCACCGTCACATCAAAAGCCGCCCCCACTCCCGGTGTCTCCGCGGACATGATTGCCACCTCCATGCTCCCTGACCGAGTGAACGTGTACGGCGACTGCTCGGTAACCTGCTGTCCCTCAATGGACAGAGAATACTGGTCGCTCGTCAGCTCCGCCGTCTTGAATCCGTTATTATATTCCGCCCGAACCACAAGGCCTTCCGGGTCAAAATCATCACCCAAGTAATAAACCGTTTTAGCTGGGTAGTATTTCACCGCCAGTGAAGTGACCGTTAGCGGGACGATCTCCAGCGGAACCGTCGCCGCAGCGCCGTTATAGTGGATCGTAATCACATTTGTCCCGGCCTGGCCGCTGTCAAAGCCCGTAACAATATAATCGCTTTGCGGCAGCATCTCCTCGCTGCCGTCAGAATATTGCGCAGTTACCGCAAGCCCCGTCAAATCGAGGCTCTCGCCCACCAAATACGACGTTCTCATTGCCCTCGCATCGGCGAGCAATGCACTCACCGTTCTGTTCTCCACCCGAAAATGGATGTCGCTGAAGGCGACCGTCGCATCCCTGGCCGCATATCCCCCCGCAAAAAGCGTATCCATGAACATATCCGGCAGCGTCAACGTTTCGGTCTCTTGATTAACGCTTAGCAAGTAGGTCGCTCCCGATTTTTTGATGCGTAGATCATATACTTCTCCCGCGGCAGGCGCAGGAACACCAGACAGCGGGGACAGCTTCGTTTGAGCCCCCTGACTCTTGTAGAAGCCTTTCATTACCGTATCCAATGCACCGATGGCGACATAATTGGAAGTCATCGTGCCGGTATCCCCATGGGCGCCCACGCTGTCTCGAAGCATCAGGCCAAACGACTTCTGGTTCGGCGTACTAATGCCACTGTCGCTGTTGAACGATACTACCCTGGCCTTCGCGCTGAGCTCGAAGTTCGCCGCAGCCGGCAGCTCCTTAAAGTAAAAGGACATGCCCTCATCGCCGCTGGCTATTTTCCCGCCGTACGTCGCCAGCGTTACCGAGGTCTCGCTTTGCTCCAGGGGACGCGGATTCTTGGCATCGCTCGTATTACCGCCGAAGGCGCTAAACTGCCAATCGCCGAGCTCGACAGATCCTTCCACGCTTAGCTTCACGTCTTTGAAGGTTACCGCCGCATTTCGTGCCGTGAACAATCCGGCGTAACGAATATCCCCGGTGAAATCCGTAATGGCTGCCGTTTCATCGCCGATTTTTACGACGTACAGGCTGCCTGATTTCTTAATGCTCAGCCGATAATCCTCGCCTGGCGCCGGGGAAGCGGCTGAAGCAAAGGCCTCTATCTTCTGCAGACTGCCCCCCTGTAATTTATGAAGCGCTTTCATTTTCTGGTCCAAAGCACCTGCGGCGACGTAATCCCCGGTAAATGTTCCATTATGCTCGTTGTCCAGCACATTACCGCGAAGCATCAAGCCAAACGACACCTGGTTATGGGCCGTCCAGGCGTCCACCTGCGCCGTAGCTGTCAGCTCAAAGTTGGCATCCGGCGCCACTTCCTTGAAGTAATAAGCAATCCCTTCCGTGCTGCTCGAAATTTTACCTCTGTCATTCGAGCTGCGAAGCGTTACCGTGCCTCCGTCATTTTCAGCAATTTCGAAATTCACGGGCGTAATCTTATCTGCTCCGCCTACATCCCCAAAAATGCTGCCCCGCCAATCACTCGTAATTTGAATCAAACCGGCAGACGGATCGCTGCCCTGTGCCGCACCAACCGTCAAAGGAAAAGAAGAAACAATCAGCAAACATGATACAATTACAGCCAAATACCGTTGTAGTTTTCTCAAATCGCCATACTCTCCTTTGTTCAAATTTTGGTCAAGCTGCGGTTCACCCTCCGTTGATAAACTAATTTAGTAAATTTACCTCTCCTACCTAATTTATGATTCTATACTAATTTCATCTATTTGTCGCCACAAAACTAGCAGATTCAGGCAGAAAAAAAACGCAATCTTCCCGGTTGAGAAGAGTGCGGTTTAAAATTTATTGTTCCTTAAATTTAAATTCAGCAATTTTCCCGGCTTCAATGAAACCTACCTTCCGATAAACTTTATTGGAGTTCGGATTTTTTAAGTCCGCATTCAATATCGGCACCAGATTTTCCGAATGAAGAAAGCAGCACGCCTCAGCAACAATCGCGCTGGCACAACCCTTTTTACGATGTTCTACAGGGGTATACACGGTATTAATTCTAGCATGTCTAGGGGATCGATAGGTAATATTCGCCATCGTCCTTGTTGTCATGTAAATCCCTGCCTTCTGCGTATTTGATTACACCGCCGCATGGCGGCTATGAAGTCAGGAAGGCGGCTAGCTGAAACGCATCCTTACCTGTATATGTTTAACTGCTCGTCAGCAGAGTTATTTCTTACACGGTAACAATCGCTGTAAAGGTCATTTCAGTTGCGGACAGAATAATAACTCTTTGTCTAGCCCCCCTACTCTTAATAGTGGCGGTATCTATCGTAAAAGATGCGCTTCCTGACCTTTCATCCTCCCTATCGTGAGAGGGTATTGTACAGTTGCGATTCATTTTTGAAAAAACCGTGAGAAAGCGAAGATAACAAAAAACAGGTCAATCATGGTGGTATCTGACCATAATCGACCTGTCCAACGTAACGGAATACCGTTATTTAGGGTATAAATTCAAGCATTGCATGTGCGTACAGGCATATTAACGGAATATCATATGGGGATTATAAGGTTTAAGTTCTTTTGAATCGAGTCGCCCGATTCATTCGACACTGGGTGGGGTAAAAGAAAGACCTCAAGGAGTGTTTATCCTTGAGGTCAGAAGTCAATATGAAAATTGTTTTAGAAATTCATTCACCCAGTCAATGTTGGAATTATACTCCCTTTGATTATGTTCCCAATACTCAATAAATCCTTGTTTGCAAGTCACGTACTGGGGGTATAAACTCTGAACCAGTTCTATCAACTCTGTACTACCACCCAACACTGCATGCCCTTCGTGAGAAATGATTACTCCCCAATTGCCACAAGTCGAATAAACTGCGTTTTCGATTACAATGGGGATATCTGTATAATCCTCAAATGTTGATGAAGTCGTGCCCATCCAGTGGCTATGTTCGTAAGACCCACTGGATAAGGACTTGGAAAAGCAGTCACCTTCAATTTCGGAAATAAAGAAGTCAACTTCCCCAAAATGGCTGATTGCTTGACGAAGAACATTAAACTGCTCTTCTTGAAGGTAATATCCATCAGTAGGAAACAAAAGTAACTTAGCTTGGATATTATCAGTAAAGCAATTATCAAAGGGGTCTTTATTCTTGAACACCTTATGGAAATTACGTTCAAGATTTTTTATAGCTTCAACTTCAGTAATCTTTTGCATATCAATCCTCCAAAAACTTGATTTTCCGAACTCCACTAATTCCGTTTACATCGATTGTCGGAGGTCCGGATTTAGAAGATGCACGATAGGTAAAAGTAACACCATTTGCATCCTTCCCAACAAAAACTCCCGGTGAAACCTCTTTGTAGCTACTAACCTGCTCTTTAAAGAAACCAAAAGCATCATCAGCATTTCCAGTAATTCTCTTAATGTCTTTTTGGTCAGCCTGTCCTAATTTCTTCAAGTCATCCGCACTAAACTTACCCCAACAATTCGTATTATGAACCCAAATCCCTAAATCAGTAACATAATACGTATGAAAATCCTCAACCGTAAAGTTATAAACCATCACTGGCTCATCTAGTAAGGTAAACTCTACTCTATCAATAGTTAAGTTACTACCATCTGCCTTTTGTAGCTTGTCTCCTGCTTTTAGTTCATCTGCGAAGACCCATCCTCTACCTTCAACCCAGAATGGATGGTTATCTGTTGTCTCAATAAGCAAGTCACCAATGTATAGCTTAATTATATCATTACGGTAATTTGTATAAAGTGCTGTTACTTCCTTGTATGCAAGCTCACCGTTTTCATCAAACTCAGACTTAGCAAGAACCTTATCCCCGACTTCAATGTCTTCGATATTCTTCTCCCCTTCGTCTGTGAGGACCTTCGTACCCGCTATAAAGCAGTTGCAACCAATAGCCGCTTTGCCCTTAGTTCCTGTAGTTCCTTTAGCCCCTTTAGTCAAACTAGTATAGCTTGATAGGCCAAATGCACCCACCACGACCATATCCGCTTTAAATCCTGTACTTGAAACGTCAAAACTCATTTTATCTATTTCAGCTACTGTTAGTTTAGATAAATCTGTACCCTTTTTGCGTAGTGAGTTTAGTTCATTAATTACATAAGTTGTATGACTTAAATATGAATCATCAAGTCTGTCGTATGCCTCTGTTCCGTAGTACCACAACAAATAATAATTTTGAGCTATATAAAAACCTTGGGCCTCAGCGTCGAACCATTTCCAACGTTCAGAATATAATTGATTTACTTCGGCTAATGTTAGCTTGGTAATGTCCTTGGTAATGGCCCCGCCTCCGCCACCAGCACCATGGACATGCATATACCCACTCGGATCAACATACCTCAACGGATTATTCACTACATAAGCATACAAATTCAAAGTCTGCGGATCACTAATATTCCCTTCATACGTATCCTGACTCACGAACCGCCCAATCCCCGAATCGAAATACCGCGCACGAGCGTAGGAAAGGCCGCTGTTGAAATCATAGCCCAGTCCCGTATAGCCAAACAGGTTGTCCGGTCCAGGATAGTTCAGGTCGAACTTCTCCGGCTGAACAGGAATGCCAAATGCATCGTAATGATAACGTGCAGCTACCTGTCCGTCTCTGTTCAACAGTGCAAGCGGACTGCCCAAAGCATCGTCCAGGTAGAACAACGTCTCTGACGCCGTGTTGCCTGCGGCTCCGCTGGCTCCCGGTGTTGGCTCCCAATTGTTGCTGGTATCTGCGCTTGGCAGATAGCTCATGCTGATTCGCTCTTCTCCTGCCCCGTATACGTAGGATTGCTTCCATTTCGTACCGCTAGCATCCGTTGCCAACAATGGCTGAGGCAAGGAAGTTGTAATGTCATTCGTGAAATAGATTTCACTTTGCTGCTTCTTGTATTGTGGTTCCCAGCCAATACGCGGTCCTGCTGGATGCCCTAACAAGTAACTATCCTGAATATTGCCGCTGCCTATCGTAACTCCCATATAGACTCGGTTATTATCCCCGTCGTAGCGGTATACCGTCTTATCCCCGGATGGATTGATATGACTGACCAGCCGATTAGCCGCATCCCAGCTATACGTCTCTAATACCCTTGGTCCAGCTAAAGCGGCTGCCGAAGCACCAAACAGATTTCTCTGCAAGTCCAGGTCCGGTTCGTATACTTGATCTGTAACTGCCACCTGATCAGGTGCAATATTCGCTAGAGGGTCAAAGTCAAAACCCGGTAAGGATGAAGGAGCAAAATTATTCTGCGCCAGCGCCCCCCGTGTAACAGCTGTATCTGGCGTACCCAGCACGCCCGCCGAATCTCCGAATAAATCCGGCACCATTAAGTCGGCACTTCCGTATACATCATCCGCTACACCTTTATTCATCATCAGTGAACGAATACCGATTCTCAGGCTGGTGGCAGCCTGATCCACGCCTTCGACTTGCAGCAAGTTACCACGTAAATCATATGTGTAGTCTCTGTAGTCCGTCCCCTTTTCCCAACGGATTAACTTATTCGCCAGGTCATAGGTATAGTTTTCGATTTCCGGCACACCTTGAACCGTCTGTGTCTTCTTCAGACGATTACCCGCCGCATCATACGAATATTGTGTCGTGGAGCCATTCATTTGCTGCACTTGAATCAAGCGGTTTAAGGCATCATACGTATAATCCTCGATATCCGCCGGCTTCGCAGAATCAAACGGCCGATCTTCATCACTGCCCTGCTCCTGCCGTTCCTTGCGAACAACATTACCTGCCGGATCGTAAGCATACTGCAGTTGCTCCAGCAATTGTCCATTTCCATTTCGATGTTCAATTGCTAACAATTGTCCGATCGCATCATAGGTATAGTTGCTTTCTGCACCATAAGGCAGTGATTTCTTGATAACCCGGCCAGCTGCATCGTAGTAATATTCAGTCGTCTGCTGCTGTCCGTCAATCAGCTTATTGATTTGGCCTGCTCGGTCATACGTGTAATTTACTGATGTGTTGTCTGGATAAATGATCCGACTGCGCTGCCCCATCACCGTCCATTCATAGCGAATGTTCTGGCCCCTCGGGTCAATGACTTCAGTCAGACGGTTCAAGGCGTCATAGTTATAACGGGTTTGACCGTTCCCATCCTCCATCGTTATACGGCGTCCGATCAAATCATAACTATATCTCGCTTGCTGTCCGTCACTATAAGCAACCCCAATCAATCGTTCAACACGGTCATAACTGTAATTCGTTGTTGACCCGTCCGGAGCGACAACCGTTTTAAGATTGCCATTTCCGTCATAAGTCATCGCCGTTGTTTCCATGAGCGGATTGACTGTACTCTCAACGAGACCCCGTTGATTATAACGATAGCTCGTTACTGCACCGAGCGCATTTGTTTTTGTAAGCAAATTACCCATCGCATCATAGTTATAGGACGTAGTGTTACCAGCTGCATCAGTTACGCCAATTAACTGTCCTAACGCGTCATAGTCAAACTTCGTTGACTGCTGGTTAGCATCCACTATTTCTGCCACTTGACCAAGTGCATTATACGAATAGCTTGTACTATGCCCAAGCGCATTCTGAACTACCGTTGTTCGATCTAACGCATCATATTGGTATCTGGTAATGCTTCCTGCCGCATCTTTATATTCCGTCATCCGTCCCCGGCCGTCCCTGACCAGGAAAGTCTCGCGCAGCAAGGTATCAATCGTGCCAGCTTCATAACCTCGCGCATCATACTTCGTAATCCAATTGGTGCCATTCGGCAGTGTGGTCGTCACAAGGTTTCCGGTGGCATCGTAGCTGTATTTGGTCTTATAGCCTAAGGCATCGGTCTGAATGATCAATCTGCCCAGCTTATCGTAGTCATACCAGGTGCTATTGCCGAGTGCGTTCGTCTCTTTGGTCAGCAGCCCATTCGCGTTATAGCGATACTGGGTAACGGATCCAAGTGAATCCGTCATCGTTAAAATCTGACCCAAATGATTATACGTATACCGAGTCGTGTTGCCTAATGCATCTTTATAAGCCACAAGATTACCGTTAGCGTCATAGGTATAGCTTGTACTATTACCCTCTGGATCGGTAGACTCGATGATCCGTCCCATACCATCATACTTGTAGCGGGTAACACCGCCGTTAGCGTCGGTCTCCTCCACCAGATTGCCAACGGCATCATAAGCCATGGCACTACGATTGCCGAGAGCATCCGTCATGGACGTTATGCGGAACACATCATACCCGTAGGACGTCTGGGATCCGGCTTCATCCTTGAAGGTCAGCATATTCCCATTACCATCAAAAGCCATTTCCATCGTCTGCCGCAAGGCATCCGCTTGGACTTGTACCCGGCCCTTGGCATCGTAAGTAATCTCGCTGATCATGCCTTCACTGTCACGGGTAACCGTTACCCGGTTTAAAGAATCCCGCGATAGTTCCATTACATAACCGGCAGGGTCTTTAATCGCTTGTAGAAATCCTGCCGAATCATTTGTAAAATAAGTCGTTTCTCCTCGCTCATCCGTCGTTTGTATAGGTATACCTCGGCTATCCCTTAAGGTCGTCCAGGTTTGCCCCAGAGCATCCTTACCTCCGATCAGATTACCGACGGCATCATAATTGTATGCTGTCGCATGACCGAGCGCATCAACCACCTCTACCGGACGGTTCAGGCTGTTATAGCGAATTACCGTAGATGCTCCGCTGCCGTCTATGGTTTGTACTTTGTTGCCTCGCTGGTCATAAGCAGCTTTGCTGCGATATCCATTGCCGTCCGTAACGGCCACTAACCGATTTGCGTCATCATAATCGTATTTCCACAATGAACCGTCAGGCTGCTGCAATTCCGACAGCAAGAATCGGTCGCCCCAGACATAAGTCGTCTCATGGTTCAGCGCATCCTTCCGCTTCGTCTCGCCTGATGTTTGCAGTGTAGCCGAAACTCCCGGCATCACCGCGGCCAAAGAATAATTCACTGCCGAAGCCGTAGTAAGTGTTCCTGCACCTGAAGCGGTGTTAACGACATTCTCTGGATAGATCAGAATCGTTTTCCCGTTCCCGACACCCGTCAGGACGCCTGGCGTCTGGTTTGGAGTCATATCGCCGCCAATCGCAAATACGCCGCCTGTGGTAACGGACAGTTGATTATTCACATTGACATTGTCACGTACGAACAGGTCCCCGCCTGCAATCGTAAGCTCGGCGATCTGATTATTAGAGATAATTCCGCCGAGCGTCATCTCCTTGGCAATATTCATGATGACCTTCGTATTTATCGATAAATTGCCTTCCACAATTAAGGTCTGTGCATCCACCGTAAGCTGGCCGCTGTTATAAGTCAGGTTGCCTGCATAGAGGGTGTCATCCACTTTAACTGCAGAGTCGTTGTTTAAGTGAATCGTGCCCTTTGCCCATACGTTTCCGTACTCTCCGCCAACTTTATGAGCGTTCAAATTCAGCTTCGTGTTGGCGTTCAGACCCTGCTCTAAAATCAGATTGCCGTAAATGCTGACCGTAATTTCCTTATTCGTATTTATGCCTTCCGCGATCAAAATGACCGGCTTACCGCTGCTGCCAAACGTCACGCTATCCTCGACATTCAAATATCCTGCCCGGATGATGACGGGGCCGCTGCCGCTGCTGCTAGCAATTTGCTGATTAATCGCTGCCACATCCGATACGCTGCCGCTCCCTGCTGAAGCCTTGAATGCTTCGATCTTCGCAGCAATACCTGCCGAGAGACCCGATAAATACGCCGTGATGACAGGCTGAAGTCCAGGCACGATTTTGTAGGGAGGCGCATTCCTTAAATTGTGCATCGTACCTGACAGAATCACCTCATCCGATTCAGGAATGTCGCGTCCATTCTGAGGATCAATCGCAACCGGCCCTGTCGGCCCCTCACCTTCCTCTTCTCCGCGCTCTACGGGAGCCACTTTGCCGCTATAGTTCACCGTTTCTGTAGAGCCATAGTAATCCGTCAAGCCCGTTACCCGTTGATGCTCGTCATAAGTAACGCTCATGACCGCTGTTTGCGCCGGGTCGGTTACTGAAATAACGTGATGACTGCCATCATAAGTAAATTGAGTGACTGCTCCATCCACATCGGTAAAAGAAACCATATTCCCTGCCGCATCATAACCGAACCCTAATTCGCGTCCGGTATGATCCGTTACAGAGACCAGCTTGCCGTTAGAATCATACGCCAGCGAGAAGGAAACGCCAGCCGTGCTTACTTGCTGCAGCTGCTCTTCCTGGTACGACAGGTCGATTCGATTCCCATTTATATCCTGAATTGAAGTCAACAGACCGCCCGCATTGAAATGATAGCTTGTCCCCTGCAGTGTCTGCATTACATGACCTGCGCCGTTCTGCTGCAGGGTCAGATCCGTGCCGCGCGGCGTCAAATATGCTCCGCCGGACAGCGGGACAAACTCGAAGCGCGATCCATCAGGCAGCATTAACTCCCTCTTGCCCTCTATCGAAGTAAGACGCCATTCATAAGAATGGTGCCACCCCAAACCTAAGGCTCCCATATAAGGGTCACGGCTCAAATAAGTCAACCCAAAGCTCAGGGGCAGCAGCGCCTGCAAGGTCAGCTCATCCGTAGCATAGGCAAAATCTCCCCGAGCCGGCTCAATTTGATCGCTCCAAGACGGATTGACGATCCGCAGCCTTTTGCGAATGGCCTCCTTCGTAAATTGTGACAGATCGCTCTGTTCTAGTGGCCGGCTGACCGCCGGATTGACTAGCAATAGTGAGGATGCTCCGCTGATGCTGGCATCTGCATTGGCCGCCTGAAGCCCGTTCCAAGCAGCTATCTCCCCGATTTTGGCGGTTACCGCTTCCTCTGAATCGAGTTTATAGTAATAGGCGGCAAACGCTCTCCAAGTCACCGGAAATCCTGGCACTGAATAACGCATAGCTTCCTGCAGCTCGGAATAGCTCGAAGCCAATCCGCCCTGATGAGCCCGAGCAGCAATTTGCACCCGTTGTCCGGCATTTAGAGTGATCGCCTGACTCCATTGTCCCTGCCGGTTCACTGTAATATTCTCATGCTTCCGCAGCAAGCTTCCCGAAGCATCGCGCAGCTCCACACTAACGGTACTTCCCGTCTCGGACGTGCCTTTCACCGTCGTGCTGCCGGAAGGCCCCGCCTCGACAGTGATCGAGGCAGGGGGCTTGGGCTGAGTGTTGTTGATGATCTCAAAACTGCCTATTTGCCCGTAGTATACGCCTCTGCCATCATAGTCGGCAGGAGAGACGGCAATGTAATACCGTCCCTCTGGCAGAGGTACGCCGCCGATTTTTCCGTCCCATTCCACTTCGTGAACAATGTACTCGCCTTGGGCATTCTTTGTAGGGTACACGCCGCTGGCAATGAGTTCCCCGAGCACGGGAGGACCGCCGTTGATGCTCGGCGTACTTAAATTGATTTTCGTGGCATGCTGTGCCTGACCGTTATCCGCCGCACTGAAGCTGAAGCTGATGACCGTCTTTTCTCCCTTGTCTATATTAATCTCGCTTGGCTCAATACGCAGGTTGGTCGACGCTTGCGCCTTCCTTACCTCCATTCCTGGAAAAACAGGCATGGAGGTAACCAATAATACCATGACGAGCAGGCAGGACACGACGGCTCTTGCCGCCTTGCCCCGCAGTCTATATAAGTCCTTGAAATTCATTTACTTATATCTCTCCATTCATTCAATTCGTAATAGAATCATCACAAAAGCTGCAATTGCTCCATAAGACGATAAATCACCGCTGCGGCCTCTGCCCGCGTTGAAATCTGCTGCGGATGCAATTGATTCCCGCTGCCTTTTACGAGCTGCATCGTCAGCGCCTTCTCGACATGCGGCTTCGCCCATCCGCTTACCTCCGCATGGTCTGCAAACTGCGACAGCTGTGTTCCCTGCTTTGCTTGCAGCAGCATTCCGCCTTTCTGCCGGGCCTCGATAGCACGAACCAGCATCGCCATCATCTCTTCGCGAGTGAGCGCATCATCCGGTCTAAAGCGGCCCTGCTCTCCCTTAACAAGACCTGCCGCAGCCGCAGCCTCTACCCAGCCATAGCTCCATTTCTCTGCCTGAACATCCTGGAATGTCGGCTGTTCGGGGAATACCGGCGGAATGCCAACCGCACCTGCCAGCATTTTGCTGAACTGAGCCCGCGTCAAGGTCGCCCTAGGCGCAAACGTATCGGCGCTTATGCCATCAACAATACCCCGTGCTGCCAGAACCTCGACCGACCTGGAGGACCAATGCTCCGCAGCAACATCTCCAAAACTCACATTGCGCAGCAATACAGCATATATTCCGGAGGATGTAATCGAAGCGCGGACATACCGTTCATCTGCATGGCCGCTGTTCGTCACTCCGCCGACATAGGACCAGTATCCAAGTGTCTCATCGTACTGATAAATGCCCAGCTTCTCGCGATGCTTCAACCAATAATCGCCTTCCCCAAAAGCTAAGGTAAGCTGGGATGCCTTGCCAAAGTCAGCCGAGGCTTGTATGCGCCAAGCTGCTCCTGCCGCCTCCAACGCACGGCCGGACTTATCCTTCAAGGTGAATTGGGATGCATCCAATTCGCCTACGCTGAGCTCGGTTGATGAGGCAAAGGTTCCTGCAGCAACATCCAGCCGAACCCGGCCATCTGTGGTGCTGAAACTTCCGCCATCGACGCCTGTCGTAAACTTGCTGAACGTCTGTCCTTGCGAACCGGACGGATTTCCTGCTGTTCCCGATGATGGCAATCCTGATGACGATGAACTGGAAGAACCCGAACCTCCTTCCGATGGAGCGCCGCCAGCCAAGTTCACCGATCCGAGCGTTCCATCTGCAGAGCGGTAAACCAGACGATCCCCTGATAAACCTATGTATTTCTTGCCTGTGTCAGCTTCGCCAATCGAATATACCCGGCCCGTGGATAATCCGACTCCCTTTAGTACGGCGCGGCCGCCTTCGTTCTCCAGGAATACCGCCTGGGTATCGCCGATGGACATGAAGGCATACTCCTCCGCCTTAGCGCTCATCGTAGTGAGATCCTGGGGTACGACAGTTGTATTATTCAATGCCGCCATGGCGAATTTGCTTTCCTTCGAGCCGTTCTTCTGTTTCCACAGCACATATTCCCCGTTCGTTACGAACCAATCGACATAGCTGTCCCCGCCAAGATCAATAAGCGAGCGCCTAACCCCGCTGCTCAGCTCCAGCGTGCTTAAGCCTCCGTCGCGGGCATTTTTATAAATGACAAACCCATTGCTGAGCACCGGATAACGCCCTTCCCCCAGCGAGGTTTCGGCCCCGGTGATCAGGTCGTGGTAGACCATCTGCTCATACTGGCGCTGCTCCGACCAAACAGCCGCCCTCCCGTCCACCGATGGATTGGCATACTTTCCTTTGTTATTATTAAGCTTCTTCTCGACCCCGGTCAGCAGGTCATAGCTGTAAATATCCCAATATTCCGACGAAAGATCCTGAGTTCCTTTGTCCGCCCATACCACGGTTGTTCCCTTGATTAGAGGAACATCCTTAGGCGAATTGCGGCTCGTCAATGCCTTTTCTTCTCCTGTAGCTTCGTTTCGGGCATAAATTTGCCGCTCCCCATTGCTCCCCGTATTCAACCAGACAACATGGCCGCCGGAGACACTATAGTGAGATTGGCTAATCCCTCCTGACGCCGACATCATGGCCGTAGACACGGCTGTTGTCTTTGCTACCGCTGCCGACGTCCCCTGCGCCTCCATCCCCTGAGCCCGAGCTTCCCCCGAGGACAATTGCATGCTTCCGCCTCCTGCAGCAACAGCGATTGCTAGGAGAGGAATAACTCCCCATCTCTCCAATGCCTTCCTTTTCCTCATCGCTCAAATCTCCCTCATCTTTCTTTTCCGACACAGCAAAAAACAGGGTACGCAACCGAATACCCGCGATTCCTAGTCCTTACGAATCAATTAGGTTTGGGGAACCGGCGGTTTCATCCTGAATTTGTAACCGTTGTCTTATTTTAATATCGGAAGAAATAACTATATTTCGGAGGAATTTTTTGAAATAGGGACTTTAGTCTTATAAACAGACCGGAATAGTTCCATTAAAGGAATCGCAAATATATGGAACACAACTAATCCAGCTTGTCCTCGTCCAATGATATGAACATACCAAACAACAAGGTGATGACATATGGAAAAAAATAAAAACCTGCTGCTGCTCGTGCTTGCAGCTTCTCTGCTGTATGCCGCTCCTGCGCAGGCAGAGGGGGGTACGTCCGCGCGGACGGCTATCGGGACGCAGGATCAAGTTCAATCCCAGGCTCAGACGGAGTCTAAACCGATCGCCATTTTCCTGGACGACCGCCAGCTTGAGCCTGAAACGAAGCCGCTGATTGTGGACGGCACGGTGCTCGTCCCCATGCGCGGGCTGTTCGAAGCGCAGGGCGCCGAGCTGACCTGGAACGGTGCCAGTAAGACCCTTATCGCAACCAAAGATGATCTGACGCTCACTTACCGTATAGGAGAAACCACCGCCGATCTCAACGGCAAACCGGTGAATCTGTCCGTGCCCGGACGGATTGCCGACGGCTATACCTTGGTGCCGCTGCGTTTCGTCAGCGAAACGCTCGGCAGCGCGGTGAAATGGACTCCGGAGACCCGGACGGTCCATATTTCCTCTCCGGTGAACTATGAGACAACGGTTCTCTGGGGCGTGAATCTGCGCAGCCGGCCAGACACCAGTGAAGGCTCCGCTATGGGAGAACTGATTCCTACTGGTAAGAGGGTCCATGTCATTCGCGAGGTTGATGCCCTCTGGCTGGAGGTGCGCACCGAAGATCAAAAACGCGGCTACATTTCGGCCAAGTCGAAATATACCGATTATACGAGCCCTTCGCTCATTGAACGGCAAGGGGAGGCGCTGATTGCTTATGGCAAACAATACTGGGGCACGCCGTATGAATTCGGGGCTTCGCCCGACCAGACAAATACATTCGACTGCTCTTCGTTTGTGAAGCGCGTCTTCCAGGATACGCTGGGCATTGAGCTTCCCCGGGTCTCCTATAACCAGGCGACGGTCGGCCATGAAGTCGGAATGGACGAATTGCGCTCCGGAGACCTGCTGTTCTTCGGCTCACGCGGTCTGGACATTGGACATGTCGGAATCTACGCAGGGAACAACCAGATTCTGCATACGTATTCGAAGAAGCTGGGCGTACATATCGGAGAGTTCGACGGCCATTGGAAGGAACGATTCGTAACGGCTCGCAGGGTGTTTTAAGCGGAAAGGGGCAGCTCCTATGGAGCTGCTCCTTTTATTTATCCGTTCAGATCACCACATCAACTATAATCATTAGCAAGCCTGCTGTTGTGGTTCGATAACTACCGAGCTTAACAGCTTGTACGACCGCAAGCGATTTTACAACTGCCGCATTTCATGTAAGATGAAGTGAGGAATAGGAAAAATGCAACAATTATAGATTATCTGATGGTGGTGACGCCATGTTCAAAATTATGCTGATTGAAGATGATGCCAGCCTGTTCAGCGAAATCCGGGAACGGCTGCAGCAATGGAGCTATGACGTATATGGAATTGAGGATTTCAGCAGCGTAATGCAGGAGTTCGCCGCGGTAAAACCCGATCTCGTCCTCATCGATATCCAGCTGCCGAAGTTCGACGGCTTTCACTGGTGCCGGATGATTCGCGCCCATTCCCATGTGCCGATCATCTTCCTGTCTTCACGCGACCATCCTACGGATATGGTCATGTCCATGCAGCTGGGGGCGGATGATTTCATTCAGAAGCCCTTCCATTTCGAGGTGCTTGTGGCGAAGATCCAGGCCACGCTGCGCCGCGTCTACGATTACAACACCGAAGCAGTCTCGCTGCGCACCTGGTGCGGAGCGACGGTCGATTATGAGCAGAACACGGTGACGAATGCCGCCGGCACGGTCGAGTTGACCAAAAATGAAATTTACATCTTAAAGCTGCTCATCGAGCAGAAAAACAAGATCGTCACCCGGGAGGAGCTGATCAAGAGCCTCTGGGATGACGAGCGATTCATCAGCGACAATACGCTGACGGTTAACGTGAACCGGCTGCGCAAGAAGCTGGACGAGCTTGATTTAGGCCGCATGATCGAAACGAAGGTCGGGCAAGGCTACATCGCCATCCAGGAAGGTGAAGGCCGTGATTAGAAAATTCCTGCTCGAACGCCGCAGCTGGATTCTGCTCATCATCGTCCTGCAGCTGCTTACCTTATCCGTGGCCTACCTGGATTCGGAGATTCCGATGAGTTCGCTGCTCTACATCGTTTTTCTATCGACGATGATCTTCGTTATTTTCCTGGTCGTCCGTTATCACCAAGAGACCCGCTTCTATAAAAACCTGGAGCAATGGGAGCCGCACCTCGACGTAACCGGCTTAGCGGAAGGGCGCCGCCCTTTCGAGACGGCCACCCGCACCCTGCTCCTGCAGCAGACGGAACGGCTCAGGCAGGAGGCCGCGTATAACCGCACGGCACTCGAAGAGGAGAAGGATTATCTCTTGTCATGGATACATGAAGTGAAGACACCGCTGAGCGCCATGCACCTCATGCTCGAGCGGCTGGAGGAAGAGCCCCTGAAGACGCAGCTGACCTATGAATGGCTGCGCATCCATCTTCTGCTCGACCAGCAGCTGCACCAGAAGCGGATGCCGTCCATGGAAAATGATCTGTATGTTGAGGAAATCGATTTGAAGGCTCTGCTCTTCACAGAAATTCGCACGCTGCGGTCATGGTGCATGCAGAAGGGCATCGGTTTTGACGTGGATTTGGAGATGACCCGAATACTTAGCGATACCAAGTGGCTCGCCTTCATTCTCCGCCAGCTGCTGACCAATGCCGTGAAGTACAGCGAAGCCGGAGACATTTCCGTAAAAAGCCGCACCCGCGGCGACCTTACTGTGCTGGAAGTGCAGGATCACGGGCGCGGGATTGATCCGCGCGATCTCCCGCGCATTTTCGATAAGGGCTTCACTTCCACGACCAAGCATCATGAGGATAAAGCGACGGGGATGGGATTATACTTAGCCAATAAGGCTGCCCAAGCGCTCCATATTCGCATCGAGGCCGAGTCCAGGCCGGGAGTTGGCACGACGATGAGGCTTATATTCCCGCAGCGGAATGCGTTCGTGCAAATTCAGGGCGAATAGCACAGGCATGTGACAGCATTGTCACATGCCTTGTTCATTTGTTCGGCGAAACGAAGGAACGAGGCTGGCGATCCCTTTTATAATGGAGCTACCGAATAATAGGAGTGTGGAGAAATGGCGATACTGGAAGCTACGAAAATCCATAAAAGCTACGGCAATAAATACAATAAGCAAGAAGTCTTAAAAGGGATTGATCTGAGCATCGAGCAAGGGGAGTTCGTAAGCATCATGGGAGCGTCCGGCTCCGGAAAAACAACGCTGCTGAACGTCCTCTCTTCCATCGATCAGGTGAGCGGCGGCATCGTGCTCATTGAAGGCCAGGAAATGACGGGCATGAAGGAGAAAGAGCTGGCAGAATTCCGCAAGCGGCATTTGGGGTTTATTTTTCAGGAATATAACCTGCTGGACTCGCTCACAGTGAAGGAGAACATTCTGCTTCCATTGTCGATTTCCAAAGTATCCAAGAAAGAAGCAGACCGTAAGTTTCAGACCGTCGCAACCGAGCTGGGCATTTATGAGCTGAAGGATAAATATCCGAACGAAATTTCCGGCGGGCAGAAGCAGCGCACCTCGGCCGCCCGGGCGTTCATTCACGAGCCGAGCATTATTTTTGCGGATGAGCCAACGGGGGCGCTGGATTCCAAGTCCGCTTCCGATTTGCTGAACAAGCTGAGCGAGCTGAACGAGAAGCGCCAAGCAACGATTGTCATGGTGACCCATGATCCCGTTGCTGCGAGCTACTGCAGCCGGGTGATTTTTATCAAGGATGGACAGGTTTATACGCAGCTAAATAAAGGGGAAGAGACGAGACAGACGTTCTTCAAAGACATTATGAAGACGCAGGGGTTGCTAGGAGGGGTGCAGGTTGAGCATTAATTACATCATTCTCCGCAACCTGAAGAAGAACGCCAAAAACTACTACCTGTACATCTTCGCCCTCATCTTCAGCGTTGCGCTCTATTTCGCTTTCGTTACGCTGCAGTACGACCCTGCCATGGACGAGATCAAAGGAAGCATCAAGGGCGGTGCAGCGATGAGGGCTGGAGCCGTCCTGCTGGTCGTCATCGTGTCGGTGTTCCTGCTGTACGCCAACAATCTGTTCATCAAGCGGCGCAGTAAAGAGATCGGTCTATTCCAATTGATTGGATTGACCAAGAACCGGATCTTCCGCATTCTGACGGCGGAGAACTTCATTCTGTATTTCGGTTCGATGCTGGTCGGGATGTTCGTGGGGTTTTCTTTTTCCAAGCTGATTATTATGATTTTGTTCAAAATTACCGGTGTGGAGTCCGGGGCAGCGCTAAGGTTCTCTACTCAGGCCTTTATTCAGACCGTTATCGTATTTCTAGCGATTTATGTGCTCATCATGCTGATGAATTACGTGTTCATGAAGCGGCAGAGCATTCTGTCCCTCTTCCGGGTGCTGTCTTCGACGGAGGAGAAGGTGAAGAAGGTATCCGTGTGGGAAATGATTCTCGGCGTCTTCGGCTTAGCGTTGATCGCGCTTGGTTATTACATTTCAACACGGCTGTTCAGCGGGGACTTTATTGAAATGACACAGCTGTTTCTGGCGATGGTTGGCATCCTCGGCTCGGTCATTGTGGGTACGTACCTGTTCTATAAGGGGTCGGTACGATTCATCTTCTATCTGATTCGCAGGCAAAAAGATGGATACCTGAACATCAACGAGGTTCTGTCGCTGTCTTCGATCATGTTCCGCATGAAGTCCAACGCTCTGCTGCTGACCATTATTACGACGGTATCGGCGCTGGCCATCGGCCTGTTGTCGCTCAGCTACATTGCCTACTACTCCGCCGAACGGTCAGGGAAGAATGACGTGCCGAACGACTTCGCCTTTACGCTTCAGGCCGACGCGGACAAGTTCAAAGCGGCTTTGACCTCCGGCGGCATCCCCTACCAAGAAACGTTCATTGATGTGATTCAGGTAAGAGTGGACTTCAACCAGGTGATGGATAACCGCTTTGACAATGATGCGCCAGATGCAAAGGTGATGATCATCGGAGTCATTAGCGATACCTCCGTCAATGAGCTCGATCTGCCCGAAGGGGAGACGCTTCTGACGGGATATAGTGACTTGATGCAAACCTTTTTTGCAATTCATAATAGCGGAGAGATTCAATTCATGGGGCAGCAGGAAGTAATTCCGCAACAGATTCGGACTTTAGAGCGTGAGCATTTTGTGTCCTGGTATTTCAGAAGCGGCTTTCCGATAGCTGTTGTAGATCAAACCGTATTCGAGCGATTGAAGCTGGATGCCGACCCTGAGATTCAGAAGAAATACTCCACGTATATCGGAGTCGATATTACCGATGCTGCCAAGCTGAACGAGGCTAACGCGATATTTGAAAAATTAGAATTAGGTCCGGACAGCATCCATGAATCGCAGCTGGCCCTTATACGCAACCAGAAACAGACGATGGGACTGATCATGTTCGTGGTCGGCTTCCTGGGCCTCACCTTCCTAATGACCTCCGGCTGCATACTGTACTTCAAGCAAATGGACGAAAGCGAGGAAGAGAAGCCGAATTACACGATATTAAGAAAGCTCGGCTTCACCCCGGGAGATTTGTTAAAAGGGATTCAAGCCAAACAATTGTTCAACTTCGGCATTCCGCTGCTGGTGGGACTGCTGCACAGCTACTTCGCCGTCAAATCGGGCTGGTTCCTGTTCGGCACCGAGCTGTGGACGCCGATGATTCTGGTCATGCTGCTGTATACGGCGCTCTACTCCATCTTCGCCATTCTGTCGGTGCTGTATTACAAACGCGTGATTCGGGAGTCTTTATAGGAGGGTCATGGTATGGGGTTCCAACCGCTGTTGAAGTCATGTTCCCTTGAATTTACTTATAAGGGTAGTAATATGACTTCAAAGGCGGCCCGTAAACTTTGCACCCCATACCATGACTCCGGCAGTATGTTAAAAAACCGAGCAGATACAGCATTCTGCTCGGTTCTTTGTATTTTGGCGCGCCTAGAAATCGATGGTTCTTCCGCCCCGTTTATAACGCACGTCATCGTCCCCTTGATCCGGGCTGCCCGGAGCCGAATTGCTGCCGTCCAGCACAGCCTCTTCCTTCACATAGTCCTCCAAGTCTTCCTTCGGCGTTGCGGTCACTGCGCGCACGTTGGCCCATTCGCGGATTGCCCGGATTTGCTCGGCTTGGGTAATCGACAGCGGCACCGTGTTTACGATGGCCCGCTCGAAATCCTCCAATCGAATCGAACGGTCCACCGCATAAGCTTCAAACAAAGCATCAATGACCAATTGTTCGATCTCCGCTCCGACGAAGCCCTCGCATTTTTCCGCCAAATCGTCCAGCACCTCGTCCGTTAACTGGAAATCCCCAATGACCTCCGGGTGCGTCAGGCGTCTGCCCATATGAACCTTCAGAATTTCTTTCCGCTCCCGCTTGGTCGGCAGGTCAACAAAGAAAATTTCATCAAAACGGCCTTTCCGCATAAGCTCCGGAGGCAATCCGGCAATGTTATTGGCCGTAGCTACCACGAACACCTGGCTTGTCTTCTCCTGCATCCAGGTCAGGAACTGGGCAAACACACGGGCGGATGTCCCGCCGTCGCCGCCGCTGGAGGTCGCACTGAAGCCCTTCTCGATCTCGTCGATCCACAAAATGCAAGGCGAGATCGCTTCGGCGGTCTTGATCGCCTTGCGCATATTCTCTTCGCTGCTGCCTACGAGGCCGCTAAAAATTTTTCCAATATCGAGCCGCAGCAGAGGCAGCTGCCACATGGAGCTGATGGATTTACTGATCAGGCTTTTTCCGCAGCCCGGTACGCCTGTGATCAGCACCCCTTTAGGAGAAGGCAGGCCATATTTGCTGGCTGAATCCAGCCAGGATTTATTCCGTCTCGTCAGCCAGCGCTTCAGGTTTTCTAAGCCGCCGACATCCTCCATCCTCAGTTCGCTGCGGATAAACTCCAAAATGCCCGTCTTCTTGATAATTTGCTCCTTCTCTTCGAGAATAACCTCGACATCCCGGATGTCCAGCTGGCCGTCTTCCACCATCGCACGGGCAAATGCATTCTCGGCCTCGGATAGCGTCAAGCCAAGCGCCGCTTTGGCGATGCGCTCCCGCTCCTCGGCCGTAACTTCGATTTGAATGCGCCCTCTATTCTCGTTAATGGCAATCATTTCATCCAGCACGGTTTTGATTTCGCTAAAGGACGGCAGTTCAAAATCAACGATAGTGATATCCTTCTGCAGTTCCTCCGGCAGGACTAGAAAGGGCGATGTAAAAATGACATTGATCGGATTCGGGTTCTGCTTAATGCGGATCAATATGTCACGCAGCTTCCGGATAACCTGGTAATCCGCTGCTCTCCCTTGACCCCCAAAATAAATATGGAAATCCTGCAGCACGACAATGCAGGGACTATCGTATTTCTCAATAAACTCCAGCGCCTTCAAAGGCTGCTTGGTGTCATCGCGGGAATGGCCGCTCACATCCACGATCCCCGTCGTCATGCGCCAAACCAGCACTTCCCTTGGCGTCTTGATCAGCGCAATATCCTGCGCAATGGAGCGAATGACTGACATGGCGCGGTCTTCCTCCCAGGTCTGGATATATAGGTAAGGGAACCTTGCCTTTAGCAGATTGGCCAGCAAGGTTCTGATTTTCGATGGCGTTCCTGATACGGGTACAGTCATTGGCGTTCCTGCCTCCAAATCAAATTAATAGTCGATGATCCTGCCTGACGTAGGTGAATTTATCGGATCATTACTCTTGTGCGAGAAAACAACAAGGGGCGCGATCCGATCAAGGGTATACTTTTTCAGCCCCATGACATCTGAGAAATGCTCTAAGGACTTGAACCCTCCCAGCTCTTCACGCTTCATCATGACACGTTTGGCGAGGATCGTTCCGATTCCCGGAAGCGAGGCAATTTGAGCCTCAGATGCCGTATTGATATCCATGATGTCCCCCTCCAGCAGAGGCCTCTTCAGCGGCGGCGGCATAGTGCCGGATGAAGGAGGTTCGTTATCCATTGACGAGGGCATACCTCCAAATGGAGGCGGTACGGCGCCCTGGGGCGGAGGCATACCGCCTGATGGAGGTGGTACATTACCCAGCGGAGGAGGCATGCTGCCTAATGGAGGCGGCACGTGACCCACCGGCGGAGGCACGCTTCCAAATGGAGGCGGCACGGTGCCCTGTGGTGAGCTCATACCTTCTGGTGCCGGCATATTGTAAGGCGGCAGCTCTACCGTCCTTGGCACTGGCGGCATATTATGCGGCAACGCGCGGCCATAAGGCGCTGCATTGAAGTGGCTCTGACTCTCCTGCCACATTTGCTGCGATCTCTGCTGTTCCATTTCCTTGATTGCAGCAAGCTGAACCAAATAATCCTGGCGAATGGTGAAGGCATGGATAATAGATACAATCCACATCGTAAATACAATGCTTGCGCCGACCCCAGAGCCGGACATCATAAACGCCCCTATAAGCAGCCCAAGATACATAAACCCGAAATTGCGCCAGACGTGATTCTTCACTCTGACCCCGGCGTATAAAAAGGCCACAAAACTAGTAAGCCCGAGAGGCACAAAGGTAGCCGCAACCCACCAGCTAGCCGCGATCCCTGAAGGCTGACTTGGGTTCGTATATTTCTGACTCACACCATCCCCCCTTACTGCAGTTCTTCGATTATGTAGTACTCTATAACTCCTCGGATACCCGGTCTAAATGCATTTTTAATAGATATATACGAATTTCATCCAAAAAGGAAGCACTTTCTATTCGGACGCTAGCATAATTTACAATAAAAAAACACCCTCTAGAACTTTATCGGAAGAACCAAGGAGATTCTCCAATAAACCTTTCAAGGGTGCATGTCACGATAATTCAATTGCCCTACAGCCTATCCTCCCAGGCCATGAATCAGCGGCTTGATTCCAGGTTCGTTATACATGACGCCAGCCAGACCTCCGACCCCTTCAGAAACAGCCAAAATTAATACAAGACTGCATACAATCAACAGCACGGATTTACCTTTTCTCATGGTTTCCTTGCACCTCGCTTATTAATTTTGCATACCTGTTCTTCATTTCCGGCGTTGCCCAAGCCCGATACTTCTCAAATAGCCCCACACACCGAATAACGACCGATTCGTTATAGAAATCAGCACAGCAGTCCAAGCAGGCCAGTATATAATTCATTCCTGTCTCAGCACGTTCTGTAGACAAATAGTAGGCAGCCAGCTCCGCCAACAATCGCGCATGCTGATCGGCTGCAATCTGCGCATGATAACTCCCGAATGCATGCCCACGTCCCTCGAACTTCAAATGCGGGCCGAAACGCTCCAGAATATCATCCACCTGAAAATGATGGCGGTTCGCCGCCTCCGTTATTTTCAGGAGGGCTGACACCCGCTCGCTATCATGAGCAGCCGCATACTTTACGTAATCCGGCAATACTTCCAGTTGCCCGGCCATCAGTCGGTATAGACAGGCATTGGCCCGGCCCCATTCCTTAAACTGATTCATGATGATGCGCTCTGTCTCACTGCAGCTCTGCACCCAGCCTGGCTCCGTATATAACGAAACGAAGTCAAGGGCCTGCTCGTAATCTTCCCGCGCCTCACAAACGTTAGCCTGCAGCAAATTGGCATAGAGAATGTAGAAAAGCAGCGGCCTTCGCGTTTCTTCTTGAACGAGTGCAGAAGGAAGCTCGCTTCGCGAATTCGCACTGGAACTCATTGCATACTGAAACCTCGCTTTACGCCCCAGCTCCTCCGCGAGTTCCCCAACTTTAGCCCAGCGTTGATTGGCAGCATAGATATCCGCCAGGCTTTTAAGGGCATCTAATTGATCCTGTTCTTCCAAGCGTTCTACGTAAGGCTCAAAAGAAGCCGCCAAATTCATATTGGCCTCCCGGTCATCGCCCAGATGAATCGTAAATAAACGATACTGACAGAGGGCCAATCGTTCGGAATGCTGGTATTTCTCACTCTCGGCGACACATTGGTATAACAACGATGCCGCATCTTTCCTTCCTGCCTGATACCACTGCTCCGCCAGCTCAAACAAATATGGGGCGTAGGCTAAATTGTCCATGATCGCATGGATGATTCGCTGGATGCAGCTTAGCTTGTCCAATTCAGCACAGCGCCGAAGCAGTGCCCCCAGCCTGCGCCAATTCGGCGACGACTGTACCAGGCACTCCTCAACATACAACTCGTATAAGCTGCCCTCCGCCAACCCCATACCCGCACTAATCCGATCGACCTGAAGCATCGACATCGGCTTGCGGTGATTAATCAGACTGCTAAGCGTCCCCGCATTCACACCTGAAAAATCCGCAAATTGATGAAGCGTCAGGCCTTTCCCTTGAATATAATTCTCCAAAAGCTGTCGGATCGTGGTGGCTGGTTGCATGGATAGAACCTCCTTTCGATAAGATGGGAATTTTATTTCTCTTAGAGGAAATAATGCTTTTTAGTATAGAAACCTCCCTTCATTAAGTAATTTGATTAACACCTTTATATTACCATTAAAACCCTTTTTGTTGAATACTTTATCTGTAGATTCCATTATACCGGAGGGATAATTAGTATTAAAAGGAGAATATTCCAGGTTGAATAACGGGAAGATTAAGGCTTCTATAGGAAAAGTATTGAAGTCGCTACGAATAAAACAAAATCTAAGCCAAGAAGACTTGGCAGGAATTTGCCAAGTTGACCGATCCTATATTTCGATGATTGAGGTAGGCCGAAACGAGCCTTCGGTAACTAAAATATTTGAGCTTTGTGCAGGGTTGAAGATCAAGCCGTCTGATTTCTTACGGCTGGTGGAAATTGAAATGGAGAAGTACACAAACATCACAAAAAAGAGTGATTAAAAAGGGCCTTGCGACACTTAATCGCAAGGCTTTTTTACGTATGTTACCCTTGTAAGAAGTTATACAGTATGTATTTAAATTAGTTTTAAAAAAGTTTATAAAGATCATTTTTGTTAAACTGGTAATACATCGCTTCTATTGAAGATACTCAATAAGGGCTCTTCGCCAAATTCTAATCCATTCACCGTTATTTTTTATTTCCTCCATGAGAATATTTTTTTCTTCTGCTGTTACCCAGTTGTTTTCAGCCTCTTTTAAAAGTTTTCCTACATCCACTGCCCTACTATTTATTCGTGCTTCTAAGTCTGCAAATGCAAACATGTACTGGCGCCAGCTTAATGCTAACCATGGTTTATCTGGTGTATCCTCCATATGTTTTAATATCTGGACTGAATACGGATTTCTTAAGAATTCTTTACTAATTAAATTATTTCTTTGAACACGAATCAAATCTGACTCTCGCAAGAATGCCATTAAATTTTCTTCAAACCAGTATGGTAATTGTCCTCCCCCAGCTTTTGGCTCCTCAAATCTAGAACTAGTGAATCTCCTAAGGTTGAAGAACTTCCCCGTTGCACATGAGCTTGCCCCCGCTGCTTTCCAGAGAACAAAATCTGAGGAGCAAAATCCTACAAGAACATTCAGCCCTGCTTCCTCTAAAATATGAATTAATTTCATTGCATTTACAAGCTCTTCAGTATCAGATAGTTCCTTACGCGGAATAACCTCACTAACGAAGACCAAATATATACGATCAGCATCAGCTTGGCTAATAATTGAAGCTATATGATTTGGTCTAGTCTCAGAAGATAAATCATTAAGACCTACCAATACTGTTTGCAAAGGTTCAATGTTAATATTTCTTGCCTCTTGCGCAAAGAAATTACCTATATTTATCATCATAGAATAGTATTCATTAGTATATTTACGAGGAGCAAAGACTGGAGAACAAGCCGAGTGACAATTAATTCTCTTACAGGTAGACACTATATTCCTAACTACGCTCTGCCACCATTTCTCTTCAGTTATAATTGCAGTATCAACATCAGAAGGAAAATAAGACCACTGGCGTAACTTTCCCCTTTCGCTTCTTGGGAAGTACAACTGAGGATCAAATATCGTCTCAAAATTCGCCTTATCTCTCATTTTGGTAATTTGAGCAATAATCTTTTCTTCGTCGTAGTTTACCGGACTTAGTATAGCTCCTTTATAAGAGGACAAATGTTTTTCATGTATAAGATTAATAGTATCGTGCCCCATTTGATGATAGACACTCATCTATCCATACCCCCTATACAATTACTTTATTCCAAGCTTGTTTTAATTGATCTGTTTTTCTAAAGCGCCCAACTGACCAGGGAGAAACCATTTTCTGCAGCAGTTCTAATCCATTATCTTTACATTTTTGAACAAAGTCAGGACTACAATCCTCACGACTTATTATTCTAGTGACAACATCACTCAGATTGTCCCCTTTTCGATGATAAGGATGAATACCAAATAAACATAAGGAGAACGTCACGCCTAGTGAAAATTGATCAGTCCTCCAATCAATTAGCTCCTTTTGATTATTTAATTGTTCTGGGGCAGAATAATAAGGTGAACCTGGCCCATGTAATAGCCATGTTTGAGTTAAGGATTCACTGTTCAAATCTCGTACTAAACCAAAATCAACTATTACTGGGGTTTTTTCGTCATCCCTAAACATTATATTGTCTGGCTTAATATCCCTATGAACAAGACCGTGGGAAGAGATATGGGAGAGCGCGCTGATTAAGCAATCGCCAATACTATGAAATTGCTTAATACATATTGTTCCTTTTTTTAGCTTCTCACTTAATGATCCACCAGAAAGAAATTCCTCCAGTGAATACAAAAAAGTATTACCTTTATATTCATAAGATGTTACTTGCTTAAGCTTACCGATATTTGGGTGGTCACAAATTAACATTGCTTCAATTTCTCTTTGGGTTCTTTCACTTACTTTAGAGGACTTAAACACCTTTAAAGCAATATCAAATCCTTCTTTTGTAACCACGTGGTAAGTCTCTTTAAATGCCCCTTCTCCACTCCCCCCAATAAAATTCAATTTTAAGTCCGAGCAAATTGATTTTGCTACTTCGTTTAAAATGGTCGGCATATTAACACCTCCTAGTTTTCAACGAATCCCATCGCCTTCTCCCTAAGCCATGGTTGCAAAGGTTCTGTCTCATAAGCATCTTGAGCAATGTTAATACCGCCATCTGCTAGATAACATAAACCTACACCTCTTTTTCTAAATTCTAGACTATACCTCGAAGCATTATTAATTTCAGTTTCAGGAAGAAGCACGTATGATAAATCGGCAAAACACTGATTACGATAAGCCTGTTGAAGAGCAGTCTTCCATTTGGTTAATTTCGCCTCAATTGCAATTACCTTTCCTTCTGGGGAAACTACAATAATATCTGTTCTTCCTCTTTGATAATCAAATTCTGTTCCGTATTTAACCTCCCCCCAAGGAGAATCCGTCGTTTTAAGTTGATCCACAAACTGTAGTACTAGAGCCTTCTCATCTTGAAACACAGGCCATTCCTCCGTATATTTAAGTTACCTCTGGGGTGTTAGGAAAAATCCCGTTTTCCTTAACTCTACTATATATTACATAATATTGGTACTGCTGTCTTAAACTTCGTTTGTAAATAATTGTATATCTCCTTTTTAATAAACAATTTCAATTTGCCGCAGCTCCAAGAGCTCCATAAATAATGAGTTATCCATCGCTCCCTCAATAATGGTATGCTCTGTAATCCCGTTATTTATTTCCCTGTACAATAATTTTCTTGCCGGATCTCTATAACTGCTAACTAATTCTGCTATCGGCAATCCTTTTCTTACACGTGCTTGAAGCATTAAATCGTTACTAATAATACGAACCTTAACCCTATTTCTAATCTCTAAAGAGATATTATCAAATCTATAATAGCAGTGATCAACAATACGATATAAGTCACGATCAAGTCCGATGAAATTAATATCTAGCGTTGGAAATACGTCACGTATAAGATTCGATAACCATAATAAAGAATACTCCCCTTTGTTTCGACCGCTGTAGAAGTAGGTGTTGAACAAAACATTAATTCTTGTCTCGACCTGATGGATGGGGGTATATTTGATCGCTTCAGCCAATGACTGGATGGTTAGAAAGGAACGTATTGCACAGCTTTGATATTTCGATAGTGCATGCTGCTTCGGAGAGTACATTTCGTGGAAGTATTGAACAAACATCGTTTCATCTATGAGAATTAATTTGTTAAACTGACTGAAAAAGTGAACATACCTTAAATCGGCATCTTCATTTAGCCTCAATTCGTCTACGATCGTCTGTGAGATAATAATTGGATGCCCCTGAATAAATTCATTAGGCAGTTGATAGCCATAACGAAAGAAAGCCAGCTCGTGAACTGAAATAGCCGCTGTGTCATAGAGGAATACGCTTTGCGAGGTATCGAGGATATCCATGATTTCTTCAAAATCCGTAATGAACATATCATCTAAGCCCTTTTTATATTTTTAAAATATGCTTTGACCGCATTGAGTGTATCCCAGTTGCTTTCATTGGCCAGTTCAGGCAAACGGTCTCGCCCATGCTCCATAAGCTTCTCTACTTCCTGGAAATTGATTAGCATGCTTCGCTGCACCGGTGAAGGGTCTAGTCCCAAACGTACAAACTCGTCTTCAAAATGAAGCTTCTGATCAAACCATACGCTCAAATCCTCTACGCTAATTAGCTGCAATTCATACAGTCGAATAAGTACAGCCTTATACGGTGCTGAGAACCGAGACATCGTTTGTATAATCTTATCCAGTAACACCTCTTCCCGAAGACTCTGATAGAAGCTAATTAACTCTGCCGCATCCATCAACAGCAAGGAAGCAAAGTAATCAGCCTTTCGCTCATCCAAGTCCCGATCTAAATCGGATTCAATAATGTGCAGCTTTTCGGGTTCACTTTGAACACGGGATATAATATGAAAAAGCTCATGCAGCAAAATAAAATTTTGGTAGATTCGAGGCTGCCAGCTGTTCAGATAACACAACACCTTCGGCTTTTTTAATAAAATAAAGCCACCAAGTGTCTGATCCTTAATTGGCGCTTGAATCAAAACGTGGTTTTCTTTAATCCAGTGCTTGACTCCATCCAGGATGGGCCATCCTTTCAGATGATAATCCCTTAAGTACATCTTTACATAATTATCTACTTCATAAAAAATTTCTTTATTTTTCTCGAAAATATCGGGTAAATGGTCAAAAGTCAATTCCGGCATACAATAACCCCTTAACTATAGATATTGACTAGGTCACAAATTTTCCCAATTTGTTCGAGGCCCTGTCTTCCCTCTTCTGATAGCTCTCCCGCCGAAAATGCGATACTGGCGACTAGCCCGATTTGCGCAGCTTCTTCTCTTACATACTTAAAATCCTCCTCAATAAAGTAAGAAGGAGGTAAGCCTAATACTTCAGCCAACTCAACTGCAAACTGAGCAACCTTCTGATTCTTACCACTTAAGTTCGCATAAAAAGCGGAAGTAGATTTGCCAAGCCTTTTAGCCAACCGCTCTTTCTTAAATCCTTCCCCGTCCAGATACAAATTAATACGATCCAGAATCATTTGCGGATTAGATGCCATAACTATCACCATCCTTATCCATATTATATTCAAACCACATTATAAAGTACAGTTTTTCAGTAATTTATTTTATTAAACTCTACCTTTTAAGTGAAATTGATCAAAAATCTAATTTATTTACTGTTTTTCAGGAATAAAACTTAATGGCATTTTATTAGTTTACACTATTCCTAAAATACCGATACACCCTCTCCAGCTTCTCCTTTTGCTTCCCCCGCGGGTTTTCCATATTACCGAACTCAAAAAACTTCACCTTCTTAATGCCAACATAGTTAAACAGCGCTTTACGCATTAGCGTTTTATGGGCGTTGTTGAGCCAGAACAGCGGATAATGGGTCGGTCCCTTCATCGTGGAAATGCAAACGACAGATTTCCCTTTCAGCAGCCCCTCTGGAAAAATTCCGCCCTGATCTCTATAGGCAAACCCCGAAGCAAACATCTGGTCGATGTAACCGAGCAGCATGGCTGGAGGCCGCCCCCACCAGATCGGATAAATAAACACGATCTTATCCGCCCATGTGAGCTGATCTCTGTATAGGGCTAAATCGGGGTCGGTATGCATATCCCTCCTGCGTTTGTGCTCATTAAACATCAAGACCGGATTGAAGCCTTCTTCGTATAAATCAAGTACCTTGACCTCCCCAATCACCGCATTCTCCTGGCTGCCGCGGATGACTTCCTGCAAAAACGCATAGTTCAAGCTTTGATGATTCGGATGCGTGTATATAACTAATAATTTCATCGCTAAGCCCCTTTACTTATCAATTGATAAGCAAAGAGTAGCACACACTGCATTTTATTGTCAAATGATAATTATTATATGATAATTGTTTTATGATAATCACTTTGTTATCGTTCTTGTAGAGGTGATTTTATGGACAAGAAAGCACTGTTCCAGAAATTTGTGGCCTTTACAGCAGCCATGCATGAAATAACGAGTAATATGACAAGAGATGTCAGATCCGAAGACATTACGCCCCTTCAATATAAAATGCTCGAATACATTGCGATCACCCAGCCGGTAACGCTGAGCGAAATCAGCGAGTGCATGCATATTTCCATGCCGAATACGAGCCGGGAGCTCCGAAAACTAAGCGATAAGCAATTATGCGATAAAGTGACGGATAAAGAGGATCGGCGAAAGCAGTATATTCGACTGTCCCCGCAAGGGGAGAAGATGATGACGGAGGCCTTCGGTCGCGTGGAGTCCCGTTTTGCGGAACGAATCGCTCATATTTCCGAGGAGGAGCTGCAAGAAATCGAGCGGGCGCTGGATATACTGCATAGCAAGGTTTTTTACTGAGGAAGAAAAAAAGACTGAGCCCAGCGGCAATACCGCTAGGCTCTTCTAAATTCAGGCCATATTAAGGCCTTGTTGCGGAGCTATCCATTTGTTGAATGGAACCCCCCTGCCCCAATGTGCTTAAGCAATGGGTGTACCATTTTTAACAGGCTGATCCGGTATTAGTAGTACAACGTCGCCTTCCTCGGGAACGCCTCCGATGACCAGCACTTCCGATTCAAAACCGGCAATCCGCCTTACTGGAAAATTGACTACGGCCGCTACCTGCCGGCCTATCAGCTGATCCGGTTCATATCTTCTCGTGATTTGAGCAGAAGAACGCTTAATGCCGAGCTCGCCGAAATCAATCTCTAGCTTTATCGCAGGTTTCCGCGCTTCCGGGAAAGGTTCTGCTTTGATTACAGTCCCTATGCGAATATCCAACTTCAAAAAATCCTCTATCGTTGCCACTTCAGTACTCACTCCAATTTTTACAGATGGGGCACATGAATGCCTTGTAGTTTCTTACTTCGACACTGTGTTTCCATAATCCTTGACTGACCTTAAAGTTACTTTAAGGTCAGTCCCTAAATTTACTAAACAGGGGCTGCGCCCAAGTCCTTCAACTTAGGCTCAGCCCCTTATGCGTTATGACCCGACCACGGACGGCTTCTTCTCCTTGGAGAGGAACCAGCCCGACGCACCGATGACGATAAGAACAAAATAAAAGATCAGCTTCCAAAGCGTCGAGTGCGCAAACTCGGACGAGATGATGCCTACATCCTCATGTCCCAGCGTTAAAACGGCAAGCTTGACGCCGACCCAACCGACGATGGCGAAGGCGGCAATTTCCAAGCCTGGTCTGGAGTGCAGCAACTTTACGAACAGGTTGGCGGCAAACCGCATAATGATCAGCCCGATCAGCCCCCCCGCGAACACGACGATAAACTTCCCGCCGTCCATGCCGCCAATCGCCGGAAGCGGCGTATCCGGAAGCGTCATCGCCATCGCGACGGCTGCCAAAATTGAATCTACCGCAAATGCAATATCCGCTAATTCGACCTTGATAACCGTCGCCCAGAAGCCGGATTGCTTTTTCTCTTTTTCCACCTTGGGCCCTGGCTTCTTAATGAATACCTTTCTGACAATGTGATTGATTGCGATAAATAACAGATACAACGCGCCGATGGCTTGAATCTGCCATACATCAACCAGGTAAGAGATGATAAACAACGAAGCAAGACGGAAAACGAAAGCGCCCGCGAGCCCGTAGAACAAAGCTCTTTTTCTATCCGATTCAGGCAGATGCTTCACCATAATCGCCAGCACCAGCGCATTATCCGCGGCCAGAAGACCCTCCAGAGCGACCAATAATACTAAAACCCAACCATATTCCAACAACATTGAGAAATCCATTTTCTATCCCCTCTCCTGACTCGTTTTACTGTTACTATTGTTGACTTTTTACCTTGTAAATCATCCATGCGGATGAATTCGGACGCCTGATCCCCCCTTAAGAGCCCATAAAACAACGAAAACCTTTGCCGGGCCGGCAAAGGTTTCCATCAAAAAAGACCCTTGCCGAAAAAAACATTGGCAAAGGTCTTGCTAACAACGAATTCGTTGCCAACAAAGCCGGAAGACGGAGTCTTCGAAATGACGACTTTGCTGTATTAGCTACTCCCCTTTTGGAAGAATATCAATTTGTTTAAAATATAACGGCTTCACTAGGGTTTTGTCAATGGACATGTTCGTGCCCAAGCTTATTTAAATGTTCCCCTCGTTCTCCGCTTCCCAGCGGGCAACTTCCTCACGCACCCGCGGGGCAACCTCGGTACCCAGCAGCTCGATGGCGCGCATAACATCCTCATGCGGCATCGTACCTAGCGGGACGTGCAGGAAGAAGCGGGTAATCCCGACATGCTTGCGCAGGTTGATAATCTTCCGGGCCACCGTCTCCGGATCGCCAACGTACAGCGCCCCTTCCGGGCTCCTCGCGGCGTCGAAGCTTGAACGATCATAATGGCCCCAGCCCCGTTCGCGGCCGATCACGTTCATGACCGCCTGCGTGGAAGGGAAGAATTTGTCCGCGGCTGCCTCCGTATCCTCCCCGACGAAGCCATGCGAGTGCGACGCAATTGGCAGCTTGGATACATCATGCCCGGCCTTAGCTGCTGCCCGCTTATACAGCTGCACGAGCGGAGCGAATTGGATCGGGCGCCCGCCGATAATCGCGAGTACAAGCGGCAGCCCAAGCAGCCCGGCACGGATTACCGATTCCTGGTTCCCCCCGCTGCCGATCCATACAGGCAGCGGCTGCTGAACCGGGCGCGGATAGACGCCAAGATTATGGATCGCCGGACGGTGTTTGCCGCTCCAGGTCACCTTCTCGGACTCGCATAGTTTGAGCAGCAGCTCCAGCTTCTCCTCGAATAATTCGTCATAGTCCTGCAGATCATAACCGAACAGCGGGAAGGACTCGATGAAGGACCCCCGGCCCGCCATGATCTCCGCGCGCCCGTTCGAAATTCCGTCAAGCGTGGCGAAGTCCTGGAACACCCGCACCGGATCGTCCGAGGACAGCACCGTTACCGCGCTCGTCAGCCGAATCCGCTTCGTCTGAGCTGCCGCCGCAGCCAGTACGACGGCCGGGGAAGATGCAGCATAATCCTTGCGGTGATGCTCGCCAACCCCATATACGTCGAGGCCTACCTTATCGGCCAGTACAATCTCCTCCACGACCTCGCGCAGCCGCTGGGCATGGCTCATGACCTCACCGGTATGCACATCTGGCGACGTCTCTACAAAAGTGCTTATGCCAATTTCCATTGTCAAACCCCTCCTGTATCCATCCATTTCACTTCATTTTCGGCTTCCTAACTAACTTTCTAATTGTAAGAACCATTCAAACGGTAAGTTATTGTTTCTCTCATTGTATCCCATTTCTAGCGGAATGGCTATCCTGATCAAAAACTGGCTATAGCTGGATCTCAGGCAGGATTATCCACTGCTAGGCAGGCAACAGCCAGTGAGCCGGGTACTCCAGAGCCGGCGGCAGCTTGGTGTGGCCATCCCCCTTGGCAGAGTTGATTTGGGCCTGAGTGAGAAAAATACTGTCCGTAAGATCAGCCCCCCGAAGATCTGCATCCCGCAAATCCGCGCCGATGAGATCTGCCCCTCTTAAATCTGCGCCCCGAAGGTCGGCGGCAATCAGGTATGCCCCTCTTAAATTGGCTGCTCGAAGGTCAGCGCCTTTAAGCTTAGCCCCGATCAAATCCGCGCCCCGGTTAAAGGACTTTGGACGAGCAGCCGAGCCCTTCAGTGATTGCAATACTGCCGATCTTACAAGCTCGCTGGCTCGAAGCAGCAGCTTATTCATTTCAGCCCGGTGTGCAGCTACATCCAGTTTCAAGAGAATGTCAGCGTCAAGATATGTCAATTGTTCCGTCTCTTCTAACGCTATCCGAACGTCCTCATGAATGGAGCGTGCAGATGGAATGGTCAGCACTTCGGCCAAATACCATAAAAGCTCATGAAGCTGCCACATTACCGGAAATACCTCGAACATTGCCTGAGCCGTATCCGGATACCGCCGCCAGTCGCGCCCCCCGAAGGTTCCTTGCGAGACCTGTTGGCCCGCACCGAAGCAGTCGTATACTGTACAGCCCCGAAATCCGTGCTGTCTGAGATTCTGGTGCATGCCGCAGCGGAAATCCGTCTGTAGATTCGGGCAAGGCTGCCCGGCATTTTTATCGATCGCAAAATCAACCGAAGCCGCATACGGAAGCGCGACACAGCATAGCCCGAAGCAGCTCTCGCAGTCGGCCCGCAACTTCGATTCCCGTCCTAAGCCAGTGGGAGATGAATCCGCTGTATTGTTATGATGCCCATATGTTGTAAAATTTCTTTGTCTATGATCGCCATCAGACATGCTCATTCTCCTTCCTATAAACGTTATTATTCTATTACATTTAAGGAGTTTATGGCATCAAAATTCCTCAAAACACAGCTTCTCAACACAAAGAAAGACAAGATCCCTCCAGATGAAGAAGGTCTCTTGTCTCTCTAATATTTACCGTATCAAGCTTTCAGCTTAAATTTGCTCAAGTCCTCTTGAAGCTGCTGCGACAAGTCGCGCAGCTCCTCCGATGAAGCCTGAATTTCCTCCATCGAGGCCAGCTGCTGCTGAGCAGCTGCAGCCATGGTTCCCGCTTCGCCGGATGTTTTCTCCGAAATCAGGGCCACCTCAGCAATGGATGCCGTTACCTCTTCCATTTCAGCAGACAGCTCTTCGGAAGAGGCGGACACCTCCTGAATTTGCTCGCTCACAACCTGAATATTCTCCAGAATGCGGTCGATCATCCGCTTGGATTTATCAATCGTATCTATGCCTTGATCTGTCTCCTGCTGCATCTTCAGCATAGCTGCAACCGCCTCTTCCACCAGGCCCCGGATATCATTCAGCAGACCCGATATCACCTGGCCGGATTGCGCCGTTTCTTCCGCCAGTTTGCCGATCTCCTTCGCGACGACACTAAAGCCCCTTCCAGCCTCCCCCGCCCGGGATGCCTCAATATTCGCATTCAAGGACAGCAGCTTGGTCTGCTGGGTGATAGCCATAACGGCTTGAATGATTTTGCCGATTTCCGCCGAATGATCATCAAGCTTGGCAATGACCTGAGCGGATTGCTCCTGGGTCTGCTTGATGCTCTTCATTTGCTGGACCGTCTCGGCAAGCTGCTCATCGCCTTGCGCGGCGCTTTCGCTAGCCTGGATGGCCACATCGGACACCTCGGAGGCCGCCTCAGCAATACGGGAGATCCCAAGCGACATCTCGTTCATCGCCGTAGAAACCTCACCGATGGTCCGCTGCTGCAAATCCGTACCCTCGGATACATCCTGCACCGATGCGGCAATTTGCTGCATGGCCTGCGTAGATTCCTGGGAAATTGCCATCAATTCCTCCGACGAAGCGGCCGTCCGGTCCGAAATCTGCTGATTCTGTCCAAAGATGCGGTTCATATCCTGCTGCATCAAAATCATCGCCTGGCTCACATCACTCAGTTCGTCCTTCGTGTTCACCCGAATATCCTTGGAGAAATCGCCAGAGGCCATTTCTTCCGCTCTTATTTTTAACGTTCTTACCGTATCAATCACATTGCTATAAAATGCGGTATAAAACAAAGTCACTAATATTAGAACAGCGGCCGTCATGATCATCATAAAGGAAATATAGCTTTGCAGCGTGCTTCTCTGCTGATCCAACAGACGGTTCAGCTCATTGTACGATAAGCCGTACAGTTCATTAGCCACCTGTATTGTCGCTGTGCCGAAATCAAAAAATTCCTCTGGCTTCACCGTAAAAGATTCCGCGCCCAAAATTTCTTGATCCAAAACACTAAGATAACTTTTCGTGGACTTCACAGCTGCCTCCGCCTTGACTGCTAACTCCTCGTCTAGAGAATCCGTCTCACGGATAATATTATCTAAAGATTTCTCCAAACTTTCCAGCGCCGAATACGTCTGGGCCTCGGCCAGCAACAGCTCGATTCTTGTATCATCAGCCAGTTGGCCTGAGGAGAGTGTACCGTTCCCTAGACCACGGATGACCGCCGAATTTTCTATAAGCTGAGGAAGCTCCTCGACCAGCATGTTCATAAAATAATAGATGCTGATATCATTGGATAAAGATAGCCCGGTCTCATCGGAAATACTCATCATCAGCTGCCTGATATTCTCTATAAGCAGGCTATGCTGCTGGAAGTTCTCATCGGGCTTCATCGTCCCGCCGGACGATCGCAGCGCTTCCCACGCTTCCTGGACTTCCTCCCATTTTTTCATGCTGTCTGGCGTCTTTGAAGCCTCCAGCTGCTGGTTCAACTGGGATATCGTATCCGCAATTTCGGCCTGACGCGCCTCGATTTTTGATTTAGCAGACTCATTTCCATTCAGATAACCGTTCATTAACCCTCGATGCTGCTGCACCTGTAACATCAGCGGCATGACTTCAGTAACCCGTTCAATGCCGTAATGATCGTCCTCGTTCTCCCTTAATTCGGCCATATTCGCTGTAATAAACGTATACAGCAAAATGGCTATGGGGATCAGGAACAAAAAACTGACTACGGCGAATTTCATGCTGTACTTCATTTTTGAAACAAGGACTACAAAAGGCTTCAACAACTTCTTCACTGGGAATGCCCCCTCTTAGGTAACTATCTACGCTGCTAACTCTATTATCGGCAGTTTATTTACTCTAATTTAAAATTTAAAAGGATGTTCACGAAATTGCCCTGATTTATTTCTCTTTTCCGAATAACAACAGACAGCCCCTCACACGATAAGTGTGCAGGAGCTGCCGATTAGCAACTATATCTTCTTCACAAACTCCGACTTCAGCTTCATCGCTCCGAAACCGTCAATCTTGCAATCGATATCGTGATCCCCGTCAATGAGACGGATGTTCTTCACCTTCGTACCAATTTTGATAACCGAAGAACTTCCTTTCACCTTCAAATCCTTGATAACGGTAATAGAATCGCCGTCGTTTAGAATATTGCCATTGGCATCCTTGACGACTCGAGCCCCTTCACCCTCCGCGCTTTCGCCATTTGCCGGCCATTCATGGCCGCACTCCGGGCATACTAGCAAGTCTCTATCTTCATATGTATATTCAGAACTACATTTTGGGCAATTCGGCAGCGGCATAACTTCCATGTCCTCCATTCATTATGTTCAGTATTTGCGCGCCCGCATAGCAAGCATACAGGAGCGCCCTATGCCTTATATAGTGTCATAATCCGCCCATATTGGCAAACATCGCTTGAATTATAAGGTTGTATCCCTCTTTTATGAATATTTCCCCCTTCCCAATTTACGGATCAGATTCCATGATTAAGGTGTTAACAATTTATGAGCATCCATAAGGAAAGGACTGAGAATTTATAAGGGATTCCGTCAAATGGGCAACCTGAAGGGAGGCTGATACGAAACACCGCAACAATTATAGTGAACGCTTTCATGAGAGTCGATAACCTAATAAAGCATTCAAGAGCAATATTCTCGAATTCACGACTACAGCCGATAACACCTTATATGAGGAGGCTCCTTTAGCGCCTCCAAGCTATCTGAAGGTGACCGATGTCTCCGCAGATACGGTAACGCTAAACTGGGGTTCGAGCCCGCGGACGGCCAGCACAATATCTATGTAAACGGTACTTTGGAAGGCACAACCTCAGGCCATAACAACACTACAATAACCTACGGCCCGCTTCTTCGCGGCCCAACAGCCGACCGTCGGGCCTATAAATTTAAAATGGATTGATGACATGGAAAAAGACGTTTGGCGAAGCCATGCGGTAATAATAACTGCACCAGCCCGCCCCCTTCTGATTGAAACGGTTGACCGAGCTGTATACCAGCCGATCCTGCTCCAGCTCTTCAATAGCCGGAATTCGGCCGTCTACGTAGTCAAGCAGCCTTACTGCAGCCGTGTCCAGCCGATTCAAGACTCCGCCATAACGGATATCGATAACCTCCCAGCCGAACGGCTTGAACATCCGCAGCCATTGAGAGCGATGCGCCGCTCTCAGCTCCTTGACCGCGGCCGCAATAGACGGCAGCACCGCCTCCGCAATACGCCGCAGCTCGGCTTGATCGCCAGAGTCATAGGCCCGCTTCAGTTCAAGGCCAATTTCGCTTTTTTGCTTCAACACCGCGCACAGCTTCTCCGGCACGTCAAACAAATAATCCAGCTCGGCATCCTTTACGCGCACCCGGCGAATTTCCTGCTCAAGCTGCGCATAATGATCCGCCATGGCCAGCCCCTCAATCTGCTTATCAAACAGCCCCAGCAGCACATCCTGATACAGCAGAAATTTGGATGGGTTGCTCTGCTTGCTGTTATTGAGCTCCGAGCCGGGCGTCTCATCCAGATCCTTGAACTTCAGGAATGCCTCAGCCTCGATGCCTGTACAGAACTTCACCCGTTCCGCCACCTGGCACCAGGCCAGTTCTCCCTCCGTGTAGGCATGCTCCGCGTAAAACTGCAAGCCGAGCAGCGCCGCATACGGATTCCCCTCCATGCCGTCGTCGCCCCACATCGTGGCGTAGACTTCACGAATGCCCTCCTGCTTACATACCTGAAGCGCCGAATCCGTAGCGTTCAGGGACAGCCCATAGTTCACGCCAAAGGTGTTGAACACCCAAATTCCCCCGGCAAATGCCAGATTGCAGCCCAGCGGCCGATGCTTCGCAATCAGCTTTACATAATCCTCTTTGTCGATGTGCGCGTAATCCCAGTACACCATATCCACATCCTTTGGAATTCTACGCGCCATTTCCTCAGGGATCTGTGTCTCGGTATCATAATGCTCCGCCCCGTCCTTCGAGGCAAATTTCAAGAACATGTCGCTCCACATCATCGGCTTCAGTCCCCGGCGGCGCACCATCTCGAGCACCTTCTCCAAATGGCCGGTCATGATTTCAAATCTATCTACATATCCGTTCCGATCCAAATATTTGCCCCGGCCAAGCTCTTCCGCTTCATCCATGCCAATATGGATCTTCCGGCTGCGGAACGGGGCGCTGACCGCTTCGATCATCCGGTCGACCAGCTCCTCAGTTCTCTCGTCTCCAACCAGGAGTGCTCCCTTCGTGTCTTTATAGAAGGACACCGGTTCCCATTTTAGGAACTCCTCCAGGTGCGCAAGGGTCTGGATGCTTGGGAATGCCTCTATTCCAAATTGATCCGCATAATCATCGATTTCCCGGAGCTCATCCTGCGTATAACGCCCCCGCATATAACCGAAGTAAGGCTCGCCGCTAATTTCATAGGTATCCTCGAGATACAGCATCACCGTGTTTAGGCCCATCAACGCCATTTTTCGCAGCAAAAACTTGAAGCTGTCCAACGTCAGGACGCCATTGCGGGACAAGTCGAACATCGGGCCGATCGTGTCAAACTGCTCCGTTTCCCGAATTGTAAAAGGCCTGCCATTTCGGCCATACTGCACAAGCAGCCCCAACCCCCGAAAGAATTGGTGCTTCCTGGCGAAGCGGATGTATGCCCCGCCTTCGTTCAATCCGATTTCAAGATCGCCGGCAGACAATTCTACCTGAACGGGAAGACCGGCCTCATCTTCCGTAAAGGCAATTTCCTGCGACAAGGCCTGAATTCCAGGCCGCAGAGACGTCACATTTCCTTCAAAGCGCAGCTTCATTTTCCCCCTCCTAATATACAGGCTTTTTCCACGCTATCCAGAATATAAAGCGCTTTACTACCTACTATACTAGAAAAAATATAGCCTAAAGGGGGAAATTCCTCTGATCATTTTCATGGATCAACTACTAAATAAAATAAGATAAACGTAGTAGGCCATTGGCATTATATTGACATTATTCCACATAATTATACAATGTCATTAGATAGATTTATTTTTGATACGTCGTATTTCATACATAACTACTACTTTAGTAATGTTTTTCACATTTTTTAGGTCAGAACTGTCTAAACTATTTTATTTTAGGAGACGAAGCTATGGCTAGGGATACTAAAAATAAGTCAATGGGTTGGTTGAAAGGCGTTCTTTCTAATTCAAATGAACCTGTTCCAACTGCCAAAGAAGGGGTAGAAGAACCTCTAGAGCTAGTCGAAGATACGGTTAGCCACAAGGAAGTACCCAGTCCATCGGAAAGCTCTAGCAAGAAATACATGCTTTCTAAAGAGAATCTTGATAAAGTATCTCTGGATTTAGTCGTTTCTCTTGAGAACATGCTGAATGAGCGACAATTGATTCTATACAAAAACGAAGATTACGAGCAGCAGCTGCAGACGGCAAATGAAGCGATCAGCCGTTTAAAGTATGATCTGGTCAAGAAGGAACAGATTATTCAAGATAAAAGCAAGGAAATCCGCACGCTGGAAACTAGCCTGACCAACAAGCAAATGGCTTATGACCAGCTTCTCGAAGACTATAAAGAGTATCAAAGTACGGCAAACCACGATTTCGAGAAGGTGTCCAGCCAGCTGGAGAAAGAAATCAACAAGTATAACCTGCTCAAAGAAGAGTCGGCGAATATCCAGTATCAAAATATGCTAACGATGAGAGAACTGGAAGAGAGAATCCGAGAGCTGGAAGCTGAGAACACGAAGTTCGAGGCACAATACGCAAAAATTTTGGCGGAAAAAGCCGAGTTAATGCAGACGATCAACGATTTTACAGAGCGGATGTCGTTCTCCTTCTCATCAAAATCCACTTCCACTTCCGAATAATGACTACCTGCTCTCTAGTCACTGCTAGAGAAAGGAGATATCTATGTCCGTGCAAGTCTATCAGGTGAAGCTGCTAGAGCTTCATTCCGTCCATAAAGAGCTAGATCAATCCTATTTGCGAGTCAAGTTGACCTCTGATCAGGAATTAGAGCTGCTGTGGCATATCGACGAGGAAACAGCGGAAAGCCTGCTGGCCGTCCTGGAACCGGAAGGGGTCTACAAATATAGATTATCCTTCCATAGCTCTTGGAATTCCGTCAAAAACCAATACGAAAGCTTCCTGACCAAAACCTACCGCGATCAAAGCGAGAGAGTCTATTTCTCCTGCTCGGAAGCCTATGTAAGCGGATTAAACGCGATCAAGAACAATGATCCCGTCAGCGAAATCCAAACCCGGTCAGCTGGATTCGAGGCGTCGCCTCCACAGGAGTCCCAAGCAGCGAAGGAAGTCCGTCAGCCTAAGCTCCAGCGCAGGCTAACCTGGGCGGCAGTGGCGTTATTGAGCCTGGTTTTCACGGTTCTGCTGGGATCTTCTATGCCAACCTTTATCTATAAGGCAGCCAGCGGTGAAGTGGCGAACGCAAGTTTCGGCGAGAGCGAAGTCAACAGAAATTTCGCCGGATACGTGGCAGGCCATAGAGCTGTTACCGTTAGCGCACAATTTAGAGCCAGCTCCAACAGCGAACCGAGACAACCTCTACAGGAGTCCGTTCAACCAACTTTACCGACCGTAGCCCTGGAGGAAGCCGTTACCTTCAACCTTCCTAAAGGCAAGGTGGCGCTGACCTTTGACGACGGCCCCTCGAAGTATACTAAGGCGATTACGGATATCCTGACGGAGCATGAAGTTGGGGGCAGCTTCTTTTTTATCGGGAAAAACGTTAAGAAGTACCCTGAATCGGTGCAATACGCAAAATCAAGCGGGTACACAGTTGGCAGCCATAGCATGAATCATTTGGAATTGCCCAAGCTGTCTAGCGATAAACAAAAATATGAAATCACGCATCCCAATGAGCTGATTCAGAAAATCACCAACGAGCCTGTCGTGCTGTTCCGGCCTCCTTACGGAGCCCACAATGATTCGATCACCGACATCGTACGTGGAATCGATAACAAGATGGTGCTATGGAACGTCGATACCAAGGACTGGGAAAGCCGGGATGCCGAGAAAATTTACAATTCCGTGGCAAAGGCCAAAGTTAACGGATCGATTATTCTTCTCCATGAGTCCCAGGCCACGGTTGACGCTTTGCCGCGAATCATTCAGTTCCTGAAGGAACAGAACCTGGAGCTTGTCAATTTGCAATAACTATAAAGACCACCCTTTCGGGTGGTCTTTATTTCTTTCTTTAGAGAGTACTCGGCAGACGTGTTCTGCTCCGCAATATTTTCCTTACCTTCCAATTGCCCGCCTATTCTGTTTACTCCCCGCCGTGCAAATAACGAACCGTACCCGCATCGAGCTGAAGATCGCCTGCGCTTATGCTCTCCTCCAGCTGCTGCCTGGTGCGGCAGCCGACAATCGGAAACGTGGCAAACGGCTGCGACGTCAAATACGCAAGCGCTATTTCGGTTCCAGAGCGGCCAAGCTGCCCCGCAAGCTCCTGAACCCTGTTCAGCCGCGCAAAGTTGGCCTCATTGTAGAACATGGCGGCAACACTGGGCTTGGAACGATCCTCAGGACGGAATTTTCCGCTGAAAAATCCCTGTGCCTGAGACGTATACGGGATAGCCGCAAGCCCTGTCTTGATATGATAATCCAGCATCTGCCCGTCCATCTGGACAGTGGTTGGATCCGCCACGCTCCCCGGGTTCACCTCAGCCAAGCTCCACTGCATCTGATTGGCTACAAAGGGCTGTTTTCCTGTAGAGACAGCATACTGCCTAGCCGCCTCGATGCGCTCGGTCGTCCAATTGGAGCAAGCATAGTAACGAATGCGCCCCGCCTGAACGTGCGCATGCAGGGAATCGATAATTTCCTCAACCGGGCGGGAGGGATCATCGCGATGCAGCCAATATAAATCGATCACATCGGTTCCCAGATGGGTCAAGCTCTTCTCCAAATCCAACGAAATATCTTCTGGCGAGAGCCTGCTTGCCAAGAGATTGTCGAAAGGCGGATGCCCTCCCTTGGTCGCAAGGATAATCTTGTCCCGGTTTCCCCTGCTCTTCAGCCATTTGCCAATCGTCTTCTCGCTCACGCTCTTTACTTCGCTTTCCCAATCGGAGTACACGCTCGCCGTGTCAATGAAATTACCCCCGAGGCCGCAATAAGCGTCCATCAGAGCAAAAGAATCGGCCTCGCCAATCGCACCGCCGATCGTTGCCGTTCCGAAGCATATCCGGGAAGCATGCAGCTCGGTATGCGGTATTGTTGCATATTTCATAGGAACCCTCCTCACTGAATAAAAAAATGCTCATTCTCTAAAGTATCGCACTTCAGCAGTACATAAAGCAAAGGGGAACACCGCCCGTATAGGGTGGTGTTCCCTCTCCAATCAGAGCTTGGCGCACCAGGTAACCAGGCTTCTCATCACCTTAATAAACCACGGCATCAGCAGGCCATCGGATAAATGAGCCGGCGTGATGCAGCCGACACGGCCAGACCCGTAGCTGTGATACCAGCCGGCCACGGCTTCCCCGTCCTTGGAGGACGAGCGCATAAATATATTCGTCTCTTCCTCCTTACAGTCGACAAAATAATGCTCGTCCAGGAAGCTGAAAGCTTCTCCTAAGTCGCCCAGCTCCGTTCCGGCCAGCGGCGTATAAGTCACAACGCTGGGCTCTGGATGCATAAGGAAGCGGCCGCGAAGCATTCTCACATATTCCCCGTCTTCCGGATAAGATGCCAGTCCCGAATGCCATGCCAGCCATGCTCCCCCGCTGGCCACATATTTCTCGATCTGCCCGGCCGCCTGTTCTGTCATCCAGTACCTTACCTGCTCCGCTTCCGGATCGATGTAATTCCCGGCAAACAAAACAACTAAATCGGGCGATTTGACCAATTCTTGCTCCAACTGCCCGACACCCGCATATGTGACCTGAGCTTGAGCCTTGCTCGTAAAAGGCTCGATAGCCCGCTCCCAAGATTGCCTGGCCAGTTCTCCATCATGATAATAATCGCCAACGACTACGAGTATACGCTTCATCCGTCATCATCTCCGATCCGCCCTGCTTAATACGGCATAGGCTCTCCTTTATGAGTAATCATCCAGCTCTCTTGCGCAGGCACAACCTTCCTCTCGGCCAGATTCAGCAGGCCAATGGCCGTATCCCCAGGATCTCCTGGCGCTTGCTCTCCCCCCATCGGCGTTCGAATCCACCCCGGGTGGACGTTATACACGGCGAAGCCTTGAGGCGCAAGCTCCTTGCGCAGCTGCGCCGAGAAGAACGACAGCGCGCTCTTGGACAGCGCATACGGGTAATCCCGGCCATACGCCGCCGTAAAGCATCCCGCCTCCGAGCTGATATTGATAATGCAAGGCCTCTCACTGCGGCGAAGCAGCGGCAGGAAGTGCTTGACCATTTTCATCGGCCCGTAAAGATTAGTCATCATCGAGCGCTCCACCTCTGCCATATCGAGCTGCTCCAGCTTCTTATCGCGGGCGATAAGAATTCCCGCATTGTTAATCAGCACATCCACCGTGCCCCCTTGTCGTTCAACGGCGTTCTTCGCTGCAATAATTTCGCTTTCTACATTCACGTCCAGCTGAATCAGCTCCAGCTGTCCAGGATGCTCCTGCCGCATGGCCTCGAACTGCTCATGGCTCTGCTGCAAATTCCGAACACCCGCAATGACATGATGCCCGCCTTTAAGCGCTTCGCTGACCGTAGAGAAACCCAGCCCTTTGCTCGCGCCCGTAATTAGAATATTCATCCCCACTCGCCACCTTCTTCAGCAATCTGTCCAGCTCTGTCAGTTATCGTTCTCAAGCAGTTCCACCATCACCTTCAATTCCTTGAACGTATCCATATACGCGTAACGGCCGCCCGTGTACTCGCCTCTCTGAATCAGCGGCATCTGATTCGCCTCCAAGACCGCGATCTTCTCCTTCATCCCTTTGATGACAAAGGCGATATGGTGTACCCCTTCGCCCTGCTCGTCCAGGAACTCCCGCCACGTTGAAGGATGCTCGTCCGGTTCAATCAGCTCCACCTGCAGCTGCCCGCAATCGAGAAAAGCGAGCTTGGCGCGGGCCTCCGAAGACGCTCCCTTAAATTCGGTTCGAGCGACATCTACAGTGTCCGTCCAGAACCACCTCGGCTTCTCTATTCCGAAGAAATCCGCATAACTCTGGGATACTTTGTCGATGTCGCGTACAATGATTCCGATTTGCGTAATGACGTTGGTTCCTAAAAATCCTTTTTCCATGGGATCATGCTCCTTTTCGATGGGTCTATATTGGGGTTAGTATGTGTTGCCGCCTTTAGATCGCCCTACAGGATTCCCTAATGACCAATTCCGTCGTGCCCACATATTTCTTGAATTCCTTATCCGGCTCTTCGATCGTCTTGATGAGCCTGCTGGCCAGCGTATCCACCATTTCGGCAAAATCAACATGAATCGACGTGAGTGCCGGCTGAATCCGCGAGCTGAGCAGGTGATCATCAAAGCCCATTAAGGATATATCCTCCGGTACGCTGAGACCAGCCTCCTGCAAGGCCGCCAAAGCGCCAAAGGCGACACTGTCGTTACAGGCAAATATCGCTGTAGGCAGCTCTTTCACATGGCCTAACCATTGCTTCACGGAGTTATATCCGCTTTTCTCACTAAAATCAGCCGGTATGATCCACTCTGGGTTCACCGCAAGCCCGTGAGAACGCATAGCAGCCTTGAATCCCTCCAGCCTCTCGGGCCCCGAGCAGCGCAGCGGGTCTCCGGCAATGAACCCGATCCTGCGGTGGTTCAGGCTTGCAAGATAATCGACGCCTTGCTTCATGCCCTGATCATTGCCGAAATTGCATATCACCCGATTGGGCTCATTCCGCCCTTCGATATGCTGGTCAATGATGCCGACCACATAACCCTCGGCAATAAGCTCTTCAATCAACGGTTCATGATTCGCAGCCCCGATGAAGACCCCTCCGTCGATCCGCTGCTGGTAGAAGGTTTCCTTGACTTTGCGCAGCACCTGGCTGTCCCTCGTGTTTCTTATAATATGGGTTAGCACATAATAACCCTTGTTGGATGCGCTTTCAATAAAGCCGGTTATTAATGAGTTCGTGAGCGAATCATGAAATACTTCTTCCGGCGAAATCAGAAACAGACCAATGGTGCGAGTCTTCATCCCGGACATAATCCGTGCCGAAAAATTCGGGGAATACTTGTACTGCTCGATGACCTGCATCACCTTATCGCGCGTTGCCTGCGGCACATTCGGGTAATTGTTGATGACCCTGCTTACCGTACTTCGGGACACGCCTGCAATCCGGGCGATTTCAATACTATTGATTTCATTCTTTCTCATATGTCCCTCCACTTAACACATGCCCGCAGGGATATCCAGCGATAGATTGTGAACACGTGTTTACAAGCACAATTTACCTCAGTCTTCATGCCATGTCAATAACATTTGCATGTACTATAGAGATAGTGGCATATAAAAGCCCCACTGTCGCCGGGGCTCTTTGGCTCGCTTTACTTTTTATGCAAAATGGGACAATACGAATACTGCAGGAGAATTCCAATAGATCGTAACCTCATTGGTAGCATAGCTCTCCATGACATCGGCAAAGGAGGCGGCCGGCGCTTTGTCCGCCAAATGCTCGCGTGCATACTCATCCTGCTTGCCATAGTTTGGGCCGCCCGACACTAACCCGGGAACAGGCGCTTCGACGCCGTCTCCTTCGGAAGGACGATGATGCGGATGCAGGATCGGCCGGCTGCCAAGTCCGGTAACATAGCTTATGCCCACCACATTAGCTCCAAACAAGTAATGAACGTGCTCTAGCGCGCAGCGCTCATACGTTTGAGAGCCTAACAAGCGGTCCGCGATTAGCAGCAGCATGGCATGATTCATTACCAGCATGTTGCTGCCCCAAATATACTGCTCCGGTCTAAGCGAAATACCGAACCCGTCTTCGCGGCTTACCGCCGCAAGCTCATCGGCCCGCTGCTGCAAACCAGCCAATAGACGAGCCGCTAATTGGGGCTCATTCTCCCGCTCCGACAACAGATAGGAAATCGTGCCGTATCCGCCCATGTCTGCCCAGCCCAGCTCGTATTTATCAAACGCATCCTGTCCGGCAAAGCCCCGGAAGGCCTCATGATAACGCGCCTCTCCGGTAGTGCGGTACAATTCGGCCGCTGCCCAGTAGCGTTCATCCAGATCCTGCTCGTCGCCATACTCTCCGGTGAAGACCTCGGCCGGATTGCGGAACCCTGGATATTCGGGATGGCGCTCCAGCCATGCCCAGGCCTGCTCTGCGGCCTTGAGGCAGGATGTGGCGAAGGCGGCGTCATGGGGAGCGTAAACCCGCGCCGCCATGGCCATAACGCCGGCAAAGCATCCAGTCGCCGTGGCGGATATCGGCGATATGTACAGCTCCGCCGTATCTGCCTCCGGCATGACAGCCGGGCCCGGAAACTGCAAGGTCGTGAGTTTATGATAGGCGCCGCCGCTCTCACCGTCCTGCATGCGAAGCAGCCATTCCAGCTCATACCGGCATTCGTGCAATACATCCGGCATAACGCCATCGCTCTCCGGCAGCGGCAGGGCCCCTTCAAAGGCCTGGGGATAGCATTCATAAGCTAGCAGCAGATCCGCTACCGCTTTAGCGCCAGGCACCACGTATTTGCCATAATCCCCGGCATCATGCCACCCTCCCCAGGCGTCAATTCTCCGTGGCTCCTCCCCATAAACAAGGGCAGGCGTGAGGTGACATGCCGCATGCTTCCACGGACCTGCATATTTCTCTTCCAGCTCCATGCCGCAGCGAAAGAAATAGAACGCTTTCAAAAGTGCCTGATGAGCTTCCTCATAAACGGCGTCCGAGATTACAAACGGGTACGAGCTGTGCCCCTCTCCTGCCTCAATCCGATACGTGCCCGGCTGACTCCAGACGGAGAAATCGCCCCGGCTCACCTTAATTCCGCTAGCCTGATCGTCAACCGCAGGCATCGTGTCCCCCTGCCAAACCACTGCGCCGCTGGCATGATCGACAAGCCGAAAGCGGCCTGCTTCTCCTGTAATCATGGCAATCTTTGCGTCTGTGCTGCGGTAGCCTAGCTGATTCACAGCTATGCTGCCTTGCTCCTCCATGTGCATGCGTCGTCGTCCTCCTTCTACCTCTAATTTCAATACTAATGATAATCTGTCTTTCTCCATATATTCTTTCGTTAACACGTGTTTAAGGAAAAATGATGCTTAATGAAGTGAACATAGGGCATTAGCTATATTCCACGCCAATTGCCACATGTTGAAGACGCTTAAGCTGTGAACACGTGTTTATGGGTCAAATCTACATCAGCTTCTTTTCCTTGTCAATACTAGAACATGGCATTCTGGGAAACAAAAAATGACCGTCCTCCGAATTTATCGAAGAACAGCCATCATTTTTCACGCTGCTTTTTCCACTCCACCGTCACCTACCGCCGTGCCCCTTGAACTTGACCAGCGACCAAAGATACAAAAAGAGCAGGAACACCAGGCACACCCCGATACTAAGCATATTTTGACGATCAAAAAGAAACAGTACGGCGATCACCGTCAGGCTCACTACAGCCAGGATCGTAATATAAGGAAACCCCCATACGCGAAAGCTTGGCTGCACGGGATAGCTGCGGCGCAGCTTCAGCTGGGACAAGCAAATGCTGATCCACACCAGCAGCACGACAAACCCCGGCACCGCCATAAGGAAGCGGAATAACCCGTCTTGAAAGAGATAGGCCAGAATAGCGCCCCCGATTAATACCGCCGCACACAGCTTCAGGCTGTTCATCGGCACTCCCCGTTTCGTTGTGCGGGCCAAGTAAGGCGACGCTTCGCCGCTAGCCGCCATCGAATAGAGCATCCGGGTGGCACCGTAAATCCCCGAGTTGGCTGCAGACAATACCGCCGTAACGAGAATAAAATTCATCACGTGCGCTGATCCCTGCATTCCCGTGCTGGCCAGCACCTGGACGAAGGGGCTGCTCTCACTGTTCAGCTGATTCCAGGGAATCAGGCTGCAAATCACGAGAATCGGCAGTGTATAGAAAAGAATGACCCGCAGAATAAAACTTTTTACTACCTTAGGCAGTACTTTGTCCACGTCTTGTGTTTCGGTCAAGGTCAGCCCGATCAGCTCCGAGCCGCCATAGGAGAACATCACCACCAGCAGGGCAGCAATAATCGCCGTCCAGCCGTTTGGCAGAAATCCGCCGTAATCCACCAGATTGTGCAATCCCCCCGTGCCTTCCACAGACCATACACCGGACAAAAATAATACGCCCAGCACAATAAATACTATGATTATGCCAATCTTAATGCCTGCCAGCCAAAACTCTGCTTCCCCAAAACCGCTGACGCTCAGCATATTTATCCCCAGAACCAGTGCCGCGCACCCCAAGGTTAACAGCCATAACGGGGCATCCGGAAGCCAGTATTGCAAGAAGCTGCCTGCGGCAAGCACCTCTATCACACATACCGTCAGCCACATGAAGCAGTAGAGCCAGCCAATAATAAATGACAGCCGCTCACCGAACGCCTCCCGAATAAAGTCCTTCATATTGCGGTTTGGATACACCATCGCCATTTCAGCAATGGCTCCCATCACGATGAGCAGCAGCAATCCTGCCAAAATATATGAAATGACGATGCCCGGACCCGCTATACTGATCGTCTCGTAGCTTCCCTTGAATATTCCCGTGCCGATAACGCCGCCCATGGCCATAAAAGTAATATGACGAGGCCGCAGTTTCTTGTGCAGTGTCCCCTGTTCCAGTTCATGCTCGTTAGCTTGTACCCTCTCCTGCGACATTTTCTGACTCCTTCCAATGCTCAAGCTCTTTTGTTACACCTAAAATTACAGTTTACTCTTATTCCTCAAAACATGCACGCTCAAATCATACATCACCAAATAACCCCAAATAATACCCGTCGATAGAACGCAAAATAAGCCGCTGCCATCAGTGGCTTATCCAATCCACCCAACCAAAGAGATTTCGGCCCGATTCTAGCCCAACCACATCCAGAATAGGCCGTCGATAACCCCAAGGCTGTACATATAATACAAGCCGAATAACATGCTGACCGCCCCGGTAATTCGCGTTAAAGTCATTTTCAGGCTCCGGTTGTTCGCGCTTAATCCAAAGGGGATCCCTGGTCGTAAAAATCAACATTCCAGCGATCGTCCCGAGACCGAACCCCTGGTTATATATTCCAGCCAGTACCGTCCGTTCCTGTTTTCGCTGAACCGCAAGCCGAAGCACTCCCGTCCATTGCTCCATCTATCTTAGCCCCTCTAGCACCCGTTGCCCTGTTCTTCCCTCCGCTGTACCCGATCCAAGTCCCTATCACCGAACAAGCCAGCGCGATCAATCCCAACGGATAACTGGAAATGACAATAGCTGCCAGAACGATCAGTCCAGTAGCCGCATTCTCGATTAACAAGACTTGAGATATCCCCCTGATAACCGCCAGGACAAATAACTTGGTATGACCATCTGGCTGGGCCTTTCGCTCGGTATTTTGCATGCTGCTCCCTCTATTTCAGTATTAATTGGACTAGTATGTGCTTTGTCATATTTTTACATACTTACTTTGCTTGATTTGAGGCTTCTCTTGCTCAAAACAAAAAAACACCCTTTAGGGTGTCTTTGTCCATATTGCCTATTTACTTCAAGAAGCCCTGCAAATTTTCTTGGTGGTTAATCCTCACGGTATTCCGGTTCATAATCGCTTAGCTTTCCTTCGTAGATCAGCTGCAATCGGTCGCTCTGCCGAAAATCGTCCGGTGTTACGAGCGCCGGCAGCTTGTTCCACAGCTTAATGCCGGATCTGTCTAGAATTTCCGCAACAAATTGCGAGCAGAAATAAGAGTTGCTGAATTCGACAGGTTCCTTTAGCGCGATGCCGACCACGCCCAGAATGTTATATAAATACTTATTGCGGCTGCGGATGAAAATATGCAGGACCCGCTTCATCTTCTCGACTTCACGCTCGGATACCTTGAGCTCATAAAGAACGCACGTCGTATTTGGATACTTGCTGAACGTGCCCGTCTTGATATCCTCCTTCACGAATCCCCCGTTGAGCGGATTATTCGGGCTCTTTCGCCCAAAGCTGTACAGCTCAGACAGCTCCCGGTTGAAGGATATAGATGCATGATTGTATGGGGCTCTCGTATACCCCTTGATCATCCTCGTAAAAAGCGTCCCGGTATTCGTAAGCAAAATAAAAACCGAACGATCATCTGCCATTTACGAAATTCCCCTTATCAAAAATGAGTTGTTCCTTCATAATAACATATGATCGCCCCCTGGTGGGTCTTACGTCATGACAAGGTGGATGGTGAAGGGCAATGAACAGCTCGCTCATAACTTTAACCCTGATTTTTACTGCATTATTAGTCATTCAGGTTATCTATTATGTCCTGAACAAAATACAGCCGGACAAAGATTACGCCGCTATCGGCACCAAAATCAAGACCTGGTGGGGCATGTTCTTTATTTTTTGTCTGGCCACTCTATTTAATCCGGTCGTTTCGCTGCTGTCCCTCATGGTGCTTACCTTCTTCGCGCTGAAGGAGTATTTCTCCATGATCCGCTCCAGAAAAGCCGACCGCAGATTGTATCTTTGGGCTTACTTGTCCATCCCGGTACAGTTTTACTGGATCTACATCGAGTGGTATGGGATGTTCATTATCTTTATCCCGATCTATGTGTTCCTATTCCTGCCGCTCCCGCGGCTGATCAACAAAGGCACGGTCGGCTTCCTGCGCAGTGTCAGCTCCACCCAGTGGGGACTCATGCTGATGGTATTCGGGCTTAGCCACCTCGCCTATTTCCAGTTTGCCACGCCGGAGTATGGCGCAGGGCTTGTATTGTTCCTGGTCGTGCTGACCCAGTTGAATGACGTCGCCCATCATGTGGCATCGCTTTATTTCGGCAAACGCAAAGTCGTTCCGACGGCCAATCCCTACCTGACCTGGGAAGGGTTTGCCTTCGCATTCCTGGTGACGACCGCAGCGGCCTATTTGATCCACCCCTACCTGACGCCACTCGGTCCTGTGTTCGGAGTGTTCTCCGGCATGCTGATCAGCTTGAGCGGGTTCTTCGGCAGCTTGACGGTTTCGGTGCTGAAGCGGGATTTGCTCATCGGCGACGACAACAAGTTCGATGCGCTTAAAGAAAGCTACCTCAGCCGGGTTGATAGTCTGGCTTATACTTCACCGGTTATTTTCCACGTTATTCGTTACTTTTTTGATTTCATGTAGCCTGTTGAATGTACAATCTTACTTTGAATGCCAAGGAGTTGCTTACTGTGGAATTCTATATCGTTGATGTATTTGCAGAACAAAAATATCAAGGCAACCCGCTCGCCGTGCTGCTGCCGGACCGGGAACTGACCACGGAAGAGATGCAGCAGATCGCCAAAGAGATCAACTTCTCGGAAACGACCTTCATCATGTCGGGCAAACAGAGGGACGGGGGATACCCTGTGCGCATTTTTACCCCGGATGTGGAAATACCCTTTGCGGGACATCCTTCGCTTGGAACGGCCTTTGTCATTCATCACCGGCTTGATCCGGATAAGAGCAGGCATATTCTCCTGAATCTTGGCGTGGGCCAAATTCCCGTCTCCTTTGCCGAAGGATCAGACAACGAGTTATGGATGAAGCAGCAGCAGCCTGTATTCGGGGAGGCTATCGTTCCTTCCGTGATCGCAGAGATACTCCAAATTTCTGTCGAGGACATCCAGACCGCCTACCCCATCCACGTATCCTCAACAGGGCTTCCATCCGTCATTGTCCCTTTAGAGACCCTGGATGCTGTGCGAAAATGCGAGGTTGACCCTAGGAAGTATAAAGCCTTCCTCGAAAATATAGCGGATGCGAATCTCCTCGTGTTCTCCGAGGAGACCCTTCATGAGCAAAATGATTTGCATGTGCGGGTATTCGTCAATGACACGGGGTATTATGAAGATCCCGCTACCGGCAGTGCCAATGGGAATCTGGCAGGTTACCTGTTAAAGCACAAATGTTTGCAAAAGAGCGAAATTCAGCTTCGTATCGAGCAAGGGTACGCCGCTGGGCGTCCTTCCCTCCTGCACATAGATGCCTCTAAGAATGGTGATGCTTACGACATCAATATCGGCGGGCGGGTATTCTTTGTCGCCAAAGGCGAATGGCTGTAGCACCTCCGCCACGAAGTGCGGATATTGCAGGAGATTGGGGGGCCATGATCAAGCAAGGAAGGTGATCCCGTGACCGAAGAAATTTATCCATCCGATAAGCAGCTGGCAGCAAGCGCAGTTGAAGGTGATTTTGAAGCGTTCCGGGCGATCGTGGGCCGCTATTCCAAAGTCCTTCTATCTGTGGCCTACAGCATATTGGGAGATTGCCACGAAGCCCAGGATGCCGTTCAAGAAACCTTTGTGAAATGCTATCAAAACTTACATAATTTAAAAGACCCCGCAACCGCATAATGAAATGAGCTGCTAGCAAAATTATTGACCTCCAAACAGAAGGACAGTCCTCTACCTGATCGTGTAAGGGACTGTCTTTATTCTGTTTGTAACTATTCCAAATTAGCATGATTCCCGTACATCGTGCGGCCGCTAAGCTCCTGCTTGTCCATCAGCGCCAAAATAACGGCATCGCATGCCAGCAGCAGCAGCTGTTCAAATAATGAACCCATCGGCTGAACCGTTACTGTTGCTGGTGCATTGGTTTCTGCATTGTCGGCTTGATCCTTCGGCGCCCCAGGCAGCTTCACCATGAAGTCTGCCAGTCGGCCAAGGGTTGAATCTGGAGAGAGCGTCAGCGCTCCTACCGCAGCTTCTAGGCTCCGCGCCTTTTCTGCCATAGGCACGAGCGATCGCGTCTCACCCGAGCCTGAACCGATCAAGAGCAGATCGTCTTTACCCAAGCTCCGGGTAACCGTCTCTCCCACGACATACACCTCTAATCCAAGGTGCATCAGCCGCATGGCGAAGGCCCGCATCATCAGCCCAGAACGGCCTGCCCCGGCTACAAAAATGCGTCCCGCCGATAGAATAGCTGCGGCCAACTGGTCCAGCTGCTCTACAGCGATTTCATTCGCAGCTTGTTCCAATTCGGACATGATCGCGGCCAGATGACGATGGCTACTAACATTGCTGACCATATTCACCACTAACCCTGCTTAATCAATTTCTGCATCTCGGCGGCTGCGGCAGCTATGTCGGCTTGTCCAGTAATTCCTCCGCCTACAATGACCAAGTCAGGCTTAACGGCGATGACTTCTGGCAATGTGTCCAGCTTAATGCCGCCAGCAACGGCGACCTTGGCGTTCTACGGACTTGATCGTGCGAAGATCCTCGAAGGAGTTCTGTCCTTCCGCTTGAAGGTCGTACCCCGTGTGGACGCAAATATAATCTACGCCGAAGGCATCAATTTGCGCGGTCCGCTCCGCCAGATTCTTCACAGCGATCATGTCGACCAGGATTTGCTTGCCCTGCTTCTTCGCTTCCGCAACCGCTCCCTGGATACTCGCATCCTCGGCAACGCCCAGAATCGTTACGATATCTGCTCCCGCCTCAGCAGCCTTCATCACTTCATAACCTGCCGCATCCATGATCTTCAAATCCGCAAGCACAGTAACGTTAGGAAAAGCCTCTTTCAACGCCTTTACCGCATGCAGGCCTTCATTGATAATGATCGGGGTTCCGATCTCCACTATATCCACATACTGCTCCACTTGCTTGACGACTTCGATGGCCCCTGAAATACCGACCAGGTCCAAGGCTAGTTGTAATTTCATTTATGATTGCTCCTTTAAGGGTAAGTTTTAATACGGCACCCCTTATTCTAAGCATTTCACCCATAAATAAAAGTACGCACTTTCATGTAACTAGTACCCATTTGGTAACTATGCCAAGCCCGTCTAGTCCGATTTTCGCAGCTCTTTTTCCTTCTCTAAATGCCTCTCTCCCCAACGAGACATCACATTCAGCAGTTCCTTCACGGTTAACCCGTATTCGGTCAAAGAATACTCGACCTTGGGCGGAACCTGGTCATACACTTTCCGGTTGATGATGGCGTCTTCCTCTAATTCACGCAGCTGCTGCGTCAACATTTTTTGTGTAATTTGCGGCATTTCTCGTCTCAATTCTCCAAAGCGGTGCGTGCCTTCCGTCAGGTGGCATAGAATCACGGGCTTCCATTTCCCGCCGATCACCTTCAAGGTCAGCTCCACCGTTTCTTTAAAATGCTGGTCACCCAAAGCGAGTAACTCCTTTCCTGATGGATCTTAAAAGAGGATACCGCATTGTCATTTAGGAAGTAAAGCCGACCCTCCTACGGCGTTTGACGATTAACTCAGATACTCCCCTATTTTTAATAGGATAGCCGCTCTTTGGTGGATATGCCGTTGCTCTTCTAATTCGTATACATAATGTAGAGTAAGTTGCTATTAATCAACACGGATAGGAGGAGCGATGTAATGGGATCTGAACAGAAGAACAAGGCAAAGCAGCGGGGGGTTTCCATCATTACCTGCACAAAGCGCCACAATTTTATAAACAACCTGTTTCAAAATTACATTCGGCAGCGCCATCCGAAAAAGGAACTCATCATTATTGTAAACAACGATAGTATATCGCTTGAGCCTTATCAGCGTTTAGCCAGGAAAAACCGGGGCATTCAAGTCTACCGTGTGGCGGGCCGCGAATCCCTCGGCGCTTGCCTAAACTATGCATTCAGTAAAACAAAGTACAGCTACATCGCCAAGTTCGATGATGACGACTATTACGCACCTTACTATTTAAAAGACAGCCTGCAGGCCTTGCAAAAGGCAAATGCGGATGTTGTAGGCAAACGTGCCCACTATATGTACTTAAACGGTGCTAAAACTTTGATTCTGCGTTTTCACCAGGATGAGAATAGACCGGTCGCTAAACTTCCCGGCGCTACGCTGTTCATGAAACGGAACGTGTTGAACAAGGTGCGGTTTCCTCATCAGAACGTAGGGGAGGACGATCTTTTCTGCCTCAGGAGCAAAAAGCAGGGGTACAAGGTCTACTCCGCAGGAAGATATAATTTTGTCGCCATACGCCGAAAAAATTCGGCCGGCCATACCTGGATCATCAGCGATAAAAAGCTTCTCTCTCACCATAAAAGAGTCCCCAATGTCCAAAATTTCAAGAAGTTCGTGCAGCGCACGCCAAGGGATGCTCCATAATGGCCAAACTGGATATCTCCAGCCAACCAAGCGCCGTTTCCATCATTACCTGTCGGGACCCCGAAAAATTCGTGAGCCGAGGATAAACTCCGATCTTCTTCTGCGCTAGAGAACGACCACCCCTGCTCCTAAGGGATGGTCGTTTCTTAAGTGAAAGGGAATATCGGATCATCATCGCCCAAGATACTATATAGGGGATCAAATCTGAAGGTAAGGCTCCCACAGCTGCCTCAGTTGGGCCACCCCTTCCTCTATTCGCTGCCCTGCAATGCCTCCAAAGCCGATCAGAAAATATTTCCTCTTCTCACGTTCACAGGCAGCCCGATCCGAATAGAAAGCGGATGCCGATGCCACACGGATGCCGCCATACTTCGCCGCTTGAATCATTTCCTGCTCAGAAGCTTTGGCGACGAGCGCCAAAATCAGGTGAAACCCGGCATGCGGATTAAGGACCTCACCGCAATCGTGAAACTGTCTCTGGAGGGCGTCGGCGAGCTCCTGGTTCTTTTTGCGGTAAAGACTTCTCATTTTACGAACATGCCTCTCGAAATACCCCTGCTTCATTAGCTTCTCCAGCGTGCGCTGATACACCCGGGAAGAGGATTGCTCGAACAGCAGTGTTCTTCTCAATTGCAGATAAGGAGCCAGCAACGATTCAGGAAGCACCATGTAATGGATACACATGTCAGGGGCAAGTATTTGGGAGAACCCCCCTACATAGATCACATTCGCATCAGGCGCCAAGCCTTGGAGCGCAGGTACCGGCTGCCCTATATAGCGAAGCTCTCCGCCGTAATCGTCCTCTATAATATAGCCCTCCTGCTCCTTGGCCCACTTCAGCAGTTCCATTCTTTCGTTAATCGGCATTACCCTGCCCCCGGGAAACTGATGGGAAGGAGCGACGGCCACGATCCGAGCGGATGCCTGCAGCAAACGGGAAATATCTATCCCCTTGTCTGCTTCAGTTGCAGTCAAGACAGCAAAGCCCTCAGCCTGGAACGTACGGGCAATCAGCGGATAGCACGGGTCTTCTACAGCTACAGCCGGGGAGATTCCCTTAAGAAGGATGGCCAGATAATGGAGAAGCAGATGCTGCTCCGCGCCAATGACAATCTGCTCCTTGCGGCACACGACACCGCGAATCCGGAACAGGTAAGCAGCAAGCTCCTCGCGTAATCCAGCCTCGCCTTGCGGATCTCCGTAGAAGAGCAGCTCCTCGTATTCCTCTCGAAGCGTCTGCATCAGGAGCCTCTTCCAATGGGAGACTGGAAAGCTTGCGAAATCGTTTTTAGCCAGATGAAAATCATAGGCATACGTCTCTGTGGTAGTGTGATCCTTCGCAGGAAGTCCGGGTGAGGTATGAGGGTCAGCCATTGTAAACCTTCCATACGAATCGGGCAGAGCGGCAACATAGAACCCTCGTCTGGGGCGGCTCACCATGAATCCTTCCGCTATCAGCTGCTGGTAAGCAGCTTCTACAGGAGTCGTGCTAATGCATAGCTGCTTCGCTTGTTCCCTGATGGAAGGCAGGCGATCGTTGGCCTGAAGCCTTCCTGCTACAATATCCTGCTTGATGGCTTCATAAACGGTCATATAAACCGGTGATTTAGAAAAAGGCGTTGAATCTGTACGGTTTCTCATCTGCCTCTCCTGTCCTCTCAAAAAAATACAATCTGTATATTTTTAAGTATACAAATTGGTGGTAAATTGAGGTAGAGTGAAAACGAAGGAGATATGAATCATGGAACCCGTACGCTTTTTAGAAGGAAAAAAAGTATATTTACGGCCGATCGAGGTATCCGATGCCAATTGGTACTTCACTACGCTGTACCATCACGAGACAAGGAAACTCACTGGGACACAGAAGCACTATACCCAGGATCAAATTGCCCGCTACATCGAAGGAAAAGCCCAGGACAGCTCGTCCGTACTGCTGGTCATTGCCGCCGTTAGTGACGATACTCCCATTGGAGATATTGCGATTCAAGATATAGATACGATCAATCGCAATGCCAACATCCGCATCGCTATCCCTGACAGCAGTAATCAAGGAAAAGGTTACGGTACCGAAGCCCTCCGTCTCATGCTGGATTACGGCTTCGGTATCCTCAACCTTCACCGGATCGAGTTGAACGTGTTCTCTTACAATGAGCGTGCCATGCAGGTCTATGAAAGTGTAGGCTTCAAGAAAGAAGGGGTTCAGCGAGAAGCCTTATTTTACAACCATCAGTATTATGACTCCATTCTCATGAGCATTCTAGAGGATGAATACAGATCCCTATACTGTAAATAAGGATAATTAAGGAGAGCCATTCTACAAGGATTGGAGCTCCTTTTTTATGGGCACACATATTTCACAAAAATGATTGTTAACCAAATCGCCTGTGTATTTTTCTAAAATCGGTTTGTTGTCTAGTTGAAGTCCCATGCTGTGTATGGCTGGAACAATTTCTGCCCATGCTCTTTGAATATCCTCTGCTGTATGTTTGATTCTAAATATCGCATAATCTCCGCCGTCAAGTTTACTTTCGCAGACAAAATCATCCATCTGGTCCTCTTCTGTAATGGTAATACATGCATCATATCTGCATTGCTCAGGAGGCGTGATTTGAGGGTTGTCTTGTGGAATTCCGAATAATACGGCTGATTCAGTGAGTAATCCTTTCTCCCTTGCCCAACTCTTTAGCTCTTCCATGGCCTGAACGTTGGCAGGACCATAAGGGCCAATTTGCCGCACATACGCCAGGCGATAACTAGGGAGAGTCTCGACTCTAACATCCATAGCTTGATCTTCCTTTCTTATGTGTTGTTTTCTACATTTTGGATGCTATCATGGTATAAAATATTATTCATTAGTTTTTTCGAAAATAGATAAAAAGCTGTCCGTTCCCGAAGGAATGGCCAGCTTATTTATTTTCCAAAAGCTCTACGAACTTTGTTGCCGCCGGGGATAATGGCACGCTTTTTATATTGCAAACGCCTATGCTTCTCCTTGGAATTTTCTCTAGCAATTGAACCTCGGTCAGCCATCCCTTCGCTAAATATTCCTGGGAGAACTCTTTCGTCACGCACGCGATTCCAAGATTAATTCTGGCAAACTCCAGCAATAAATCATGCGAGCCCAATTCAAACTCCGGCGCAATTTTGATCCCTTTAGAGATCATGTAGTCTTCCACATATTTTCGGGAATTCGATTTCGGTTCTAGAAATATGAGCGGAAGCTTCACCAATTCATGAAGGCTGACTGGCCGTGATAAAACTTCCGCAAATCTCTCCCCATAAACAAACGTATCCTGGATATCAATGCAATGCCGCACTTCTAATGTGGAATCCTCGATCGGGAGGTTGCAAATGGATATATCCACTTCGCCCGATTTTAGAGTCGAACAAAGTTCTAAAGTCGTACCATTCACAATAGTAAATTTAATATTGGGATATTTATTGTGGAAAGCTTCCAAGTAGGGGAGCAAAAAATATCTGGAGATCGTATCCCCTACGCCGATTTTCAATTCCCCAGCCGTCAGGTTCTGAAACTCCAATATCTTCTCTTCACCTGTTTGCAGCAGATTCATGGCCGAATTTACGTATTCAAACAGAAGGCTGCCCTCATTGGTCAATGATGCCCCTTTGGGCGTTCGATTAAAAAGCCGCGTGTTCAAATCCTTCTCCAATTGCATGATCGCCTGGCTAACCGCCGGCTGCGTCATATACAGTTCTTTGGCTGCTTTGGAAAAGCTATTGCATTTCGCGACCTTGCTAAAAATTTTGTAGAGATCCAGCTTGCTTATCACATAAACACCTCTTATACCCTCTATTCGATATATTAATTTAACTTATACCACTAGACTGATGTATATTACAAGTAGATGGTTAGATAATGTAAAACAGACTTTATCATCCTAAGGAGCTGAATGTAATTTGGAAAGAGTCGTTGGAACTGTTGCTAGAGGCCTTCGTTGCCCGATTATCAAACGAGGGGATCACATAGAGGATATCGTGGTAGACAGCGTGTTAAAGGCTGCCGAAGTTGAAGGCTTTCAAATCCGGGATCAAGATATTGTGTCCATTACGGAGTCCATCGTCGCCCGTGCCCAGGGCAATTATGCGACAGTGGATCATATCGCCAAAGATGTTCATGCTAAGTTCGGTGACGAAACGGTTGGCGTGATCTTCCCGATTCTAAGCCGCAATCGGTTTGCCGTCTGCCTTCGCGGTATTGCCAAAGGCGTTAAAAAGATCGTATTAATGCTGAGCTATCCCTCCGATGAGGTGGGCAACCACTTGGTCGATCTCGACCTGCTCGATGAAAAGGGCGTTAATCCTTGGACGGATGTACTGACGGAGGCCCAATTCCGCGAGCTCTTTGGCTATAAAAAGCATACGTTTACAGGCATCGATTACATTGATTACTATAAAACATTAGTGGAAGAACAGGGAACGGAATGCGAGGTTATTTTCTCCAATAACCCAAAAACGATCCTCAACTATACCAAACATGTTCTGACTTGCGATATCCATTCCCGTTTCAGAACGGCAAGAATCCTGAAGGCGGGTGGCGGAGAGAAAATCTACAGCCTGGATAACATCCTGGCGGAATCCATTGATCATAGCGGGTATAATGAACATTATGGTCTTCTGGGATCGAATAAGTCTACAGAGGACGAAATCAAGCTTTTCCCGCGCAACTGCCAGCAAACCGTCGATAAAATCCAGCAAATTTTCAAAGAAAAGACAGGTAAAAATGTGGAAGTCATGATTTATGGAGACGGTGCATTCAAAGACCCTGTCGGGAAAATATGGGAGCTGGCGGATCCGGTTGTGTCGCCCGCTTATACGTCTGGACTTGAAGGAACGCCCAATGAAATCAAACTGAAGTATCTTGCGGATAATAACTTTGCAGATTTAAGCGGCGACGAGCTTACACAAGCCATTTCCGAGTACATCAGCAATAAAAATGACGATCTCGTGGGATCGATGGAAGCCCAAGGTACTACGCCTAGAAAGCTGACTGACCTTATCGGCTCTTTGTCTGATTTGACTTCGGGAAGCGGAGACAAAGGCACGCCAATCGTCTTTATCCAGGGCTATTTCGATAACTTTACGAAATAAATCATGGCCTAAATTGAAGTTCTAAACCAAAAGAGAGACCACCTTAGCGCAGGTGATCTCTCTTATTTTGTTATGCATGCATTTCGACAGGAAGGTCTTCACTGCCAAGTCCAAGCGACCGCGCTGTTGAAGTATGAATGTCCTGAATAAGCTCTGTGTTTGCTAATAGCGATGTTCCGTAGGAAGGAATCATCTCTTTGATCTTCGGCTCCCAAGCCTCCATATATTGCGGGAAGCACTTGCTGATGACCTCAAGCATGACGGAAACCGCGGTTGAGGCACCCGGAGAAGCGCCAAGCAATGCGGCGATCGAGCCGTCGGCAGCGCTGACTACTTCGGTGCCAAATTGCAGCGTTCCTTTGCCGGCATCCGTATCCTTGATAACCTGTACACGCTGCCCCGCTATTACTAAATCCCAATCCTCGCTTTTAGCGTTCGGGATAAATTCCCGCAGTTCTTCCATGCGTTTTTCTTTGGATAACATCACTTGCTGAATCAGGTATTTTGTCAGTGGAACGTTCTTGATCCCTGCTGCCAGCATCGTTAAGAGATTATTCGGCTTTACGGACGTAATCAAATCGAACATGGAGCCGGATTTTAAGAATTTCGGTGAGAAGCCGGCAAACGGTCCAAACAACAACGATTTTTTATTGTCGATAAATCTTGTATCCAGATGCGGAACGGACATAGGAGGGGCGCCCACCTTAGCCTTGCCGTATACCTTGGCATGATGCTGCTCGACCACATCCGGATCGTTACATACCATAAATAGTCCGCTTACCGGGAACCCTCCGATATGTTTACTTTCCGGAATGCCGGTTTTCTGCAGCAGATGCAGGCTTCCTCCCCCGCCGCCAATAAAGACAAATTTCGCAGCATGGCACTCGACGCTGCCGGTATCGGCATTCCGTACCTTCAGTTCCCACAAGCCGTCGCTAGTACGCTTAATATTGTCTACGCTATGTTTATATTTTATATCAACGCCCTGACTCTTTAAGTGCCCGAACAATATGCGCGTTAAAGCCCCAAAATTGACATCCGTCCCCGACTCGATTCTTGTCGCCGCTATAGGCTCGCTGACTGGACGGTCCTTCATCATTAGCGGAATCCATTCCATCAATTTCTCGGGATCATCGGAGAACTCCATTTCCCGAAACAGAGGATTGGTTGATAGCGCTTTAAAACGCTTCTTCAAAAACGAGACATCCTTCTCCCCTTGCACAAAACTCATATGAGGGATCGGGGCGATAAAGTCCCGCGGATTGCGGATTAGATTGCTGTTTACAAGGTAAGACCAAAACTGCATGGACACTTGAAACTGTTCATTAATTTTGATAGCTTTGCTAATATCTACAGATCCGTCCGATCTCTCGGTGGTGTAGTTAAGCTCGCACAGCGCCGCATGCCCTGTCCCCGCATTATTCCATTCGTTAGAGCTTTCCTCTCCTGCATTGGCAAGCTTCTCAAACACTGTAATTTCCCAGTCCGGTACTAATTCCTTTAGCAGTGTCCCCAAAGTTGCACTCATAATCCCGGCACCAATTAAGATAACATCTGTACTTGTTTGTCTGTTACTCATTTTTACCGTCCTTATACCCTAAGATTTGCAGAAAGGATGTAGGCGCTCCTGCGCAGGCGTTCCGCATGCCAGTGCGGAAACTAGTCACACACCTTTTCTGGATCGATTTTTTACAATTTCTTTACCTGATCCTAGTGTATCAATAATACTGATAGATTAAAATATTTATTTAGTATAAATATGATAATTTTAATCGATAGTTTGCCGTGGATTAGGATCGCCTCGTCCCTGGTGTTTCTATAATATGAAAGATCGATATTAAAGTTTCCTTCAGCCATCCCAATAACGAGTTGATCAGCTGTCGGACATAATCGTCAGGAGCTCCATCGCCCTTAACTGCCAAGGGTTTCTTAACTTGATGATTACTCAATGCGAATCCTCCCTTTCCTGGTGTATTGCTGAATACATTCGGGATGATAAAGAGGTTTTATGAACTCAATATGAACTAAGGCGACCTTCTGGGTCGCCTTAGTTCATATTATTCTATTCGCCTATTTTACTTATGATGTTGTTCTAAAGTCCTTTCAACCAGCCCATGATAGCAGCTACTGATTCCATATACCTCTGCCCTATAAGCACGCCGGTATGCGTGGTATCCCAGAGACTCTTATATTCTGCGCGGAGATGTTCCGCTGTCACCCTGCCCCGGCGGTCGTCATCTTCGCAGCTTACAGCCTTGATAACCAGGCATGGGCAAGAAATGGCGCTGCTGTCTATAGATATGCCCTTTGATTCGGCCGAAAAAGCAAAAGCGTTATATGCCCTGGACGATTCCATCGCCAGGTATTTCCTTTGGAATGCAATGTCCTCTGCCGATTCATCTATGCTGGTATGTTCTTCACGGGCTGGGGCTGGCATTACGATAGCAGCTGTCAAAGGCTCTAAGTGTTCGTAGGGCACTTCTTCGTGAACTTCCTGGCTTATGACGGAATCGATCAGCACCAGCCCGGTAAGCTCAACGGTTTCAGCCAATTTCTGTCCCAGAATTCCCCCCATACTGAATCCGATAAGAATCGGCGCAGCGCAGCACTCCGCGACAACCTCATGGATAACCTCCCTGATATCCTCCAAATAATCCTCAAAAGTAATCTTGGTCATATCCATAAGTCTGCTTTTGTAGTGGCTTCTCAAGTTCATGACATAGCAGGTCCATCCTTCGCGGGTAAAGTGAGGAATGTATTTGCTCCACATCCAGCTGCCTGTAAAGGCACCATGTACAAAAAGCAATGGGGGACTGTTCTTCGCAGCTTTGGAGAGGTTTTCCCCCTCGAATATCTCTAGAAATAAATCGTTCTCTCCGATGTATTTCTCCACATGATCAGGCACTTCTTTTGTAAAATCTCTCATAGTCATCTCCTCCTCGTCTCATTTAATTTGATATCAAACTAATTATTGAAAAAAATTTAGAAGTTGTCGTAAATCCGTTTTAAAATGTGAAGCAGGTCCTCTTTTTCTTTATCGGAAATGTCCAAATAAAACACATCCAACAACTCCTGCGAAATGGATTCAAAGATCGGCTCCAGCTCTCTCCCCTTCTCGGTTAAAGCAACATAAACAACCCTTGTATCCTCTGTGTCCCTTTCCTTTGTCACATATCCAAGCCGGACCAGCTTATCAACCAGCGCCGTAACTGTTGACTTATCTTTATTAATCCTCCTGGAAATGTCCGCCATCGTAAGTCGGGGCGCCCTGAATAAGGCATAGATGATATCGCCATGCGACGTGGCAATACCTTCGATCCCGTACTTCACCATCTCTGATACAATAAACCGGTTAACTTTCTCTCTGATTTTAGAAATTAACGAAATAACGTCTCTGCTTTCCATAATCGTATTATAGTTTGATATCAAATCAATTGCAAGATTTAATCCGCTCGTAGACGCTAGGCCATGCACACTTCCCCCTCAATGAATAACCTGGCTAATAACGTAATAAATGAAACGAGGCTGCCTATGGCAAATTCCTATTCCCAAAGACGAATACGCAAAATTGTCCGCCGTTTTGGCCTGATTCCATTAAGATCAGAGTCAGTTGCGTCCTTTTACCGGAAGAATGCCATCATCCGAGTGCAGACGGAAAGTGGATCCTATGCGATGAAGCCCTTTTATCGAAGTTTATTACTTCGTTCAGGTACAATTGACCAAATAAAAACAACTGCAGATTATATACAATTCTTGATGAACAGCGGCTTCAATAATATGCCAAAATGGCTTAAGAGTAAGGACGGAAGGATATGGATTTTAAACCAAGGGAGGCCCTTCTACGTAACTGCATGGATACATGGAAGGAAATTGGAGACACCAGCAGATTTCGAAAAACTTGGCCGGGCTCTTGCCTCTTTGCATTCCAGCCGTTTCCTTTCCATGAATAGCACCTTTTTTGATCATATCCACTTATGGAAAAACCGGGATCGTCTCTTTCGTAGCCGAATGACAATAGCAAACCAAGCGAATCTATGGACTCATCGATGGTTCAAAAGGTTCGGAGCATCCTGCATCCAATTTTCGGATCGGACTTGGACTGAATTAAAGACCCCGGAGATTGCAAACCTCTTGAAGAAGGAAATGGTCCGTCCCGCACTGATACACAACGATATTACTGCACATAACGTCATTATTTCCAATAACGGCCAGCTTTTTATCATCGATTGGGATCACATGAAGTTAGGCTCTATCTATGTCGACCTAGCGATCACCCTTATGAACACAACTCAGTTTAATCCTGTTTTCATGCATTCGTTGTTAAAAGGGTACGAGGAACTCCGTCCTCTAAACCACGCCGAGCGAAAATTGATTTCTGCCTTGTACCGGTTGCCTCGGGAAGCTTGGCATATTGCCCGGTTCCCTGATCACCCAAGAAGCCGCAACATGCTGGATATTATGGAACAAACATGGCTTCTGCGGTTAAGGGCTATGGATGTATTAGATGAATGGGCAAACTCAGGCCCCAATTAAATGAATTATAACTGAAACTCTAATTGAAAATCTCTTGGGTCATTCTCATATAATTCCTTATTTATTTCTACAGCCTCTTTACAACCAATCGCAAAATAAAATGCAATTGTCTCCTCGGCAGAGCCCGCACAAATATCAGAATCTTGATAATTAATTTCGACTAACTGGCGTTTTCCATTTACTTCTCTCCATGCTCTTTTTATGAATTGCGATGGATTCATATCATTTATTAATTCACACTCTTCGACCACTAACTTCCTATACGTTACATTGAACATCAGTTACCTCCAATTTAGACAAATACTATCTCTAAATAAACAATCAGCGACTTCCATTATTATACGTGTGAAAAGGGGAATGGCGACCAATTTGGTCGCCATTTTGAACTAGTGTCATTTAAACTGTATGCCAAAAACTTAGACAATTTTAAGTTGTCTGGTCCTCTACAATCTCTTGCACCTCTTGCAATTGCTGCTTCGCCAGCTCTAATCTTTCTTTATATTGCTGAACGGTGTCCATGTGTTCATTGTGCTGCTCTGCATTGAAGAGTGCATTTTCTGCGTGGGATATTGAATTAACCGCATGCTCAACCGTAGGTTCCCCTGGGTGCGACATCGCTTGCCTCACTGAACGATCCGCCTTTTGAACAGAGTTGCTCAGCAACGTGCTTGGATGATCCTGTTTCCAGCTTGTGTCTGAATGCTTAGCCAATGATGTACCATCCCTTCTGCCATTGAGATCATAATTATCAGGCATAGTATTGGGAATTGTCCCGGAATTATACATTGGTAAACAAGCTGGCACAATTACAGCGGCGTGTAGAAATTTTGAGTATAATATGGAACCTCATCTATGAATTTAACTCCAACTCCAAGTGTTGTATAGCCACTAGTCAACATATTATTCCGGTGCCCGGGCGAATTTAGCCAGCTGTAATGAGCATCGATGGCATTTATATGACCGCCTGCAATATTTTCACCTGTTGCCTTAAATTTGGTTAAGCCTTGAGCGGCCATTCGGTCACCAGGTGATTTGCCATCAGGATTAGTGTGGGCAAAAAAAGGTCTGCGCTTCTGCACGAGTTAAAGTGTCATTCGGAGCAAATCCCCCGACGCCTGATCCATTTTTACCTTCAGCAAAACCCTCATCTAACATGAATTGGACGGCTTCTGTCACCGTTAAAGTTGTACCCATCATTCCCGTCATCAATTGTGCTGCATGTCCACGTGTAATTGACTCATGGGGCTGTTGTTTTACCTGTAAATTCAACTCTTTGGCCAACCTATAGTAAGGCGCATGCCATATCTCATCGGCCTTTGCAGCTTCTATTTGCAATTCAGGGTATGTACGCAAAAGCATGACTAAAAATTCAGCCTCAGTAACTGATTTGGAGGGCTTAAATGATCCATCCGGATAACCACTCGCTATCCCCTGATCCTTCGACCACATTATTTTCTCATAGGCCCAATGCGAGCTAGGCACATCTGCAAACATCGACGGGGCAGCCCAAATCCCCTTAGGCACTCCAATCCACACTGCTGCCGCAATGCTTACGACACCAGCTATCTTTAACCAACGATTTTTTCCCACAGCAATCTCCCTTAAACTCATGATGTTCTTCTTCGCAATCCTTCATAATTTGACAAAATAAAAACCCTCTTATTAGAAGAGGGATTCTATCTTATTTCAATCTATTTATTTCGACTCCTGTTCCAAAGTTCAGAGTCACTCCTGCATCTCGTTCTCAATCCGCTTCATGAACTCCTCAGCGGCGCTGTAGCCAAGCTGCTTGAGATACCAGTTGTTCGCTGCAGCCTCGATCAGACCAGCGACATCACGCCCTGGTTGAAGCTGGACTTCAATATGCGGTATCTTAACGCCTAGGTATTCCGTGAACTGAGGTTCTACTTCCAGTTCATTGTTCAAAGAATTTTCCTCCCATGGGGCCAGCTCGATGTCCAGTACGATTCGCGTCTCGTCCTGAAAGGCCCTGCGTCCGTACTGCCGTACAACATTAATCAGGCCAACGCTGCGCAGCGCGAGGAATTCACGCGTGGTCTCATTATGCGTCCCGAGAAGAGTTGCGGGGCCGAGCTTCTTAAGCACCACAATATCATCGGCCACGAATCGGTGGCCTCTCCGAATGAGCGTATGCGCTGTTTCGCTCTTGCCAATTCCCGACTTGCCCCGAAGAAGAACGCCTATACCCGATACATTTACACACACGCCATGGATTGATATTTCAGGCGCAAGCGCCTTAATCAGATAGCTGTCCAGCTTGGCGATAAATTCCGTTGTCGTCTCCGTTGTCCGCAGCAGCGGGATACCTTCCTGTTCGCAGAATAAAATTAAATAGGGAATCTCCTGCTGCCCTGAAGTCACAATGAAGCATGGCGGATGATATTTGACGACGTTTCCGATATGCAGCTTGCGTTCCTCAACGGTTAAGGTCAATAAATAGTTAATTTCCTTGCGGCCGAGCACCTGAACCCGGTTCATAGGGAAAAAATCAAAATACCCGACAAACTCCAGCCCAGGTCTATGCGTCCGTGGACGGGTAATCACACGGTCCATATGGCTGTCTCCCGCAAGCACTTCCAGATGGAAGGCTTCCTTCAGTTTTTGAACAGTGACCGTTTTCATGATGTTCTCCTCCTGCGGTTAAGGCGTCCTGGCATACGCCTGTTGTTCATTACTCGATTTCGAATATATTCAACAGCCGGGAGGGTTGTTCCTGCTAGGATGCCCAGATGCCAAAATTTTCTTGACAACCCGCCAATGCGGATATATATTTAGTGACAATGATAATCATTATCATAATGTCGGGCCACAATTACATTTTTTATAAAGGAAGGGGACTTGCATGAATTCAAAACGAAAGTTCTCATTTAAACCATGGCTTGTCTCATTGGGTCTTGTACTGGCGCTAGCGGGTTGCTCAGGCCAACAACAATCCAGCTCAACACCAGGCGAAGGTGCTTCGGTAAATACTGAAACGCCCAAAACGGAAGCTCCCGCTGCCCAGGAGACAAATGCTGAATATCCGATTGTAATCAAGCATGCTTTTGGAGAAACCACCATCGACAGCAAGCCTGAACGAGTCGCTACCATTCAATGGGCCAATCATGATGTTGTTCTCGCTCTTGGCGTTGTACCTGTAGGCTTCTCGGCTGCGAATTATGGTGTTCAGGATGACAGCGGACTGCTGCCTTGGACAGCTGATAAGCTCAAGGAACTTGGCGTAAATGACCCGAATGTGTTCCAAGATACGGACGGCCTTGACTTTGAGGCGATTTCAGACGCAGACCCGGATGTCATTCTTGCAGCTTACTCCGGTATTACGCAGGAAGACTATGATATTCTTAGCCAAATCGCTCCGGTGGTGGCCTATCCGACCACTCCTTGGTTAACCACTTGGCGTGAGCAAGTCCTGCTAAATGCAACAGGCATGGGTATGAAAGCGGAAGGCGAACAGCTCATTAAGGACACGGAGAAACTGATCAAGGAAAAGGCCAGCGAGCATCCTCAGATCCAAGGCAAAAAAGTAGTCTGGGTCAACTTCTCGGCGAAAGACATGTCCAAACTACATATTTATACGCCTGCAGACCCTCGCGGCTCTTTTCTGGAGGAATTAGGACTGGTCTATCCTGAAAGTGTTACGAAGCTGATTGCGGATCCGACCAGCTACTCCATGAATTTAAGCGCCGAGAATGCAGACATGCTTAACGATGCGGATATTTTGATCGGGTATGGCGGCGAAGACTTGTATAATGCCGTGAAAGCAGATCCCCTGCTGGGCAAAATTCCAGCGATCGAAAGAGGCTCTGTCGTGTTTATCGGCGACGGTACGCCTCTGGCAGCTTCCGGAAACCCCAATCCGCTTTCAATCGCATATACCATTGATGAATATCTCGGATTAATCGATGGAGCTATCCGTAAGATCAATGAATAGTTCTGCGATTCCAAAAAAACAACGCACAAACTCGCATACCCCGAGGAACTTCACGATGGTTCTGGTGATTTGTTTGATTCTGCTGGGGGTATGCGTGATTGCCTCTCTGGTCTTAGGCTCTCGGCTGATCAGCTTCCACGAACTGATCGACGGTTTATTCTGCCGAGACGTCGACTCCTACGGGGCAAACGTCGTTCGCAAGCGAATTTCCCGAACCGTATTCAGTTTGCTTGGCGGTGCGGCACTGGGAATTTCCGGGGCGCTGATGCAATCGGTCACACGCAACCCGATTGCCGACCCGAGTATACTCGGAGTCAACACAGGCGCGTCCTTGTTTGTAGTTGGCGGGATTGCATTCCTGAATATCAGCACCGCTAATCAATATATTTGGCTGGCTCTAGCCGGGGCTGCCATTACGGCAGTTTTCGTATTCGGAATAGGCTCGATGGGGCGTGGCGGCGCCACGCCCATTAAGCTTGTATTGGCGGGAGCCGCCACAAGCGCCGCTCTTTCCTCTCTGGTCACAGCTATCATGATTCCACGCTCTTATGTCATGGATCAATTCAGGTTTTGGCAAGTAGGAAGCGTCGGTTCCGCAACCTGGAGCGGGATTGCAACCTTCGCCCCGTTTCTGATTGTTGGCATATTGATAGCTGTAATTACGGCCCCAGCATTGAATGCGCTGGCACTGGGAGACGAAGTTGCAACCGGCCAGGGCGTTCGCACAGGAATGCTAAGGCTTGTTGCAGCTCTTGCAGGGGTTCTCTTGTGCGGTGCAACGACCGCGCTGGCAGGCCCTATTGGTTTTGTCGGGCTGTTGGCCACTCACGCCATTCGCCTGATTCTCGGCCCTGACTTGCGGTTTGTTATCCCGATGTCAGCGATGTCGGGAGCCATTATTTTAACGATATCTGATGTATGCGGCAGGCTCATCGGCAGTCCCGGAGAGCTTGAGGTCGGCGTCGTAACCGCGTTCATAGGAGCTCCAATACTCATCATTTTAGCGATGAAATCGAAAGTGCGTTCATTATGAGAAATCAATCGATCGAATTTATTATGGCAGGCAGACGTCAAAGACGCCGCCGCTGGATTCTTGTCACTAGCCTTCTTGCTGTACTTGCAGGCATGCTTTGCTGCGCTATGCTTTTACTGGGGAGCACCATTTATCCGGTGCAAGATGTCCTTCGGGCACTTTCGGGAGAACACCTCAAAGGCGTGTCTTTTGCGGTGAATACGATTCGTTTGCCGAGAATGCTGGCAGGTCTTTTTGCCGGATTTGCCTTCGGCATTGCCGGGTATACATTCCAGACCATGCTGCGCAATCCCCTCGCGAATCCGAATGTCATCGGGATTACTTCCGGCTCAAGCGCGGCGGCTGTTTTTTGCATCATCGTGCTTCATTCAAGCAGAGCTGTCGTTTCCGCTGCCTCCGTCATTGCCGGGCTTGCTACCGTCCTATTCATTTATATGTTATCCAGAGGAAGATCCTTCTCGGTCGGGCGATTGATCCTGGTCGGAATAGGCATCCAGGCCATGCTTGACGCGGTGATATCCTATCTTCTGCTCGTTAGCGCGCAACAGGATATTCCCGCAGCACTAAGGTGGCTCACCGGCAGTCTGAATGGCTCTCAAATGCACGAGCTCCCGCCTCTTGTCATTACCGTTATTATTGCTGCACCTATCATTACTGTGCTGGGAAAACATCTGGATATATTGGAACTAGGAGAGCAATCGGCTTCTTCTCTTGGTGTAGATACCGACAAGACAAGAATCGCCCTCATTGTGAGCTCCGTCTGCATGATAGCGATGGCTACCGCAACCACGGGTCCAATAGCCTTTGTCTCCTTCCTTTCAGGGCCGATCGCAAAAAGACTGGTCGGCGTTGGCTTCTCCAACGTCATTCCGGCAGGCCTGGTTGGTGTTAATTTGGTTTTGGCAGCAGATCTGATTGGACAATTTGCTTTTGAGTACAGATTCCCTGTAGGTATTATCACCGGGTTACTCGGGGCGCCATATTTGATCTTCCTGCTCATCCGGATGAATCGAAAGGGAGAATTATAATGAAACCGACACATATTTTTCAGGCGGAACAGGTCGTAGCGGGCTATGATCATAAAACAGTGATCCACGGAGTAAGCCTTGGTATTCCCAGCCATCAAATCAGCGTTATTATTGGGGCAAACGGCTGCGGGAAGTCCACGCTTCTGAAAACACTGGCGAGACTGATCAAGCCTGTATCCGGCAGCATCACCCTTGACGGAAAACCTATCGGCAAAATTGCGCCAAAGAAATTGGCCAGGGTCATCGGGCTGCTGCCGCAATCCCCTATCGTTCCAGAGGGAATTTCAGTCGCGGATTTGGTGGGGCGAGGAAGGTTCCCGCACCAATCCTGGCACACCGGATGGACCAAAAAGGATGCCGAGGCCGTTGCCGAAGCGATGAGGATTATGGACATAACGGAGCTTGCCAATCACCATATCGACGAGCTGTCAGGCGGTCAAAGGCAGCGCGTATGGATTGCCATGGCTCTGGCGCAGCAAACCGACATTTTATTTCTCGATGAACCGACAACCTTTCTGGACATCACCTATCAAGTCGAAATTCTTGACCTGCTCACAGACCTTAACCGGAAATACGGAACAACGATTGTTATGGTTCTTCATGATATCAACTTGTCCGCGCGGTATGCAGACTATATTTTTGCGCTTCAAGAAGGAAAGCTTATGGCAGAGGGTGAACCATCCAAGGTAATTACAAGCACTTTAGTTAAAGACATTTTTGGACTGGATTGCACGGTGATCAAAGACCCCGTTTCAGGCTCACCTTTGGTAATACCCAAAGGACGATATCATGTTAATGATGAATATTCTCCTGAAAAAGGTGATTAACACGCCTCCTACGGAATGGCAAATTTTAAGGACATCCTTAGCGGATGTCCTTATTTGCGTTCCCTAACCCATCTAATGTATCTTTACATTGAACAATTGATATCCTAATGATAAGATTTAATGTGAATTGGACTATTTGTTATAAATATACATTATGTTGAGGTGTCAGATGAAATTCTTTAAGTTTGTTGCCCTCACCCTATCCATAATCGCTGTGTTATTTACAGGGGCAGTCTTATATGTCCTAAACTAGAGTATCTTTAGCATCAATTCGCGGTTACTCATTAATCTGCTGATTCTTTTTCGCTAGCTGCTGCTCAGCAAGCCGAACCATTTCCCGGACCATGGAGCCGCCAATTTTACCGCCAACCTGGCCGACCGATTCCGTCGTCAAATCACCATTTCCATCAGGCTGTAAAGGAACCCCTAATTCCTCCGCTACTTCATATTTGACATCGTCCGGCCGGTTGGGGTCCACAGTATATCCTTCGCGCCTCATCACCTCTGCTTTAAAAGCCTGCATGCCTTCTTCCGCTCCTGGCACGACATATTTCCTTCTTCTTGCCATTTCGATGAACACCTCTTATGCTTTTCCCCTAACATGCCCGGAAATCGTAACATTCATTCCGATTCACTTTAACAACTGCTGCCTTCCTCAAATAATTCATAATTTCAGACTAAAATCAGCATCATCTGTAATATACGATACAGATTTATATTAGCTCGAATAAGACAACAGTTGATAAAGGAGTCACCGCTATGTATCACTTGACACATAAACAGGCCCAGGCCATTGTGAATAAAATGATGAAAGATATCCCCTACAATATTAATATTATGGATCAAGCTGGCACGATTATCGGCAGTGGAAATAAAGAACGAATCGGTACCCTGCATCATGGCGCAGTGGAGGCCATTAAACAAAAGAAAATAGTAGAAATCACAACAGATGAGGAATTGGTGAAAAAAGGCATCAACATGCCGATCGAATTGGATGGCTACATTGTCGGAGTGGTAGGCATCAGCGGAGAGATTGAAGAGACAAGACCTTTTGGAAATCTGGTGAAATCGGCCGTTATTTTATTAATCGAGCAAAGTATGGTTATGGAAAGGGAAAACACTAAAAATAACTTAAAGCAACAATTTTTCAGTTTAGTTGCAGATGCAGATACCGTTTATACGAATGAACTCATTGAACAGGCATTGACCTACGGTATTTATCTAAAAAAACCATCCATTGTCACTTATGTAGAGTTTCCGCATGAAATTGCTGAGAATGCAGCAGCTGACTTTCCTTCCTTCAAATTGTCTACTCATTTGCTTTGCCTGATTGTTCAAGAACCAAATCAGCAGAAAAGCCTTGAAAGCCAAATCCGGAAGTTAAGTCCAGACGCTCTCATCTCCTTTAGTGAAATGAACGACACGATCCATGAAGGGTTGATACAAGCTAAATCCGCTTTACAGGTATTAAAGGGGGTTTTTGCAAACGAGAGAACGATATGCTATTCGCAATGTGCGTTTATCGCCGATATGTCGATGCTGTACAAAAACGACCGGAAATTAGAACAGTTAACCCATTTGCTCGAAAACAATGATGAGCTGATCAAAACGCTCCAAGTCTACCTCAGCTGCAACCTCAATGCCAATGATACGGCCCGTCAACTTATTATTCACAGAAATACATTGAACTACAGATTAAACCGGATTTACAAAATGACCGGTAAAAATCCGCATCATATCATGGAACTCGTGGAACTGATTTTTATGCTGATCCATCGGGTGAAATAAGAAGGGTGCCCCATTACGTTTTGGGACACCCTGTCTATTTATTTCAATAATCTAGCGATACTTTCAGCTGTGCGAGCAATATTTTCTCTGCCACTAGCCAGCAGAGTTTCGAGATCCGCGGCGCCAGGCACAATTCCAAAGATCGCATCAAATCCTTCATTGTACAAAGACTCCACATCCTCGCCTACATGTCCAGCCATGGCGATGACTTTGATGTTACTGTTAACACTTTTGGCTGCTTGCGCAACACCGAATGGCGCTTTACCGAATTTCGTTTGAAAATCGATGCCGCCTTCACCTGTAAAGCAGTAATCGGCATTTTGCAGTGCTTCTTTTAAATTGGTCTTTTCTACTACGATATTAATCCCTTTTTTCATGGTTGCTTTCGTGAAGGCCAGCAATCCCCCGCCAAGGCCGCCTGCTCCCCCTGCCCCTGGTACGTCTACAATATCAATTCCAAGCTGCTGTTTCACGATTTCACTGAAGTGCCTTAAGTTTTTATCCAAAACTTGCACCATTTCTGGTGTAGCGCCCTTCTGCGGACCAAAAACAACCGACGCCCCACGCTCTCCACACAATGGATTGGTGACATCCGATGCCACAACAATATTTATACGCTCCAACTCCGGGAGCACATCCGTAACATCAATCTTGTCCAGATCGCCAAGATATCCCCCGCCAAGCAATAGCTCTTCCCCCTGCTTATTCAGGAACTTATACCCCAACGCCGCAGCCATTCCCGTACCTGCGTCATTCGTAGCGCTTCCACCTATGCCCAGGATGATATCTGTTATGCCTCTTTCGATACAATCCTTTATTAATTCACCTGTCCCATAGGTCGTTGTAATCAGAGGATTTCTGCTTTCCTTAGTTACATGATGAATGCCGCTGGCTGATGCCATTTCAATAACGCCTGTTTTTCCGTCACCCAGAATACCATAGTGGGCAACAACCTTTGTACCCAGAGGGCCAGTCACTTCTTTTTGGATCAATTTACCGCCTGTAGCATCTACCAAAGACTGCACGGTACCTTCCCCGCCATCAGCCATCGGCACATGAATACATTCCGCGTCAGGAATGGCTCTTTTGATCCCCAATTCCATCGCCTCGCAAACTTCTTTTGCTGTCATGCTTTCTTTAAAAGAATCGGGAGCCAGCACAAACTTTTTTGCCATTGTAGGTTCCATTCCTTTCTCTCTTATAAAATATAACCATACAGAATGATTGCGACGATGGTCATCGTTAAGCCGACGATACTTTCGAAGAGGACGACCTTCATTCTATCTTTCATACTCATGCTCATAGCATTCCGCGTAACGTGGAAATAGGTGCCATGTGGCAGGTGATCTATAACGGTCGCTCCGGTATGGGTCATAACTGCCGCCGATAGAGGCGATACACCCGTATTTAAAATAGCACCTGCAAATGAACCCGTAGCCAAAATAACGCCTGTTGAAGTGGACGCCGTTGCTGCTGCCATTAACACCCCTGCAATTGGCGCAAGATACATTCCCGAAATACCCGAGGAATTCACGAGAGCAACAACTTCTGCAGGCAGCGTTGACGCTGTAATTAGTCCGCCAATGGCCCCCGCTCCAATAATGATTAAAATGGTGGGGGTCATTCGATTTAGCCCTGACGTACAGTATTCCATTATTTTCTTGCTCTTTCCAAGCGCAATCGAACCCACTATACCGGCAAATGGTAAAATAAATAAGGAATCAATTTTCAATTTAGCAAGGAAATCCACGCCGATCATCGACCCGACTGGACTAATCATCAAGAGAACAACCGCGATAATCGGTGTTACCAAGGCTTTAGATAAAGGGGGGAGATTCGCAGAGCTGGCCTTTTCTAATTCTGCAGCTTCTGCATCTGTTACTTTTGTTCCCTTAAACTTAATAAATGATGCGATGGCCACTGCCACAATTAACCCGAAAATGGCTGGGACAAGCCCGCCGATCATCACCTGGTTAACGTCGAGATTGAACCCACCTGCAGCCGCAATGGTATTCGGGTTTGGTGAAATAATGTTACCCGCTTTACCTCCACCGGACAATGCCACAAGCAGAGCAACCTTGGAATAACCCATTTTGTTGCCAACAGACAGTGCAATTGGCGCTACAATCAATACCGCAACCGGAATGAAGACACCCACCGCTGTAATAATCATAGTTGCTAATGCAAGCGATAGCATAGCTTTTGTTCCGCCGAGTTTATCAACTATAAATTTAGCAATGGTCTCCGCAGCCCCTGATTCCATCATCACTCCTGCAAAAACACCTGCGGCGATAATACGAATAACTGTACCTTGAACACTTTGAGTTCCGGTAATCAAAATATTTATGACATCTGCAAAGCTCGCGCCACCGATAAATCCACCGACAATAGCACCTAAAATCAATGCGTAAGTGGGTATAAGCCTAAATAATATTAAAATGATCGCTAGTGCAAGACCTATTAATGCGCCAATCCAGCTGATTTCCATTCCCTTCAAATCCTCCTAACATGATCTGGTTGTTTTTAGTATGGATAAAAAATAGTTGTTCTATACGCTCGATCAGAAGTATTTGAAGCTCCTTTCTAAATTATCTTTTAAAGCGCTTTTATTGAATACGCTTTCAGTATATTTAAATCGCTAGCTTTTATCTATTGATAGATTCATGAATAAAATTGTGCAATTGCACAAGTAAAAACATACATTCTAATTCACATTTCTGTAGATATTGACCTACATCGTTAATTAGTGAAGAATAGGGTCATCCATGATCGAGGAGGCGGTTTCAATGGTAACCATGACAGGTCAAATTTAAGAGTGGGGATAGACAGTCTTAAAGCTGTAGGCGGAGATGAGGCATATCTTTGTTTTTTCGTTAATCGATGAATTGGCTTTTTAAGCTGGTATACTTCCGATGGAACTGAAGCCAATATTAACGGGATGGTTCATCCCGACTTTCGGCGCAAATTAAACAAGTTTTGAAGGAGAACGAGAGGAATGGCCGAGGGTTCAAATTGGATAACAGGCGCTTACGGACATAAATTTATTGCTTCTTTTAGCGGAGAAAAGGACAGCACACTCGCCTTGTACAAAGCAATGAAGCTTGGAGAGGCCGTTGGACTTATCGTAATGTTAGAAGAAGGGGACCGCTCCCGGTCCCATGGCTTGCCTCCAGCGTTCTTGCAAGCGCAAGCGGAGTCTATAGGTTTGCCCCTAACTGGTAACCGGAGATCTAGATATGCCTGCCCACGGCTGCTGGCATGACAAGGTGACAACAAATGCTGGATGAAAGCTTGGCATGCCTCTTTGGGAAATGAATCATCGACCCCTGCGGAGAAAGCGGAGAGTTCCATACGGCCGTCATCGATGGCCCCATATTCAATAAGCCAATCTCCATAAGTAAAGGCAGGATCATTCGCAACGGAGAATATGCTTTTCTGCCATTGGAGCTGGTAACTTAAACTTGGAGCAGGGTAACGCATTAGCCCATGAATAGATATCATAACTCTTAGGGCCACCCTTCGCGGATGACCCTTTATGAGCTCGCTTTTTATGAATACTAGTTAACCGTTAAGAAGCTTCCCTTAGAAACCGCCTCTGGAATGAATGATTTGTCCCGTAATCCATTGGGCATCTTCACTGGCCAGAAAAGCGATCAGCCGGGCCGCATCCTCCGGAAGACCAATCCGGCCCATCGGAAATTGCGGCAGCAGTGCATTCTTCACCTCTTCGGACATCCAGCCGGTGTCGGTAGGACCCGGATCGACCGCGTTGACCGTAATGTGAAGCGGTGCTAGCTCTGCGGCGAGGGATTCGGTAAACACGGAGATGGCCCCTTTGGTCGCCGCATAGGCAAGATTACCAGGCATCGGGCCCTTCCCTTGGCCAGATGTGAGATTAATGATTCGGCCGCCAAGTGTACGATTCGAGGCACGAGCGTTATTCTCGGCCTCTAGCAAGCGGGCGAATTCGGCGGATAACATGAAGGTCCCCCTCATGTTTACTGCACAGTGAGCGTCGATAATAGACTCGGTTAATTGGCGAAAATCAGCATCAACGCTATACGTCGCATTATTGACGAGGATCGTGGGAAGACCCATCCTTTTCCGGACCTCCTCCAACAAATAGGACGCCGAACCCGATATGGCGAGATCCAATTTCATGTGTGAAGCTTGAACACCTAGCTGCCGCAGTTCTCCTGCGAAAGAATCAGGCCAATGCTCATCAGCATCCTGTGGATAAAATTCTTTATCGTAATCATACAGATGTGTAAAGAACACGTTAGCACCATCGTTAGCTAATGCCCGGCAAATCGCAGTCCCAATCCCGCCTGGGCGACTCGCCCCCGTAACGATGGCTATTTTATTTTGCAATTTAGTCATTTTCGATATACCTCCCGTTAAGAGGAGACGAGAGCGCCCTTGGAGATGATTCATCCTGCCGCTAAACAAAAAAACGGATACCTCAAGTATCCGCGCAACAGGTGTTCGAACGGTTGCTCGCGTTCCTTGAAATGGTTGAAGATCGGCATGATGAACGAGAGCAATGGCCCTTGCCATTACCGAATTCATGCGATCAGATTCAATCAAACCATTACAAGGATGTCCACATTAGCCTGCGAGTCCCCTTTCTTTCATCTCCATATTCCGGATCATAATATAAACTTAAAGTTACATCAAGGATGATTCAGTATGAATTTTCGAACAGAATCATTTTGGCGCAAAATTCGTATGGATATCGTTCTCGATGATTCCACCGTAAGCCCCCCATTTTCAAATCCAATGCGGTAATCAGACACCGATGCTTGTCCTCCTTCATTTAGAACTCGTACTCGGCCCGATCAAAACCTTTCCCACCCAAATATCAGCCTCAAAATACTTGCGAAGGTAATAAGCCAATACGGTCGCCCAGATCCATGAGCTGCGATTATTTTGAATGTATTGATCGTTGATCATATAAGTCCGGGGTACCTTTGCGGTTTGAATTCTTTCAGGTGTATCATACATGTTAGCTATCATTTCAAACTTATCCGTATTGGCCATAAATAAATATCTCTCCGATCCGATGCCCTCATGATTTGTTATCCCTCATCAGGGGATCAGTAAGTCGTAAGTTGTTGGTGCTATTAGTACTGTCCAAGAAGACCTTTCTTCATCGCTACTTTTTCGCAGAGATGAAATACAAAGAGCCCTGCAAATAGATATACCAGCGAATTTAAGGTTAAGACTGCATAGTCCGCTAGTGGCAATTGTGTCAGCGTCAGGTCCTCCATCATCACCGTTCTGACCATATTCACTCCTTTGACGAATGGAGCAAAGGCTAGAAACGGAGCTGCTGTTAGCGGAACAAAGACCAGCCCCATCAATACAAATTGGAAAATCTGCAGAAATGCCTGAATTTGTTTCACGATAACCGCCAGGCCAGCAATCATAAAGCTGACCCCCACCATACTTATCATTGTGATGATAATGATCGGGATCGTCGTCATAGGGTTAAGACTCAACCACTGCCCAGAGGTAAGCATCGCAGCAAACAGCAGGATCACCATCACAACCGACTGTAAGCCAAATTGCCCGATGATGCGTGTAAGCATGATTTTCCATACCCCCATAGGAGACATATATATTTGCTCCAACGTTCCGCGCGTGGCCTCCGTGATGATCGAATAACCAATGAAATTCATCGTCATCATCGTTAAGCTCCAGAAGGCTACACTTACAATCGAATATTGCACATTCGCATCAAAACTGGCTGGGTCACCGATAAACATAATTCCAAAGAATGCCGCTAAGAAAATAATATAAAAAGTGAATACTAACGCAATGGTGTTCGGCAGATAACGTTTCAGTTCGATATATTCCTTGCGAAAATTAGCACTCAATAAGTGTAGCCATTTCATGGTTCTTCCCCCCCTTAACAATCTGAATAAACACCTGCTCAAAGTCGATGGTTATACGATCAATACTTTCCACAATGGTTCCTTCCCCTTTGAGAAGATCGAATAACTCATAAATATCCTGACTTTGCTCTAAATTGACCTCCACGATGCTCTCATGGGAGCTTGCTTTATATATACTTAAAGGGAATCGGCTACTCAGCTTGTTCTCCTGTTCCAGGCTTAATTGCTCGCCCAGCTTAATCGAATATGCCCTTGTTTCAAACAGCTTAAGCAAATTCTCCACCCTGTCGTCGATGACAACTTCACCTTTATTAATGATAATGGCCCGATCACACAGCTCCTGAACAACAGGCATATCATGGGAGCTAATGATAATTGTACGTTGTTCTTCCGCCACGATCGTCTTTAAAATTTCACGCAATTCATAACTAACTTCAACATCCAGTCCGAGAGTTGGCTCATCCAGCAAGATGACATCCGTATTCGCTAATAGCGCAACTGCGATGGCCAGCTTTTGTTGCATCCCTCGAGACAAGCCATTGACCAGCTCATTCTCCTTCTCCTTCAGGTTGAATTGCATTAATAATTTATCCGCCTGATCGGCAATCTGCTTCCGAGAGTAACCGCGGTTACCCGCAAAATACTCCAGATTTTCCCGGACGGTAAGGCGCCAATATAAATTTCGGTTCCCCTCTAATACGGCACTAATATGCTCTAAAGCTTTAAGTCTCTTCTTACGAATATCCAGACCATTAATGGAGATCGAACCCGCGTCCGCTTCCAGCAAACCACAGAGCATCTTGATCGTTGATGTCTTTCCGGCCCCATTGGGTCCTAATAAACCAACAACCTCTCCACGGTTCACCGTGAAAGAAACATTACGAACCGCATGGATCTTCTCTTTTGTTTTTCTTCGTCCATATACTTTATTGATGCCCCGCACTTCAATCATTTTGTCCACCTCATAACCATCCTCTCCGAACGAAATAAAAAGGTGATGCCATTGATACCTTCATTGTATTTTTGTATATTAGTTTCTTGAACTGGCCTCAGATGGAAATGGCCTCCGTCTGAGGAAGGAGATTTAGGAGGGTAGGCATGAAAGAGGAAGATTTAGGACGCGTGTTGACTCTGGATTATGTAAAGGAGCTTGAAGCTCGCGGAATCGACCCCTGCGGAGAAGGCGGGGAGTTCCATACAGCCGTCATCGATGGCCCTATATTCACTAAGCCAATCTCCGTGAGCAAAGGTGAGATCATTCGCAACGGAGAGTATGCCTTCCTGCCATTGGAGCTTGTTTTTACAGACAAAGAATAAGCACGAACGATCAGAGTTAAGATCGTTCGTGCTTGAGAGATGGTACGGTATTTTTGTTTAAAATCGATCAGCTTTCCCTCGATTCATCGTAATTCTCGCCGTCGAAATCTGCTTGAATGATATGATTAACCTCGTCCAATATGGCTTCGTAGCTAGTTTCCAATGAGATCGCAATCTCATGAAACAATATCTGCTGAGTAGAGATTAACAATCTCTGATCTTGTTGGCTAAACTTTTTATGGTTTCGTTCAAGCTTAAGCTTTTGCCGCATTAGAGTATTAATAATTTTTGCTATTTCCTGCCTGTTGCCTGTATTTACGATATTTGAATAGGTATAATTCCGTTCCGTAATTTTCTCTATCCAAGGAATACCCGGCAATCTAAAGGATTGAATAATTTTCTCTGCTTCATCTCTTTGAATAAGGTCCAACATAAGTATGGACTTATTATCTACTGGAATACTAATTTTTAAACTAGCAGCATGCAGCGGATGTAAATCATAATAATACCTTGAAACGCCGGAAATTTCTTTTTCACTTATACCATCGATTCGGCATATTCCATGTCCTGAATATATAATCAATTCACCCACTTCAAACAATGCAGTTTCCCCCTCAAGATCGTCAACTAAGGTGACAATATAATTCTATTATACCCTATTGTCAACCTAATTGACAGTGAACAAATGCTTTTGTATATTGGATGAGGATATATTGAAAGGAATGAAATAGAATGAGTTCAGAATCACAGAACTTAAACTTGATAGATTTGATTAGCGAACGCCATGTCCTGCTTCGCAACTTGAATAGCCAATGGTGGAATGAAAGTCATGACCTCCATATATCTAATTCAGAATGGTTTATTATGGCGAGAATCTACAAGAAGCAGCCAACCATTGCCTATGTCACCAAACTTGTAGACATTTCCCGGCAGGCTACTCATAAATTGATTAAAAATCTGGAATCCAAGGGATTAGTTGAAATTAGCAAGGTACAGCATAACAATAAAGATAAATGCATACGATTAACAAAATTGGGCGAAGAATGTTTTGAAAAAAGAGAGGTCATTAAGGCAACACTTGAGGCCAAAATCATCGAGACGATCGGGGTCGAACAAGCAACTCAGCTGAAGAAAATTTTACAATCCGATTGGGGACTATAGCGGAGCGGAACAATTGCTTGCAGATGTCGGCGTTCTAGCCGTCAATATAAAAAATATGGTTTGGGGAGCTCCCCAAACCATATTTTATTTTAACATTTACGATAACAATAACTATCTGATTAGATCTTCTGCCCGTTCTTTGGAACAATTAACAGGCTCGATACTAATGCGAGTACTGTGATGATAATAGATACCCACATGGCGGTAGTATATCCTCCTAGCGTACCTTGAGCAACAAAAGGAGCAACTAACCCGGTCCCTAGGGATGCACCTACACCGAATCCAGCCCCGTTAATCCCTGGCAATGCCGATGGTGCTTCATCCGGGGATTGAAGAACTCCTCGCCCATTGATGGTGGTAAGTATCAATCCGTTGTAGGTAATACCCAATAGGGCAACTGCAGAGAACACGATCCACTTGCTTTCCGTAAATAACAAGATTGCGGCTAGAGCTACAAGGGAAATCAAAATTCCAAGGCGTAACATACGAATCCATCCAAATTTACCTGCTAACCAACCCGAGATCGGAGCAGAGAATATTCCAATTAAAGCAGCGGGCGTTAAGAACAGCAACCCTGACATCGCAGCGTCTAGTCCGAATCAACGAAGTAGGTTAAGAGAATTAATCCAATCGATAATACCCCAGAACCCCACCAGTCCATTTTACCTGCTGTTACAGCACTTCTTTCCTTTGGAACAACGAGCATGACACAGATTAAGGTGAAAATTACCACCGCCAAGATAACGATGAAGATGGACTGGAAGCCATACTTGTCACTAAGCACGCCGCCCAGATAACCATCAAAGCCTCCTACTCTTGGACGGCCCAGAGGGGCTATTCGTGGATCGTAAATAAATGAGGAATCTGATCGTTTTAAGAAGGGCTGTTTCTCGTTTACGGTGAATTCTTTTCTGCCGCAGCAGCTTCGGCCGGCGTCATCAAGCCTTGAACGGCGCCGAGAAACGGGCGTATGGATTTGATCATACCGTATCCCAACTTCACGACCGGAACAAATCGCTGGATCATACCGAACAGCTTCATGCCGCTGCCCAACACACCGCCAAGCCCGCCGGTACCGCCGAGTCCCCCGAACAGCGAACCTAACATCGGCAGAAAGGCCGATACTTTTGCGATCGGCTTGCGTGAACGCGGACGCATGGAAGGCTTGCGTGCACCGCTTCGCCGGCGGCTGGAACGACTGCCCGGGGCATGGGAGCCGGCTCTGTGCTGCTTAGGCCGGGAGCCTTGCTTCCCGGATGAGGGGCTCGGCTGAGCTCCGGCGCTGGCCAGCGTCAAACCGCTGCTGTTGACGTCAGTAATGTAGCCAACGTAGGTCTTGCCACTGTGCAGGGTGATGCATACCGGCCTGCCCTGCATACGTTTGGCCCGTCCGAGCACCTCTTTGGGTTGTGCCATGGATGTTCACCTCGCTCACTGGTTATGGTTCATAGTACGCCAGGGGCGGGCTGCCTGCTTGTGCGAATGCAGGGTGTGCGCAAGTCCTCTTCGCTGTGTCGCAACCCCAGACCCGTCGCAAAATATCAATATATCTTAGGCCTGCGCCCCCATGCCATTGTCCGGGGCAGAAACAGGCTTCACGAGCGCCTTCTTCTCCCAGGCCCGGCTTCTCCAGCGAAGCAGCATGATCATCCCGCGCAGCCATTCATCTACCGTGAAGGCGATCCATACGCCAAGCAGCCCGATCCCGAAATGAACGCCCAGCACATAAGCAAGCGGCACCGAGACACCCCACATCGAGAGCACACCCATCAATACGGGAAAGCGGGCATCTCCGGCCGCGCGCAGCGAATTGATGATGACCATATTGAACGTCCGGCCGGGTTCGAGAATAATGGAGAGCAGAAAGATACCCACCCCGGCGGCAATGATCTCGGGGTCTTTCGTGAACATGCCGATCAGGTCATGCCGGAACAGCGATGCAATACCCACAATGCCTAGAGTTAACCCAAAGCTGATCCTCACGCTTCTCATGAGTCGCTTGTAGGCCTCTTTCATTTCCCCCGCCCCGACCATTTGTCCGACAATAATTTCCGTACCTGCTCCGATCGCCAAAGCAAGCGCCATAAAATAGTTCGAGATGTTCATGACATAAACATGGGTATTTAGCGCAGTGATGCCGATCATGTTGACGAAACTGATGATCATGAGGTACTGCGACTGCCAGGCGAGATGCTCGCCTGCAGCTGGCAAGCCGACGTGTAAAATCTGTTTTACATAAGTGCCGTTCCAGACCACGTAATCTTTAGCACGAATCGGTGCAGGACTCCGGCGGTACAGAATGATAAATAGAACGATGATGCCGAGCATACGGCTGACGACCGTGGATACGGCTGCTCCCGTCACGCCCCACTCCGGGAAGCCCAGGTTCCCGAAAATAAGCAGATAATTGCCTGTAACGTGTACGAGATTGACACCCAGGGTGACAAACATCACGCTTTTAGTGTGTCCGGTCGAACGAATCACTGACGAAACCGCATAAGAGAGCGCCTCGATCCAGATAAAACCGCCAATGATTTTTAAATAATGACTTGCAATTCCGATTTGCTCGGGATTTAACTTCATCAAATGCAAAATAGGCTCCCCATACAGAAACAGGACCAGGCTAACGAGCACCCCGAATATCAGATTTAACGTAATGGCGTTGGCCGAGATTCGGCCTGCCTCTCTCTCCCGCCCGGCGCCGATATACTGGGCAACCGCGACGCTAGTGCCAATGCCGACAAAGCCGAACATCAGAATACAGAAGTAAATAATTTCGTTGGCTAAACCTACGGCCCCGGTGACCTTATCGGAGATGCGGCTTAACATGAACACGTCCACTGTGCCCAGCATCATCCGCAGCACGGAATCGATGAGAATCGGCCAAGTTACAGCAAAAAGACTAAGTTTCTTCCATGATGGAGTACGATCGGTTAATGTCACGTTCAACAAGCTCCTACCCTATTTTTTCTCTGTCGCTTTACCTAGTGTAGTGCCCACAATCCAACAAGTCTATCATTAAATTTTCCTCCTGGACGATCCGCTCTAAAGACATATCCTCATTCAATATCTGCTCCCGCGTAAAAGGTGAAGCTTTCATCGACTTTTTGCCTGCGGCGCTCCCCACCGATTTCGAACTATCAACCCTAGTCCTGCCCGGCTCATTCAAAAAATGCGAAGGAGACTTTTGCTACGCAAGCAAAAGTCCCCTTCAGGCAGCGCATCGTTCTGTGACGGAGTTTGACTACAATCTAAGCGCACAATTGGGCAACAGGAGTTATGCTAGAATTGTTCCGTGTACTTTTTGAAATTGTCCATAATCGCTTGCCAGCCTGCTTGCTGGAACTCTACCGGATGCGTACTCTCTGCGTCAAACGTTTCAACGACCTTCGTTTCGTCGCCTTGATCCGTGAAGGTGATCTCGACCCTTCTCCCATCTGCCATCGTATATGAGATCCATTCATGCGGCTTGACTTCGTCATATACTCCAGCAAAATCAAACCCCATGCTGCCATCCTTCGCTTCCATTCGGGTCATAAACTTGCCGCCAGCCCGCAAATCATTCTCTGCCCTCGGCGCATGCCAATCCTCGGAAGCTTGATTCCACTTCGTAATATGTTCCGGCCCCGTCCAACAGCTCCATACCTTTTCAATAGGCGCTTGAACAACTGTCTGAACAGTTACTTTCGTCGGATTATTTGTTTCCATTTTGAAAGACACCTCACTTTTGTTTTTTGTTTCTCAATGATATAGACGTCATTCGAATTCAAAATTCATCGGTGAATTTGCTCCGGCAGCCCAAATCGGGAAAATAATTTGGCGTTAATAAAATTTTGGACATGGAGTATTTTCCGGTCTCTGACTTCAATCACGTGAATTCCCCAAGGGGTGAGCACGGATGATGCTTCAAGGCTCGGCACATACTGCGCAAAAGCAGGGTAACCGCCGTTTACCGTAACCGGCATAAAGCGGGAGCCCTCGCAATGCCAGCGAGTCAATGAGAAAAACTTGAACAAATCGTCCTTCCCTCGCACCCACATTGCAAAAGGCGGCATGGACAAGCAGCCCTCCTCATGAAATAATGCGACCAGCGCATCGATATCAAATTGTTCAAAGGCATCCACATACCGTGACAGCAGCTCACGATCAGGTTCATTATCCATCCGGTTGAGCTCGTCGGAACGGAGCCGGGTCCGGCTCATCGTCTCCCTGGCTCTTTGCAAAGCGCTATTCACGGCCGCCGGCGACATCCCCAAGGTTTCTGCGATCTGTTTGGAGGACCAGTCGAAAACATCCTTTAATATAAGAACGGCACGTTGACGCGGCGGCAAGGTTTGCAAAAGTGCGATGAAGCAGATCTGCAGGGTATCTTTGCGAATAAGCACATCTTCGGGATTCTCTCCAAATTCAGGAGCAAGCCATATCCATGAGGAGTCGGGCAGCGTTTCGCGGGGTTCGATGATGGTGATCGCCGGATCGGACAGATCAACGGGCAGGGTACGGCGTTTGGCTTGTCTCAGTTTGTCCAGGCACAAATTGGAGGCAATTCGATAAATCCATGTTTTGTAGGACGACTCCTGCCTGAATGAATCCCAGCTTTGCCAAACACGGATGTAGGTTTCCTGGACTGCATCGTCTGCGTCCTCGATGGAGCCCAACATTCGGTAGCAATACGATGTTAGCCCCGGCTTCAAGCTCTCTAGTAATTGCAGGTCCAACGCCGTCTCGGTCATATTAGACCCTCCTTTTGGCGGGGAAATAGTGTGCATTTTGTCATAGTTTAACACAGGAAGGTTCGGTGATCATCCTTCATTTAGAGATGGATTCATTCCGCGGCTACACAAAAAAGCGGATACCTTAAGTATCCGCCGCGCAACAAGTTGTTCGAATGGCTGCTTGAATCAAGGATAGCTGATTACCGGAAGTAGTTACTCGTAACGCAAGGACTCAACCGGTTCCCACTTCGCAGCTTGATAGGCAGGAAGCAGGCCAAAGAATATGCCGATGCTCATGGAGAAGAGAACGCCGAGGAGGATCACCTGCCACGAGACAACCGGGGGCATATTACTGATCATCGCAACGGTATATGCGCCGCTTAATCCAAGCCCCACGCCAATCATTCCGCCAATGGTCGTAAGCGCAGCAGATTCGGTGAGAAATTGCGCCAACACCATGCCTCGGGTCGCCCCTAGCGCTTTGCGGATGCCGATCTCCCTTGTCCGTTCTGTAACGGAGACTAGCATAATATTCATCACCCCGATCCCTCCGATAAATAGAGAAATAGCGGCAATTCCGCCGATGATGGCCGTCATGATTGTTGTAATGGAAGAAAGCGCCTCTTTGATCTGCTCCATATTTAATACGTAATACTCGCCAGGCAGCCCTGTACTGGCCGCCTTCTGCGTAAAATAATCCAAGGCTTTCTGGCCGGTCTCTTCCAACAGAGACAGGTCCGAGACTTGGATAATCAAAGATTGATAGTCTCCGTTACCGAACAATGAAGGCCATACGGTCTGCGGAACGAGGAGACTTTCTTTACTTAACTCCGCCAGCCCGCTTTGTTTAGACGCGAACATACCGATAATAAAGAATGGAATTCCCTCTATTTCAATGATTTCGCCGACGGGATTTTTCTCCTGCTCGAAAGAGCGCGCTGCTTCTTCGCTGATTAATGCCGCTTTCAGGCCACCCCGCAATTCGTTGTCGGTCATAGTTCTCCCAGCGACGATCTCGATGGATTGAAGCTCCTCGAAGCGTTCCGAGACGCCGATGATCTGCATCTGCTTGATGGTATCCCCTGCCGTGACTGAGGACATCGCGGAGCTAGTTGGAGTGACCTTGACGATGGATTCGATTCGCTCAAGGTCGAAGACATCTGCTTCGGTGAACGGGGATATTGTAGCTGAGGCGGAGGCGGCAGCGCCGACGACGGCATCCGTGTTCATATGCATAATTTCCAATGTGTTATTCTTGCTGCCTGCAAACTGCTTCTTTAATGCGGCATCTCCACTTTGACCAAGGGATACGATCGTAATAACTGAACCGACACCAATCATAATGCCAAGCATGGTGAGTAGAGAGCGAAGCTTGTGAGCCAGCAGGGAGGAATAAGCCATTTTGATACATTCCCAGACCATCAGCGTAACCCCCGATCTTCGACCAATGCTCCGTCTCTAATGACCAAGATGCGATCTGCACATTCCGCGATGGCCAGTTCGTGTGTCACGACGATAACCGATGTCCCGACATCGTTCATGACCCGAAACAAATCCATAATTTGTTCTCCAGTCTTGGTATCCAACGCCCCCGTCGGTTCGTCTGCTAACACCAGGTACGGTTCCGTAACCATCGCCCTAGCGATGGCAATTCGTTGCTTCTGGCCGCCGGATAATTGGTTAGGATAATGGTCCTTCCGTTCGGTCAGTCCGACGGCTTCCAGCGCTTTGGTTACTCTGCGCGTCCGCGAAGAAGCAGAATCGCCTCTGTAGATAAGCGGGAGCTCGATATTCTGGAACGCCGTAAGCCGGGGAAGCAAGTGAAACTGCTGGAAAACAAATCCGATATGCGCGTTCCGGAGCTTCGCGCGCTGCTTATCGGTATACTGTTGAACATCAATCTGGTTTAACTTATAAGTTCCCGATGTCGGTTTATCCAATAACCCCATCAAATGCAGCAATGTTGATTTTCCTGAACCTGACATTCCCATGATCGCTACGAATTCGCCTTTGCCAATCGAAAAGCTGATATCCTTGAGAACATGGAAGTGTCGCTCGTCGACATGGTAAATTTTGCTGACGTTGTGGAAATTAATCATGAATCTCAACTTCCTCTTCTTCGTCCCAATGATTGGAGGGCTCGCGAAGGATACGATCACCTTCAAGTACGCCGTCGACGATTTCGATATGCTCTCCATTAACATTTCCTGTTGTTATCTCTCGCAATCTTATGCTATCACCTTCCAGTACGTAGACATGAGTCCTGTCTTCTTTCCGGACGATTGCGGAGCTTGGAATTGAAACAGGCTGTTGCAGTCCGGTGTCCTCAATCCCAATATACACATGGTACCCGGGTAGCAAAGAGGAATTCGGCTCCTCCAATGTTACGATAAAGGGGTAATTGGAGATGGTCCCTGATTCGCCGCTCTCCGGCTTGTTTGGGATGCTTCCGATATGCTGCAGCTTTCCATTCCATTTGTGATCCGGCAGAGCCTTCGACTTGATCCATACGGATTGGCCGGGACGAACGCGAACGGAATCGAATTCGTTAATCGTACCGCGTATGACGTAACTATCTGAGGTGATATGTACGACTGGGGGAGCGTCGGATGAGCGTGGGTGACCGTTCACAGCCCTAACGGTGCCGTCAATCGAACTTTTTACGACCAGTGACGACTCCTTCGCATCCAGTTCTTCCAGATCCATCTCTAACTTCATCAGTTCGACCTCTGAGAGTTCCACCTGCAATTGCAGGTCCTGAAGCTGACCAGAGTTATAGCTTTTTGCTTCGTCAGGCCCTTTCGCTATAACTTCCTCCTTGAACTGTGCTTCCAATTCAGAAATCTGACGACGGTTCACCTCGGTTTGCAGATGTAGTCGTCTCTTCTCTAGCTCGATCTGTTTCTTTTGTTTCGCAATTGATTCGCTGTTATATTCGAATAGGGGGGTACCGATCTTAACGGACTGTCCTTCCGAGACAAGGATGTTCTGGATTTCCCCCAACGTCTTGTCAACGTAAATTAGCTCCTCCTCCTCATATTCAAAAACGCCTGAAAACAACGTCGTCTCTGAGAGGGATTGGCTGGAAACGGTAAAAATGTTATTATTGGAAATAATCGTTTTATGCGGAGCTTCCCGGGTTATGATTAAGTAAGTATTGATAAGCAAAAAAAGTATGATTGCCGATGTGAAGATCCATTTCATTTTCATTCGATTCACCATAGATTATCGAGGCAGAAGGAATATGACTGCCGTATTCAGAACGAATACAAAAGCCCAGATGGCAAAGGAGGCTAGGAATCCCTTCTTGATGGAACATGCTGTGGCCACAGAGATACCTAATCCGATTAATGCATAGCTCCATATTTCGAAAATATTCACATTCGCAGCCAATCGAATAAGCGTGCCGTCTGTCGTGAATTGCGATACAAGGAGGCCAAGGCTGCCGATAGAAATTTGCGCTTCCTCGTTCTGGAGCTGGTCCGGGTTAAAGAAGGGAAACTGCAGAATTTTTCCGATGATTTGAGGAACTTGGGATAACAGGATGATTGCGCCGAGCGCCTTTCCTCCGAGCGGCAGCTTCATAAATTTGACCACCGCAAGTTGTAGTAAGTACACGATAAACAGCATAAAAAAATACCATAGCGACGAGAACAAGATAATCAAAAACTTAATCAAATTTAACACGGTCGCTGGCATTTGCACATCATTTTGATTCAGAAGCTCTTGCATTTCGCTAGTCTCCAGTAAGCCTTCGGAAACGAAAAACGTTATCCCGATATGGGCTGTCAACAGAATAAAAATTAGCCATCTGAGCTTCGGAGACTGACCAAGCGCACGAAAGGTATTCGTAGGTGCATAAAGGATCGAAAGGAGATGAGAGAGCTTCGTCTGCCTCTGATTTGTATTCACAACAACCAATTGACCGTTCTCCATTGGAACTTCACCTCCATTTTTATAACTTTGATGTGATCAATCCTTCTACAAGCGCCGCGCAGATGAACAGTGAGCACATCAAAAGGATGCTCTTAAGGTAATACACCCATGGGCGGTGCTTATGAATATAGAAGGTAATCCCTTGAAATCCTACGAATCCGGCAATAATTAATGCCGGGATTTCAAATATGCCGTGCGGGACGATCTTCATAGCTAGTTCGAACGCGGAAACTCCATCCATATAACGGCTGGTCAAGCTTGCCCCAAACCAGAACCCGTTAAGAAACAGGATGATGATCGTCGGGAGTGACAAGGAAAACAAGCCAGAAATCAACAAAGCGCTTGTAAACAGATTCTGGAACAATATAGGAAGCACGCTATTGTCCAGATGATCGATTTGCCGGGAGACCACAGAGGAAGGCTCGATCTCGTGAGACATTCCACTTACGAAAGCCCATCCGGCGAAATAGGAAAATAGAAGCCAGCCTGCCGAAGCCAAAAGAAACCACCGATTGCGGTGAAGGTAATTTCGCATATATTTCCATCCCTTGATTTAGGTGAATGGGATAAGGGTGGCACCCCTTATCCCATAGATGAAAGCTAACGTATTTACCAGGCGATAGCTGCCTTGGTACCGTTCTTCTTGACGAACTCTTTTACAACTAGAATGAGACCTGCGCTAAGGCCTGCGCTTGCAAAAATGGATGCAAGGGCAATGACCGTAGAACCAGCATTGACCGCGTTGACGATGACCGTAGCCCAGGCTGTGGAAATGCCCGTGTATGCAGTCAAATCAGCAATGATAAGCTCCAGCATAATTTATCACCTCCTTTCCAGCAGCCCTTGTTTCGTACAAGGGCTCGCTTCACTTTTTGAAGCCGATTAAGACAAGCATCATGCCAAGACTTACCGTAACAACAGCCGTTAAAAGCCAGTTCCCAAAGTACAAATGATACAGAAGCGGAGGGGCTCCGAACAAAATAACCATGATGCGCATAAGAGTTTTTGATGACTTCATATTCACCTAGTTCCTTTTTGCGCAGTCTCGCTCGATTGCAGCTGGGACAAGAAGTACGATTCGATCGAATCGTTGTCCCGTAAAATCTCAGGCAGCGTTCGCCGGTCCACAATATGTCCTTCGTTTATAAAAATCGCCCCATCGCAGAACGACTTTACGATATCCAATTGATGCGTAGAGAGAAGAATCGAGTTCCCGCCCTTTACGTATTCGCGTAATATTTCCCGAATAAGGATAGAGTTCACAGGATCCAAGCCCGAGATATACTCGTCTAGCAGCAGGAGTGGAGAACGCCGCAGCATTGCGCATAGCAATGCGAGTTTCTTGCGGTTTCCTAACGAGTAGTGGAGTATCTGCTTATTGTACTCCGATTGAAATCGGAAACGTTCGATCTCGTCCTCCACCTTCTTGGCAGGAACATCCACCGCGAACAAGTCCATGAAGAAACGGATGTACTCCTTGCCGGTTAATTCATCGTATAATAACGGGTTGTCAGGAATGAACGTCATCATTTGCTTCGCGATTTTTCTTTGTTCGGTTAAGGAAACGCCCCTAACGAGGACCTCCCCGGAGGTTGGCTTTACAAGACCCGCAGCAATCTTCAACGTTGTGGTCTTGCCTGCTCCATTCGGACCTAAGAAACCGATAATCGACCCGGGGAGGATATCGAAGCTAACATCGGAAAGGATAATCTTCTCCTCCGCCTGTTTGGAAATCTTGGATAAGGATAAAATCGTTGCTATGAAAATCACCGCCTACTTCAAATGAAGATCGTTGATGTCAATCCAACGGTGCAATCTGGCCTTCATCAAACGCAAACCAATTGCCGCAACTCCAAACATAAGACCGGGAATTACGATGTATTGCAGGCTGACGAACAAGGAGAACTCAATATAGTCCGCCATGTATAGGATTAACGGCAACAGCGCCACAGGGAGAATGACCCCGAGTACGATATAGTGCGTGATCCCCCTGATAACTTCCTTTTCGGGATAATCTTGAATTTGTTCCGGGTTCAAATAGTCAAATCTCGGATGGATTACACTAGGAATATGGCAGATTAACGTAAAGCAACGAACATAGATGGCCTGGACCGGCAGGAGCAGCAGGAGTAGTATCGAGAACTTCCCAGATAGCAAAATAACCACCAACTGTCCCAATGCAAAGATGGGCCAAGCAAGCAGCTTGTGAATGCTCCACTGCTGCTGCAATTCATTCCAGAGCGTTCTCTCTGCCATGAGGTCAAGGATGATTCGTTCGCCGCTTGCTTCTAGTGAAATCTTGCCTGATAGAGAGCTATATAACTCGAACGACAAGAAGTACATAATCATGAACGACATAAAGCTCAAGACAGCGTATTCAATCTTGTCAACATTGACTCTGCTCAACATTCCGGAGAATATGCCGATCAGGATCCAGAATCCTATGCCGCCGAATAGAGCCTGGAGATTTCTAAGAGTATAACTGCTACGGCAAAGTACTTTGATTCGCGCGGATAACAATCCTGCGTCCTTCGCCGGTACAATCGAATGCAACTTTCCATATAAGGTTTCCAATATTTTGTTGAGCGCAACTTGCCGATTTCGGCGTGAGAAAGCGTTTAGTCTTGTCCCAATGATAGCGCCGCCGAATACAATCGCCCAAAGAATCAGCCAACCGGATGCTTGGAGCATAAACAGATCGGCCAATGCAACATAAGGCCACCAACCTTCCAGCAGAAAGTGCAAAACATGCTGAACTTCCTCCATGAACAGTTTCGAACCTTCCCGCTGCCATGTCTCCAAAGCTTGCACATCCAGTTCTCTCTGAGTGAGAGGGAAGGTATTCACCCATGGAGCCGCGATTCTTCCCGCTATGGTGCAGAACGCCACGATAACCGTTCGGGCGATGACTGCCCCGGCCATCGTTCCAACGAGTGCAGCCCGGCTTCGGTCTCTTGTCTTAAGAATTCCGGAATATAACGCTGCAATTCCCTGAGTGAGAATTGTAAAGACCAGAAACGACAAGACAAGAATCCATATGGCATGGAGAGGTGGAATGCGCGTTGTCCATTGAATGGCGGCTAATACCGGAAGCAAAAATGAAATCCACTGTTTGGCATCCCAAAGAATATGCTCAAGGCGAAGGAGTAAATGTTTGATCTGCTCTGAGAACCACACATTCTGCAATAAGAAGTCATCTTGCGAATTGAGTTCCCACTTTGCCGATTTAATCCCGCTCAAAGTGGATACCGCGATCATCAGGAAACTAACTATCGCCCATATCAAATGCAGATGATCGATGCCGCCTTCATTCGGGTTCATATATTTGCTTGTCAGGAATGCGGTTCCCCAAAAGTAGGCAACCATTTTAATGAGTTCCCATAGGAGCATCAGGAAGAATAACCGTGCTCTGCTTCCCCACTCGTTCCTCCAACGAATATACAATCTCCATTTGAGCCATCGAGTTAAATATGGAATGTGTCACCAACCCCTTACCTTGTGGCCCCAGGCAGCGTTTGCATATAAATATATCTTAATATGGAATATTATTACATAGGATGAATGTACCAAATTCCGGCAGTATATCCATATAATCTCACCTCCCTCTTCGTTCTGGGGTAGGAGATTGCCTCCCTCATTTTGGATAACAAAAAGCCCTCATCCCTAAGAGACGAGAGCCGCTCACATGGTACCACCCCATTTTAGCGAATGCCTCAAGACATTCACCTCTTTTAGGTATAACGTTGTATAACCCTATCTATCCAGAGAAGTTGGCGCACTCAAGTTTAATCTTTGTTTAATTTTATGTGCTGATTTTCCTGACTTGTTGAATCTCGTTCCACTTCTCCTTCAAAGCCTTTAAATCTTCTACGAATCAAATCCAGCGGGGCTGGGGTCCCAGGAGATCGAACCTTTCACCGGAAGACTGTCGATCCCGACCTCTCTGCCTGCCTCGACGCTCGTTGCCTTCGCAATCCAATGATTTATCCCCTGGACTGTAATGATCGTTCCGAGCGAGAACTGAGCCGCCGCGGCGAAGATCATCCCTATGCCCTTCAAGGTATCCTTCGTGCGAGGCACCCATCGCTGCGACATGTGTGTATGTTTCGGCACATCATTATTATCAGTCTATATGGGCGACGGCACTGATTTCGATCAGCTGCTCAGGGAACGCTAACGAGGTCACGCCAATAAGACTGCCAGCAGGCCGATGCTGCCCCATATATTCTTTAAACAGCTGGATGCAGGGCTCAAAATGTTCCTTCACATTGGTCAGATAGATTTCAACATATGCGAGGTTAGACTTCGTGACACCGAACCCTGCCAGTGCGCGATCGAGATTTTCCAGCGTCTGTCTGGTTTGTGCCTCAATATCCCCCGCGCCTACGAACTCGCTCTGCATATCGTGGGAGAACTGCCCGGAAATGTAAATCGTGCCATTGACGGAATAACCTTGGGAAATACCGCTGCCTTCTTCCCATGCAACACCGTGATTATAAGTTCTAGTCATCATTATTTTTATACTCCTTTAGCTCAAAGTACGACTAGTATAAAATGGAAGCAACTAAAAAAGTAGTACGCACTTTATGGATAGATACTATCAGAAAGGAAAGTGTAAACATGGGAATGACGGAATACAGAGGTAAGGTTAAAAATATTCAAGATACTCCGTTCGGTTATACGTTATCCGTCATTGGCGGGAAGTGGAAGATGGTGATTATTTACCTCTTGGCAGAAAATGAACCGGTTCGTTTTAACGATCTGAAGAGACAAATTGGGGCCATTACTTATAAAATACTGAGTTCACAACTCAAAGAATTGGAGGGGGATGGTATGGTCGAACGGAAAGAGTATCCGCAAATTCCTCCAAAAGTCGAGTACCGTCTCACAGAGAAAGCGAAAACACTGCTGCCTATTTTGGAAGGCCTATGTGAGTGGGGAGCAAAAAACCAACACCCTTGATTCTGCCTCTAATCTTTGGTTTAACAGCTCCCCTTATTTCCGAATTTGTATGCGAGCTAGCGGGAGTGATCGATGACGTCGGCAAGGAAGTACAGCTTTTTAAGCCAGGGGACCGCGTCTTGGGGATGAACGTCAAAACCTTTGGTGCTTACGCCGAATACAAGTGTCTTTCCGAAGAGAGCCCTCTTGCGGTTATACCGGACACCCTCACCTTTGAAGAAGCCGTCGCCGTCTGTGACGGAGGCGCCACCGCATTGACATTTCTAAGGGATAAGGCGAAATCTTAACCTTGATTCTTTATTCAGAGGCCCCTCTCAAAACAGCTATAAGTATATGTTAGCATGAAAAACACATCCTGGATTGAGTTATAGCGTTCTCCTAGATAACCTTTTCATAAGTTGAGGGACTAATTGGTTTATCATGTAGAAGAAGAAAGCTTATTCACCAAAAAGAATGTGTTTTCCTGCCTTAGTATAAGGTTTGAACAAGTGCTAAATTATGAAGCTTTTGCTACAACAACAGCTTTTTGAATTAAAGCTTTTGCTTCATTCATAGAAAGACCTTGTTTAGGTTGAAGCAAATTTTCCTCTGCTGCACCAAGAATACCTTTGTCAATCAATTTTGCCATGGATTCAACCGCATAGCTAGAAACGGTTTTACTATCCTCGAAACCTGAAATGATCGTAGCCGCATTTTTATCAGAAGCTTGATTGTTCAGCAATTTAGCAAGGATAGTAGCAGCTTCTTCACGAGTGATATCATGATCGGGATTGAAGTTACCATCGTAGCCTTGAATGAAACCAGCATGAGTAGCTTCAGCGATGGCATCTGCATAAGCAGCGTCCGCAGCAACATCCTTGAATGTGGGTGCTGTAGCTACTTCGTTTAGCTTCAATATATCTACTAGAGCACTAACAAATTCAGCGCGAGAAATGAAATCTGTTGTTACAGGTATATCTGTTTGCTCTGTAGATGAAGCAAGATTCGTGATACGTCCTTCGATTTTAGCCTTAATACTGCCGCCTTTATACGTATCTACAATGTACTGGTAGAATACATCCAAATCGATAGGGCCTGCCAAGGATGATTTAGCATCCACTAGCACTTTATAGTTATCTCCACCTGCTGCCATATAGTTGTTAACTACAGCCGTATATGTTTTTGCAGGATCAATAGCGGTGCCATCTTCAAGACTAAGACTAGTAACACGTTCTGCAACTGGCTTATTGAAATCCGCAGTATATTTCAAGCCGGAGATTTGTAGTGTTTTTGTGTTTGGTGTACCGTCTGCATTTGTTCCCCATTGTTGCTCCAACAAGGTTTGAATTTGCTCACCAGTCAGCTCTAATTTCACTAAAGTATTGCCAAAAGGTTGGATTTTAGCAAGATCAGCAAAGGTCACATTGCCTTGCGGTAGATCCGCACGAATACCGCCGGGATTCATAAATGCAAAGTCGGCAGCGCCCCCGTCATCACCAAAGTCTGCCTGACGCATTGCATCTGCAATGAGGTTCCCTAGAGGAGCTTCGTTATTATAAGCATCTGTACGAGTCACAGAACCATCTGTTGTACCTACCGGCTTCGTTAGCTCAGGATGTTTGTCTAATGATTTTTTAATAATAGCTAAAGATTCAGGGTCTTCTTTTACCCCCTCTTGATAAGTCGTTATAACTGTAGCTGATTTTTCGGTTACATCCCCCGTAGTTGGGTCAATCATCAGCTTGATATCTTCAAATGCCGTACCATAAGAATAAGCCTGAACAATCAATTTTCCATTCACTTCACCGTTAGCATAACCGTGATTATCACCTGCCACGATAACGTCAACAGGGGAATCTGCTGGCAAAGCCTTTGCTAAATCAGCCGCTTCTCCCGTTGTTACACCGTCTTTGGTTGTTGCTGGATCATGTGCCAAGACGATAATCGTCTCTACACCTTGATCTTGTAACTCTTGTGCATATTTATTAACGGCTTCAACTTCTTCTTCTGTGCTTAAGAAACGCACGCCAGCTGTAGCAGATGGAGATACTTTAGCAGGTGTAGCTTTCGTGACTAATCCGATAAATCCAATTTTGACGCCACCCACTTCTTTAATCACATAGGGCTTAATCAGTGTTTTGCCTGTCGAGGTCTCAATGACGTTGGCATTGACATAATCAAATTTTGCACCAGCATGTGTTACTTTGCCTTCTTTTGGATCAAGGCCACCAAAGATTTGTGCTTTTAATGCAGCGATACCCTGGTCGAATTCGTGATTGCCTAAAGAGGCTACATCAAAGCCCATCATATTCATCCACTCCATCGTAGGCTCATCACGATCTAGAGATGAGACCGGGGCAGATGCACCAACAGAGTCCCCATTATGGAAGAGCAGGAAGTGTTCATATTTGGCTTGAGCTTCTTTTAGATAGGTTGCTAGAATTGGTGCTGTTCCTACTTTCTTATCATTAACTATCGATGTCGTATCTAACTGACCGTGCAGATCATTGATTCCGAGCAAGTGTACTTCTACATCTTTGCTTGCAGCAGAGACAGAACCTGTTGCGCCCAATAGCTGGGACAGTAATAGTACTGCAGCCGCCACACGAATACTGCTTTTACCCACATTCTTTGTCCATGACATCCGTTATAAAACCCCTCTCACATTTCTTATCCTGAAATACTTTACCATGATTAAATTCATAAACATCGTAGAATATATCAAATCTATGTTAAAAAAGTTAAAAAATGAATAGAGAAGAAGGCCTATCTATATCCGGCTCTACACCAAAGTCAGTGCCCGCGGTTCCGGTCTGCTCTAATACTTAGCTCTTCTTCAATCCGACTTACGTCAAAACACTCGAACAAAAGCTCTGATTTTAGAAAATTAGACCACGCGATAATAGCCATCGACATTTTATAAAATATGTATCAGGCACCTGATGAATTTTTGCAAATCGGCGGGGTTTTATCGAGTTCTAATTATAATAGATCGGGTTCCGGTGCCGCCTACAACCACCACACCCAAGATAATTTTACGAAATCGTCTCATTCTAACCCCATCTTCTTAGCCAGCTTTTGAGAGGCATCGGAATCCGGAGCTTCGCTGCAGCTGCTGTGAGGCGAAACTTGCCGCTACTTATGATACGGTTCACCATAACTCGTCTACGTGCTGTTTTTAGTGTTTAGCCCCATTACTTTGAATAAAGGAGATAATATCAATATATAATCTTGTCATTTCTTGAGGAGTTTTATCTAAACCATTTTGAATCCATTGTTCTATTAATCCTAAAAAAGCTGACGTAATAAAAGATAAAAAGTAATCCATTGGTACCGTTAAATTGGCAGTGAAGCTTTCATTTTTCTCTAAATTAACACGCACTTTTTCAGTAAAAGCCGCTCTAAATCGAAGGTGAAAACCTGCTCTACCATGATCGCTAAAAAAAATCTTTAATGTCGGCAATTGCATTTTAATAAAGCTGAATAATGTAGATGCTATTTGCTCTTGGTCTTTTTCAAACAATTGAATAGATATATAACGGGATTGCAATTGATCAATATGGTTCCCGAAGTCTGCAAATAACTGCTGCTCAATTTTACCTAGCAAATCAAATTTATCCATATAGTGTGAATAAAATGTCCCTCGATTAATTCCTGCATGTTTTGTAATGTCTCCTATTGTTATTGATTCAAATGACTTCTTCTCTAAAATTTGTATAAATGAATTTTGAATAAGTTGTTTTGTTTTTTTACTTTTTTCAATATAAATACTCACACAAAACACCTCCACACTAAAATTGAACAATATGTACACTTTTGATTATTGCTCTCATTGCTTCAAAATTATAAGATAAACATGTAACCGAGCAACATGTTTAAAATTGAGAAGGAGTGCGATCCATTTGAAATTATTTAAAGAAAAATTAGCATGAACTGCTCCTATTGCTGATATATTAATCATTGCACCGTTTTAGGTAAACTTATTCGCTCAAGGCAATCCACAAATAAAAAATCTACCCGTTGCACAGTAAAAGCACAAAAAAACTAACACAAAGAAGTAACTGATAACAATAGATGAAAACGATCAAACTTGAGACATTCGTTTTTTTTTTAAACATCTGAAATGAAAATTAGGAGGAACCATCGATGATTATTGTAACAAACAGAATCAAAATGAAATTAGATTTTGCTGAAAAAATGGCACCAATGTTCACAAAACCAGGGGATTTGCAAAAAATGGATGGTTTTGTAAAAGTTGAAGTCTCAATTACTAAAAATCTTACAGAATACGATGAGCTTAATGTAAATATGTATTGGAACACGATCGAAGACTTTACTAAATAGAAAAACAGTGATGCTTTTAAAGAAGCACATACAGGCCCAGCTAACGGTGAACAAGATTCACCTATCCTGGAAAGTGCAATCATTATCTCCGAAGTTGTTTCCACTTTACAATAAAATAGAATATGGCTGTTTCTGGATCACACTGGCTAAACAAGGATTCTTGTTTAGCCGTTATTTTTATACAAATTTATCCACCAAATACAATAGAAAAAGGAGGAGCATTATGAGAATTATTGTTTTCGGTGCAACTGGTGGCGTGGGCCAATCTGTCGTGAAGCAAGCGTTGGAAATGGGGTTTGAAGTAACTGCATTTGTACGCACTCCATCAAAGCTAGATTTGGTACATGAGCAGTTAAGTATTATACAGGGCGATGCTTTCAATAAAGAGGAAGTTTTTGCAGCAATTGCAGGGCATGATGCAGTTGTGTCATGTTTAGGCTCAAGTCAAGGGATGAAAAAATCGACAGAGCTTGAGGAGATGACGAAAAACATTGTATCTGGAATGCAGGCACATAATGTGAAACGAATCGTCTACACAGCTTCTGCTGGAATTAACAAAGAAATTCCAGGCATCAGTGGTAAATTAGCAATGAAAATGCTAAAAAATGCTCTGACAGATCATCGCAACGCCGTTAATTATATTGAAGCACACGGATTGAATTTCACAATCGTTAGACCGATGGGATTAACGAATGATGACTTAACAGGTAAGTACAGAGAATCAAAAGTAAGCGTACCAGATAAACCAAGATCGATTTCACGCACTGATGTTGCACACTTTATTGTGAAAGCATTAAACGATAAACAATACGAAAACTCATCTGTCGGTATTGCTAACTAAAGTGATGCTTTGGTGGGAGCATCCCTCACTGACCTTAAAAAAAGAAAGGCTGAATATAAGTTGTTTACTTTAACAATTTTATATTCAGCCTTTTTGGTTAGGTAGTATAGTAAATACCTTATTTCAAACATTTTAGGTGGTCCTTTTATAAACCGCACTTACTTATGATACGGTTCACCATAACATCTAATGAGCGAAATCTTAGCAATCCAGAAGAAATGTACTCGTGGATCAGATGCTATACTGAGTCCATAAATATTCAAATATGACGAAGAAAGGATGTACGAACAATGGCCAAACACACAACCTACATTTTATCCGAGGATGCAAGATCGCAAGCTGAGTTTTACACGAACGCACTGGGAGGACGAAGCTCGTGAAGCTTTCACGAAGCTCGCGGAAGGCGGCAAGGTGAAGTACCCTCTAGAACCTGCTTTCTGGGGAACCCTGCACGGACAGCTTGAAGACAAATTCGGCGTGCTGTGGATGATTTCCAACGAGGTTAAATCGAACTAATCGGATAGGCGACTCCTATTACACAGGTTGGCCATTAGGCTGACCTTTTTATATTTTTCAGGCCATAAACTCTACTCCAGCTGCGCCATTATCTCAGCAAAGCCGAACTAAAGCCTTTGTATATGTGTATTTTTAAATGAGTCCTGATACTTCAATCCAGCACCTATGGCTCTATCCATACATATATGAGCGATCCAGATGATAGATCCAATAAGGAGATAATCTTGCGAAAAATATAAGTTACCTTTAATGCATGCTGATAAAACTGAACCTTCTCCTCAAGCTTCATTATTTTTTGATTCATTAACATTACTGTTGCATCGTTACATTCTGTTGATACGGAATCGTTTCGTAAAACAAGTAATTGTTGAATTTCCTTTATTGTAAAACCCAATTGAATATTGGTCTGTTACCTCTTTCACCACGCCATCACCCCATTTTGAAAATTCATCATGATTTACCATATTTTAACACAGATTCGACTTCATCGACAATAAATAAAAAAGTCCTCATTAGCTTCAATACAAAGCTAACCGGACCTCATCTTTCCATCCCTTATCCTGGCCGTCTCTTGAAAGCGTCTTTACCCTCCACACATTAAACCTTAAAGCGGTACCCTGCGCCCCATACCGTCTCGATAAACTGGTGCTGCGACGGGTCCTTCTGGATCTTGTCACGAATCTTTCCGACATGGACCGTGACCGTGGCGGAATCGCCGAAGTTCTCGATCCCCCAAACCTTATCCAGCAGCGCATCCTTGGAGTATACCCGATCCGGGTTTTCCGCGAGGAAGAGCAGCAGATCAAACTCTTTTGCCGTGAGCGAGACTTCCTTCCCATGCAGCGTCACCCGCCTGGCATCGACCTGAATCACAAGTCCGTGGATGTTCAGCTCGCGCCGCTTCCGGGTCGGCGGGGCACCGGCGCCAACCGCAACCCCCGTCAAACGGTCATACCGTTCGAGATGTGCCCGTACCCGCGCAACAAGCTCCGACGGGCTGAACGGCTTGGTCACGTAATCATCCGCGCCTAACCCCAATCCCCTGATCTTGTCGATATCCTCCTTGCGGGCGGAGACCATTAGTACCGGAATAAACTTCGTTTCCCGGATCCGCCGCAACAGATCAAAGCCGTCCATACCAGGCAGCATGACGTCCAGAATGATCAGGTCGTATTCTTGCTCCAGCGCTTCCTTGAGCGCCTCGTTGCCGTCTGCCCGAAGGGTAACCTCATAACCATGAACTTCGAGGTAGTCCCGCTCCAACTCCGCGATCGCTTGGTCATCCTCGACGATTAACACCTTCCGCTTCGACATCTCTCACACTCCAGTCACGTTCTATTCTGAACCATCGGGATGGTAAACATCACAGTCATGAACCGCCCCGGCTCGCTTTTTGCATAAATCATGCCACCATGGTGCCGGACAATCTGCTTCGCGATCGCCAGGCCCAATCCCGTGCCAGCCACGTTCTGATTCCGGTTTACATCCCCGCGGTAGAAACGGTCAAAGATTTGCTCCAGCTCGCTTGGATCCATCCCGGGTCCGTTGTCCGTCACCGCAATAACCCATTCCCCCGCTTGCTGGCCGAAATGAACGTGGATCGTTGGATTCTGTTTATCCATAAATTTCACCGAATTGCCGACAATGTTGAGGATGACGCGCTTGATCTTCTGGGCATCCATCGTCGCGACAGCGCCCGTCCCCGCCTCGTAATCGCCCGTCAAACGAACGCCGGCGCTCTCGTACTCCATGCACAGCTCATTTATCGTTTGCCGATAGAACTCCTGGAGCGGCACCGCTTCGAAGTCGAACCTCTCCTGCTCCTGATCCAGCTTGGAGTACAGGAACAGGTCGTCAATCATTCGGTCCATGTCGAGCGTCTTCGAATGAATTACGTCAATATACTTTCTCAGCTTCTCCGGATCATTCGCTACGCCCTCCCGAATTCCCTCCACATATCCCTTAATCGAGGTCAGCGGCGTCTTCAGATCATGCGAAATATTCGAAATCAGCTGTTTGCGGCTCTCTTCCATCGCCAACTGGGCGCCGATCGCCCGCTGCAGCTCACTGCGCATCTTCTCGTACGAGCGAATGACGCTACCCACCTCGTTGCGAACCTCCGAGTGCAGACTGAAGTTCAGATCCCCTTCCGCGATACGGCGGGAGCCCTGCTCGAGCTGCCGCAGCGGCCTTACGATATCCTTCGTCGTGATCCAGATCAACGGAACCAGAATAATACCGAATATAACCGCAATGACTAGAAATACGAGGATGTGGAACTGGTTGTCCCTGGTCCCCGTCTCCGTCACATCGGCGATGAGATAATACGATAAGGGATCGTCCATTCCAGGAAAATCGTAGCGCACGGAGAGCAGATTGCGGCCCTTCCACTCACTCATCACGAACGCCTCGTCCGCATGCTTCCCAGCAGTTGAAATGTTCTTCTGCATCTGCGCCAGGAACGCTTCCCCTTCTCTCAATTTACCGTAGCTTGCCCATTGATCTCCCTGCTGAACAACAACGAAGCCCCCGAACGGCTCCAGCCGATCTCCAATTTGTTCAGCGAACGAGGGGGACGCCAGCTCTTCTGGCATATACCGCTCCGCATAACGCAGGTCTACGAACAGATCGATGCCTCGATGGATCGCGTCCCCTGCAGTCTGTTCCTTTACAATACTATTCGCGAAATAAGATAGGAAGGCCGTGACGACACCGATCCCGGTCGCCGTAACGATGACTGCAGTCAGGATGATGCCGATTATATACGTTAAAATAAGCTTAAGCCGAATGGACATGAGTTAGACTTCTTTCTTTTGAAAGGCTAGCAAGCCCGTAATAATGCCCATAATATAGTAAGCTGTCATAAAAAGCAATGCCGTTACAGACGGTCCGAAATCGCCTCTATACAGGAGCGGATGCAACCAATCCGCGAAGTCTGTTAGGAAGAACCGGTTCAACTGCGGCTGGAAAAATCCAACGAGGCCCATCGTCATCCACAGCACAATGCCGACGACCATTCCGACCCCGCCGCTCCCCGTCCACAAGGACACACTGTTAGCCAGCACCACTAACAAGCCGCAGAAGAGGATCGCGCCGCCGACCTCGGCCATAGTCACCCCAAGCGTGGACAGGGAAGACATGCCTTTAAGCACGATGTTTACGATAAACGTTGGGACAAACACACTTAGGACAATCAAGGCGCCCGCCGTCCATCCTGCAAGTATTTTTCCTATAAAAAGGGCCTCCCGGCTGACCGGAAGCTTCAGCGCATTCTTGATGGTGCCATCCTTAAATTCGCCCGCCATGAGGTCGCTGCCAAGCGAAACCATGAACAAGGGCAGAACGACTGCCAGCAGCAGCTCCAGCGCGGTCACCGGCAGGTTCCCGCTCAGTCCGACGCGTTCGCCGATCAAGACGAAGATCACACCGATCAGGAAGGAGAGCGTCAGCAGTACTTTCAGCTTGCCTCCGCGGAACAGCTTGCGCAGCTCTTCTCCAGTGAGATAAATAATGGGTGCCATCATGCGGCTCCGCCCCTTTCCTTGGCTGTACAGTACAAATAGTAGTCCTCAACGCTGGCGAACGACTCTCGAATCTGGGCAACGCTTGAGGTACCGATCTGTTTTCCCTCATAAATAATGCAAGCATGCGTAATCCAATCTTCGATTTCGTGTACCTGATGAGAAGAGATGACCACGCTCATACCCGTCTCGGCCACAAGGCCTCGCAGCATGGCCGTCATCTCCCGGCGTCCCTCGATGTCCATGCCGGAGAACGGCTCATCCAGCATCAGGAGCTTCGGCCGGTGGAGCAGCCCGCTGGCAAGCTCGATCCGCTGCTTCATGCCGGTGGAGTATTTCTTGATCTTGATCTTTTGGTGCCTGGACATGCCCACGAGTTCCAGCGTCTGTTGGACACGCGCTTCGTCGATACCCGGATACAGCCTGGAGTACAGCTTCAGATAATCGCTTCCTGTCAAGTAGCCGTAAGGGGCCGGCTCGCCAATCATCAGGCCCATGTGCAGCTTCGTCAGATCCGGCCGCTCCGCGACGGAGACGCCGTTCCAGCGCGCTTCCCCGCGGTCGGCTGTGACCCAGCCGGCCATCGCCTGCAGCGCTGTCGTCTTCCCGGCACCGTTCGGCCCCAGCAAGGCTGCAACCTCACCGGGATGTACGGTGAGGTTAAGCCCCTGGATGCCTCGGCCGCCGGGGTAGACCTTTGTAAGATCGCAGACTTCAAACATAAGTTAGATCCTCCCCCGAATTGAGCTATTAGCTGCAGCCTTCGAAGGCTTCGGCGTCAATGATCTCTATGGACTTGCCAGCAGGTTGATACACATCAGGCGTCGTGGCGTTGATACCGCTGATGCCGCCTTCGCCTTCCATTTTCACGCGATGGATAACGCCCGCTTTGTCCTTGCCGCTCACCTCAAGCTTGCCTTGCACCCCTTGCAGCCTGTTGTCCGCATCGACCGTCAGTTGCAGATGCATATGCTCAATTGTGACTTCCTCTGTCAGCTCCGGCAGCTGCTCCTCAAGATTTGCTGCTTCAAAACCCTGAAAGAAAGGAATCTGCTTCAGACTCTCCCACTCCGCCGGCACTTCCGAAGCTTTCGAGTGCTCCTTTCTGCCGTCAGCCGATGCCACGTCCATCAACAAACGGACCACAAGCGGAACCTCCTCTTTGCTAACGTCGACCGAAATCGTCTTTGAATGATCCGCATGATTCACTACACTGAAATTATCCTTGAGATCGCCGACTATGAAATCGAGAAGCGCTTCCTCCGCTTTATTCATTGGACGATGATCGAAGTCCCCCTCTTCCTTCCATTCATGGTGCTTGCCGGCATGCTCATCGTCCAGGTTAATCACCTGATAGTCCAAACCGTGCGTCCGGTCTACGAGATAGGCCGTGTCATCGCCACTGCTATACACGCTGCCGCTGCGTTCAACGCCCTTGAGGGTGAAGTCAAAGTCGCTGCTTACGCTGTGCTTATCTCCCGCTGCCTTGAACTTCGTCAAGCCGTCCGCCTCCAGTACCGTCTCGCCATTCAGCGTAACCGCGAAGGTTCCGTTCACCGTTGCACTCTCAATCATTTGCTCCGACATCTGGTTCGCTTTCAGCACCTCTTTGAAGGCCTTGTAACCATCCATCTCCGGCGTGGAGGCAAATGCCGCCACCGAAAACATACTTACTGCAGCCAACGATGCACCGATCATCAATACTTTACTTTTCTTTTTCATTTCCAACTCGCTCCTTTAAGGTTGTATGGCTTCTCTTTCGTGCCTACAACCTTAGTTTAGAGGAGGAGTCTAAAGTCCCTCGAAAGGAAAAATAAAATATTTCTAAAATGTAGCATCCGGAACGTGACATTACCCTACCTTTCCTCTTATTTCCTCAATAAAACCAATCGGCTGGCAAGCATCTTTCATGAGCTCTATTTTCTCCCCGGTACGAAGCGGTTCTCTCGCAAAGGGGATACGTACACTAGGATGGAACCCAGCACGCTTGCGGCTAACATAATAACGACATACACATTGTTGTGAAGCTTGTATGCCTGAAGCTTCTGCCATAAGGATCGTTTGCTGTTCATGATTGTGTTTCTTCCTCCTATACATCCTTACGGTAGTAAACGGTGTCAAGACCACGACCTCGTCCGTCTTTGATTCTGTTGACTTCCTGCATCCTGATGTTATGCAAGACTCGAATGTGGCTGTCGTTCGTTGACCAAGTTCTAGTCATGATGGGCAGTTTCCTTTGCTTTGTTATTTCCTCTATTTCCGTATACAAGTGCGTCGTGATTCCTTGGCCGCGATACTTTTGATCCACGATCACTGTCGTAACATAGATCGTTTCAACACGGTCGTTCAAATCTTCATACATATAATGCGGGCGAAAGGACATGAATCCGATCACTTTCTCTCGATCCTGTGCCAGCAAAAAGGATTGCTCCTTCAACATTTCAAAGTATCGCTTTTATCCAAAAAATCCAGCTTCCTTTTATTAAGGTAAGCTGGCTTTTCCTCCTACTTATGATACGGATCAGACTTCCAGTCAGAATTTATCAACCTTGTACCAGAATAGGGGTAACGGGAACCATCCTAAGGGCGCAGTAACGGACATATAACGACTGTGTTGTGTAAGCAGAAGCGCCTGAGCCTGCATCTTATCAAGGACAACGGCATCGGGCTTAGCAGTCCGCTCGACAGTCACGCCACTCTCATCCACTCGTGCAGTAATCGGCTGACCGTCCATAACTGCGGAGAATTCCCCATGCGCAATTCCTGTAGTCTTTAACTTAAGCGTTAGATAAGCCTTTCACCTGTTTTAAACCATGGCGCACGTTAGCCCCTCCTACGAAATACTTGAACTTTACACCGCCAAGAGTGAAGCCGAAATACTCATATCTCTGTCGCTGGCCATATAATACAACCATATCACATGTGTTGCGCAGTTCTTCAAGCCACATGTCCATGAGCGCCTTCATATGCCCTTCGCCACGCGCCCGTGGATGGATCGATACCGTACCCAAATAGCAAGCTCGCAGCGTATCGTCACATACCATCAGAGGCTCTGGAAAAACAGCCAACAAGGCTCGTCAAATGGATGCTTTCGCGAATGTAAGAAACGTATGCCAGATGGTCAGCCCAGAACTTGTCGATAAAATATAGCCTTACAGGCTGCTCGGCAGGGCTCACCTTCGTCTCGCCTTTCAAAACGCCGAGCCGCTCCTCATAAAGAAATACGCCTCTGTTCCTCCACCATACCGTAACCAGCAAAAAACCGTATCGTTCGCCAATACGGTTCTTGTGCGTCATTCCGTAAATTCCGTAAATTCCGTAAGTTTACCTATAAGCATTTCCAGCTCATTGAAACTTTTAATGATTTCCTCAACCATTGCTCGTTGGTCATCCATGCTGGCCATGATTTGCTGTACAGCCGCTGTAGATTGCTCGGTCACACTTGAAATGGAGGCAACTTCAGTGACGATGGAATTGGATGAAGCCCGGAATGATTTGGACTTCTCTTCTACCTCGGATGCCTGCGCCGAAACCTCGCGCGCATCCATCGCAATACGATGGAATACTTGTTCCGATTCCGAGGAAGATATCATACTTTCGCTTACTGCCGCATTCCCTATGGCGACCTTTTCGGTTAGCGCCTTCATGCCTACATCGATTTCTTTAATGATATTCGAAATGCTCTCGGTTGATAGACGTGAATGCTCAGCCAATTTTCTGACTTCCGTAGATACGACCGCAAATCCTTGTCCATGCTCTCCCGCCCGGGCTGCTTCGATCGCCGCATTCAGCGCCAGCAAGTTGGTTTGATTGGCAATTTCCCCAATGGTGTTAGACATCTCATCAATCTTCATAATTTGCTCGTTTAATTCCTTCACTTCCACAATGATGTCCTGGAATATATCGTTCACTTGAGAAATCTGATCGTTCAGCTTTTGTACTTGCTCATTCCCTGTCACCGTCGCCTCAACCGTTTGGTCAGAAAGCCGTTTCATGGCCTCTGAACTATCCGTCATCATTTGAACATCCCGATGTGATTCTTGAATCGTATCTGAAATATCGGTAATACTTGCCGCTTGGGATTCAATGCCTTTCGCAACCTCCGAGAAACCAATTGTTATTTCCTTCGTTAATTGGCCCGAGTGATCGACATGATGCTTGAGATTACGATAAAATTCATTCAATACTTGGATGGAATGCTTCAGCTCTTGCAGTAATGAATCTGCTATCGATTTGGCCTGCATGGCCTCCTGGCTGCGCTGTTCAGCCCCGACAAATAGCCGCTCGTTCAATCTGGCTGCAACGATTGTCATGATTCCATAAAAAATCAACATGATATTCGAGGATATCATAGCGGATACATCGCCACCTCCTAGCCATACTTTGGCATTGAGACCAACCAGGTTCACTATGTTGAATAGCAAGATCGGTTTATAGTTGGGATAAATAAGCAGAAAAGCGGAGAGAATGAAATATACGTCTAATACAGGATTCTGAACGTCATATATGCCAAAAATGAGCAGGAGAATCATGAGCCCGCCAAACAGATATGGCGTTAATCGTATACATTTCCGAATTCGATTGAGGACGGTAAGGGAAGCAGCAAGCAATGCGCCAACACCCAAAATCCAAATACTTTCATAGTTTCCTGTTGACACAAGGAAAATCGTAAAAATACCAATAATTCCCCATAACACATTCGTAAGCAGCTTATTTCTTTGCAAAAATACCGAATCAAGTCTGTCCAATGAGCATTCCTCCATGTTGACAACTATAGTTGTTGCTTGATATATTCGATATTATTTGACATAATCCTTCGTAAATCGACAAATTAATTCAATTCCGGCATAACAATAAAAAGAGCTGCCTATTTGGTCATAGCCCCGACAAGTAGACAGTAAGAAAAGAGTGTGCTAAGCGGCGATCGTTTCCCGGTACTCCACTGGGGAGCGGTCGCCGAGTTTTTTCTGAAACCGTTCGTGATTATAATAATCGATATACTGGGCGATAAGCTCTTGAGCCTCGCCGAACGATTTAGGCTTTTCTAAATGCAGGGACCAGTTTTCTTCTGTACGTAGCCGTACCACTTCTTTCTTTGTTTCCTCGCTGTATTTGGCAAACGTCTGCCCCTTCTTTGGTGGCATAGAAAAATCCCCTCCGGTCAACTGTGTTGAATCCATAATACATGGACTCTTTTTTCACTGTCTACCATGAGGGGATAATACCAGATACTGCTCTTTTTCACCTATTGTCTCTTTATTCTATCGTCCCGTTTTAAATGATCGCATCTACCGTTTCTATTGACGAAGTGAAGGTGGTATTTTCCACTAACAACCATTGATGACATGAAAGTCAGCAATGGTTGTAGTTCAGCAAAACGATTCATCTTGTCAATCAAATCGGTTGTCTTACTGTACGGTTATCGTATAGACGTTAGAGGAGCCTACCTCTGCCGCGTTGAAATAAACGTTATTCTGAACGGCCCCCGGGAACTTAGCTGCATATGTAATCCCGCCTCCGCCATCCTTGACACCTAATATCTCAACCACACTTGGAACTGGAATATCAAGAGCTACCGGGCTATTCATAATATTTATGTTCGTTTGAAGAATATTACCATCCACCTTCACCGTAACGACATCCCCGTCTTCCGCGGCGAAATCCCAAATCAGCATGCGGCTTGTCGTCGTATTTTGCTTCATCTCAATCTTGAAGTCTCTGGCTACGAGGTCCGCCAAATCATCTGATGAAACTAAGCGGACACCGGCCTGCATCCCTTTACCGATCCCATCCGACTGAACATCTTTTATAGTGCTAACTGAACTCTGAAAATATATGCCCGTCCCGAACATGATCAGCGCCGTAATCCCAATCCAAAATCGATGCTTACCCCTTACCTTTTGGGTAGAAGATGAATTGCGGTTGACGGATGACTCTGTATACTCCAATGAAACATCACTATTTTCCGGCTGTTGAAACTCATCATATTCGTTTGTAGCGTGTGACTTCGACCTTTGCTTGTTTTTTCGGTAATTTGCCAATTTCCTTCCCCCCACTATTCCTTATAACGATTTGCTCGCTGAACAACCGGGTACTTCCAGTACAGCAGCGACATGCATAATCGGATTGCCACAATTGCAAGCAGCATTAGCGTAATGGCCCATCCTTTGGAATACAGTCCTTCATCAGCCCATTTGTTAAGAATGACGATCCCTACCGATAGAGCGGTCAAGTTATAGAGTAATAAGTGTAGGAAAGGAAGCAATATCGTTATTTTACGATAGGGTATACCTAAAAATGGGATTCTCGTGGCCAAGTAAATAAAAAACCCGTATATGCCTATAATGCTCATGCTGCCGCTATTAACCGGAGTCTCGCTAATCAGAATACTCTTTATATCGCCGTATATTAAAAAAAGGATGAAGGGCATGGTGATAATAACCAAGAGCATAAACGGATGATAAAAAATAATGGCGAGCAGCCATTTTAGCAACGACTTGAGAACTTTCATCCCATCACCCCCATCTGTTCTTGGAAATCTCCAGGCGCCAAAGTGGATAATTCCTCAGCTGTGGCATTGGCGTTCTTGCTCATACGCAAAGCATGGGCTCGAATCGCCTTCTCGACCAAATTTCGCACGAGCCGTCCATTGCCCGCGGTCATATCCCCTTCAAAGGTCTTCAAAATGGAACGCAGCGTGGCTTCAGCCTCCCGGCCGATCACATATCCTTGCGCTTTCACTTGCAAATGCGCGATTTGCAGCATTTCCTCGGCTGTATAATCGGGGAATGTAATGATATTGGGAAATCTGGAGCGGAGTCCCGCATTGCGGTTCAAGAAACGCTCCATATCTTCGTCGTAACCGGCCAATATAACGATGAGCCTGTCCCGGTAATCATCCATCGCTTTGACAAGCGTATCGATCGCTTCCTGACCGAATTGATCCCCTTCCGCCAAGGCATAAGCCTCATCCACAAACAAGATCCCGCCAAGAGCGCGTTCGATAACCTCTTTCGTCTTAAGCGCAGTTTGCCCTACATAACCAGCAACCAGGCCGGACCGATCAGTCTCTACCAGCGTATCGGTCTTGATCACGCCCAGTTCTTTAAATCGTTGGGCCAAAATACGGGCAATCGTCGTTTTTCCGGTACCCGGGTTTCCTTTAAACACCATATGGAGAGCCTGAGCGGAAGCCTTGGGCAGCCCCATCTCCTGACGGCGCTTAGCCACCTCAATTTGTGCCGATAAGCTTCTCACAAATTCCTTAACAGAGGACAGACCGACAACGGCATCGAGCGCTCCAAGCGCATTCGCCCGCTTCGCCGCAAGGTCTACATATACAGACAGCCCAAAATCCTCCACAGTCAGCTCATTTAACTGATCCGCCGCAATATCAGGATGATCGGCCAATCGCTCCGCTTGCTTGCGTATTGCCTCCTCCAGCGTATTGCGGACAAGCCGACCGTTGCCTCCGTCCTTCCTACCCGGAATTTGCTTCTCATTAAAATAGGATTCGAGCAAGCCTGGCACATCCGAAGCCAAGGTAAACCCTCGCGCCTTCGCCATGATCAAGGCGATTTGCTGCATTTCCTCGGCCGTGTAGTCAGGGAATTCGATCTGTAGCGGGAAGCGCGAGGACAGCCCCGGATTGACCTGAACAAACCGCTGCATATCTTCTGTGTATCCCGCCAAAATGACAACCAGATTGTCTTTATGGAGCTCGATAAGACGAACCAGCGAATCGATGGCTTCCTTCCCGAAGCCCCCGCCCTGCACCCCATCCTGCGCAAGCGCATAGGCTTCATCGATGAAGAGCACGCCGCCAAGAGCAGATTCGACAACCAGCTTGGTCTTATTGGCTGTCTGACCAGCGTACTCCGCTACCAGATCGGATCGCCCCACTTCAACCAGATGTCCTTTTTTCAAATAACCCATGGATCGGAGCATCTCTGCCACCAGCCGCGCCATCGTCGTCTTGCCCGTGCCGGGATTGCCCGAAAAAATCATATTAAGAGTCTGGCCGGTATCGACATGAATCCCGGCTTCCTTCCGCCTTCGATCAACAATAAGCTGTTTCTCCAACGTTCGGACGAATAGTTTAACCTTCTCCAATCCGACAATTCCAGCAAGTTGGTTCTCGATATTAAATACTTCTTTCTCACCGATTCCGAAGTCTGTCCCGGTCAATAATTGCAAGTCTGCATCTGCGATTTCCTCTGTCATCAGCCCTCTAAGCCGAGCAGCTTGCTTGCGGACAGCCTCCTCGAACAGATTGCGGACGAGCCGGCCGTTGCCGCTGTCATTGCGACCAGGGATTTGCCGTTGATCGAACAGCTCGACCAAACCCTCATAGGCATCCGTATCTATTCGGAAACCATTCTTGTCCGCTATTTGAATCATAATGTCCAGCATATCTTCCGCCTTGTAATCCGGGAACTCCACGATGAACGGAAATCTTGAACGCAAACCTGGATTTGATCGCAAAAAGGTCTCCATCTCCTGGGTATAGCCTGCCAGCACAACAACCAAATCATCCCGATGATCCTCCATCGCCTTGACAATCGTATCGATTGCTTCCGTACCGAATGTATCGTTATCGTGACGGGCGAGCGTATAGGCCTCGTCGATAAACAAGACGCCTCCCAAGGCCTCATTGACTTGTGCCATCGTTTTCGGGGCGGTAGAGCCCACATATTGTCCTACAAGATCCTGCCTCGCCACTTCTACTAACTGACCTTGCGGCAGCAATCCTAGCGCCTTCAGAATGCGGCCAATTAAGCGGGCGACCGTCGTCTTGCCGGTTCCGGGGTTTCCGGTAAACACCATATGAAGCGACATCGGTACAGAGCCTTCGCCTGCCCTAGCCCTCAGCTTGTTCACCTGTACCATCTCCATGAGCTCATAGACAAACTTCTTCACGGGTTCCAGGCCCGTTAACGCATTTAACTCTTCCAGGACATCGTCAATCGACTCCTGACCAACGAAGGATAGTGCTTTGATCGGAATTTCAAGCGAGTTCGACTCCACATAAAAAGAATCATTTTTGAATCGAATACGTACACTCTCATTGCCTCGAATCTCATTACGGGCTCGTAGACCGGATAATACGACAGTAAGCTCCTTATCAATCCAGTGCTGCACTGCCTCACCAAACGTTTTATTTGTTGCGGCGATATCGGCCAATGCCTCATAGGTGGAAGGATGGACGGCAATCCTCGTCTGCATATCCCTTGACAGATCATGTACTGCTTTCCCCAACAGGGTCTCTGCGATTTGCCGCATCGTCTCCCACTCTAACGGTGAAGAGATAGCCGCTGCAAGAATGGTTTGCAATATAGAGGTTGGGAGATGACTTGCCAACCCGGACGGAACTTGGCCATATTCGCTTCCTCTCTCTGCATGTTCATCGATATAGAAGATGATGAAAAAACCGTCTGCGATTATGCGCAACCCTTCCTTAGTTCGGAAGCTGCCTTCTCCGGCAAGCTGAGCAACCAGGTTAATAATAGCCTGATCAGCCCCTTTAGCCCCCTTAAATAACACCGTGCCCTCAGAGTATTGGAAAGCCTCCACCATATCAATAATGAAGTTCCCGGATATTTCATCTGCCTCATATCGCTGCAAGTCAATTTCTGAAAAATGGGGCCTAGAGGTTAGCCGATATGCATGCATCTCTCGAACTAGGCATTCCAAGGCTGTTTTCTTGCCCGTTCCGGGAGCTCCAGCCAGCAGAATCACATTTCTTGGTTTATTAATCTGACGTCCATTCATATATCCCTGTTTATATCCCGCAACCAAATCTTTTATGAAGAACGGCTGTCCGATTACTTGACTATTGATGTTCTTCTCCACTTCTCGGAAAAGTTGATCCAATTGCTTGGGAGAGTAAGCGCTCTGCGCATCATTTTGGCTTACTCCCTGTGATGTAAATGCTTGAGGTTGAACAGGTCGGAAAGTCGACGAAAAAGTACTCTGTCCCATAAACGTCTGCGTGGAATTGCTCGGACCTGCACTTCTGGCTCGCGATCCTGTACTATATTGTGGCTTCGGCTGCTGTTCCTGCCTCTTTGGAGCTGGTTCGTCTTCTTTTGGTGCGATAAATCCTTTTTCCCGAACTAATTCAATAAGCTGATACTCCGGAAAAATAAATTTGAGTACTTTAACCACACCTTTGAGTGTTTTCACCATACCTTTTCGGTTGATTCTCATACTTCCCGTTATCCCTCCTGGGGCCTACTATTCATTCTATTTTCCTAATATTATACTATGTCTCTACTATATTTGCTCCTAAATCCTGGAATGTGTATTCGTATCCCTCATGCCTTCCGAGCAGAGAGCGAGTAAAATACGTCACTATGCATATGCTGAATTTTGTCCCAGTTGCCGGGATTGGTCGTGTCCGGGGAGCGGTGCTCAAGAATAGCCTGATATAGATCGGTTTTTTCCTCCAAGTGGGCAACGTGCCGTTTGGCTTCTTCTAGCTTGGCGAGCGCCGCTTCTTTATGCTCCATCATGAGTGTGTAACGTTGTGGTATGGTCGCATCCCCTTCGAGACATAAATCGACGTACTTTTTAATGACATCAATCGGCATCCCGGATTGCTTGAGGCATTTGACGCCATGCAGCCAGTTGATCGATTCTTCATCGAACATCCGGATGTTATTCTCATTGCGCTGTACGCTTGGCACCAGGCCTTTATCCGTGTAAAAGCGCACGGCGTGCTCGGTAAGTCCCGTGATCTGAGCAGCTTCTTTGACCGTATGCATGTGAAATCCTCCTTGGAAAATAATTTTTTAAACACGGCTTGACTTCGTGTAACACGAAGGTTCTAAGCTGATTGTAATGCAAATCGGCTTTAAGCGGAATCCCCCCTCTGCAGCGCCGATCCCCCGGGATTCGCAGCCGTTTGCTGTTATACATTTGAACAATAGGAGGAATTACCATGCAAACCGTAACATTGAACAACGGAGTGAAAATGCCGATCATCGGCTTCGGTGTCTACCAAGTTCCCGACGCTGAAGAATGCGAAAACGCCGTATATGAAGCACTGATGGCCGGTTACCGCCTGATCGACACCGCCGCTGGTTATTTGAACGAGGAAGCGGTCGGACGCGCGGTCAAGCGTAGCGGCATACCGCGTGAGGAGCTGTTCATCACGACCAAGCTCTGGGTTCAGGATGCCAGCTACGAGAGTGCCAAGCTGGCGTTTGCCAAATCCCTGAAGAAGCTGCAGCTCGACTATCTCGATCTATACCTGATTCACCAACCGTTCGGCGATTACTACGGCGCTTGGCGCGCGATGGAAGAACTGTACCGCGAAGGCAAGATCAAAGCGATCGGTGTCAGCAACTTCCTGCCCGACCGTCTGATGGACCTCATCGTGCATAACGAAATCGTGCCTGCCGTCAACCAGATCGAAACGCACCCGTTGTACCAGCAGACGGAGACCAGCGCTCTTTTGAAAGAGCAGGGAGTTCAACACCAGTCGTGGGCGCCGTTCGCTGAAGGACGGGGCAACATGTTCGGAAACGAAGTGCTGACCTCGATTGCTGAAAAACACAACAAGTCCGTCGCCCAGATTGTGTTGCGCTGGCTTGTTCAGCGTGAAGTCGTTGTCATTCCAAAATCGGTGCGCAAAGAGCGGATCGTCGAAAACTTCGACATTTTCGATTTTGAGTTAAGTGCAGACGATATGGAACAAATTTCGACCCTCGATACACGGGAAAGTCTCTTCTTATCGTACCGTGACCCGGAAGTCGCCAAGATGATGGGCAACTGGAGAGTCGAGCTGTAAACCTCGGTCGAAACATAAACTCATTACGCGTTTATCCTCATCTATTTAAGAAAGGACAGGGCGGGTGCCCCTGTCCTTTCTTTACTTGAATAGAAATTTTGAAATGGCAGAGTGGGCGAACTCGCACAACTAACGGAGAACGATAGTTGAACCAAGTTCGTTCAGGCCACCGATTACCTCGATGGCCTTCTATGCATGTTAAGTAATGAATACGGGCTGAGCGCTCGTGAAATTGAAGTGCTACATAAGCTGGCTTCTGGCTTGCGCAATCAAGACATTGCTGAGGCGCTGTTTCTAAGTGAAGGAACGGTTAAAAATTACATCTCAACGATTTATTCGAAGCTTAATGTGAGGGGAAGGCGGGAGGCTATTCGTAAAGCCCGAGATTCGGGATTCATGGATCACTAAGAAGCCGATACCCAAGAAGCTGGCAACTTATAATAGTCGCTAGCTTTTTTGAACATGTTCATATGACCAAATCATGACAAAAGCGTACTTTCTCTTTATTACTTTTTCAGCCTATACTCATGTCTATCAAGTAATAGAGGAGGCTGAAGCAGCACATGAAGAAAATGTCTGCACATAAAGAGAAGCAGCATATTGGTGGGAAATTAAGTACAGGGCGTCTATTGTGGCGCTTTCCAATCATCTGGATGATTGTGGGGACCATCGGCATTATTCTCGTGGATACACTTTTCCGGCCATTAGCAGAGCAAGCAAAGGGAGTTGCTTCCCTTCTTTTGACACTAACGGCTGTCATTGTAGCCATCATGGTCTTTAGGCTAACGATGAAATACCTGGCTCGTCGGTCAATTCCTGAGATATCAAGAAAACGCGCAGGAATTGAAGCTGGCATGGGATTACTAACTGGAGCCATCTTTATCACAGTGTCCACTTTAATTATTGTTGCTGCGGGAGGTTACTCCTTTCAATGGGCGAGTACTGCGGACACGGGTTCTGTTCTAATATCCTCTATTACAACAGCTTTAAACGCAGCCATTATTGAGGAGCTTATCTTTCGTGGGCTTATGTTTCAAGCCATTAATAAATTGGCGGGAAACTGGCTCGCACTCGCTGTGACCTCACTATTCTTTGGAGCTGCCCATCTTGGGAATACAGGGGCAACACTATGGAGCGCGTTTGCCATTACCATAGAAGCAGGTATTCTGCTCGGAGCCGCATTCTTGTGGCGACGGAATCTATGGTTTCCCATGGGGCTACATTTTGCCTGGAATGCACTTGAGGGTTTACTTGGTATTCCTGTTTCTGGACACTCTACAGCAGGTCTGTTTACTGTGAAAGTGAACGGTGCAGCAATTCTCACAGGGGGGGATTTTGGACTCGAGGGCTCTATCGTTCCGGTTATGGTCAGCCTTCTGATTGTCATTCCCATGCTGATTGGAGCTGCACGGAATCGGGTACGTTAGGAAAGCCTTGATGACGGACAGTACGTATTTAAGGATTGCAAACAGACTGGACAAATACTAAAAAAAGCAACTTCTGAAGCTTCTCGGCAGTCAAGAGGCACCTGTTGAGGTGCCTCTTGACTTCGACCTACTTGTGATACGGTTCCCCCCGATTAATCTTCACCGCGCGATAAATCTGCTCCACCAGCACCAGGCGCATAAGCTGATGGGGCAGCGTCATGCGCCCAAACGACAACCGCTGCTGCGCGCGGCGGAGCACCGCATCGGCGAGCCCATGGCTCCCGCCGATGACAAACACGACATGGCTCGTCCCATACGTGCCGAGCCTGTCGAACGTGGCGGCGAGCTCCTCCGAGCTCCACAGCTCGCCGCCTACTTCCAGAGCGATGACATGCGCATCGCTCTTCACCTGGGCCAGCACGCGCTCACCCTCGCGTGCCTTCACGGCCTGCACCTCCGCCTCACTCATCGTCTCCGGCGCTTTCTCGTCGGGCACCTCCACGACTTGAAATTTCACGTACGGGGTCAGCCGCTTCGCATACTCGGCGATCCCCTGCACCAAATACTTCTCCTTCAATTTACCGACAGCCACAATTTGAATAAACATCCTAAGCCTCTCCTATTCAGCCTGCCCCGAAAAGAGCGGCACCTCATTTTTGAAATCCATTGCGCTTGTTCACATTACGTATATCTTCTATGTAATTTCCCCATAATTCCCCTATAACACCCTATAACACCCTGACTGGCGTTACCATTGGTTTGATTCCTATTGAACCTACATACCCTAAGTAATTCCGCTTTCCCCACTCATTTTACCCATCATCGCTAATCTACGCAAAAAGGCCGCTCTCCACACCCAAGGATGAAGAAGCCGCCCTCTGCACTTAATCTATCATTCCAATAAGTCCGTGCCATCGACTCTAACCCTATGCACATTGCTTAGCCGTCCGAAATGGCCACAATTCACTCCCAGGTTAGCCGCACGTCATATAATCAAAAACTTCGCCCGCTGCTCGCATTCCTGGCAGGTCACTGGAGGATCCCACTCGATAAATTTCGTTTGATCCAAATCGACAATGTCCGGAGCCTCCTCGAACTCGTCCACGAACATATCGATCGCTAATTCCACATGATCTTTGCAAACTACATACATAAAATGAAAGCATCCTTTCTCTAGCTCGTCTCACGATCCGCCATTCGGTTCCACGATAAACACAGTATACCCTTTTCAGTTCTACCACACTCCAGGGCAAAAAGGAACCATTTTCCCCACAAATATCGCCTCTCTAACCGTCCACTTCCGCAGCATCCTCCGGCACGACCGCTTCATACAGCCGACTCTCCAGCTCCTCCGCATAACGAGCCTGCTCGTCCGTGCTCCAGCCCAGATAGGAAGCCATATATGCGGCGGCGGGTCCCTTCCATTTCCTTACCCAGTCGATATCGAACAGAAGCGCCCCCGTCCTGCGGACGAAAAAGTCCTCCAGTGTCACCGCCATCTCATGCTCCATCGCATACCTCAGCGGCACACTGACTTCCAAGGGAAGCTTACCCTCATCGGACACGCCTAGCGCAGCGGGCTGTTCAACCTCAGTGCTATCATCCGCTTTACTGATCTCCGCCGGTTCGGGCATTTCTGCAGTGTCTGCCACTCCAGCGCCACCCAATGCTCGTAGTTCTCCCGCTGCCCTAGCAGCCTTAACCTCCACAGCCGGCTCATTCCCCATCTCCCGCACCAGCTCAAACAACCGATCCACGTTGGACCCATAGCAGGCCGCCCACTTGGTCACCAATTCCCGAGGCAAGCCGAGGCCGGTCCCTTCCAAAGTCTTATTCGTTACATAGTCTTGAAAAGAGGCCGCTCCCCCCACATGGCCGCCTGAAATCGGCAGCTCCTTCGTCCGGCACGGCGGATATTTCCCACCGGCACCCACAACAGGTACAGCCACGCCGCCTGTTTCAACTCCGCTGCCCGAAGCGCCTTTACGGAAACCTCCCGTTTCTTCAGCACGCCCATTTCTATCCCTGTCCGTCCCGCTGCCGTGGCCAGCCTTCTCCTTCAACTGAGCCGCAACCCGATCCACCACCATCTCCGCCATCTTCCGATAGCCCGTCAGCTTCCCGCCGGCAATGGTGATCAGGCCGGACTCGGACTGCCAGATCTCATCCCTGCGGGAAATCTCCGAAGGGCCCTTCCCTTCCTCGTAAATCAGGGGACGAATGCCGGCCCAACTGGACTCGATATCCTCCGTCGTAATCCGCAGCTCAGGGAACATGCCGTTCACCGCATCGAGAACATACTGCCGATCCCGCTCCGTCATGCGGGGATGCACCATATCCCCGGTGTACTCCGTATCCGTCGTGCCCACATAGGTCTTGCCGTCCCGGGGGATGGCGAACAGCATGCGACCGTCCGGCGTATCAAAATACACCGCCTGCCGCAAAGGAAACCGGCTCTGATCCACCACAAGATGGATCCCCTTCGTCAGCAACAGCCGCTTGCCCTGCTGCGACCCATCGAGCTGCCGCAGCGTATCAACCCAAGGGCCGGCGGCATTGACGATGCACCGGGCCTTTACAGCATACTGCCTGCCGCTAAGAACATCGACGATTTCTGCCCCTGTAATCTGTCCAGCCTCATAATCGAACCGCTCCAGCCGGGCATAATTCACCGCAAGCGCCCCGTGCGCCGCTGCCTCCTTGATCACCTCCAGCGTAAGCCGGGCATCGTCCGTGCGGTATTCCACATAGTATCCGCCGCCCTGCAGCCCTTCGCGGCGCAGCAGCGGCTCCTTTGCCAGCGTCTGTGCCGCGCTCAGCATCCGGCGCCGTTCCTCCCGCTTCACGCCGGCCAGAAAGTCATAGGCTCTGAGTCCAAGCGAAGTGCTGAACCTGCCGAAGGTGCCCTCCTTATATATCGGCAGCAGCATCCACTCCGGCGTCGTCACATGCGGCCCGTTCTCATATACAATCGCCCGCTCCTTGCCCACCTCGGCCACGACGCCGATATCGAGCTGCTTCAAATAACGCAGCCCGCCATGGACAAGCTTCGTTGAACGGCTGGACGTGCCTGCCGCATAATCCTGCATATCAACAAGCCCGACTCTCATTCCGCGGGCAGCCGCATCCAGAGCAATGCCAGAGCCTGTAATTCCGCCGCCAATAATTAACAAATCAAGCGGAGCCTGTTCCATTTCTTGAAGTAAATGCATTCTCATCCTGCTTGCAAACGGAGCTGTCATCTTCGTCTACCTCCTCTTATTGCAAGAAAGGGAGCACAATTACCCTTCACCGTTTCCCTTCGGCTGCCTTGTAATGTGCTCCCCTGCGTATTGACTTCATTTGCTTCAATTCAGACTATAATCCCCATAGATTCCTAATGGCCTTCCGGCGGTCCTAGCAACCCTAATGATCAAGCTCAAACTCGCCGAAGCCAGAGTCCCCGGCATCATGCTCCTCACCAGGCATATCGTACGTATCTTCCTCCAGCTCTGCATCTTCAGGCTTATCCGCCAGCTTGACCTTGACACGCTGCAGCTCGCCTTCCCGATAAAAGCTGACCTCCATATCTTCGCCGATCTTCTTGTGTCCGTACAAATACTTGCGCAGATCAAGGGTCGATTGGATCGGCTGCTTGTCGAGCTTAACGATGACGTCATTGAGCTTCAGCCCTGCCGATTTTGCCGGGCCGTGTGCTTCCAGCACGATAACGCCATCCTTCACCTCCTCCGGCAGCATCAATTCCCGATGATCCTCGTCGCTAAATATGGAGAACGGATTGTTTAAATCAAGAGTATATACGCCCAAGTACGGACGAGCCACCCTTCCGTGCTCCATCAAATCGTCAACCGTCTTCATGACCTCGCTGACCGGAATGGCGAATCCCAGGCCTTCCACGCCCATATCCGCAATTTTCATCGTATTGATGCCGATCAGCTCGCCGTTCAGATTGACCAGCGCTCCGCCGCTATTGCCGTCGTTGATCGCCGCGTCGGTCTGAATAACTTCCTGCTCCCAGTCATAATTGCCGTCCTGGTTGATCGATACCGGGATTACCCGGCTCGTATAGCTGACGATGCCCGAGGTCAGCGTACCCCCAAGCCCCAGCGGATTGCCTACGGCAAGTACGGTCTCTCCCGGACGCAGGTTCGTGGAATCCCCAAGCGATATCACGGAGGTAATCCCCCTGTCATCCACTTCCAGAACCGCGATGTCGCTGATGACGTCCTGACCTACCACCGAGGCTTCCTTCGAATCCCCGCTGCTCGTCAAGATTTCCAAATCACTGGCTCCTTGAATGACATGCGCATTCGTAATGATGAAGGCCTTGCCTTTCTCTTTCTTAAAAATAACACCAGATCCAAGCGCCGCCTGCTCTGGATCTCCGCCTGACAGCTCGTTATGGTTCAGAATGCTAACGACCGTGGGCCCGACCTTTGCCGCCGCCGTGCTGATCCGGCTGAACGGGTCAAGATCTCCGCCAAACACGGTACCCCCTGCAGCAAATCTGGCCTTGGAAGAGGGAAGCCCCGTAATGAAACTGAAGAGCAGCACTGCAACAATCGCGCTCAGCACGGAAGAAACGATCGACACCTGCAGGGTGGACCACCCCGAGCCGCGTTTCCTTCTGTTCCACCCGCGCCGGCTCTCCGCTCTCCGATCATGCCGCCGCGATATTTTCGTGGAATAAAAATCGTCATCAAACAATCCCATCCGAACTCTCTCCCTCCGTGACTTGCTCCTAGGCTACTCGCTTCCGACTCGTCTCATGCTTGCAATTAAAGCGAAGCTCTTACTTCACCTTATTCCCGGTAGGCAAAGCCATATGTCCGTACAAACCCCTTACTTCTTAACGAGATGGTTCAGTATGAAGTTGCTGGCTTCCTGTAATTTTTTATTTTTCAAAGTGTTAGGAATGTTTCTGCTCATACAAGACTAAACTAATGTTAAAGCGATAGATTCATAGATTCATTTTACCATATACGAAGCGTTCCTGAAGGTTTTTCCATTGAGGGAAATACCGGGAATTTCAACTTAAGGAGGATGATTATGGATTATTTCTCCCCGATGGACGAGGTGAATATCCTGGCCAAGCTGGCCGATCTTAAGGAGGAGCACTATCATCAGCTGCTAACGCTAAGCGCTATGATGGAGCTGCTCATTGAGAAGGGCGTTCTCAGCAGCGAAGAGATTGCTCAGAAGTCCACTGAACTGGACAGCTCTAAGGCTCGCCCACCCTATCCCACGGCGTAGGACGATCCGCATAGGTGTCGCACAGGCGGAACTCGCTGTCCTTATAGAAGCAGCCGCGGTCCTCCATAGCGCTCCGAACCGACATTTTGGCCAGATCCAGCATGTTATGCTCCTTGCTGAGATGGGCCAGATAGGTGCGCTTCATACGGCCGTTAAGCAGATCGCTGAGCACCTCGCCCGAGGCTTCATTCGATAAATGCCCCATATCGCCAAGAATGCGCCGCTTAATATTCCAGGGGTAACGCCCCATCCGCAGCATTTCGATATCGTGATTGGCCTCCAGCACAAGCACGTCCGAATCGGCGATCGCTTGCTTCACTTTATCGCTTGCGTAGCCCAGATCCGTGCAAACGCTCAGCTTCTCCCGGCCATCGCTGAAGGTATAACCGACAGGCTCGGCCGCGTCATGCGAAATGCCGAACGACTCCACCCGCATTGACCCGAAATCGCGCGCCTCCCCGGTACCCAGAAGGCAGCGGTTCTCCTCGGGAATGCTGCCGATCGACTTCTCCATCGCCTGCCATGTCTTCTCATTGGCATAAATGGGCAAGTTATATTTTCTTGCTACGGCCCCAAGCCCTTTAATATGGTCGGAATGCTCATGCGTCACCAGAATGCCCGTCAAATTCTCTCCGGTCAATCCGCGCTCCAGCAGCAGTTCATCTATACGGCGGGCACTGAACCCCGCATCGATCATCAGTGTAATCTCTCCGTCCGTCACTACCGTAGCATTCCCGGTAGATCCGCTCGACAGTATCGTAAATCGTAAACCCATGTTCCCCATTACTCCTTCGATTCCTTCGTGTTAGGACTGATGACGTCCCCGCTAATGCCTTGCACGTAATACTCTTCTCCGCTCTCCAGCAAGAAGCGCCATGCCGGCGATGCCGGCAGGTCGGCGTCCGAATCGAACACCTGGCCATAATATCCGAGCTCAATGCTCGTTACTACCGAGCCCTCCGGCAGGAAATTCTCAATAAGATTGCCCAGAGCCTTGGAAGCGGACAGCACCTGCTGCTCCTTCTCATCGGCCGATTCGTTAATTTCAATAATGTCCTGACGATAAGACACGATCTTCTGATTGGCGTAATGCAGCTCTAAATTGATTTTGAAGAGCGGCCACTTCCCGTCCACAAGCGGATGGAGAACGAATACATTTTCGTTTCCCGCCCATTCGTCATAACGGTAATTTCCGATGTCGGGAAGGCTCTGCTTCAGCGCATTGGCCAGCTCCTTCGGCGTAAAAATCAGCTTGCTGTCCACAGGAACCGGCAGATCGGTTACTTTATGGCTCTGCTGCCCATCTACAAAGCGGTAGGATATCTTGCGCAGCTGTGGCGAATCGCTCGGAATTTGCGCCAGCACCTTGATTCGCTTGCTCTCCATCACCTTCTGCGTGCTGCTCTCCAGGGAAGTAAGGTCCGGATTGGAGTCGGCCTGCTCCCTCAGGTCATTCCAGAGCTGGTAGCCAAGCACTAAATTCAGCAGCAAGAAGGCGTAAATAAGCACATTTTTAGCTCTGCCCCAATCCATGTTCCGCAACCTCCCTTAATAAATAAACGGCGCTTGTTCTTTCCTGCTGCACATGAAGTGACGCAGCTTGCCTTGCCCTTCGCCTGTACCCTAATTCAGCTCATGTACAGCGCCGCTGCTCAGCTCGACGATCCAGGTCGGCTTCAGCAGCAGCCCCTCCTGGCTCAGCGAAGGCAAATACGCCGGGTACAGGTTGATGACGTCAGACAGCTTCTCGATCTTGTCCCTCAGCTCCTGGCCGCCGGACAGCTGAACGACCTGCTTGTCCCAATCTCCCGCTTTGACATATAGCAAGGAACGTTCATATCCTGTAATCGTGCCTTGCCGCAGGGCCAGCGAAATGGTTCCGAAACGGAACGACCGGAAATCCATGATCGGAAAAGCCCCAAACTGCCCATTCCCGAAATACTGGCGGAATACCACCCCGTCCATCTCATCCGAACCGTCCATTTGCTCCAAGCGGTAGCTGCCGTTCCAGCCGCCATGCTGGTTCACGAAGTCGATCGAGGATAACGCATTGCTTGCCGGACTGTTCTCGCCTGCAGACGGCGCCGCCGGATCGGTATAGTTAATCCAGTTCCCATCCTGCCTTACCTGCAGGCTCCGCTTACTGTCCGTATAAATTTCTGAACCGTCCTTCTCGCGTATGATTCTCGTAATACTCGGGTCAAAGAACAGGCTGCCCTGAATCTGCTCGGTCGAGAACACGCCTACCTTCAGCAGGGTCTCTACCATATCAATGGGCTTCTCCGGAATATAATAGCCATCCTTCAGCGTGTACGGGATCCAGTCCTTGCCGAAATCGACCTGCTGCCTCACGTCCTGCACCGTCAAATCGGCCTTCGTTGCCTCATACACGACATCCCCGTGCGAGCTGAAGAAGAAGACGCGCGCCCGTTCCTCATTTTCCCCGGTATAGATCAATATCCGGTGGATACTCTCTTCCTCAAACAGCGGATCAGCGGATATTTGCATCACCTTTCGCAGAAGCGATACGGGCACGCCGCTGCCGAACTGAAGCTCTACGCCCGGATATTTGCTGCGGATTTCAGTCCAGTTCATATTGTCTACGGCGTTGCGCTGAAATCCTTCGAACATCCGCCCTTTCAGGCGGGAATATATCAAATCGTAGAACATCGAATCCGGGTAAAACACCGTGTGCTGGTTCTCCCCCATGTGAACGGATATTTGCGCCGGAAATATGAGCTCCTCAGCCCGCATCTCTGCCCCCATATTCTCCGTCTTGATATAATCATTCTCCGTCTTGACCACTGGATCGCTGCCCGGGAGCCGGTAAATCAGAAAATAACTCTGCACCAGACTGCAGACTACAAGCAAAGTAAGCAGGAAAGATTTCACCGTTTCCTTCACCGTCCCTCGCCTCCTTGCTCCTGTGTAGGCAGTGTAAAGGTTACTTTGGTGCCTTCCCCCAGCTCGGATTCCAAATTAATCGTACCGCCATGGGCCTTCACAATTTCCCGGGCAATGGACAGGCCAAGGCCGGTTCCACCCATATTGCGGGCTCTAGCCTTGTCCACTCGGTAGAACCTCTCAAAAATACGCTCTAAATCGCGCTTCGGAATACCGATTCCGTTGTCCTGGATCGATATGGCAATCATGCCGTCATCCACCCGGCGCGCCTCAAAAGCAATCTTTCCGCCTTCTGGCGTATATTTCATCGCATTGGATATTAAATTGTCCAGCACTTGATCGATTTGATCCCGGTCCATCCAGGCGGTATCGACACCTTCCTCAATAAAGATTTCCGGATGAACTTCCTTCTCCTGCATTTGGAAGGAGAATCGATCCACGACCTCTTCCAGCATTTCCAGAACACCAATCGACTGCTTGCGCAGCAGAGCTTCTTTCGAATCGAGACGGGATAAATGAAGCAGATCCGTAACAAGCCGGATCATTCGGTCCGTCTGATTCTGAATGACGGAAGCAAACCGCGGACCAAGCTCCGGGTCCTGCAGCGCGCCGTCCTCCAGCGCCTCGGTATAGCTCTTGATCGTCGTTAGCGGCGTCCGCAATTCGTGGGAGACGTTAGCGACGAACTCCCTTCGGGACGCCTCCAGCTTCTCCTGCTCCGTCACGTCCTGCAGTACGGCAATCGTCCCGCTGATGCCGAATTCCCGCCGGTGAATCGGCGTAAACGTTACGCGGATGAGAAACATGTCCCCTTCCGGAGAATCGATCTCCAGAATAGCCGAGTGCATCGTTCCCCGCTCCAGTACGGCCCGTTCCTCCAGCGGCAAATGCAGCAGCGTCATAATATCCTTGCCGCTGACTGCCTCCTCTTGAACCCGCAGCATCTCGCTGGCTCTCCGGTTCATCAGAATGACCTGATATTTCTCATCCGCGGCGATAACGCCGTCGCTCATATTGGTAAGAATAGAGGCCAGCTTCTCCTTCTCTTCCTCATTCTGTGCCAGCGCATCCTGCAGCCGGCTTGTCATATAGTTGAACGCCTTGCTCAACTGGCCGATCTCATCGTTGCCGAGCACCGGCATTTTCTGATGGAACCGTCCTTCCGCCACCGCCGTCGCCCGCCGGGTCAGCTCCTTGATCGGCGATGTGATCGTATGTGCGAGGATAACGCCCAATACAGCGGTCAAAGCAAGGGCCAGCAATAAGCCGGAAATGAATATGCTATTGATCCGCTCCATCGTATCGTAGAGCTCGGTCATCGATGCCGCGATATAAATGGCGCCAACCGTCTTTCCGTCTCTTACGACCGGCTTGGCTACCACCTTCTTGCGAACGTTATCTTCATCGATCATATACTCTTCATTGTCGCGTATGCCCTGCAATGCCCGGCTGACTACCGTTTGCGTATTCTTCGTGCCGACGTAATCGGCATGCGATGGCTTGGAGGTCGTCAGAACCCGGCCGCTCGCATCCAGCACCTGAATCTCAGCGCCGTTAATATTGAATAAATTGTTGACGAGGACACTTAAATTGTCTAGCGATGCATCTGCCGATTCTCCGGTAACCCCCAAGTTTTGCGCAGCCAGCACCGATAGCAATGCCGCCCGCTCTTGAAGCTCCTTCGTAAAGTTGCTGGTCAGCGAGGTTTTCATGGCGCTCACGAAATAGACCCCGATCAACTGCATCGCGATCAGGATCAGGAGCACATAAATCATGATCAGCTTAGCCTGGATCGTACGGAAGAAGGAGGGCAGATTCATCCTAGAATCCACCCGCCTTGGAGCTGCGCATCATATAGCCAAGCCCGCGCCGGGTCAAAATATACTCGGGCTTGCTCGGATCACTCTCAATCTTCTCCCGCAGCCGGCGAATCGTCACGTCCACCGTCCGCACGTCTCCGAAATAGTCATAACCCCATACCGCCTGCAGCAGATGCTCTCGGGTCATTACTTTTCCAGCATTCTTCACCAGATAATGAACCAGCTCGAACTCCCGGTGAGTCAAATCCAACGGTTCGCCATTTTTGTATACCGTATACATATCTGTATCGATAAACAGCTCAAACAAGCTGATTCCCTGTTTGCCCTCGGCGCTTTCCAGCTGAGCCGGCTTCTGCTGCCGCCGCATTTGCGCCTTCACCCGGGCAAGAAGCTCCCGCGTGCTGAACGGCTTCGTCACATAATCATCGGCTCCAAGCTCCAGCCCAAGCACTTTATCGATTTCGCCATCCTTGGCGGTCAGCATAATGATCGGCGTCTGCAGTCTGGCGCGCACCTCTCTGCACACATCCATGCCATCCTTGCCGGGCAGCATCAAATCAAGCAGAATGAGATCCGGCTGCTCGTTGAATGCCAGCTCCACAGCCTCGATTCCATCGAAAGCAAGGATTACCTCGTACCCTTCTTTTTCTAGATTGAATTTCAAAATATCGGCAATTGGACGCTCATCGTCCACGACTAAAATTTTACCTAGCATGATTGCGATTCACCCCAAACTTTCGATCATGGCTTTGATCTTCCTCTATCTTACCATATCCTAAGCAGCATCAGCTATCGGGAAGCCTAGGGCAAGTATTGAATGCCCTCGCCTAAAACTGTTACTCTATCATTGACGGTGAAGATCCCGTTCGCTTTAGATCATACATACATTTACTTATTTTTACCAGTCACTTAAGGAGGATAATTAACCCTATGGCCACCATTATGCTCGTCGATGACGATCCCCATATACGCGAACTGATTTGTCTCTATTTATCGAAGGAAGGATTCCGCCCCATCCAGGCCGAAAACGGCGCCGTGGCGCTGAAAATGATGGAGCAGGAAATCGCCGACCTGGTTGTACTCGACATCATGATGCCGGTCATGGACGGCTGGGAGCTGTGCGCTGAGCTGCGCCGCCTGTACCCGGATACGCCGCTGCTCATGGTTACTGCGAAGGGCGAAACTGGGCAAAAAATCAAGGGCTTTGATCTGGGCGCCGACGATTATGTCGTGAAGCCGTTTGAGCCGCTCGAGCTGGTGGCCCGGATCAAAGTGCTGCTCAAGCGATACAAAATCGCTTCTTCCCAAAGCATTCAGCTCGGGAACATTTTGCTGGACCGCCAAAGCTATAAAGTGATCCGCGGCTCCGAAGAGTTCATGCTCCCGCCTAAGGAATTCGAGCTTCTATTCAAGCTAGGAAGCTATCCCGGGCAGATTTTTACCCGCGAGCAGCTGATCGAACAAATCTGGGGTCTGGACTATACAGGGGATGACCGTACGGTCGATGTCCATATCAAAAGGCTGCGCGAACGCTTCCCCGCAAGCGGCCAGGAGGCACACTCCTTTCATATCGCCACCGTATACGGGCTCGGCTACCGGCTTGTGGTGGACAAATGATCAAATCGCTATATGTCCGTATTGTTGTGATGTTTCTGGTAGCCATTCTCGTCAGCCTGCTGACCTCTACGATGGTTATCGGTTATTTATACCAGCGTCAGATCCAGGATCAAACCCAGGACTACATGATTACTCTGGGCCAAAGCCTGATCCGGATTTTCGAGCGGGTCGGATACGACCGCCGGGCCCTGGTGATGGACGACATCAAGGATCTGGCCAATATGGTCAGCATGCAAGTTTTCGACGGCTCCCTGTCCGAGGAAAAATACGGCTCCGATTCCCTAATCGAAGTAAGCCGGGAGCAAGTCGAACGCGTGCTTCAAGGGGAGACCTTGAAGGGCACTACCTCTGAAGGACATACCTATGTAGGGCTGCCTTTCGGGCATCAAGGCCAAACCTATGCCATGTTTATCGAGCCAAGCTCGAACAGCCAGGTCGGTTATCCGATCGGCGGCATGATCCTCACCGGGATCACTGTCCTGTTGGTGGGCGGCAGCCTGTTTTTCGTTGTGGAAGCCGCTTTTTTGATCCAGCCTTTGCGCAAAATGACGGAAGCGACGAAGCGGATGGCCAAAGGGGATTTCAGCAGCGAGCTGAAAGCGCGGCGTAAAGACGAATTGGGTGTCCTGGTGCAGAGCTTTAACGAAATGCGTCGGCAGCTGCAGCAAATTGAGGAAATGCGCCAGGACTTCGTCTCTAACGTCTCGCACGAAATTCAATCGCCGCTTACGTCCATCCGCGGATTTGCCAAGGCGCTGAAGGAGAACGATACGCTTGACCATAAGAACCGGGATCGATATTTAGACATCATTATTGCGGAGAGCGAGCGAATGTCCCGAATGAGCGACAACCTGCTGCATTTGGCCTCGCTTGAGTCGAAGCACCATCCGTTCCATCCCGTCACATTCCGGCTCGATGAACAGATCCGGCAAACGGCTGTTGCTCTGGAGCCGCAATGGGCCGCCAAATCGATTGCGATCGATCTGGAACTGCCGGTCGTCAAAATTTGCGGTGACCGGGACCAGCTGGACCAGGTGTGGATCAACCTGCTGGGAAACAGCATCCGCTTTACGCCGGAAGGCGGCAAAATCGCCATTGACGTTCGGCGGGGCATCCACCAGGTTTCCGTGACAATCAAAGATACGGGAATCGGCATTGCACCAGAGGACCAGGCCCAAATCTTCGAACGGTTCTACAAGGCGGACCGCTCCCGCAACCGGGTATATAATGGCAACGGTCTGGGCCTGGCGATCGTCAAAAGAATCGTAGACCTGCATCACGGCCATATCGAAGTGCGCAGCGAGCCCGGAACCGGAACGGAAATCACGGTCACCCTGCCATCTTGAACAATTTAGTTCTTTTGCCCTGCCAAGATAATTGTAAATTTGGCTTCTTATTCATATTCAGTTCACATTTATACGGTAATCTTTCTTAAGATAGGAGGATTACCATGAACAAACTAACTAGTTTTTCCATGAAGAATATAGGCGCCTTGTTTATCATGATCATCATGTTGTTTGGCGGCGGCCTATATGCGGCTGGGAATTTAAAGACGGAAATCATGCCGGACATCTCGATTCCCATGGTATACATAACGGCCCAATATCCCGGGTCTCCCAGCGACGTCATGGAACAAGTAACCAAGCCGATAGAGAAAAAAATAGCCAACATGGAGGGAGTTACCTCGCTGGACTCTACGTCAAGCGACAACTTTGCGACCATTATAGTCATGTTGACCGATAAGGCTGACCCTGAAAAGAAAAAGCAGGATATTGAAAGCTTGCTGCAAGAGGTCAATCTTCCCGCTTCGGCCAGCACTCCGAAGGTGGCCACCTTCGGTTTCGCCTCAATTCCGGCTTATTACTTCGCCATCTATGGCGAGAATGGCATGAGCCAGTCAGAACTGGATCAATGGTATGCGAACGAGATCAAACCCGAACTCGAATCGATCCCGGGCTACGACCACATGGACGAAATCGGAGCGCGGGAAACGAAGCTTACCATCAAGCTTGATGCCGGGAAGCTGAATGATTTCGGCCTTACTCCCGGACAAGTATCCGGCCAGGTGCGCCAAAACCTCACTTCGCTGCCGGCAGGAGCCGTCGATCTCGATGGCAGCTCCTTGATGGCCCGTGTAAAGGGCGACACCAACAGCGTGTATAACTTGGAAAATATGGACTTGCTGACCCAGAGCGGCACCCGGGTTCGCTTGAATCAGCTGGGCAAGGTCGAATCGATCTCGGAATCCGATTTTGTAGCTCGCCTGAATCAGCAGCCAGCCATCGGCATCCAGCTGTACAAAACGAGCGATGCCAACGCCGTCGATTTCGCCGGGGAAGTCGAGTCCCTGTTCTCTAAATGGGAGCAGCAGCTTCCTGATATCGGCTTTAAGACGATTTATGACACTTCGGAACTAGTCAGTTCCTCCATTAGCGGAATGGTGCATGAGGGGCTCACCGGCGCGCTGCTGGCAGCGCTCGTCATCCTGCTGTTCCTGCGGAATATACGCATGACCTTGATCGTTCTGGTCTCGATTCCGCTTTCGATCCTGATAACACTGCTCGTTATGAATTCCTTGGACATTTCCTTGAACATTCTGACGCTCGGTGGTATGTTCATCGCGATTGGACGGGTCGTGGACGACAGTATCGTCGTTATCGAAAATATATATTCACATTTGCAGAAAGCGCAGGAGCGCGGCGAATCGGTCATTAAGCTGGCTACCCGCGAAGTCGGCGCAGCCATTACGTCATCCACACTAACGACGGTCGGGGTCTTCGCCCCGCTCGCATTTGTCAGCGGTATGGTCGGGCAATTGTTCCAGCCGTTTGCGATTACGCTGTCCACCGCCATGTTAGCTTCGCTGCTCGTAGCATTGACGGTGATCCCGATGCTGGCGAAGGTGCTGGTGCTCCGCGGAGCCAAGATCAAGCACCATGAAGAGAAGGCAGGACGCTCGACAGCTTTTTACCGCCGTGTCCTGGAATGGTCGCTGCGCCACCGGATCAAAACGCTGCTGGCAGCAGGATTCCTGTTTATCGCGTCAATTATCGGAACGCTACCGTTTTTATCGATCACCTTGATGCCGGAGGAAGAGCCTCCGCGGCAGTTTTACTTCGTCGTTAAGATGCCGTACGAAACTTCTTTGAAAACTATGGATGCCAAAATCAAAGATATGGAAGAGATTTTGCATCTTGCGAAGACGGCCGATGGCCAGCCGCAATTTACCTTTACTGAAGCACTGATCGGATTTGACGGCTCCACGGAGGCAACGCCTTACCGGGCGCAGATTTTCACCGAAGTTAGCGAAGGCAGCAATGTCAAAACTGTACAGGATCAATACAAAAATATTTTGATGGCCGAATTACCGGTAGACTCTGAATTGGACGTTAGATCCTTGGAGGGTAATTCGGCGGGCGGCACCGACTTCCAATATTCCCTGAAAGGGGATGACCTCAATCGGTTGGTTGAAGCATCTGCGCTGCTGAAGGAGAAGCTGAAGGATTTTCCAGAAATTAAGGAAGTGGAAGACTCCCTCAGCGATGCCAAGAAGGAGCTTGAGATCGAAGTCGATCAGAACAAGGTTTGGCAATACGGACTGAGCGCCTCTACGGTACAGCAGACCGTCGCCGGTTGGCTGGCCGAGGATGAAATCGGTGATGTCAAGCTGGATAACATCACTTACACGACAACGGTCCAACTGGATAAATCGGGCATCGATACGCTGTCCAAGCTGGGGGATATCCCGTTCCGTACAGGGAGCGGCTCCATCGTTTATCTGAAAGAGGTGGCGAAGCTGAACATCATTAACGCCGCCTCCAGCATTCAGCGCAACGACCAGGAACAGGTCGTGAACATTACCGCCAAAATCGACAGCCAAAACAAGGGCGGTGTTGCCGGTCAAGTCGCGATGGCTCTGGATCAGGTTGAGCTTCCTGACGGTGTATCGCGCGAAGTCGGCGGGATTAACGAAGATATCGGAGAAAGCTTCTCCCAGCTGTTTGTCGCCATGGGGGCCGCCGTATTTATCGTCTATCTCGTCATGGTTATTGCTTTCGGCAATCTGAGCGCACCGTTTGTCATCCTGTTCTCGCTGCCGCTTGCCGTAATCGGCGGTTTGCTTGGTCTATTGATCAGCGGCGAAGCGTTGAGCATCACCTCGCTGATCGGCTTCATGATGCTGATCGGGATCGTCGTGACCAACGCAATTCTGCTTATCGACCGGACGCAGCAGCTTCGCGACGAAGGCTACACCGTTCGCCACGCCTTGGTCGAAGCGGGCATGCTTCGCCTAAGACCGATCATCATGACAGCAGTCGTAACCATGGTCGCCATGCTGCCGCTTGCGCTTGGGTTTACCGAAGGCGGAGCGATCATTTCGAAAGGCATGGCCGTCGTCGTGATCGGCGGACTCGTTACGTCAACGATTCTGACATTGGTCGTCGTTCCGGTCGTCTACGAATTACTGGAATCATTCAAGAACCGGATGGGCCGTCTGTTCCGAAGAAGGGGCCGAGTCGATAAATCATCCGACGACATCAGTGAGGGAGTGGTAAGTCAATGAGAAACAAACGATGGATACAAATTATAATGGGCAGCGCATTGCTGGCCGTGGGCGGAACAGCTCTGGCCGGCTGCAATGCCCCTCAGGAAACGCAAATGGAAGTGCAGAAGACCATACAGAAGCCCGCTGTCAAGATCAGTGAAGCTCAAAAGAGAAGCATTGGCGCTCCTCAGGAGACGGTAGCCGAAGTGACAGCTTCAGCGGAAAGAGATGTCGTGGTCAAAGCAAGCGGTGACGTGCTAAAAGCGTTGAAAAAGCGTGGTGATCAGGTAAAACAGGGGGAACTGCTGTTTGAACTGGATCCAGCCGATGTGCTGCTGCAGAAGCAAAAGGCCGAAATCGGGCTCCGCACGGCCCAGAATAATCTGAAAGAGGGCCAGTTTGCTGCGCAAGACGATCCGGATGCCCTGCAGCCGCTGAAAGATCAAATTCGAATGGCACAACTCGATATCGAGCAAATCAACCGCACCTTGGACAATTATAAAGTGACCGCTCCAATCAGCGGCATTCTGACCGATTTTTCGATTGAGTCCGGCATGACCATAAACCAAGGGATCGTTGGCAAAATTCAGCAGATCAACCCGGTCAAAATCAAGGCGAACATCACGGAAGAAAACGCCAAGCTCCTTAAAGGCAAAACCGAGCTTTCGTTCTATGCGGCCGATCGGCCGGACCAGCTGTTTAAAGGGAAAATCGTCTATTTCGCCGACATCATGGACACGATGAACAGAACTTATGAGCTGGAGCTGCAAGCCGACAACGCCAATCTGGCCCTGAAGCCGGGAACCAAAGTGCAGCTGCGGCTGACCGATGAAGCAGAGCAGGAAGTGCTCACCATCCCAACGACGGCGATTATCCGGGAAGAGAGCAACACCTACGTCTACCTCTTCTCCGGTGGCAAAGTCGAGAAGCGGCAAGTGGAACTCGGACGCCTTAACGAATTGTATCAGGAGGTCATCGAAGGCTTGGCCACGGGAGATCAGGTCGTGGTATCGGGCCAACACCAATTGAAAGACAATCAAGAGGTCGAAGTCCTTGCGGCAAATTGATATAAAAAAATGGCCTTGCGTGACGGTGTTCCATCAGGAACGCCGGACGCGCGGGCCATTTTTATTTGAACATGACTTGTTGAACTACCTCTATACTATAAATATTTCATCGGGTTTTGGACGGTACCGTTCTTATGAATTTCAAAATGCAGATGAGTACCGGTGGAACGTCCCGTGCTGCCCATAATCCCGATTTTCGAACCTTTCTCGACGACTTCGCCTTCCTTGACACTGATCTTGCTCAGATGCCCATACAGCGTCTCATATCCGTTATTATGATTAATAATAATAACATTGCCATAGCCGGACTTGACGCCTGCGAAGCTGACAACTCCTTCATCCGCGGCAAGAATGTTCCGATTCGAGGAGACCAGATCGACGCCTTTATGAGTTCGGCCCCAACGCTCGCCGTAGCTGCTCGTCATTCGTGCGCCGGATACCGGCCACGCGAACTGGCCGCTGCCCTCGCCGACGATCTTCGTTCCTTTCATAATGATGCGCGGCGACGATGCCTTAATGACCTCATGGCCAAGCCATTCCTCGGTGACCACCTCGCCATTCTCTTTGGTCAGCCGATATTCCATAATCTTCAGACCGCTTTGCCCTTCCGCAACAACCTTGGACTGACCGGCTTTCATATCCGCATTTTTCTGAATAATCACTTCCGGTTCGGTGACGATTTCCTCGGATACCAGTTCAACCGTCTTTACGGTTAGAGCAGGCTTCAACGCCTTTACGTTCAGCTCCGTACCGATCTGCATTGTCTTCTCCTGAACGCCAGGGTTATTCGCGAACAATTCCTTCTGAGTCACCCCGTACCGCTTAGCAATGGATGAGATCGTATCCCCTTCGCGAACGACATAAGTGATCGCTGCCTCGCTGCCCTCTACGATGCGCTGAACCGCCTCCTCGGCGCTCAGCACCTTGTTCGGATCCGTCTTTACCGCAACCTGCGTTACGTCCTCCACGATCTCTGCGGATTCCACGGTTACACCGTTTTGCTTCTTGGCCGCGTTCGGATTGCTGCTCACTAATTTAATTCTAGAAGCCGCATTATTGGATGAAGTGCCCGGTATGTATTTCCCTTTCACTTGCTCCAGAATCGCGTTTGCCGTTGCCTGATCCTTCACGACCGCAATGGTCTCGCCGTCGACCTTCAGCTCTACCCCGCGGGAATAACCCGTCAGCCTCTCATACAGCTTGTCCAGAGTAACCTCCGTATCAATCCTGGCTTTATACTTCTTCGCCTCGACCGTTGTTATGCCCTTCGTATTAACCACCATATCCGCCTGTGGATACTTCTCGGCGTACTCCTGCTCTTTGCGCTTGTAGAGCGCCTGCAGCTGATCCTCGCTATCGATCGTTCCGATCTCCTCATCATGGAGCATGACGCGGTAATAGGTCACCGTATGCGCCTGCGCATACTGGTAACCAGCCAATAACATGCCTGTTGCAAGTACGGCAGCGATTGCCCCAATTCTGACTCTGCGTGATCGCGTTTTCTGCTCTATATCCGTGCTATCTATATCATCTTGCTCATTTTCCGGTAGATTATGGCTTGGCCTGATACGCTGAACCGCAGACTGATACCGCTCCGTAAGCCAATCAAGCCCAATTTTCCCCCTGAAACCCTTCATGGTAAATCTCCTTTATATTTGACTCTATTCGACAATAAATAGTTTCAAAATTTTAACCTTTGGTCGCTATCGTCTACTTTAGCATACGACCCTCCCGAATTTCAACTCTGTTCACAAATGGCAAAAACCCGCTGCGAGAGCGGGTTTAACATGTTTTTGCTAAAATATCCAGGGAGTATTTTATTTACAATCCTGTGAATGGTAACGCTATCATGATGATTTGGTAGAAAGGCTTTCCATTATTTTTTGAGCATAGCCATGACCTTGGCATATTGTTCTTTATCTAAATGCTTGGACAAAATTTGCTGAATCTCTATCATTTCGGATTCGGTCAACCCGCCCTCCATTGCCACCGTCATCTTCTGCATTTCGTCCTCCGGAAGCTTGGACATCAGGATATTGAATATTTCTTCCTTCTGCTGGTCGGGCAGCTCATCCTTTTTAGCCAACAAATCATCCGGGGAGATGACGACCGCCTGATCCTGGTTCCCGAGTGCATCCTGCTGGGACTGTTGTTGCGATTGTTGTTGCGATTGGCCGGAAGCCATCCCTCCCATCACCGGAAGCGCGTCCTCTGGAATTCCCTCTTCCACATTCACGCCATCTTCGGCGGGACGATCAGACTCATTGCCGTTGCTGACGCCGCCCTCGCTATTCTCACTACCGCTCCCCGCACGATCTCCATTGCTGTTTCCAGCGCTATTCCCACCGGTTCCTGTATTCGCGCTTGCATTCATATTTTTATGATCTGTTTCGTCCGCCTTCCTGCCGCCCGGGTTTTTGCTGCCGGTTCCTTGGCCTCCAAAACCCAGCATGCCCTTCATCATGCTTCCAAGATTAGGCGATTGTACTTCAAGAGGAATGTTATAACTGCCCAGCAGTGATTGAATATACCAGTTCACGACATAACCAGTCGTGGCAACGGTTAATACGCTGACCATTACGACTGTGATCGATAGCTTTACCAGCCAAGCAACCCACTTCATCGTATACCTCCTTCTACGTCTTCTACCTATCAGTATGGACGATAGAGGAAGATTTCAACCTTCATAAAAGGAAAAAAGAAACGCAAAAAAGCCGCCCGGAGCAAACGTTCCCCACGAACGCTCCGGACGGCTAAATGTTATGACGCTATCGAATCCATCATACAGCAACCTTATTCATAAATCGGCAGCACTTGGTTTGTCTGATCGCGGTTTCGTCCCACGGAGAAGATCGCGATCGGAATGCCTGTCAGCTCGGATACACGCTTTACGTAATTCCGCGTCGTTTCCGGCAGATCATCGAGGGTTTTCACCCCGGTGATGTCCTCGGACCAGCCTGGGAGTTCCTCGTAGACCGCTTCGCACTCTGCAAGCATCTTGAGGCTGGCCGGGTAATGGCTGATTACTTCGCCCCGGTACTTATAGCCGGTGCAGATCTTGACCGTCTTCAGGCCGGTCAGCACGTCCAGCGAGTTCAGGGACAGGCCGGTCAGGCCGCTCACCCGGCGGGCATGGCGCACGACGACGCTGTCGAACCAGCCAACACGGCGCGGCCGTCCCGTTACGGTGCCATACTCATGCCCGGCCTCGCGGATCGAGTCGCCGACGGCATCGTTTAACTCCGTTGGGAACGGACCGTCGCCGACACGGGTCGTGTAGGCTTTCGCCACGCCGATGACCTGATCGATCTTCGACGGGCCAACGCCGGAGCCAATGCAAACCCCGCCTGCCGACGGATTCGAGGAAGTCACGAACGGATACGTGCCCTGGTCGATATCCAGCATGACGCCTTGGGCGCCCTCAAACAACACTTTGCGCTTCGCGTCGATAGCATCATTCAGAATGACTGACGTGTCCCGAACATATGGCCGGACGATTTCCGCATACCCTAAATATTGCTTCAGCACTTCCTCAACGTCCAGCGGCTCAGCGCCATATACCTGCTCGATAATATGGTTCTTCTCCTTCATGAGATGGCGCAGCTTTGTCTCGAACTCCTCGGGATCGAGCAGGTCGGCGATCCGGATGCCGTTGCGCGCGGCTTTGTCCATGTAAGCCGGGCCAATCCCTTTACGAGTTGTACCGATCTTGTTCGGCCCCTTGCGGTCCTCCTCCAGCGCATCCAGGACCGTATGGTAAGGCATGATGACATGCGCGCGATCGCTGATCACCAGATTGTCCGTCGTAAATCCGTTGTCATGAATATAATGGATTTCCTCGATAAGGGCTGCCGGGTTTACGACCATCCCGTTACCGATAACGCATATTTTGTCCTTATAAAAAATACCCGATGGAATTAAGCTCAGTTTGTACTTCTTCCCGTCAATAAGTATGGTGTGACCAGCGTTGTTTCCGCCTTGGTAACGCGCCACCACCTCTGCGCTTTCCGCCAGATAATCGGTGATTTTGCCCTTACCTTCGTCTCCCCATTGCGTTCCGACAACGACTACTGTTGACATGTACATTCCCCCGTCGGTGCGTAAGGCACCTAAATTTGCCTTGCTCGGATTCCATACGTCAGATTCATTTTTGCCTTCAGCCACTGTGGATCTGCTCGATCCAGAGCAGCAGCAATACAAGTGTAACAAGCGCGATTTTCAATGTCAAATTAAAAGACGAACAATCACGTATTTCGATACGTGATTGTTCGGATTCTGGCATGAAAATCTGTAATATAAGGACAATGCCGTTATTTAGTTTATAATTCACCCCGCAAACGCGTCAGTATGCGCGCGTTCGTAATTCGCGAACTTATTGAAGTTCTTCAAGAACACCAGCTCTACGGTACCGACCGGGCCGTTACGCTGTTTGGCAATGATAATCTCGATGATGTTCTTTTTCTCCGTCTCCTGATTGTAGTAATCATCCCGGTACAAGAATGCGACGATATCCGCATCCTGCTCAATCGAACCCGACTCCCGCAAGTCGGACATCATCGGCCGCTTGTCCTGCCGCTGCTCTACGCCCCGGCTAAGCTGGGACAAGGCGATGACCGGAACCTCAAGCTCACGGGCGATTTGCTTCAGCGTACGCGATATTTCCGATACCTCCTGCTGCCGGTTCTCCCCCGGCTTGCCGCGCCCATGGATAAGCTGCAGGTAATCGATCACGATCATGCCAAGGCCTTTCTCCTTCTTGAGCCGGCGGCACTTCGCCCGAATATCGGCTACCGTTACCCCAGGCGTATCATCGATATAAATCTCCGATTCCGACAATGCGGCAATCCCCATCGTCAGCTTGGACCAATCGTCGTCGTTTTTGAAGTCCCCTGTTCGCATGACTCCCGCGTCCAGATTCGCCTCCGCGCAAATCATCCGCTGAACGAGCTGAGCCGCCGACATCTCCAGACTGAAGATGGCGACGGTCTCTTTGGCCCGAACGGCCACGTTCTGGGCAATGTTCAGGGCAAACGCCGTCTTACCGACAGATGGACGAGCCGCCACGATAATCAGGTCATTCCGCTGGAAGCCGGACGTCATCCGATCGAGATCGACGAAGCCCGAAGGGATTCCCGTGGTATTGCCCCGATTTTGGTGCAGCTCCTCCACTTTTTCGAACACTTCCATTAAAACATCGCGTATTGCAATAAAGCCGCTGCCGGATCGGCTATTGGAAATTTCGAGGATTTTCCGCTCCGCATCGCTCAGCAGGCCGCCGACATCTTCACCGCCCGCATAACCCTCGCTAACGATTTGCGTAGCCGTACGGATAAGTCGGCGAAGCATGGACTTCTCTTCTATGATGCGAGCGTAGTAGTCGACGTTAGCCGCCGTAGGCACCGCGTTAGCCAGCTTCGCCAGATAACTGACTCCGCCGATATCCTCCAGCTCCCCCCGATCCTGAAGCTTCGAGGTTAGCGTAACCAGGTCGATCGGCTGACTTTCCTCGCCAAGCTGCACCATGGCTTCATAGATTAATTGGTGAGGAGGATCATAGAAATCTTCCGTCCGCACCCGTTCCATGGCGGTAATCAGCGCTTCCGACTGCAGCAGTATTGCCCCAAGCACCGCCTGCTCCGCTTCAAGATTCTGCGGGGGAATACGGTCGAAAAATTGATCTCCCGCCATTTTATTCCTCCGTCACTTGAACCTTCAACGTCGACTTCACGTCGGGGTGCAGCTTCACTGGCACCTGAGTGACGCCCAGCGTCCGGATCGGCTCGGCAAGCTCGATTTTGCGCCGGTCGATCTTCACGCCCGCTTTCGCCAAGGCTTCGGCGATTTGCTTATTCGTGATCGCTCCGAACAGGCGGCCGCCCTCTCCCGCTTTGGCTTGCAGTGTTACTGTCATCTCCTCCAGCTTTTTGCCCAGCTCGACAGCTTCTGCCTTCTCCTGAGCCTTGCGCTTCTCTTCCGCCGCATTCTGAACCTCCAGCGTCTTAACGTTGCCTTCGGTAGCTACACGAACCAGCCCCCGCGGAATCAGAAAGTTCTGTGCGTAACCTTCGGATACGTTTTTAATTTCCCCTTTTTTGCCTTGACCCTTTACGTCCTTTAAGAAAATGACTCTCATTCGAATAACCCCTCTTCCTTTTCTATTTCATCCAGTACTTCGAGCAGCCTTCTCTCCGCCTCCGCCTGGGTTCCTTCCAATTGTACCGCAGCGTTCGTCAGATGGCCGCCTCCGCCAAGCCGCTCCATTACGATTTGCACATTCATGTTCCCCAAGGAACGGGCACTGATGCCGATGAGGCCATCGGGCCGCTCGCTAATCACGAACGATGCCAGCACATTCGTCATATTCAGCAGCGTGTCCGCCACCTGGGCGATCAGCAGCTGCGGAATTTTGCGGTTCGGCTCCGTCACCGCCAGCGCGATATGATTATGAATCATGCGCGCATGCTTTATAATATCGGCTTTGGCGATATATTCCTGCAGGTCTTCCTTCAGAACCCGCTGTACCATCACGCTGTCCGCGCCGATGCGCCGCAGAAATGCCGCGGCCTCGAACGTACGCGATCCCGTATGGAGCGCGAAATGCTTCGTATCCACCGTAATTCCGGCAAGCAAGGTCGTCGCCTCCAGCGGGCTGAGCTCCACCTTCTCGTGAATATACTGGATCAGCTCGGTAACGAGCTCGCTGGCCGAGGAAGCATAAGGCTCCAGATAGACAAGCACCGCATCATTGATGAACTCCTCGCCCCGCCGGTGGTGGTCAACGACCACGACCCGGCTGGCCTCTTCAACCAGCTTCGGCTCCATCGTCATCGAAGCCTTATGCGTATCAACGACGATTAATAACGTGTGCTCGGTCATCAAATCGAGCGCATACTCCGACGTAATGAAGCGGCGCCGCAAGGGCTCTTCCTTCTCGATCCGCTCCATTAGCCGGTCGATGCCCGGATTCTTATCGTCGAGCACAATATGCGCCTCGACCTGGAACATATCGGCGGCCTTCAGCACGCCGATAGAGGCCCCGATGACGTCCAAATCCGGCATGCGGTGGCCCATAATTATAACTCTGTCGCTCTCCTGCATCAAATCGCGGAGAGCATGGGCGATGACGCGCGCCCGCACGCGCGTCCGCTTCTCTATGGCGCCCGACTTGCCGCCATAGAACGAGAGCCGCTGACCGGCCTTCACCGCGGCCTGGTCCCCCCCGCGCCCGAGCGCCATATCCAGACTCGACTGGGCAAGTTCGCCCAGCTCGCTGAAGCGCTCGGTGCCGAAGGCGAGGCCGATGCTCAGCGTCATCGGCACCTTCAGGTCCGCGGTCATCTCGCGGACCTCGTCCAGGATCACGAACCGGCTCTGCTCCAGTTCGTTCAGCGATTTTTGATTCAGCATCATCAAATACCGCTCTGAGGACAGCCTTCGCAGATAGACCCTGTACTGCTTCGCCCATTCGGTCAGAGCTGTTGCCACGCGCGCGATGAGCGCGGTACGCTGCTGATCGTCCATCCCCTGGGTCGCTTCGTCCAGGTTGTCGAGCATCACGATGCCCAGCGCGGCCCTCTCGTCCTCGTACCGGTCACGCAGAACGGCGAACTCCGTAATGTCGTGAACGTAAATCAGGCGCTCATCATGGAGCACCGTCAACTCGTAATGCCGGTCTGCTACGGCCGCTTCGACCGTAGAGATTGTATTTGCAGCAGCGTCCTTCTTATCCCGGGAGGGATAGGGAGGCAGCGCCGGAAGCAGCTCCGATAGCGGTTGTCCAACGACAGAATCCTGGCCGAACATTTTGTTCACGAAGCGGTTATGCCACTCTACCGTCCGTTCTTCGCTATACAGCATAATCCCGAACGGCAGGCGGCTTACCGCCTCACCTTCTACCCGTTTAATTCGGTACGTTAGATCGGTCACATAACGAACGAGCTCCTTGCGGAAGCGCCGCTCCGCCCGAAGCATTACATAAGTTAAGCCGCAGACCAGGCATAAACTGATCAGGCCGAGCACCCAATTGTAATAGGAGATGAATATGACGAGCAGAAGCTGCAGCGCGAACACCCACACGGTCTGATAGCCGTGCCAACGTTTTTGAAGTAAATTAGGCATGATTTCTCACCCTATCGTCTTGATCTCGTAATCATCTCACGCAGCGGCATAGCGATATCCAGGATTCCCACAATTTTCAGAGGCGGAATAAATAGCATCGCTATGATCAGCAACACCGGAATCGCCGGATTCCACTTCTTCTGATAAGCCAAGAAGAAGAAAAAGCTGGCTGCCTGAATCATAAACAAGAAATTGAGCAGCGGCGACAAATTCAGCAGCACCGTCCCGACGAAGCTTTCCATGACAGCGGCGCTGCCAAACAGCATGATCAATACCGTAGCCAGGTAATACCAGATCAGCGCTCTCGGCAGTCTCCAGTCGCGCAGCGGCGGGAAGCTTCTCACCGAATGTCCAAGACTATTCAACGTTGGCCGGGCAATCAGATGCGTTACAGCTGCAAGCAGAAACGAGCACATGATCATCGTAAATGGCGTCATTCTGGCCGCCAGGCTGGAAAGCTGCTGCGCCATTTCCGGAGACCAGACTAGATCCGAGGCGATCAACTCATTGTCAGCCATATTCTGCATCAGAGACATCATCGTATTTAGCGTCTCTTCAATCGAAGAGGCCAAATTGAAGTCATAGATAACAGTAACAGCGAGAAATGCCAGCAGAAACTCCAGCAGAAGCGTTCCCGTTCCCATCACAACGACCTTGAGCGCAGAGGCCCGTGTCTTATACAAATGCCCCATGACCAAGGCCGGAACCATAAAAAATACGGCCAATAGAATAATTACGGGATTAGACAGGAGCAGAGCCGCTGCCATCCATACGATCGCGATGTGAAATGCAAATGCTCTTACCGATAACGTTGCGTAGAGGATTACGCCGGGCAATAGCAGAACGAAAATAGTTATAAAAGAAAAAGGCGTTGCAAACGACAGCAGGAGCAGCAGATAGACTACGCTCCATGCCACCGAGGTCCAGCGTAAATTCAAATGGATTCACCTCTTGCGCATATGTTCTTGCAATGTAGAAATATCCTGATACCAATCTTCCAACTGGTGCCCTTCTTGCTCATGTTTCTTTAGCTTTTCCAAGATATGATCGTCCATATCCTTATAGGATATGCCAAGCCTGCGTCCCAATATGTAACAACTGACGACCAGACTGGCAAGACTATCACTTACCCGTGTCGTGCTGCCTTCCCACAATGCCTTGAATAAACGGGATACGTGATCGACCACTTCCGTTTTGAGCCATTCAATCACTTTGGCGCGTTTGGCCACATCCATTTCTTTCTGCATGGCGGACAGCTTCCACCCTCCCTGAAAAAGGCTTTATTCTTCATTATAGCATAAAGCAATTCATTCCCTTGAAGCAAACCTTGCGTCTAATTTTTGGGAACGGATACATCCCGAGTCACAAAACGCTCGCAATACTCAATAATCTGGCTGCGGCGCACGATGCCGATAAATCGGCCCATATCATCCACTACAGGCACAAAATTCTGCACTTTGGCCAAATTGATCAAGCCTTCCATATCCGCATCGATCGATACCGCCTTAATGTTCATCTTGAGCGGAACGTCCTTGAGCAAATATTTAGAAGCGTTCTCAAAAGTGACCCTGCCTCCGGAATTCTTCATATACCATAGGAGATCACCTTCGGTTACCGTACCGACATACACCCCGTCCTTGCCGATAATCGGCACAGCGGTATACCTGTGATACTCCATTCTCTCCAAGGTCTGCCTTAATGTAGAATCCAGCGTTACGGAAACGACATCCTTTTTGGGAAGTAAAAAAAATGCGATATTCATAGATAAAAGTCCTCCTCTGCCCTTTTCAGACTCTCCTATTGACTACGATTCAAAGAAGGTTTTGTTCCACTACAGGTGCGAAATCGGCAGCCGGGAACCGGACTGCCGAATAAAGTTTAGTAAGGATGGATTTAATAAGGACATATATAGAATCTTTATAACGAAGGCTGCTCGCTATTTTGCCCCTCTTGGGCGGACTGTGCATTAGGATTCAGCAAATCCTCCGTCTTCGTATTCGGATCCGACCAGTTCTCGATCAGCTGCTCGGCAAAAGTCACATCTTCTTCATTCGCCTGAATATAGTAGACTCCGTTTTTGCGCATCCCTTCACCCATAATGGTAAACCCGCTGATTTGCGGCGCTTGATTGGTCAGCAGTTGCTTGGAGAGATCGATGATAAAGCTAGGGGTCATGTCTGTCTTGAAGTTCTCACCCAGCATATTCATCAGATCGGGGATTTTCCCGATTTGATCCAGCTTCAGCATGCGGTCTACCAGCGCACTCAAGAAAATCTGATGCCGCTTCGTCCGGTTGAAGTCGCTATCCTCCCGGTATCTGACGAAATTAAGCGCTTCTTGCCCATCGTACAACGGCTTGCCTGCCTTGATGGTGAATTTCTCGTGGTCCTTGTGTTTATTGACGATATCCTTATCGATCGGCAGCTCAATGCCGCCCAGTTCATCGACAACTTCCCGAAGCCCCTCAAAATTGATGGCTGCATAATAGTCAGCAGGATATCCTAAGAAATTGGCTACCGTATCCTTGGACATTTTGGCCCCGCCAAAAGCATAGGCATGGTTGATTTTATCGCTCTTGTCCCTGCCTACGATTTCCGTGTACGTATCCCGCGGAATCGAAACCAGCAGTACTTTGGAATCTTCCGGACGTACGACGGCGTAGATCAGCGTATCGGAGCGAGCCGGCTCGTTGTCACGCTGGTCAACTCCCAGCAGCAAAGCGGTGAACGGCTCCGTTTGCTTCGCTGCAACGGGCTTGGGCTTCTCTCCATCGATAGGGGAATACGACTTCTCCAGCTTCTCCTCCACCTGCCCAGACAGGAACAAATCAAAGGCCATCAGAGCCAATGGCTTGCGGAATGTATATGCGCCGGCTCCGACAATAATCAGAACCAGCAGCGTGATGAGCAGGCCCTTAAGTCTGCTGCGCTTTTTCTTTATATCCTTTACTCTATTTCCTCGTTCTAACATCATATGCCTCCCATGGTTTGTACTATACGGCTCTCCTTCGCAGTGTCTTTCTCTTCACGGGAAATAGCCGCAATACCAGGCGTCTTCAATTAATTGTAAACCGTTGCCCTCGGCAAAAAACTACAAAATAGTAATTTAACAGATACAAAACAAATAACTCTATCGCTTCGTACTATACCATAAACGGGTTTTTCCGCACAAATATGTTGTTGGAAGAGCATCAAAAAAATCCCCCCTGCCCGGGGGGATTGATTCATTACATCACTTATAGCCGTAAACTCTTCTACTCCGCTACAAATGGCTTATCCTGCGATACGGCAAGCTCATGAAGATAGAGGCCGGTGCCGTCGCCGATGGCATAATTAAGAATACGTTTATTGACGGGTACAATTACGGAACGGTATAACGTCGGGAATACCGGAATTTCATTGACCATTAACTGCTGCCACTCTTTATAGATGGCTTGGCGAGTAGCCACATCGAAAGCCTTCTCGGAGATCCCCTCTGCTAGCAGGCGGTCATTCTCTTCGCTGGCGTATCTCGGAAAGTTGAACAGCGCATCCCGCCCATACATGCCCGTCGGGTCAACGTCGATGCCCACGCTCCACGCGCCCATATAAACATCGACGTTTGGATCATCCTTTCCGTTGTTTCCTACGCGATCATAGAATGAGTTGAATTCAGCCAGTTCCATGTTAACGTTCAGCCCGATCGCATTCCAGGACTGCACATAATAACGGGCCAACGGCTCCGCAATATCTCCGCCCGTCATTGATATGAAATTGATCACCAGCTCACTGCCGTCCGGTTTGGTGCGGAATTCACCGTTTTTCTTATAACCGGCTTCATCCAGAATTTGATTGGCCTTCTCCACGTCATACGCAATTCCTGGATTGCTGGCATCATGGAACTCCGGATGCGACGGAGGGATCAGTGTCGTTGCGTTCCAGCGCAGACCATGGTAGAAGCGTTTGCCCACCTGGTCATTATCCACGGCATGCCACATGGCTCTGCGCAGGTTCACATCGGCCATTTTGGCATTGGGGTCCGGGGCGACGACCTTATTGGCTTCATCCCACTTGCCCAGCTTAAAGCCGATATACGTATATGCCCGATCGACAACTCCTAAATATTCTACATTGGACATGTCTGCATTGTCAGGGAATTGGTCAATCGGGAACGAATCCACCAGATCAACCCCGCCCGATTTCAATTGCTGTACGATCGTCGTCGGATTGATCACCTTGAGCACGACTTTATCCAGATGGGGCTCGCCGCGCCAATAATCCGGGTTCTTGGCAAAAACCACGGATTCCCCCGGTACGATACTCTCCACCTTGAAGGCACCGAAGCTGATCGGCTTCTCGCGCACTGCGGAAGAGGATGACATCTTAGCGACCTCCATATTTCCGAAAATGTGCTTCGCTAGCGGATACGTCCAGATGCTGCCCGTCAATAATGATGGCGTTGATTTAATGTACGTAATTTGCAGCTTCTTATCGCTCAGCACTTTGATGCCGGAAATCTTATCTGCTTTGCCTTCCCGGTATTCGACCAACCCTTCAATATTCGTGAAATCAGCGCCGTAGCGCGGGCCATCATAATCCTTGTGAGCGATGACCTCATGGGCAAACTCCCAGTCCTCCGCAGTTACAGGCTTACCATCATGCCAGTTGACATTGTCGCGAATCGTGAAGGTAAAAGTCCTTCCATCCTCCGATACCTCATAGGTCGCTGCACCATCGTTCGTGAACACATAGTTCTTATCCCATGTTAATAACGCTTCATCAAACCACCCAAGAACCTTGGCGTCAGGAATACCCGAGGAGAAAACATAGTTGAGGATGCCTTCGAACGGCGTATCGGAGACAAGGCCATATGTAATCGTCCCCCCTTTGATTGCTTCCCCTTCATTCGTCTTCACATTGCTGAAATCCTCAATGGAGTATAAGCCTTCCTCTGTCTGCTTCTTGTTGCCGTCCGTCTGGTTTGGCGTGTTCGTGGGACTGGGCAGAGTCACATCGTTCCCTTTGCCGGATGTGCAGGCGGAAAGAACAATCATGAATGCAAACAATAACGGCAGCAGCATTTTGGAGCTAACCCTTTTTTTCATCAAATTTCCTCCCTTTTATCCTCTTCTTTGTCTTGCATCCGTCGCACGCTTGAGCGCTTGACCGACATTGTTTATGCTAAGCATCAATACAAGAATGAGTAGTGATGCCGGCAACCAAATCCACCACCGATATTCCAGCGTCTGCGGATTCCGGGCGTAGCTGACCAGGGTTCCGAGACTAGGGGTGCTCTCCGGAAAACCGAATCCCAGAAAAGACAAACCTGACTCCAGGCCGATATTGGCCGCTAAATTCAACGTCATCGTCACAATGATGATGGAGCTTAAATTGGGCAGGACCTGGGTGAACATAATCTTTAGATGGGATGAACCGAGCGTCCTTGAGGCTTTCACATATTCAAGCTCCTTCTCCTGCAATGCCTTCGATCTTATGAGACGGGCTATCCCCATCCATAGAAATGCCGTCATGATCAAGGAGAAAGATATAATGCTGTATTTCGGAACTGCAGCCACAAAGGCAATGACGATCATCAGCGTTGGCAGAATCATAAAAAAATCAACCACGCGCATCGAGATGTTATCTGCCGTCCCGCCGAAATAACCGGATATAAGTCCAACCAAAATACCGATCAATCCGGTGAGTAAGGTTACAATAATCCCGATCGACAGCGAGTTTCTGGTACCGATAATCAATTGCCCGAAGACGTCCCGCCCGCCATAGTCTGTGCCTAACCAGAACTTGGAGGACGGTGGCTGATACAATGCAAATAGATCGACCGTAACAATCTGTTTTTGATCCAGGATCAAAGATATGCCATAGACCGCAACGACGACGAGCCCCAATAAAATCAAGGATCCCAAAGCCAGCTTATCCCGCTTGATTTCCCGCCATAAAATCTGCCAGCTTGAGGGGCTGGCCGCTGGCTCATAGGCTCCGTCCTCCGCTAGCCCGCTTGCCTTATTCATTTCATCATCACCCCTATGCGTTCTAAGCATTATTTAATACGAATGCGAGGATCCACGATGCCCAGAATGATATCGGAAATTAAAGAACCTAAAATGGAAGCAATGCCATAAAGAAGAACCAGGGCAGTAACGACGCTAAAATCACGGATCAAAATAGAATTTAGAAACAGCTGTCCCATCCCCGGATAACTAAAAATATATTCGATGAACACAGTTCCCCCGATGAGCCCCGTTATTTCATAACCAAAAAATGCGGCGATTGGCAAAAGCGAGTTTCGCAAAATATGATGCGTATACACGCGAGATTCCGATGCTCCCTTCGCTCTAGCCAGCAAAACGAAATCCTTCTGCTTCGTATCAATAATCTCGCTGCGTAAATACTGTACAGTAGACACGGTAGTTATCAGAGCCATAGACAATGCGGGGAGCAGTAAATGGTATAGTTTACTGGCCATGTAGTCGAAGCTGCCCGGAACAAGCCCGGGAGTTACGCTTCCTTCCGTGGGGAACGCCCGGAAATGAAATCCGAAAATCCACAGCATAAGGAGCGAGAAAATGAACAAAGGCGCAGCGAATCCCAGATAGGTATAACCGGTAATAATCCGGTCTCCCCAGGTATCGTTATAACGACCGCTAATGATCCCAAGCGGGATGGCGATGAGATAAGTAATTACTAACGTAACCAAAGACAGCCAAATCGTATTGCTGATCCGTTGTCCGATTAAATCTGTCACGGGCATTTTGAACCGGAAAGATTGGCCAAAATCGCCCTGAACTGCCCTCTTCACCCAATCCCAATACTGAATATGCCAAGGATTGTTCAGCCCAAGCTTCTCTCGCTGCTCGGCTAACATCGACGGATCGACACTAGGATCAAGCATTCCAGTCAAGGCATCCCCCGGCAATGATTTCGCAAGAATAAAAACGAGAACGCTCAGCAGGATAATTTGCGGAATCATGATCAGCAGCCTGCGCAGAATCGTTTTCCACATCAGCTTCACCCCCTTTCGGGCAATGCCGCAAAGTGAGTGGTGGAGAGCGGTTTTAAATCATAAGCCAGTCCTTCTTGATCAAAGTAACGGGAATACGCCTCCTCATATTCCAGACGGATCGTTTGACGCAGCCGCTGACGCTTCTCCCGCTGCCTCGGATCCAGATCCGGAATGGCTGCCAGGAGACGCTTCGTATAAATATGCTGAGGATGCTCAAAAATATCCCTCGTAGTGCCCTGTTCTACATGCCGCCCCTTGTACATAATGCCGATATAATCGCACATGTGGCGGATTATCCCGAGATCATGGCTAATGAATAAATAGGTGAGATTAAGCTCTTTCTGGATGTCCTGCATGAAGTTCAGCACCTGGGCCTGCACGGAGACGTCCAGCGAAGATACCGGTTCATCGGCTATAATGAGCTTAGGCTTCAAAGCGATTGCCCGGGCTATGCCGATCCGCTGACGCTGTCCTCCGGAAAATTCATGCGGATATTTATGTATCGTCTCTGCGCTTAAGCCGACCTGGGTCAAAAGCTCCTGTACGCGGCGCTTCTCCTCCCCAGCCGACAATCGCTCGAAATTGCGCAGCGGTTCCGCCACGATATCCAGCACCCGCTTCTTCGGATTCAATGACGAATACGGATCCTGGAAGATCATCTGAATATCTCTGCGGAACTTTGAACGGCTTCGGCGCATGCCTTTGCCGATGTCCTCCCCTTGAAATAAGATCTGTCCCGCGGTGACCGGATTCAAACCGATAATCGCTCGCCCTGTCGTTGTCTTCCCTGAGCCGGACTCTCCAACGAGACCATAGGTCTGCCCAGGCTCTATACTCAAGCTGACGCCGTCCACTGCCTTTACCCGATCGATGACCCTTCTGAACACCCCGCCGTAGACCGGAAAATACACCTTCAAATCTCTAACCTCAAGAAGTGCCATACGTATTCCTCCTTAGTGATCGAGAAAGTGAAAATCCTTATAGCATGTACAGCGCACATAGTGGCCCGGTTCGACCTCATGCAGCTGAGGATCTGCCTCGTGCTTCGATTCACTGATCCATGGAATACGTGATCTAAAGCGGCAGCCTTGACGGGGCAAGTGCTTCAGTGACGGTACCACGCCATGGATCACATGCAGCTTCGTCCTCTCGTCGCTCGCGGTAGGTATGGAGCTCATTAAGGAACGGGTATAGGGGTGCTTCGCATTTGTCATCAGCGCATAAATTGAAGCGATTTCAACAATCTGGCCGGCATACATGACCGCTACCCGATCCGCCATCTCCGCCACAACACCCAAATCATGCGTAATGAGAATAATTCCTGCATCCATATCTTCTTTAAGGCGCCGGATCAGTTCTAAAATTTGCAGCTGAATCGTAACGTCAAGAGCCGTCGTCGGCTCATCGGCAATTAACAGCTTCGGCTCGTTTGCGATGGCGATCGCAATGACTACCCGCTGCCGCATGCCGCCGGATAATTCATGAGGATATTGCCCGTATGTATATTCCGGGCGGGGGATCCCTACTTTATGCAATAATTCGATAGCTTGTTCTCTTCTGTGTTTTCTGGATTTCTTAGTTGACGAAGATGGTTTGGATTCATGAAGAAGCAGCACTTCTTCAATTTGCTCTCCAATAATCATTAGAGGATTAAGTGCAGATAGAGGATCCTGAAAGATCATACTGACTTCGTTACCACGAAGCCTGTTCAGTTCAGCAGGAGACATTGCTGCGAGGTTCTGGCCATGGTAGTAAATCTTGCCCTCCATACGAGCACGCGTATGCAGCCCCATAATGGAAAAAGCCAACGCGCTTTTACCCGAGCCAGATTCACCGACGATAGCCAATATTTCATTTTTCTTAACCGTTAGACTAAGGTCGTCCACAGCGGCATACCATTCATCGGATATGCGAAATGAGGTCGATAAATTCTCGATTTTCAAGAGTTCTTCATTCACATTCATCACCCTGTCAAGTTATTTAATGACATTATAAGAATGGCAATCATTGCAAACAAAGCGCATATATTTACTCGGTTTTAATTTTTGTCCTCTGTGAGAATAATGTATATAAAGTGGATTTAATGGAAAATACTTTATTTTCTATAAATATATCCTATTGAGCCTTTTTTTCCAAGCATTTTTTCCAAAGTCAGTAAATTTAGGCGCCTAAATTAAAAAAGCACCGTTTGGTGCTATATTAAGTTACACAATAAAAAATGATATAAAGGCAATGAGAAACAGGAGCGATAGCAAAAGCCGCGACCAATTCAGCCATATGGCTTTAACATCCTTCATCGTCTTTCCCCATACCCACCAGGCTGCTATAAAAATCAAAATGATGGCGAATCGATTATGGGTTAATCCAAGCAGATCAGAAGCGTAACTGGCGATATATCGGTCCTCGCCTATTTTTATACTGGATAAGACGGCTAACAGCATAATCAATCCAGCAAGTAATCCAATCCATTGTTTCATCTTAAACATAATTTTCTGCCTCTTTCTTGGCGTATTCTTTAGATGACTCATATAATAGACCGTTTTGTATTTCCAAAGTGCGGGTTGCAATTTCACGGCTTAAATCCTTAAGATGCGAAATAAATATGATTAGTGCTCCAGCCTTTGCCCGGTCGGTAAGCATTTGGCTGGCCATGGCTTGAGCTTCTGGATCAAAGGAAGAGAAAGGCTCATCCAACAGGATAATGGACGTTTTCCGGGCCAATACGGAAGACCAATACAATTTATGCCGCATGCCTAACGAATATTCTTGAACAAACTGCTTAAGGGCATGGTTCATCTGGAACCCGTCAATCATTCTGCCGAATTCCTGGTTGAACTGTTCCTCGGGTATATCGAACAATGCCCGAATGAAATTAGCATTCTCTTGACCGGTTAAATAGTCGAATAAGTAAGGCTCCACAGGAATATAACTTAGCTGTGATAAAATTTGTCTTCCATCCGTTAAGTTACGGCCCTCATAATATATTTCGCAATCCGCTTCGATTAGCTGGGCAATGATTCGTAATAAGGTCGTTTTGCCGCATCCATTTGGTCCTCTTAGCCATATAATATCTCCCTCATGAGCCTCAAAGGATATTCCCTTAAAAAGGGGTTTATCTTTCTCATAGCCAAAATTCAAATTGCGTACTGCCAGCATCATCTCACCCCTTCTACAAACTGAATACATCCTCCAATACAGCAGCGACCACCAAAAAGACGATAATTGCTAATAGCACCGGCATAAGCTGGCTTTTAATTAAATGGGTCTGTATTCTATGCTGTCGAATAGACTCCTTTATTATTCCCCAAATAATATACGGGCAAATGCAGGCCAAGAGTATGGCGGGTATTTCGAACACCGCGTGCGGAAGGAAAGCCGTGATGATCGTGTCAGCCCGTCCGTTCTGAATGGTTAACTCCAGCCCAACCCCTACAACCATCCCATTTAAAGCTAGCAAAATAATATTCCCAATCCCGTAAGTGGCCGTTCCAATCAATATAACGATTACAGACTGCTTTAAGTTTTGAAAAAGATATTTCCACCACACAATGCCTGAAGCCTCAAAAGGGAGCGGTTTATCATAACTCTGGACAATAAATCCGAAAATAACAGATGCCAGAAATACCAAGGATATAAAAATTAATTTCCCCCGATACAAGTTAAATATTGTGTGCCGAAATGGCCTAATGATTAAATTATTCACTCACTAAAGACGCTCTCTTTCCTTTTTTATTTTTAAAGAAAAAATACAGAGTAAATCCCGTTACAATTACAAAAACCAAGATTGCGTCGTATACCAGCTTTTGGCCAACTGAGGTTTCAAAAAAAACGGCAACAAAGAACAATACAAACATGGCCCCCGTGATAAACCTTTTGGGAATGGTATAGAACTGTTGAACGATTCTAGTCTCGTAAGTGTCCATCCGAATTAAAAACATGTTCGCATAGTCAAACCGGCTGCAGTATTTTAGCCAATATGAAGACATTATGCCTATCATGACAAACAGCAGCCATGTCCCTATAATTCCTACTATTATTTCAGGCAGACTTCCCTTAAGCTTGATCGCCCCAACCACCAGAATAAGGTTCATAATAAGCTGAAGTGGAACTAACAGAACTAGCAGCAACATCGTTTTGCTGCGCATATATTTTTGAACAGAATACTCTGCAGACAACTTCACTAAGTCAATCTGTCTTAATTCACTGGAAGGATGAAGAATCGGATAGTTCCATACCCATAGCCAAGCGGTCTGGTATAACGCAAAACAGCAAATGAACCAAAAGGCAAGAACAAAATTAGTGAACGACTCTAACCCATGGATTAAAAAGAAAGATAGCCCCACAATAGAACTGATCGCCGGAGGAAATACAAGTATGAATTTCTGTGGCAGCTTTGTTTGTCCGATCGTTCTTTCCATAATCCATAAGTCTCTGCTGAGCCAAGGATTTTTACGCCAAAGCATATTAACGATTCCATGATAAAACTTAAAATATAAGCTTCTGGTATTGTCTAGTTGAGGGGAAAGTCTCTTTCGATAGAATGATAGCTTTGACGAATAATAAAGATAACCAAGTGTAAACATGGCATAAACGACCAAGGAGGCCGCCAAAATGATATAGATCCACTCATACTGAAACCAATCCAGTATATGATTAAAACGTGATGTTATCGTTGCTTTGATATTTGCCGAAAATTCACGCAGCACTGCACCTAACCCTTGTCCAAGGCGCTCAGCGGGAATGGGATGATTGATTAACGGTGAAAAAAGCAATTTGCTTATAAAATAAATGGGTACTGTCAAACATACCACCTTCAGGATATATAGCGGGAAGTTTTGGTGAAATGCCGGCATAGCCGTTACTCCCCAATTTCTTAATACGCTTCTTTTCAGAGTTGTATAATAAATCGTCGATACCAGTAGTATCCACAATGCAATTAGCAGTAAGGAAGACGCCCAATGAAGAGGAGATTTAAGAATTGCATAAATGGCGATAGCCTCAAACATAAATTCATGGATCCAAAACATGATGGTTTCTGTCACTAAAACGACATTTAAGAGCTGATGCCCATTGCGTCCGGATTGCCAAAGTAATTCCTGAATCGGGTGATTGCTGACTCGGCTCGAGTTTTGTCGGGCCATAACTCGAGGAAGTAGCACATTGAATAATAGTACGAAAAAAATAATAATATTTCGGATCTTCTCATGGGAAATGCTCTCTAAAAAATGGCAAATAAAAATAGTAAAGTTAACTGAAGAATTCCTGCAATGACCCAACAAAGCGCATTAGGAAGCTTGATACCCAAGTTCTCCCTTATTTTCTGAGTGACACCTGCAAAATCCTGTCTAAATTGATCAAGGATCATACTCTTCGATAAAATGCCAAAGGATTTACGCACGAACTCACCTCTAATTTATGTATATCAGTAGCATTAAGTTCAAGTAATGAAAGAAAGAAGAGATGGCCAGTCTCTTCCGTCCTTTACTATATTACCAAGCGATAGCTTGAGCCTTCAGGTTCTTCTTCAGGAGGTCTTTTACATAAAGAATTGCAGCGTCGATCATCACGCTAGTTACGGCGAGCGAACCAGCAGATAGAAGAGTCATAATTGCAGATACTGCAATTGCCGCATAACCCATCGTATCGATCAGATTTACAATTTGTGTCGCAAGCGACTTATCGATACTTAAATAAGCCATAATATCAAACATAAAAGCACCTTCTTATTGGTTTATATGGAAATATATACATATACCTCTCGTTTCAAAATTTAGCATAGGTACTCTATCAAGTCAATTTGTCCCCAAAAGGACAATTTGCTTCATTTCATAACAAAAAAGCCAGTCACCGACAAATTTCGGCAACTGGCTTTTTAATGATTGGCGATTACTCCGTAGTGTACGGAAGCAATGCGATTTGACGGGAGCGTTTGATCGCAATCGTCAAGAGACGTTGATACTTCGCGCTTGTTCCTGTCACGCGACGTGGCAGAATTTTGCCCCGCTCGCTGATGAATTTCTTAAGCAGTTCAGTATCTTTATAGTCAATGTGAGTAATTTTGTTCACAGTGAAGAAACATACTTTACGACGTTTGTTGCGGCCGCCGCGGCGTGCCGGTCTTTTGTCGTCTCCGCCTTCTCTTTGCTTGAAGCTCATGCTATTCAGTCCTTCCTATATTAAAATGGCAAATCGTCATCCGATATATCGATCGGTTTCCCATCGTCAGAGAATGGATCTTGGCTGCGTGAGAAGTTGCTGCTGCGGTTGCTATTGCCGCCCGCGCTGCTTCCACCGAATGGATTCTCCTCGCGCTGTCCGCCACCACTGCCACCTTCACGATTAGACTCCAAGAAACGGACATTATCAGCAATGACTTCGGTTACGTATACACGTTTGCCTTCGTTATTCTCGTAATTCCGTACCTGAATGCGTCCTTCAACAGCTGTGAGGCGGCCCTTACGCAAGTAATTCGCGCACGTCTCAGCCAGTTGTCTCCAAGTTACGACCGGAATAAAATCCGCTTCGCGTTCTCCTCCTTGCGATGTAAACGGTCTGTCCACGGCTATCGTGAACTGAGTAACCGCTACGCCAGACGGCGTATAACGCAGCTCGGGATCTCTAGTTAGACGTCCGATCAGAATGACACGGTTCAACAATCCAATCCCCTCCTCCGGGCTAATGCTTACAAAGTACTCAGAGTTCAAGCAAGTCCCAGGGACCTCTTGAACACCCTAAAATTAGGCTACGTCTTTCGTAATGAGATAACGGATAACCTCGTCGGAAATCTTCAGAATCCGCTCGAGCTCAGCAACGACATCAGGAGTCGCTGTGAAGTTCACCAGGACGTAAATACCGTCACGGATTTTGTTGATCTCATACGCAAGCCGGCGTTTGCCCATTAGGTCGTGCTTTGTAATTTCACCGCCGTTTTGGATGATGCCTTGGAATTTGTCAACTACGGCTTGAACAGCTTCTTGTTCAAGTTCAGGACGAATGATGTACATCACTTCATATTTGCGCATATATGTCACCTCCTCTTGGACTATGGCCCCCACCTTCTTACCCATGGGAGCAAGGAGCGAGCTTCAACTCGCACCAAAATATTATATCAAATCCGCGTACTCCCTGCAAGTATGAAACCTAAAGGAACTCCATACAATAAACGTGCTTCATGCCTTTTATCGCAGCTTCCCCATTTTAAACCGAAAGGAGGCCTTACCCATGGGTGAACAAACCGAATTCGAGCCTGGGGACAAAGCACCAAATCCCGGCATCTACACGGAAGTAGGCGAGGCGCGCAGCTTCCATACGCAAATCAACAACCCCAAGCGAGTCAAATTGGAACGCGGCGACACATTCCCCGAGACGACAAACAAGAACCGCAAGTGGAAAAAAGCCGAAAAAGCCCGCGTTCACTAATCCAATCGTACCAACCCTTAGTCACGAAAATATTAATTACAAATCCGGTGTATAAAACACAAGTCTCTGCACATAATACACTCAGACGGCGATGCAAAGAGAGGTGTGGTTCCGTTGGATCATCCACGAGCAACACAGCTGCCTGGAGTCTTATTCACTACCCGTTAGAAGCAAACGATCGCGAATTGAGAAAGACCCCTCTTTATCACTTCGTTAAAGCCTAGGCGAAGATCAGATGTTTCTTAGTCGTGAGAGAAGAATTCCAATCCGCATCCCGTCTGCAAATGGAGAACCCGTATGGGTTCTCCTTTGTTGTAAAGACAGGTCTACAGGCCTAAATTTAACATCAAAAAAATCCCCTTACACATATCAGGGGATTCTTGGATTTATTCTTGTTTTCAATTGATGACTATGATGGCGGAAAGGGTGGGATTCGAACCCACGCACGCTTTGACACGCCTAGCTGATTTCGAGTCGCATATCTTCAACGACGGTTCGATCGGTGAGCAATCCGTATCTACGGAAGAATAAATCGAGCGCCTTAACGGAAGGAATTCCGTTTGCTCCTCCGCGAATCAACCGCATTAACTGAATGTAAGCTTCCGATCTCATCGCGTCAAGATTTCGCTCAGATAAATAATTAACGTAAGCAGCGAAATGTTCCTGCGATTTCCATTCGAACAGTGTTGACCGCGCGATCCCAATCTCATCCGCGAGCTCCTGCATTGTCTTCTTCTTTCCTTCCGCGCCTAACAGTTCGCCCCATTCGTTCAGTACGAACAACTGCGCGGCTCTCTGCTGTTGCGGTGTTAGTTGCGCTTCTAATACTTTGCGTTGTCTACTCATAAATAACGTCCTCCTCTATAATCTTATTCGCGGCATCAATCGCAGCCTGTAACGCGGCCGGATCGGATATTAAGCGTTCGGCCTCTTTCCGCGCATCCATATCGTGTTTACCGCCTTGATCGAACAGGTCGTGACCTAAGCCGTCATCCTTCGTCATGAAGCCGATATATATATGAAGCTTTCGCATTTCATCGCTAATGTTGATCTCATCACTTTTCCCCGCGTCTATCAATTCGTTAATGTGATTCATTATGTCCAGCGCAGCCCTAGCGCCTAACGCATGTATCCCGGAGAAGAATCCGACCGAGTGACTAAGGAGCCGCGCGAGCTCCGCATACTCCGCAAGCCTGTCCGTATCAATCCGCGTAACCTGGCCGGCCGCTATAATCGACGCATATTTGACCGCAATTGCCCGAAACGGCTGCAGACGCTCGACCAACGCAAGCGATAGCGGCATTTCGACGCGTTGTTTACGTTCTGGCGGGTCCGGCGGCAGTCCCTTCTCGATCCGTATTTGACGCAAGCACTCCGTTAATGCCGCGATATCGACGCGCAGCTCATCGTTAGTCATGTGAGTCATCCGCGTCTCCCCCTTCGATCTCATCCTCAATCGTAAATAGTGCGGTTGTAATCTCGTCATTAAGCGCCTGTAACACGGCAAGACGCGCCTCAACGTCAGGTACCGCGCCCAATACCGCGCTGATTACTGCGGTTAGTTCCGATAGTCGCTGCGCGACATCGATCGTGCATTCGATTAAATTGCGTTGTTCCATTTCGATCCCTCCGTAATAGAAAAGAGCCCGCTGTATTAGCGAGCTCCTTACGTTTCGTTGCGTTATATGCGACAGGGATTCCGTTAAACGTTGAAGGGAAGACGATAACTATGGGAACTCAAACGGTTAGGTCGGAAGGGAATGCGTTAAGCGACGAAGCACTGGAGCTGACAAACCGAATTGCGAAGCTTCAAGGAGATATAAACAGTTACAAGCAGTTTTTAGCTGCAGAGAATGAGTACATTAAGACGCTTGAATCCGAAATCAAAGACGAAGAAGCCCGGGAGAGAAAAGAGTAAATATCGCGGAGCTTTCGCGTATTACAGGACTACATAGAAACGGAATTACTAAGCTTTATAACGAGGATACAGACGGTGTGAAATTTGATACGTTAAATAAAATCTGTAAGGCGCTGTCTTGTGAAGTAGGGGATTTAATCGAGTATATTTCTGACGATATCTAACGCGACAGAGCACCGAACACATACCGACCGCCGACCGTTGAGGTTTGCGGCCTTTTTTCGTTTTCGCGACGTCCCAAACCCGAATACTGTTCGTGTTCCGACCTACCAACAATCACCGCCGAAATCAACGCATACAAGCGCGTCGCCGGCGAAGCCATATTCGAGATTGGACGACGCCTCAAACACGTTAAGGAGAACGACTTGGCGCACGGACAGTGGGAACGTTGGTTGCGGGAGGAAGTCGACATCCACCCGAGGGTCGCTCAAATGCATATGAAGGTTGCGGAAACTCCCGGTCTAAAAACGAGGACGTCCTCGCAAATGGGGTTGGATGCTCTGTATCTCATAGCAACGCTCCCACCCGAAGAACGCACGCGAGAACACACGCTCAAGTCCGGAGTCACAAAAACGGTAGACGAAATGACCGTACGAGAGCTACGCGAAGTAAAAGCGGCGTTAAAGAAAGAACGTGAGCGCGGGAACAAGCGGAAGTACGCGCACAGAAAGCGGAAGCTGACTACGAACTGGTCCGCGGCACTCTTAGCGCAATGCGCGACCAGGCTCCGCAAATTGAATACGTTGAGGTTCGCAAAAAAGACGCAAACCCACGGAGGACATCCGCGGGCCTGCGCCTGAAAGATTGGGTAACGTTAAATTTTTATCGGAACCAAACGCAAATAGGTTCCACGGAGGGGCTGACTCCCCTCTCCTCAATCATAACATATCAAGTCTATTTTTACCGCGCGTTTTACGCAAAATTCACGGGAAATTAGGCATTCTGGTTGCGGAGGAGTATAAACGGAAGGGTTGCCGAGTTGAAGCGGTAAAATTGCGTAAATAAAAAGCCAGCTTACGGGGGGGTTCCGCTTGGCTGGCAATATTAGTGATAATACCCATCGTACTTATTCTTTTTGAAAGCGGTCGCCGACCCATAGGGTTGATATAGATAGTGTCAAAAAAGAAAGCTTGGAATAAGTAGTTAATATCCGATCAATATGATCGTTTTCTTCAACAAGGTATGTACCTAAACTTACTTTTATTATTTCATGAGCAATAGGTGAGTGCCAATGAAATTCATCATTATTGTTGTACTCCCAAAGAGGAGGCAAGTTCCCTCGACCTGCTATTTCATAATATTTTCGGATACTTAAAAGATCAACGTGGTATGTAATTTTATTTCGGATGTTTGCAAGGGTTTTACTTTTAAAGTGATTGGTTTCTTTTGAGGTTAAGTAATTCCATGCTTCGACAACCTCATCCGGCATGTTTTTATCCTGAATTAGCAAAATAATATCTTTTTTTATTACGTCAAATATCTTTAAAGATTCATAAAGACTAGAGAGTGCATTGGAAATATACATATATACCAAAAGGGGCGTGCCTTTTGGTGACTGTTGAAAGAGTTTTAAAAAGACAGAACAGTATTCTAAGTTCATTACCAATGCAATTATCCTCAGTTCTTGTTCCGAAAGGGGTTCTTTAGATTCTCTATGTGAAACAATGGCTTTCATAATATCACCTCCATTATAGTATATCAGATTAGACAAATAAATTTATTGTCTCAATGCTACATACTAAGCGCGGGTAACTATCCGGATCTAAACACGTTAACGCAAAAAAAGGCGCAGACTCAACGGAATCTCTCCCGCGAATCTGCGCCTCACTCAGCGCCGTAATTTCCTGTCTATGCTTGTGCCAACATAAAAATATATCAAATTGCTTTACATCTGTAAAGGTTAAGTTTACAATGAACATAGGAAAACCGATAACGAATTTATCGCTATCGGCAGGTTTGCAAGGTAAGGGTATTAGATTTAAAAAACGTAGAGTGCAAGACGCATAGTAGTCGGTTTCTCCGCCAAGAGACCGGCTACTTTTTCTTTTCTAATGCCTTAATCAAATCGAGAACAAACTTCATTAATGATAGCATTAACATCATTGCTGCTATAATTAAAGTTATAACTTGATAAGTGTCCAGGGTATCACCACCGAGCCTCTTACCTTGCAGTTATATTATACCAGACTATACCATGTTAATGTAACGTTAAAGGACCACCTGTTGATAACTTACGAGATTTAATTATTTTTTCATTTCGCAACTCTCTTCTGCTTGTACCGGAGCGCCTTATATTGCGCTAATGCTGTCTTATATGCGTCAACAAATAAGCCTACCGGATTGTCAACGTTGATCCGCGGCAAATTAGTGCTTATGTCAACCGTCATCATAGCGTATTGTTCCGCAGCCAGGTCGATAACTTCCGGATCGAGGCGACCGGGAAAATGGCGCAGCAGTGCCGCATATATGTCCGCGAAGTAGAAATCACCGACCGCGTGCGTGTCGTTTAAGGGGATCGCAGATAGACGGCGGTAGAGCGCAGCCATAACGAAATCTGACCCGTCATCTTCCCGCGCGTCATTCATACAACCATCCTTAAAGTCATTATTATTTAAATCATTAATTACTAGGGGCGGATTTGCCGTAGATGGGTTTTCCATATCCGGATTTTCCGTATGTGGAATAGCCGTACCTGGCTCCGGCCCTTCTGGCTCGATCGGGTCGACCGGTCTCTCGAATACGACCGTTTCATATCCGGTAATGCGCTGCGTCTCTGGATCGCGCATCTGACGACGTTCAATATAGCCGGCGGCCTCTAATTCCTTCAACGCCGAATAAACCGCGTCTTTGCCGTCTTTTGAACGTTTAACGAGGTCCGATACATATAAACGCCAATTGTAGGGCTTAGATAGCAAATAACCGAGCAGTCCCTTCGCTTTCCAGGACAGCCGCTCGTCCGATAAGAAGAACGGGTCAATGATAGCGTATGACGAGTCGCGCTTCGAGACGCGGACAATACCGCCTTTGTTGGACGTCGACATTAGCGCATGCCCTCCCGTTTCATAATCCGCGCAAGAGGCGAATGCTTCCGGTGCTCGTCCGTAATGCTTTCCTCGCTAATCTGGACGTACTTGCGAGTCGTCGCTATATCCGCGTGACCCATAATTTTTTGAAGGTGAAAGATACTCATTCCATTCTCCGCGGCCATCGTTGCAAAATTGTGTCGCAGGACATGTGGCGATACATTACGGCCGAGCTTCGCCTTTTCCGCGTATTTATCAAACGCCTTTTGAATCGTCTTCTCGCTCAATTGCTCGCCATAGTTGGTCGTAAATACATATGTAGTTTCGAAGTGTTGCTCGGACTCCGTAATTAGTTGCTTCAATAGGCGCGCCGTCTCAGTTGAGAGAGGCAATACGCGAGACTTGCGGTTCTTATTCTTCGCGGCTGGAAGTACAATAAGTTTCCGCACGAAATCAATCTCCGGTTTTTCTAATGCGCAGATTTCATTCAGGCGGAGACCGGTATCCAAAATTAACGTCATAATAATCGCGTCTCTCCACTGTGCCCACTGTTGCCGATCCGGTGCCTTTAAGAAGCGGTACAGCTCCTCATCGGTTAACGGCGTAACTGTATCGACGTCCTGGCGCATTAGAGACAGGTTAGCGGCTGGATTGCGGTTCTATTACCTCCTCGTCGTACAACACGGCAAAGAACGTCCTTAGAACGCGAATACGCACGTTTACTGATGCCGGAGACAGGCCGCGCTTTCCCTTCATAAATTCCGCCTTAAAAGGATGACCAGCGTAATATTCTTTATCGTTCGCGCACCAAATTACATAGTCGCGAAGCATGTCCGCAGTAACGTCCATAATCGTTACCTCCCCGTGACGATCCTCGGCCCATTCGATAAAATAGCGCATATTCTTAACGTAACCTTCGATAGTCCGTTCTTTTAAGTTATTGGCGCGCTTTACCTTAACTACGAAATCAACCGCCTCATCAAGCGTATAAGACGGCAGGCCTACCTCCGCAATTGGAGTCCGCTGACCTACCGTTTTCTTGCCCGTACGTTTATCCATAACAAAAAAGCCTCCTACGCGTTATTAACGTAGAAGACTTCGGAATCATTCAGGTATGTTCGGATCATCTAGCGCTCTCTGCGTCCAGTTTCCGTACACATAACGTACTGAAAACGTGATAATGACGCGGTTTACGAGAGATGGCGGAAAGGGTGGGATTCGAACCCACGCACGCTTTGACACGCCTAGCTGATTTCGAGTCAGCCCCCTTGGACCTCTTGGGTACCTTTCCACAGCACAATTGAGTATATCATAAAACACGCCACCGATCAAGGGAACTTATGTTCCTTTGATCGGTATAATGCTGAACCTCAAGCATGGTGAGTTATCCGTCACTTCACAGGTTATGATGACTGGTTCTGCGAGTCCGTGGCCTCTTCCCCGGCTGATGCTGCCGAGTGAATCACCTTACGCATATTTTTCTCAAATTTTGCTCTTGGAACGAGTACGCTGTGCTTGCAGCCCACGCATTTAATTCGGATATCCATACCCATTCGGATGATTTCCATTTCATTGCTGCCGCAAGGATGATTTTTCTTCATCAACACAATATCGCCCAGCCCAAACGATTTACGCTCCATGTATATCCCTCTCCTACTTCTTCCATAATTATTCTATCCCATCAGTCAATTTGGATTGACTAAATCGTTCCTATGCTGCATAACAGCTTAACTCTGTGATTTATTTGCCCTCAGTCAAAGCCAGATTATCCGCTTCAGCTTCTTCCAGTGCCTGCTTAACATATGTCTGTATTCGCCGCTCGACTTCTTCTCTGGCCGCAGGCAGACATTCCATCGCTATTCGGATGACGAACTCGCTGGCTGACAGCGACTGAATGCCAAGCACATGCGGCACTTCCGGATCATAGGGATGATCTTCCTTCATTTTTAGCATCGCCCTTTTCAACAAGCCAATACTCTCTTCCAATTTCTTAGCATTGCTGAATGGAAAATCCACAACGACCATCGCATTGTTCAACGAATAGTTCGTCACATTAGTGATCATGCCATTTGGAATGATGTGCACCTCCCCTGTCCAGCTGACAAGGCGCGTGGAACGGAGTCCAATCATCTCGACCGTGCCTTTAAGACTGCCGGTTTGAATGACATCGCCTACGGCAAACTGATCCTCTAATATAATGAAAAATCCTGTGATCACATCCTTCACCAGGCTCTGAGCGCCAAAACCGATGGCCAGCCCCAGTACCCCGGCCCCGGCAAGCAGCGGCGCAAGCTGGAAGCCGACTTCACCCAGCACGAGCATCACCATAATGAAGTTGCTAGTAATCCAGGTAACATTTTTAAGAAGCTCGCCTACAGTTATGAACCTCCGAGGATTGACCTTTAAACGACTTTTTTCTCTCTTCTCCAGAGAACGGTCGATAATCCGATATATGACTTTTATAAATATTCGAGTAAGGATGAAAATAAGAATAATCCGCAAGGCCGAGAACATGACCATTTCCCACATATCGATGTTCGTCACCCATGCCCACAGCTTATCTTTCCAGGTTATTGCGGCTTTAATTGCATCTTCGGGGGAATCAATAGCATTATCTGTTTTCATTGTTAGAAATGTCATCTGCTCCCTCCTATAATTCGATGTTATCATAACCTGATTCCGATTGGGAGTAGATCCCCCGAATGACTACGTTCTCCTGAATCACAATCCCCTTTACGGCGGATAAGGACTCCTCAGGAAAACGAATCGATAGAGCGCAGCCTGCCGTGATTTCCTTCGGTGTCGGAAACAGGTCGATTTCTATTTCTGCATATTCCAGCAGCATCTCAGCTCGCAATGCTTGCTGCGTCGAATCAAATGCCATCACTAACCATGCATCCACAGCTTTTAGTCCCTCCCCTAATATAAGCGATACTTTAGTCGGAGTATAGAAATGCTCTTTTTTCCATATACTATCTATTATTCCTTATAGCAGATATACCGAACCCGGCAGCTATAACGATAATTTCAAGCGGAAAGGAAGATTTCTATGTCTCAGCTAAACCCTTCTTTCTCAGGACAAGAAATTCCCTATTTAAAAATACCCCATACCGAACCGGGCATACATTCCGCCATTATTCATCGACTGCTGCTTCATCTAGCCCAGGTCGAGCCTGGTCAGGAAATCGTTGTCGTTTGTATTGGCACCGACCGCTCAACCGGCGATTGCCTGGGTCCTCTTGTAGGAACTGCCTTAGCTAAATACAAATGCCCATACTTTCACTTGTATGGTACATTGGAAGATCCGGTCCATGCCATGAATTTGAAGGATACCCTCCACCAAATTAATACCACATTTATAGACCCTTATATCATTGGTATTGACGCTTGCCTTGGCCAAACGACCAGCGTAGGTTCGATTCAAGTCGTTCAAGGGCCGCTTCGTCCCGGTGCGGGCGTAAATAAAGAATTACCGCCGGTTGGCGATATCCATCTGACAGGCATCGTTAACGTCGGCGGTTTCATGGAATATTTTGTATTACAGAATACAAGGCTCAGCCTAGTCATGCGTTTATCTGAGATCATTGCCAGCAGCCTCTATTCCGCTATTAAAGAATGGAACAAAGGGTTTATTCCCCTTGCGCGGCAAGAGCAATAACCTCGAGCTCTTCCGTCGAGAGAGCATGCGAAGATTCCCCTTTGGTCAGCGGTTTGGCATATACATAAGAGCCTTCCCGATTATAAATACCAGTAAGGACCACTCCGTCCTTCTCATCATTGATAAATGCGATGGAGAAGCTCAGGTCATTTCCACGCTCGGCAAAAGCATTATAACGCTTTATGCCGATTTTTGCTTTTTGTTTTGGCAACAGACTTTGAAGCTGTTTGAGTATCTGTTGTTGGTGTTCCTGTGCATCCTCCAGCTTGCCCTGCTGCAGCTTCAAATCGATGAGCAAGCCCTCCAAATCCTCAACACCTGTTCCCTGCATCATTAATTCATATTTCCGACGGATCTTCCGGAGCTTGCTGCCTTGAAGCAAATTCCATATGAGCAGCCAAACCACGACGATAACTAACCCGATTACAACCCAAACCAACTGCTCCAGAATGAGCTCATTCCATTCTTGCATGCTTCCTCTCCCCTATGTTCAAATCATTGAGCCGAAATTTGCCGCATGGCTAGTACGAATGACTCAACCTCTTCCTCCGTCGTATCAAACCCTACGCTGGCTCTAACCGCCCCGCCGGCCGATGTCCCCGCTGTCATATGTCCTAAGGGCGTACAATGATAACCGGCGCGCACAGCTATTCCATATTCTCTATCCAATACAAAAGCAATCTCCGCAGCATCCCGGCCTTCCAAATTAAAGGACACAAGCCCCATTCGCGGCTCTCCAAGCTTTGGCCCAATCAAGGATATGCCTGGCAATTTCGCTAACTCCTTCATCATCGTCTGGATAAGCATCCATTGCCGTTCATATATTTGTTTTACCCCATATTCAAGCACAGCATGTACACCTGCAGCCAACCCCGCTATGCCGACCGTATTTGCCGTCCCGGCTTCAAAGCGATCAGGGCGCACAGCAGGTTGTTCAAGCTCCTCGGATTGGCTTCCTGTCCCTCCATGCAGCAAAGGCTCCAAATCTACCTGGGGAGCGATGTATAACCCTCCTGTGCCTTGTGGGCCGAGCAAACCCTTATGTCCAGGAAAAGCCAGCAAATCAATTCCCATCTCAGCAACATCAATCGGATACGTCCCTGCAGATTGTGCCGCATCAACTAGAAAAATCGCCTCATGCTCGTGAGCTAGATGCCCAAGCTCCTGCAGCGGCAAAATGCTGCCCAGCAGGTTTGATCCATGTGAACAAACAACCAGCGTCGTCTCCGGACGGAATGAGTTCCTGACCTCGTTCAAATCAAGCTGTCCCCATTCATTTATCGCTATATAGTCCACTTGAATCCCGATGGTTCTTTTCAAAAACTCCAACGGCCTTCTAACCGAATTGTGCTCCACCATTGTTGCAATCACATGATCTCCGGGTTTCAGCCATCCTTTGATGGCCAAATTCAAAGCGGATGTCGTATTGGAGGTGAATACGATATCGTTTGGATTAGAAACATGAAACAACGTTGCCAATGCTTGCCTAGCATTAAACATAATCCGCCCTGCTTGAAGCGCCATATTATGATTTCCTCGCCCGGCACTGGCGGCCTGGCCATTGAGAATCGACATCATGGCCTCCCCTACGGCTGGCGGCTTAGGCCAAGACGTTGCCGCATGATCCAAATAAATGACGGCTTGCTTTTTCAGTGAACTCCCCTCCTAAATCAAGCTGTATATGTTCATTCATCATCTACGCATATTTTCCTATAGATCAACAAATGACATATCCCTCCGCTGCAGAGATTAATCATCTCTCAGGCAAGACGAATATGTCATTCGCAATGAACCCTGAATTAAGAGAGTAAATCAAGTAATCTTTGCAGATCCTGTTGACTATAATAGTTGATTTCTATTTTACCTTTTTCTTTACTCGCTTTGATTTTTACTGTTGTCTTGAACTTTTCTCTTAAGCTTCCTTCAACCTCTTCAATATAAGGATCACGTTTTTGCGATGCCGGCTTCTGTTTATCCTTTTTCTTACGATCCAGCTGCTGGACAGCATCCTCTAGCTCCCTTACGCTCCATTCATGATCGATACATTGCTTGGCAAGGTCCTTAATCATTGCCGAATCCTTCAATCCAACCAAAGCCCGGGCATGTCCCATGGATAATGTTCCACGTGAAACATATTCCTTCACTTCCTCCGGCAAAGACAACAGCCTTAAAAAGTTTGCAATGTGGGAACGAGATTTGCCAACCTTCATCGACAGTTCTTCTTGTGTAAGCTGGAACTGATCCATTAACCCTTGATAAGCCACCGCTATTTCCATGGCGTTCAAGTTTTCACGCTGCAAGTTCTCTATTAAAGCAATCTCCATAACCTGTTGATCGGAAAAAGATCTTACAACAGCCGGAATCGTTTCATTGCCGCAATATTGAGAAGCCCGAAATCTCCGCTCACCGGCAATAATTTCATATCCCTTTAACACGCTGCGAACGATGATTGGCTGAATTACACCATGCTGGCGAATCGATTCCGCCAACTCGCGAATTGCATCCTCGTCAAATGTTTTTCGTGGTTGATACGGGTTGGCACGGAGCTGATTCAGTGGAATATCTACCACCTTATCATCCTCTTGAATGGAGAGTGATGGTATCAGCGCATCCAGACCTTTCCCCAATCGTTTACTCATAAGAGACCACTTCCTTTGCCAACTCTAAATATACTTCCGCTCCCTTAGACCGGGGATCGTAGGTTATAATGGATTGACCGTGCGATGGTGCTTCACTTAAGCGAACGTTACGTGGAATAACTGTTTTGTAAACTTTTTGCTGAAAATATTTTTTGACCTCTTCAATGACCTGAATCCCCAAATTAGTACGGGCATCAAACATCGTAAGCAGCACACCCTCAATTTGCAGAGACGTATTTAAATGCTTCTGAACGAGACGAACCGTATTTAGAAGTTGGCTCAAACCCTCCAGGGCATAATATTCGCATTGAATCGGAATCAATACAGAATCAGCCGCCGTAAGCGAATTGATGGTCAGAATACCAAGCGATGGCGGGCAATCAATAAGAACATAATCGTACATATGCTTCACTTGTTGAATCGACTTCTTAAGCCGGACCTCACGCGAGATCGTAGGCACAAGCTCGATTTCCGCCCCTGCTAATTGAATAGTAGCAGGAATGATATCCAATCCTTCAACCTCCGTCGAAACGATGGCTTCCTTTGGATTTACTTCATTAATCAGCACGTCATAAATACAATTGGCAACATCAGCTTTATTGATCCCGACACCGCTTGTCGTATTTCCTTGTGGGTCAATATCAATGAGCAGCACTTTTTTACCGATCGCAGCAAGTCCTGCCCCGAGGTTGACGGAAGTCGTCGTTTTACCGACCCCTCCCTTTTGGTTAGCAATGGCAATGATTTTAGACAATCTATTTCACCTCAGTATCCGTTAAAAATCTTCTTGTAGTGTATTTCTAGGCAGTTACAACTAAGCTGAAGCTACAAAAAGACAACAAAGTCATCCTATGCATGCACTCTGCATGAATGATCATTCCCGCTAGCTGCGAGTTCGGTTAGATGGAAATGACCCTGGAAGACTCAAGCCATTTTGCCGAAAAAGAAGCTGACCTCTTAACCTCGCGGTCATGGTCAGCGAGCAACATACATTATCTTTTAGGAATTTGAATCACAATTTCATAGTGATCTTCATGGTCTTTCTCCGAAGTCTTAATCTGCATTCCCGATCCGGTTACCATATCAATGGATTGGCGGATCGTATTCAGAGCCAGCCGGACATCCTTCGAGAACGAAATTCGTCTTGGCGACTTCTTATTCTTGGCAACCTCCTTGTAAAAGGCTACCCGGGCTTCGGTCTGCTTCACATTCAACTCTTTACTGATGATTTCATCCAGTACCTTCAATTGCAGTTCCTCGGTATCGAGAGACAATAATGCCCGTGCATGACGCTCTGTAACTTTACGTTCCATTAGCGCAGTTTTTACTTGTTCAGGCAATTGAAGCAGCCTAATTTTGTTGGCAATCGTGGATTGACTTTTCCCCAGCCGCTGAGCCAAGCTCTCTTGGGTGAGCTGATGCAGATCAATCAAATTCTGGTAGGCCAGAGCTTCTTCGATTGATGTGAGCCCTTCCCGCTGTAAATTCTCGATCAAAGCAATCGAAGCAGCCTGTGAGTCGTTGAAATCCCGCAAAATAGCCGGGATTGTCTCATAGCCTAACTTTATGACTGCCCTCCAGCGTCTCTCCCCTGCGATCAGTTCATATTTATCATTTCGGTAACGAACTACGATAGGTTGAATTACCCCATGCGTCTTGATCGTTTGGCACAGCTCTTCGATTTTCTCATCGTCAAAAATAGTCCGGGGTTGGTATGGACTGCTTACGATTTCACCAACCGGAATTTGTTTCACTTCATCTCCGCTGCTTCGTTCGGTAAAACCAAACAATTTAGAAAATTGTTCTTTCATTCCGTAAATTACCACCTAATTTGATAGTGTCATAAGGCGAAGCCTTATGGGCTGCATTTCCTTGCTTAAGAAGACAGACCGCTACTTACGGTTGTGTTCCTTTTCGATCATAGAGGATTAGCATAACTGATAAACTGCTAATTCTATAATCTTCAAAATTAACGGGAAAGCTGCACAATAAACGGAGAAAAACGTCTATCGACGTACTCTCTAAGAAGACAGAACCGCAAGTAGCGGTAATTTTCTTCTTGAAATAGTCCCACCGAGAAAATCGATCACCTATGTATACCTTCAAGGTGAATTATCTCATAGCTGGTTATATTTCAAGGTGAATTCTCGAGCAACATTCTCAGAAAAATTCATTCTACAATAAACAGATAGAATGGTGCTTGATCGTAGAATTCAACTACATCGGGCAAATGATGATCGATATATCTATTCTACCACTTTTTTCTCTATAATCCTATTCTCTTATTCAGCATTTTTTTCGCTTTTCTTGACATGAATAAGAGATCCCCCAGCATAGATTGTTTCACGTGGAACAATTTGCTGGAAGGATCAAAATACGCAATAAAAAACCAATGAACTAAACAATCGGTGATTTTAAAGGTGTGCCTGCCTTCCGAGGGTAAGCCTTTGGCGTAGCAGCAGTTTTCTTGACGAGAATAATATGGCGATCAGCGTCTTCCATGGGCAACTTAAAGTGGTGATTGCCAATCAGCTTGCCGTTAAGCACCTTCATGCTTCGGGCCGCTTCCTCTACCTCTTCTCGAGGATCGCTTCCCTTCATCGCTGCAAACACGCCGCCCACCTTAACAAATGGAAGGCAGAACTCATTTAGTACAGCCATCCTAGCAACAGCACGGGCTGTAACTAAATCGAATTGATCGCGATATTGTGGTTTGCGTGCAATATCCTCAGCCCGGCCATGGATGAGCTCTACACCGTCCAACGAAAGCTGATCCACGATATTTTGCAAAAAATGAATTCGTTTATTCAGCGAGTCTACGATGGTCAACTTCAATTGGGGAAAGCATATCTTTAAAGGAATGCCTGGAAATCCTGCTCCAGAGCCGATGTCCGCCAAAGATTGAATATCCCTCATATTCATATGAAATGCCAAGGAGATCGAATCATAAAAATGCTTCACATATACCTGTTCACGTTCGGTGATTCCCGTCAGATTCATTTTTTCATTCCAAGACACCAATTCCTTAAAGTACGTTTCAAACTGGGTCAACTGCTCCACATTCACCTCGATCCCATGATCGCGGAGCATGGATTGAAATTCAGATTGTACTTGATCCAATCACTTACCCTCCTGCAGCGGTAACCCGATTATAATGTTCCAAATAAACGAGCAAAATGGAAATGTCAGCTGGCGAAACTCCGGAAATTCGTGAGGCTTGCCCGATGGAAAGCGGCCGGATTTTGGCCAGCTTTTGGCGAGCTTCAATGGCCAAACCTTGAATATCCTCGTATTTAATATTTTCAGGCAGTTTTTTCTTTTCCATTTTTTTCAATTTTTCAACATGAAGCAGCTGTTTCTCGATATATCCGGCATACTTCACTTGAATCTCGACCTGCTCCCTCATCTCCTCATCCAAATCCACCCCGGCCGGGGAAAATTGATGGATCAGATCATAGGTCACTTCTGGACGGCGCAAAATCGCCAGTAAATTGCTGCCATCCTGGATTGGCGCCGAACCGATTGATTCCAACAAAGGATTGATATCCGCAGGGCGTACCTTGCTCGTACGCAGACGCTCTACCTCTTGCTCTACCTTTTCCTTCTTGTCGAGGAATGCCGCATACCGCTCCGGTGAGATTAGTCCGATATCATAGCCGATTTGCGTTAATCTCAGATCCGCATTATCGTGGCGAAGCAGGAGACGGTATTCTGCGCGCGAGGTAAGCAGGCGGTACGGCTCATTGGTGCCTTTAGTCACCAAATCATCGATCAGCACCCCGATGTATCCTTGGGAGCGATCCAGTACGACGCCTTCCTTGCCCTGAACCTTGCGAGCGGCGTTGATGCCCGCCATGACGCCTTGAGCTGCCGCCTCTTCATAACCTGACGTCCCGTTAATTTGTCCTGCTGTAAACAAGCCGGGAAGCTGCTTCGTCTCCATCGTCGGCCATAGCTGCGTCGGAACGATAACATCATATTCGATCGCATAGCCGTTTCGCATAATTTTGGCATTCTGCAGCCCAGGAACCGAGCGAACGATTTGCTCCTGTACCTCTTCCGGCATGCTCGTCGACAAACCTTGAACATAGTATTCCGCCGTATTCTTGCCTTCCGGCTCAAGGAACACCTGATGCTGCGGCTTATCGGCAAATCGAACGATTTTGTCCTCGATGGATGGACAATACCGGGCTCCCGTTCCTTCAATAATCCCCGAGAACATCGGTGCGCGATGTAAATTAGCATTGATGATTTCATGCGTCTCAGGCGAAGTATAAGTCAGCCAGCATGGCAGCTGCTCGTTATCCGAGCTTTTCGTTTCATACGAGAAAAATTTAGGATTGTCATCCCCCGGTTGGATTTCCGTTTGGGAAAAATCAATCGAATCGCGATGAACCCGCGGCGGCGTTCCCGTCTTGAAGCGAACTAGCTCGAAGCCAAGCTTCTTCAGGCTATGAGACAACATTACGGCCGGCTGCTGATTGTTCGGCCCGCTCTCGTAGGCCAGCTCGCCCATGATGATTTTGCCGCGCAAATAAGTTCCCGTCGTCAAGACGACTGCCTTGCTGCGGTATCTCGCGCCCGACTGGGTAATGACGCCTACGCACTTGCCATCCTCCACAATCAAATCCTCAACCATGCCTTGACGCAGCGTCAAGTTGTCCTGCTTCTCCAGCGTCTCTTTCATCGTATGCTGATACAGCACCTTGTCCGCCTGCGCGCGAAGCGCATGAACAGCGGGGCCTTTTCCCGTATTCAGCATCCGCATTTGGATGAATGTCTTATCGATATTGCGGCCCATCTCCCCGCCGATTGCATCAACTTCTCTAACGACATGACCTTTGGCGGGCCCTCCAATGGAAGGGTTGCACGGCATAAATGCCACCATATCCAGGTTAATCGTCACCAGCAATGTTCTACAGCCCATGCGTGCTGCGGCCAAGGCAGATTCACTGCCGGCATGTCCAGCACCGACGACGATGACGTCGTATTCTGCTGCTTCAAATCCCATCCTAAAACCCCCTTTAAAATCCATGATTATATAGTAGAGAAACGTCATATTCATTAAAATTTCAACTACTTAAAACGTTCTTTTTCATCATACCATGAATGAACGCCGTCCATACGTAAGTGATCTTATTTTCCGAGACAAAATTGGGAGAAAATTTGATCGATCAGCGCATCCGGCGCAGCATCGCCGATCACCTCACCCAACTGCTCCCAAGCGAGCCGCACATCAATTTGCAGAATATCGATCGGAATACCCGTATCAGCTGCCTCGTAAGCGTCCGCAAGCGATTGCTTCGCCTTGTTCAACAACGCAATATGACGCACATTGCTGACGTAGGTCAAATCCCCCGACTCCAGCTGTCCGCCGAAGAACAGCTTCGAGATGGCATCCTCCAGGTGATTGAGGCCTTCCTCCGTCTTCACTGACAATTCTACGATCGCTTCCTCCGGGAAATATCGGTTGACTACTTCCCTGTTCAACTGCGAAGGCAAATCAATTTTGTTGATTAACACGATCGTCTGCCGCCCTCTAAGCTGCTCCATCAGATGGATCTCGTCTTCATGCAGCAGCTCAGCATTGTTTAGTACGAGCAGAATCAAATCCGCTTCATGCACCGCAGCCCGAGAACGCTCCACCCCAATTTGCTCGACAACATCGATCGTTTCGCGGATGCCCGCCGTATCCAGCAGCTTCAGTGGAATATTGTTAATCGTCACGTACTCCTCAATCACATCCCGAGTAGTCCCCGGAATATCGGTGACGATTGCTTTATTCTCTCTCGCCAATGCGTTCAGCAGCGACGATTTGCCGACATTGGGCCGTCCGACAATCGCTGTCGTAATGCCTTCCCGCAAAATTTTACCCTGGTTGGCCGTCTTCAGCAGCTCATCGATCCCCTCCGTCACTTCCGCGCATTTCGACTTGATGAACTGCGTCGTCATCGACTCTACGTCATGTTCGGGATAATCAATATTAACCTCGATATGCGCCAGCGTCTCCACCAATGTATGACGCAGCGCCGTAATTTTCCGGGACAAATTGCCCTCCACCTGCTTGAGAGCAAGCGAGAACGCCCGATCCGACTTCGAGCGGATCAAATCGATGACCGCTTCTGCCTGCGACAAATCGATCCGCCCGTTCAAAAATGCACGTTTGGTAAACTCCCCCGGCTCAGCCAGCCGGATATTTGGCTGCAGCAGAAGCAGATCCATCACCCGTTTTACGGAAATAATCCCGCCATGCGTGCTGATCTCCACGACATCCTCCGTCGTGAACGAGCGAGGCGCACGGAACACCGAAACCAGAACCTCTTCCAGCTTCTCCTGTGTTTTAGGATTGATAATAAAGCCGTAATGAACGGTATGGCTTTCTGCCTCAGTCAGCGGCTTCCTGGAGCGAAACAATGCTCCCACTTCAGCAATCGACTCCGGCCCGCTGACCCGGATTACCGCAATCCCACTTTCACCTACTGCCGTCGATATGGCAGCAATTGTATCGCTCAACATGGTTCATTCACCTCATGATTTATAGAATAAAATTCGCTTGTTTAGCTAAAAAACCCGTGATGAAAACTTTAGCCGCGCCGCATTCCGTTTGATCCTTCGATCGCTGTTGTCGCCAGATTATGATGATCTGATAAATTCGTAAGAGGTCATAATCCGCCGACAAAGGCGACCGCTACCGCTTCTCCGAATTCAAACGGCCTGCTCTGCTACTCTTTTCACCTACCACATTCAAACACTATAATTCCCGCACCAACCCAAGCGCATCCCAGAGGGACAGCGGCGCTCCTTGCAGCCCGCAACAATAAATGGCCTCTACCCTAACTACCATTTCTGCTCCCAAGAGCCGCCAACATTGCCTTGCACCAGCCTAAAGCGCATCCCGGAGGGACAGCGCCTCCTTGCACGCACTAGCCACATACAACACCAACCCCACTCCTACGCCCGCAGGAGCGCCGCAAGTAAAGCGTGCCCGATAGGGCGAAAGCGACTCCTTCAGCCAACCCAACTCGGGTGCACCGACAGCAGAAGTGTCTGCAACGTGTTTTCAGGCTGCCCGGGAGCTCCAAAAGTAAGACGTACCCGAAGGGGGAAAAGCGTTCCACGCACCAAAAGTAGAGCGCATCCCCGAAGGGGACAGCGGGCAGGAGCGCCTCTGTACCTCCCACGTTACTCCAGTTTGCGGGAGTCCCGAGGGCTGCGAGCCCTGGGGGCCCTCCCTTACGGTAAGGGAGGGTTTGGGAGGGTTGAGATCCCTAAACAACAAACAAGACGCAATGACATTTGCCGAAACAACGTCATTGCGTCCCCATTCATTTGCTCTGCTTCAGGGCGATCACCACACGCCGGTTAGGCTCCTCACCTTTACTGTAAGTCTTAACCTCCGGATGGTCCTGAAGTTTGGAATGAATCACTTTGCGCTCTTGCGGCGACATCGGTTCAAGCGCTAGCTCTTTTCGGGTTCGAACCACCCGGCCAGCAAGCCTGACGGCCAAATCCTCGAGCGTCTTTCTCCGGCGTTCCCGGAAATTCTCCGCATCAAGTACGATACGAACGAAGCTATCGGAATAACGGTTAGCGATAATATTCGCCAAATATTGCAGGGCATCAAGGGTTTGTCCTCTCCGCCCGATCAGTAATCCCAAGTCACTGCCGGAAATGTTCAATACGGTGTTATCCTTGTTATGTTCAATTTCCACATTTACCTGAAGACCCATATTCTCGCCGACGTCTCGAACAAATGACGCCGCCTCCTCATAAGGATCCCGTTCGTTGCTAACCTCATCCTCTAGATCAGCTACAGGAACAGTATGGCTCGAACGGCTTCCTTGAAGCGGTTCTGATACGGTCTCCTCCAGCAAGGTCAATTCTACCTTGGCTTCCTTGACACCGATCAGCCCCAGGAATCCTTTTGATGGCTGCTCCAACACATTCACGGCGACTTTATCCTCGGTAGTGCCGAGCTTGGCCAATCCTTGTTTTACAGCTGCTTCAACGGTTTTTCCTGACGTCACAATTTTATTCATTTCGACTTTTTGGCCTCCTTGGCTCCTTTGCCGGGATGACCGGCTTTCAAATTGGAACCGCCCTTTTTCGACTTCGTTCCACCGCCGCCTTGATTACCCGCTGTAGCAACGACAGGGTCTTTCTTGCGATAAATGAAATAGTTTTGCGCAATCGTATATAGGTTACTGTACACCCAGTAAAGAGGGAGTGCTGCAGGGAAGTTGTAGGCCATGATGAAAATCAACACTGGGTAGACCAGCATCATGAACTGCATCGGCCCTTGCATGCCTGCTGGGTTCATGCTCGACATCATTTTCGTTTGAATGTATGTCGTTAATGCAGCAATGACAGGCAAAATAAATAATTTATCCGGTTCCCCGAGCTGCAGCCACAAGAATGAATGTGTCGAAATCGCCGAGTTATTGTAAATCGAATTATACAGCGCGATAAATACCGGCATTTGAATTAATAAAGGGAAACAGCCGGCCATCGGATTGACGCCATGCTCCTGGAACAGCTTCATCGTCTCCTGCTGCTGCATTTCCGGATTATCTTTATACTTTTCTTTAATCTTCGTCAATTCAGGCTGAATGGCTTGCATCGCTTTCGAGCTCTTGACCTGTTTGAGCGTCAGCGGCAAAATCAGCGTACGTACAATAATAGTTAGGACGAGAATCGCTAGCCCGTATTCCCCGCCAAACCAATCCGCAAACGTATCCAAAGCAAGCGAGAAGTAATAAACGACATTCGCCGTCCACCAGGAACCGCTGTTACGCATATTTTCAGTCGTCGTAGCATTATTCGTAACTTGTCCGCAACCGGCAAGCACGACAACCAGGCCGATCGCTAAAATGAGGAGAAGCCACTTGCTTCTGTTCTTGTTAAAACGCGACACTTCAAAACCCCTCTCTTAACCTATCCATTCATCGTAAATCATAACATATTTAAAAGGACAAATAAACAAGCATCCCTAAGGTCTGAAAGGCTTGAGCAGCGAGGCTTTACGCAGAGCATGAAGCACGCTTTTCTCCAGTTCCTGATACTCCATCCCGACAGCGCCTTTTCTCACGATGAAAATAATGTCCACATGATCCCTGATCTTTGATTCATGCAGTCTAACGATTTCTTTGATCAACCGGCGCATCCGATTGCGGACGACCGCGTTTCCGATTTTCTTGCTGGCTGAGACGCCAAGCCGAAATCGCTCTACCTCCGGTTTGTTCGACCAATAGACGACAAGCTGGCGGTTCGCAAATGACTTTCCGAACCGATACACTCGGCTGAAATCAGCCCGGTTCCTTAATCGCAGCTTCTTATGCACGACAATCTCCTTGCTCTGAACCCTGCGAAAGAGGATGCAGGGCTTCACTTTCTTTGTATTATAAACCAACGCCAAAAACGGTAAACCTCATTTTCAAATAGGTGTCCCGTTCCATGAATAAACCATATTCCTGATTCTGCACGTGAAAATCATAATGTTCATCGCAATGCCGATGGATTCCGAGGGAATTTCCATATGTCTTTGTGCGATATTACAGCAACAAAAATACCCCGCAGCAACAAGAGCGCTTCGAAATCACTTCCGGCAAATATCATGCGGTACCACAACCGAAGGACGGAAACGAACAAGCGGAACGTTCACTGCAGGGAGCCTTAACGAGCAATATACTTCACATAAACTCTTCAGCAATCCAGCGCATTAAATTTTAAAAAAAGACCACCGTAGTGGTCTTCACGCTGTCATTACGCACTGAGTACTTTTCTGCCTTTTTGACGACGAGCAGCCAGAACTTTACGGCCATTTTTCGTGCTCATTCTCTTACGGAAACCGTGAACCTTTTTACGTTTGCTCACATTCGGTTTGAAAGTCGGTTTCATTTATCGCACCCCCTTACAGGTCTAACTTCTATATTCACCATTTTCATTATCCACAGAAAATGCCTTTTTTCATTTAACCATAAAACCCTGAGTAAAGTCAACCGGGCCCGGCATTTCTTTTTGATCATCTTTTTTGAGCTATTTTAAAATTATGCACAATCCCCAAGCCCGAAACAAAAATTTCTTGTCCACAGCTTCAAATCCTCCATTTTTCGAATAATAGTTATACACATGTGGAAAACTATTTTGAAATAATGTTTACAGTTTCGCAGATGGAGAAGTATAATCAGATTCAAGTTGTATACAAGTATACCAATTGAGGAAGGGAGCAACACAACAATGAAACTTGGCATGATCGGTCTTGGCAAAATGGGATATAATCTGGTGCTTAATTTGCTGCGGCATCAGCATGAGGTTGTAGCCTACGACGTAAATGAACAGGCTGTTAAAAAAGCGGCTGACAATGGAGCCATTCCTGCGTCTACTTTAGAGGATATGGTCGCTTCTCTTCAGACTCCGCGCATCATTTGGGTTATGGTTCCCGCCGGCGATCCGCTGGAATCCACTATTACTGCTATAACTCCCCTGTTGAGTCCAGGAGATATCGTGATCGATGGAGGGAACTCTCATTATAAAAATTCCGTAAAGCTAGCTGCCAGGCTTTCGCAGCACGGAATTCATTTCTTCGACGTCGGCACATCCGGCGGAGTGGATGGCGCCGAGCACGGGGCTTGCTTCATGGTTGGCGGCGATGAAGCAATTTTTCGGAATATTGAACCAATATTTAAGGATATTGCCGTCACAAACGGCTATCTATATGCCGGCAAAGCCGGCAGCGGGCATTTTCTCAAAATGGTGCATAACGGGATCGAATATGGAATGATGCAGGCCATCGCCGAAGGCTTCGAAATTCTGGACAAAAGCAATTTCGAATTCAATTACGAACAAGTCGCCAAAGTCTGGTCGAACGGCTCGGTCATTCGCAGCTGGCTGATGGAGCTCACGGAGCAAGCTTTTGCCAAAGATCCCAAACTTGAAAATATCCGCGGCATCATGCACTCCTCCGGCGAAGGCAAATGGACGGTCGAAACCGCCCTGGACTTGCAGGCAAGCGCACCGGTCATCGCCCTGTCCCTATTTATGCGTTACCGTTCCCTTGATCAGGATGCGTTCCATGGCAAAGTAGTGGCTGCACTCCGCAATGAATTCGGTGGACATGCAGTAGTAACCGCCGACAAACCATAAATATGCGGGCCCGCTTAAGGAAAACCATGCTATGATTAAGCTTAAGAATGCTTAAAATGGAAATTTTCTCTTTAAGATAGGGGTTAAATGTATGATGAAATATCCTGCTGCTTGGTTAAAAGGAAATTCACTGGGCGAATCCATCGCCAGCCAACTTCGTCTGCAAATTATCCGGGGTCAAATCAAAAGTGGCGAGATTTTATCCGAGAACCGCATCGCTTCCGATTTCGGAACGAGCCGCTCCCCAGTGCGTGAAGCACTAAGGACGCTGTCCGCTGAAGGCCTCATTGCCTTGCAGCGGATGGGTGCCGTCGTCACGGGCCTTCAGCTCAAAGATATTATCGAGCTGTATGATGTGCGTTACTTGATCGAGAGCTTTGCCTGGCAGCAGCCGGACCTGACGAATTCCGCGGATCTTCTGTCCCGTATGGAACAAATGATTGACAAAATGGAGCTTGCGGCAAAGCACCTGGACTACGTAGAATTCACTTCCCAGGATATCAGCTTCCATGAGACGATGATTCAGGCTTCGCAGCATGCCCGAATTATGCACTTATGGGCGAGCATACGCCCTATCGTCCTTACGGTCATGCTGATCACGAACGAGGAAGTGCTCTCGCGCGGTGAAGAACAGACGAAATATGTAATCAACAAGCACCGGAAACTGTTAAGCAGTTTGCAGACCCGGGACAAGTCCGTCATTCAATCCGGCATCGAGGACTATTTCGCAGATTCGCGGCGAACTTTGCAGGCCAGCATTAAGGGTAATACTAATTAGAAAGAACTTATTTTCCAGCTTTCAAGTCATTAATAATAGAGGGTAGGTAATTATTATGGATCATCCCTTGTATATGATCGGTATAGATATCGGAACAACTAGCACCAAAGCCGTTTTATTCGAGCAAAATGGCCGGATTATCACTTCCAGCAACGAGGGGTATCCCCTCTATACCCCATCCGCTTCCGTCGCAGAGCAGGATCCCGAGGAGATTTTTGCGGCTGTCATTCAATCCGTCAAGCAAATTATGGCGCACAGCCAAATCTCCCCCAATCAGATCATGTTCGTCTCGTTCAGTTCGGCCATGCACAGCGTTATTCCGGTAGATCAGGCCGGTAAACCGCTTATGCGCTGCTTGACCTGGGCTGACAACCGCAGCCAGCCTTGGTCCGATAAGCTGAAGAACGAGCTAGGCGGTCACGACATTTATATGCGTACCGGAACGCCAATTCATCCGATGTCGCCGCTGACAAAGCTGATGTGGCTTCGTCATGATATGCCGGAAATTTTTCAAGCGGCCGATAAATTTATTTCTATTAAAGAATATGTATTTAAGAAGCTGTTCAATCAATATATTGTGGACTATTCCATCGCCTCGGCAACAGGACTGCTGAATTTGCACAAGCTGGACTGGGATACCGAAGCACTTGCCCTGGCCGGAATTACGGCCGACCGCCTCTCTGAGCTCGTGCCGACCACGCATGTGGTCCAGGGACTGTCGGAAGCCTATGCACGGGAGATGGGTCTTTCCGCTTCTACCCCATTCATTGTCGGCGCAAGCGACGGAGTATTGTCCAATCTCGGTGTCGATGCCATTGATCCTGGGGTCGTAGCAGTTACGATCGGCACAAGCGGAGCCATCCGCACCGTCGTCGATCGGCCTGTGTTCGACCCCAAAGGACGGATCTTCTGCTATGCGCTGACAGACAAACATTGGGTCATCGGCGGCCCGGTCAACAATGGCGGCGTCATTTTCCGCTGGGTACGCGACCAGTTTGCCGCCTCGGAAATCGAAACGGCCAACCGGCTGGGGATCAGCCCATACGATGTATTGACGAAAATTGCCGAACGGGTAAGTCCAGGGTCAAACGGGCTGCTCTTTCACCCCTTTCTGTCCGGGGAACGGGCTCCGCTGTGGAATCCGAACGCCCGCGGCTCTTTCTTTGGCCTAACGCTCAATCATCAGAAGGAGCATATGATCCGGGCCGTACTAGAGGGTGTTATTTACAACTTATATACAGTTCTTCTCGCTATGGAAGAACAAATCGGCCAGCCGCAGAAAATTCAGGCCACTGGCGGGTTCGCACGTTCTCCGCTATGGCGTCAAATGATGGCCGATATTTTTGACCAGAAGGTTGTCATCCCGGAAAGCATCGAAAGCTCCTGCCTGGGCGCGGCAATTCTCGGTTTATATGCTCTGGGCAAAATCGATTCTTTCAACGTCGTCAAAGAAATGATCGGCGATACGCATGAACATGCGCCTAATAAAGACCATGCTGCCGTGTATAAGGAGCTGCTGCCGATCTATATCCGCATTTCGCGTAAGCTGGAGGAGGATTACGAGGCGATCGCCCGTTTTCAAAGAAATTGCTCTTCAAGCCCGTCAGATAACTAACAACAAACCAGCACGCAAAATAGGGAATGAATCAGGGTCCCCCCTGCTCATTCCCTATTTTTTTCTCGACATTCATATGTATTAAGAGGATCGTTCAGAGTAACTCACAAGTTCCCCAGAAATTGATTCCACAAATTCCAACCTTTTATTTAACAACTTGTGCATAATTTTTAGCGATAATTCACTCATTATGTCGAATACTGAACAATTTATAAACAATATGTAGTGGTGTGGATTAAAATTATACACAAGTTATTGAATTTGTGGATAATTTGGTGCTGAACATTGAAATACAAGGCTTATTTTGCTATGATTAGATTGCTTTTGATGTGAATATCTAGATGTTAACAACATAATTATCAACAGACTGTGGATAACATTGTGAACAATTTTAAATTATCCACGTTTATAATTATTATAGCCTTCTGACCAATGGGGATAACAGTCCCCTTTATTTATGCTTTTTTTCGACTCGTTCTGCATGGCTCAAGCCACAAATGTGAGATTTAAAAGGAGTGACAGTCT